>CALRNU020000019.1:0-59071 GCA_943369595.1 Synechococcus sp. UW140
GCTTCCCAGCGGCTCAGGGAGTGCTGACCACGGAAGGTGCCGTTGGGGTAACCGGCAACGCAGCCGTAGCGCTCGATCAGGTTAGACAGTGCCTGATAAGCCCAGTCGGTGGGCTGTACATCAGAGAACTGGGTGATGCTGGTGACCTGATCCCTGGAGGTGGCGTACTTGTTGACGCCGTCCATGTTGAGGTCTGCGGCCATGGCGCCGAGGGGGGCAACCAAGCCGAGGGCGGCAGGGGCAAGTAACCCAAGCTTAAATGTTAAAAATTTATTAGATTTATTCATTTTGTGTTTGAAATTATTACCTTATTTTATCGCTACAGCGGCCAATTATCTCTTGGTTCTTGGGACAGTTTGCCCATTGGATGACTATTATAAGTTAAAAATGTAATTAGCTCTGCGCTTGCCAGAAATTTATTCATAAATGTCTGTATAAATCTATTCATGGGGGATGTTGTATTGGTTTGGCTTGTGCTCAAAGGGCTAAATGTATTTGAAAGGGCCAGATTGCCAGGCCAAACCTTTAAGCATCGGCATCGGTAAATGGATAGGATATAAAGATAGGATATGACTAAGTAATTGCCGAGGGCGTCTCCAGATGTGGAATACATTTAGAAGAAAGAGCTCCATGCGCTCGATCGATTGAATCCTCGGGTGCTGCGGTTTTTTGCAGGAGCTAATGTGTTATTTGGTGGTATTAATTACCACCAAACAATTTACTAAACGCATCATCTGTAAGTCTTATGAATTCGTTGGCCAGCACCCTTTGAAATTTGAATTTTTACCCCTTATTAGAATGGGCCCCTGGGAGATACTTGTACTCCACTCATTTGATTTAAGGTCAGGCTTTGGTAAGTATCAAAGACTGATTGGGTGTTTTGCCAGCTGGCCAGAGGGGCCTGGTTGGAAAGGATACTATTCATTCCAATGTTGTAGCGCAACGTATCATCTTGAAAGCCTTGACCAAAGGAGCCACTGACATTTGCGGAAGTAGACCACAAGGCTTGACTCCAGTTTTGAGATGCCGAGGAAAGGGCGACTTTGTATACATCTCCATTGATTAAATCGGGATTACTGTTAAATGTAAATCCTTTAAAAGTTCCAGATTCTGTGGATTGAAGTATTGCCAGGGGTAGCAGTGATTTAGCTGACAAATTACCTGAATCTACAAACCAATTCCAGTACCAAATTTCATCCACAGTTGCCTCGCGTTGATATAAGCCTCTGATGGCAGAACCAACAATTTGTGTGGTGGAGAGCTTATTAAATTCACCTCCGTAAAACACATCAACTTTTGGTTTTAACAGAGGATCCATTAGAATTGTCGCTGCCAAATCAGTTGCCGTGCCCCCTGTGCCAAGGACACTGGCAGACATTGCGGCTTCCAAGGATGGAAGTATCCATTCCCCTGTATAAGCTTGATAAAGCATTGCAGTTAACTGGTTACGTGATCTAACATCAGTTGCACCAATAATACTATCAAAATTTGTATTAGTTATGCCTAATAGATCTTGTCTGTTGACTTCTTTGAGGCCATCCAGCTGCACCACAAGTTGCTGGGTGCTATTGAGTATGTTATTACCATTCGATTTATTGCCATTGTATCCGTTGCCTTGAGAAATGGTGAGTTGATCCCCAATAAGTAATGTGCCTTGGGCTATTGGTCCAGTGAATACTGGAGAAGCGGCTGCAGTTCCAACCGGAAGATTGAGTTGCTCAATAAAATTTAGGGGGAAGGGGCCGAGGTTTACCAATCGATCATCCTGCATCAAAGGTGTGGCATGTCCCGTATGGGGATTAGCTTCCGAGGTGGCGATAAAATGACCAACCTGCAAGCCAAGGGTATATTCCTTTGTGCCAGCTGATGATTGGGTTGTAATGAGTAGATTTTCCAGCACTCCCTGGGCATAGGAGTTGAATCCTGTGGTTAATACAAACTTGCTTAAGCCATCTAATTGAGAATCAAGAATAACTGCATCAGCGAGAATATTGCTATTGGGTAGATAGCCTCCGTCAAGCTTGCCTGTTTGATAGGCCAGAGATAATGCCGCCCCATCAAGAATTGTGACTCTGATTCCACCATTGATTGCATAGGAAAGTGCGAAATCAGTGAAGTTATCTAAGTTAAAATCTCCGGCTGTAAATGCCACTTGATCAGCTGTTAGTGTTGCCAGAGGACTTATATCAACCTGACCAGGTACCGCGCTGGCGACGTGATCCATACTTGAATGATCTACGCTTGACTGATTAGTGCTTGTAGAACCCGAGACGGGCAAGTAGCCATGGTGGGCAATCTGTTCATAGGGTAGAATTTCGCCAGCTTTTTCCCAAGTTCTGCCGTTATTTTTGTTTAACCAAAGCGTCATTGCAAAACTATGTATTGACACAATGCCGCCATCTTTTACCTTTGTAAAGCCTGCAGTTATAATGTCATTTTGATTGTCACCCGTAAAGTCTAATGCTTGCACGTATGGAGCAAGATATGAGTTTTGGTAGGGGGTAATAGAGCCAAGTTGTTGTGTTTTGTTTGCTGCCAATGCACTGCCATCATATATGGCAACTTGCCCTGCCATTCCGTTGACTTGACCAGATAAGATAATATCTTGCTGGAAATCAGCCGTATCGCTTGTAACATCACTAAATGCAATTCGTTCCCAATTCTGACCATTTTGACTAACGTTTTTTAGGTAAAAAGGAGTAAAATCACTAGCCCTTCTAACCTGAATACCTTGATTGTTATTAATAAAGCCTTGGGATGGGGCTAGCCAACTGTTTTTGGTATTGTTGATTACTTTGATCGTTTGCATCATGCCAGCATCTTCATGCTCTAGCATATGACAATGCATCACATAGGTGCCAATATAATCTTGAAAAGCCATTTTAATAGTTGTATCATCGGCGCCACCGGTATATAAGTTTTTATATTTTGATGGATCACTGGCTTCAGGTAATGGGTGGAATGTTCCTGGTGCTAGCGAATCTAAAGACACCACTTGCCCTGGCACTGAATCATTGGGATTGTTGTCAAAATAAAATTTATAACCTGAGGAATTGAGCATTGCAGTATCTTGCAAGTTTCTTTTATTGTTGATTTCATTGTCACTTGACTTGACTTGGAAGTTGTTGACATGGATATGGAAGGGATGAGCCGCATAATAGCCACCGGAAGGATATCCAGATGGTCCGGCTAAATCATTTTGGCCATTTATTCCAAATAGTGGAGTTGTATTAAAGCTCCAGCTCCAGTTTCTAAGCCTCCATTCTTCAATAGTTCCAATTTGAGCAACGATTAAATTGCCGTTGGGAAAAACATGATCATTTATAAGGTCTGGTCTGTCATACCCCAGCCAAGAATTAGGAGATGCTGCTATTTTTATCTGAGAAAGATAACTATTTGTTAAACTGTATCTTTGATAGTCTAGATTATTTGCTGCAATCATTTGTTGCGTCGCTTGATCATATTCTTCTTTTGGGCCAACCAATGTAAGAATCGAGAAATTAAATTCTCGCTTACGAATTGGCTGCCAAATTTCTTTCCCAGCTGAATCGGTGGCAAATAAATTAATGCTTGCCACTGCATCTGGATTTTCAACATGGGAATCTGGGGTTACATCTTGAATTTTTATTCCTTGGTTTGCAGTGCTTATTTGGCTATTTAAAAATGCTTCTGATGGTAGAGGTGTACCCTTAGAAACATTAAAAACAGCTAAGGGGCCAGGACTGGAAATTGGTGAGTTATTGAGTGAATTAGCAAGGCTATAATCTGGATATTGATTGGCAGGGAATCGTTGATTGGCATTTACATAGGTACCATCGGACGTGGTGAATTTGTAGGTAGATTGTAGTTCTGTTATACCCTCAGGCAGATAAAATAATAAATCAACTCGTTTTCCAGATGGAACATTTATTGTGTCTTCAGCCTTGCTATATCCGATAGGGGGCAAACTTGGATTTGGTTGATTTAATCCAAGGCTGCCTTCTACAGCGGTAATTTGGGGATACTGCTCTCCATCTTCTCCATATATGTATAGGGGGAGTTTTGTAATTACCCCCGTAGTGGAGGTATTGACCAGTGAAATATTAAAGAAAAAATTATTATCTTCATTGCTAATTGTTATGGCTTGCCATCCACCTTTTGTCAGCTGAACTTGGGGTTGATATTCTCCATTAACAGTTATGAGTTGCATTCTGTTGAAAGTAAGTGCGGTATTGCCTGCACCCCAGTTGGAATCAAAAGCATCTAAATGTAATTTTCCAGTTGTGGCGTCTATGCCAATATTTGCAGTTTTAAGTATGGCTATATTTCTCGGAATATCCTTAAAATATGGAATTTTGCTTAGGGGATCTCCTACTTGCATGAAACCTGTCAGGCCACCATATACCTGCTGGTTAACTGAAGGATGGTAGTGAGGGTGATACCACAGGGAACCAGGGGGATAGTAGGGGAGGAAATCAATAGAAGTTGTCCAGCTTTGACCAGCTGTGTACCTTGAAACTACATTGTCGCTAAATCCACCAGCATATACATGACCGCCATGAAGATGAAAATTTGTTGATGAATTACCACCTAGGCCATCACTAGTATTTAAACCATAAGAATTATTTGGAACCAATGTCGCTTGTTGTACTTGTGCTTCGGTAAGACCATCAATTGTTATCTTATTGCTTATGTTGAGATTTATTTTAGAGCCATCGTCGCCAGGGTCAATCATTAAGACTGGCCCCGGGTAACTTGGCTTTCCATTTTTATCGCTGTATGTATACAATATTGTTGGATACCATAAATCAGCATTTGGAACATGATTTAGATTGCCTAGGAGGGCCTTTGTGTCAAAGCTTGATGATACAGTTTCGTCAGTGGCTTTATAAAGAGCCCATAGTTTGCTTGGATTATATTTACTAATGTCTGCCAGCTCAGCATAGAGTTCGGCATTGCGAATCTCAGTTGCACTTGTTGGTTTTACTCCGGCTGTGGGCACCACCCCATTGGCATTAAAGAAATCATCATTTGTTGCGGCATTGTCTTTGAACTTGCCGTCGTATCCAATGGTTAATGCGCGCTTGATTGTTTCATTTCTTGGAGCGCTGCTAAAGTATCTGCTTACAAGTTGAAACCACTGGCTAAAGATTGAATTATTATTTGAGATATTTTTGTCGGTTATCTGTGGTATTAAATAATTTGACAAAAACTTTGATATGCCAGGTATTGTAATTGCATCTGATGTGATACTTAGGCCAGTTGTTAAATTATCTGGTGCTGCCACTATTCCGGTAGTAGTGCCTTGGGTTGGGGTTTTAGATGTGATTACTTGCGAAGAACCTATGGTGCTAAGTGTAAGCCCATCAGATAAAATAATATTTAATTCACCAGTGCTGGTTTTTGGGAATAATGAGCCAACGGTGAAACTAACAGGGAGCGACATTGGGAAATTAAGGCTTTCCCTATTGTAGCACCATCGGTCGTGAATTCTAAATTTAGTATAAGAGTATTTTCATATTAAGCCAGCCTTGTTTTTTCATTCCCAATAAATTATTCCATTGCTCGGAATGGCTGAGCTAAAGCCATCGCTTGCTGAGTTGCTAGTTTTATTTAAGCCTATGGCTATATGCCAGTTCAAATAGCCGCGACTTAATCTTTAGTACGGACATAAACTTTTTTCTATATTTAACTAATCTAGGATGAAATGCAATCAGGTATTGAGCTTTACTGTTTTACTTAATGGGCTATTTTGTGATCCCTATAATAAAAAATGGGACCTGCAGTTTACAGGCCCCATTGGTAGAGCTTTATTTTTAGTAAATTCTAACTTAGATTAATATCTACTCACTTAATGGCTGCAAGGCAATCTACAAATAGATCATTAAATGTGTCTACGACTCCTGGGTGCTTGCCCGTAATAAGAAATCCATCTTTATGGGTGTCAACATTCTGATCACCAGATGTCACAATATGGGCTCCGGCATTTTCAACATCGCAGATTATATTATGGGCACATGTTACGCTTCTGCCTTTCAGTAAACTAGGATCAGCACAAAATAGCCAAAGAGAATGGCAGATTGTTCCAATGGCTAATTTTTCTTTATCCATCAAATCTACTGCCTCACGAAGAAGCTTTACCGCTGGTGCTTGGTTGCGATCAGCTCCGATGCTAGCTTGATAGCGTAATCTATCCATTGCATACCCACCGATCAAAATAAGCCCTTTGTAGTCACTTAGGTTTACTTTGCTAACGCAAAGTGATACTTCAACTTTGCTGGTTTTATCATTGCCTTCAAATGTAATAGATTCATTTCCCCATAAATAGGATGCATAGTCTATCTTAATATTCTTTTTTGGGAAGAACTCGTTAAATGTGTTGTATTCTGTTTCGTCATAGTGCTCTTCGATCAGCACAAGGACTTTGTCTGCTGAGTTTGTCATTGTTTGCAAAAAAGGATTTGGTAAGAATTAGCTAAAGTATTCTAATGTTTGTCTATTTATCCACGGCATGGCATTGCCTTGCTTTGATTGCTTTGGCTTTTGGAGTTTTGCTTGTTGGCTGTTGTGGTTTAAGCTTTGTGCCCGCAAGAGGCATGCAATCAAATAAATCTTCTAGGGGCAAGTTGATTGAGTTTTACTATTTTTTATGTTTTTTGATCAATTAATGAATGACAGAAAGACAAGTTTCTAGCATTTGTAATTACCATATTTGCAATGTAAGTGCTGATATTGGTGCCTTAGTTTTCGTTCAAGCCAATTTAGCCAAAATTGCTTGAAATTCATTTTATGTTTGTTGATCATTTTTTGCTTTTAGTACAAAAATTGTAAGATCATCAAATTGCTCGGCAGTATCAATGTGCTTAATAGCTTTAGCGGCAATATCTGTTAGCAATTTTTCAGCTGAATAACTTTTATATGGTAATGCCATAATCGCATTTTTAAGATTTTCAACTCCCCAGGAAACTTTTTCTGGTGAGCGAGCATCTGTAAGACCATCTGTATAGGAAAAAATTATATCACTTGGATAGAAGTTTATTTGATTGACCTTAAATTCTGCCCCTGGAAATAGCCCAATTGCTGGACCTGTTGGCTTTAGAGTTTCCAAGCCCTCAGCCCGAACTATAATTGGAAGTTCATGGCCTGCGCATACATAGGACAGGGTATTTTCTTTATATGAATAACTTGCCATGAATACAGTGGCAAACATAGTAGCTTTTTCGTGAGTTGTTGCCATGTAATTATTTACCAGTGAAATTACATTCATAAGTATTTCGTCACATTTAGTATTTAGATCAGAGTTATAATTTAAGAGCGTATATCTCATTAATGTCCTAAATACAGACATAAACAGAGCAGATGCCACCCCCTTATCGCAAACATCAGCAATTACAAAATATATTTTATCATTCATGCTTATGGCGTCGTACCAGTCTGCACCAATTTCATATGCAGGGATAAATGTAGCAGCTAATTCATAAAAATTGCTTTCAGGCAGTTCTTCTACCAAAAAGTTTTTCTGAATTCGATTTGCTGTCTCGAGTTGTTTGCTAGTCACGGCATGAGCAGTAACTTTTTTGATAAAGTCTCTTAGTTGCACAGCTGTTGAATTAATATCATCATATAAGGCTCCAATTTCATCGGAACGATTGTGAACAATGTTAATATTGAATTCTCCATCGCTAATTTTTTTAATGCTATTTCTTGCGAGATCTATGGGCTCTGAAATTTTTAGGGCCTGCCAGTAAAGACCGATCACTATAATTATCATGGTGAATATTTGCAGTACAATTATGCTAAATATGATAAATCCCAGCATAAGTATAAATAAATCTGATTGGATAAGCGTGAATGATGTCCAAATCCCATCTACACTACTTTTGTATACGTAGTATTCAGTACCCTGAATTTGTATTTTTCTGAATATTTTATCATTCTCTACCGCAAGATTTATTAGTTGTTCCCATCCATTTTTACGGGCAGATTCTAGGGTTGAAACTGGTATTTTTGTATCGATAGTTTTATTTGATTGAAAATTTTTATTAATAGGAAATATAAGGTGTCCTGTTTTAGTTAAAAGTACAAACTTTGAAAGGCTGCTCTCGGTTAGGGAGATGGAGTCTCGCCTGAAAAGCCAAGCATAATATCTGAAAAATAAATTTCTATCCGCGAATGTTTTGTCATACATTTCACTGCTTAAGGTTTTATATAGTTCACTCAAGCCAGAATCAAGTCCGATATAGCTTAGGTCAAGGCAGTAGTTTAGAACCCCAGTAGTTGTGCTGTCTAGCTTATTAGCAGATATTGAGTAAACTGGATAAGCAGCTTCTATACATGGAATTCCTGTAATAACAGACTTTTGAATGTCAAATGTTGAAATATTATGTGTAACTGCTCTCTGAAAAAACTTTGAATTTATTATATTGTTTTTAACGACGTCAGGGTTGATTTTGTAATTGAAGTGACTTGTATAGTCTATAAGATCGCCGTTCGTTGACCATAGTCTCCATGCTTTGTATTTACTATATTCATTAAGATTTTTGAATAGCATTGCTGAGTATGATCGATCACGTTTTTCGGCAGCCAGTTGAACTTGTGGATGTTTGCTTAGAAATTTTATTTCATCCTTAGACGCCTTGTCCCATCGCTGAATAGCAAAGTCTAAAAGTTCTGAGTTTGTTTTTAGGCGTTCACGTATATTTCTTTCCATTAAAATTTTCCCGTTCTCAATAATAACTACATTGCTTATTGCAAAGCAAGGGATCAGAATCAGCCATGTTCTTATGGTGATTTGCCATTTGATTGATGCAAATTTTTTGTTGAATTCACTTCGAATTTTCATTGATCTTCTTCTATTTGGTCAATATATACGGATAGAGTGTATATGTTAAAGGGATTTTTGTAGACATAGCTAACATGATCGCAGGAATTTTTAACTAGAAATAAGCCTAGACCGCCAATTTTGCGATCAGACACTGGAATGTCTGGGCAGGGATTTTTTAGCGTCTCAAATTCCGGATCAAAGTGTATGCCATTATCAGCTATTGATAAATCAAATAACAATTTTTTATCCTCAGAGATGCGTTTTTGTGAGGAGATTTCAATCATAATTTTTTCTTTCCCTTCAGACACTCTAACTATGTTTGAGATAATCTCTTCTGCTGCCAATATTAGGCCATAGGATTTTTTCTTGTCTGATATGTTTTTTCTTGACTCACTTGAGACAAACTCCATTAATTCGTCCCATCTTTCCATGGAAGGCGGAACGACTATTTTATTAAGTACATTAGGATTTGGATTAAGGTTTTCCATCGGTCAGTCTGAATGTTTTTAACTATTTATGAAGGATACTGCAGTTGATAAGCCTGTCTTAGTTATTACATCTTTTATTTCCTCATTTGCATTCACCACTGATACAACTGAATCATGTACCATTTTTTGTTTGGCAAAAACAAGTGCTCTTAGGCCAGCGCTGCTCATAAAGTTAACCTCGGTCAATTGTATTTTGAGATGACTAATTTCCTTGAGCTTCAGATTTGTTAAAACTTCAAGTAATTCAGGGGCTGTTTTGGTGTCAACATCGCCCTGAAGGACAAGGGTGACAATTTCATTTTCTTCGATTGATTGGATGCTGAGTGTCATTTGATGATGAAGTGATTTTTGTTTATTTGGTGCTAGCCAGAATCATATTGTTGATTCCGGTTTTATTTTTGACGCTGTAATTATTACAATTGATCTCTCTCCTACCAGTATTCCGCTTTGTGCTAGTTCATTACCAGGGGTAAAGTGTTGGCAATTTGTATCTCCAGTATTGAAATTTAATATCCATTGATATGATGCTGGCGCTTTCGGAAGTTCATACCAGCTTGCGTAATGTGCCATATTTGCTGCAACATATACCATGTCGGCTTCATTGCTAGTTGTTTGGGGTTCTGATGTCATCATCCAAGCCAATTGTCTGGAATTCTCATCCCAGTTGGGCTTCCAGGGTTCTGCACCGTGGAAACTACAACCTGGCATGTCTATGCTGTAGGTATGTTTGTTGTCAAATGAATTTACTCTTAGGGCCGGATGTTGTAGTCTGAAATGAATTAAAGCTTTGGTGAAATCATGTAGGCTTTGGTTGCTATCAAGTAGTTTCCAGTCAAGCCAGGATATCGGAGAGTCTAGGCAATAGGCATTGTTATTTCCATGTTGGGATCTACCTACTTCGTCTCCCATGACGATCATAGGTATACCTCTTGATGTAAGTAGTAGGGCCATAGCATTCATCATCTGCCTTTGTCTCAGTTGTAGTATATTTGGATCGTCACTCCAACCTTCTGCACCACAGTTCCAGCTCAAATTATCATTGTTGCCATCATTATTCCCTTCCCCATTCGCTTCATTGTGTTTTTCATTGAATGAGACTAAGTCTGAAAGTGTAAAACCATCATGACAGGTTATAAAGTTAACAGAGGTCGCCGGTGATCTTCCTGTGTGTTTGTATAGATCTGGTGATCCTTGCAGCCGTTGGGCGATTTCTCCGATTTGTCCCTGGTCTCCTTTTAGAAATTTGCGCGCACAATCTCTGTATTTTCCGTTCCATTCACCCCATCTTCCAAAAGCAGGAAATGTGCCTACTTGGTAGAGACCACCTGCATCCCATGCTTCTGCAATTAATTTGCATGAGGATAGTATTGGATCAAAAGCAAGTGTCTCAAGCAACGGTGGATTAGATAGGGGAGCTCCCCATGGATCTCTGCCAAGGATTGATGCAAGATCAAAGCGGAAACCATCAATGTGATATTCAGCAGCCCAATAGCGTAGACAATCAAGTACTAGGGATCTGACCACAGGGTTGTTGCAATTTAGAGTATTTCCTGTGCCACTGAAGTTGAAGTAATATCCTTCTGGTGTAAGCATGTAATATGTTTTGTTGTCTAGTCCTTTGAATGATAATGTTGGCCCATTTTCATTGCCTTCTGCCGTATGATTGAATACCACGTCTAAAATCACTTCTATGCCGGCGGCATGTAGTGATTTTACCAGTTGCTTGAATTCATCTACTTGCATGCCAAATTTGCCCGTGGAGGCGAATGCAGCCTTGGGGGCAAAGAAACCTAGGGTGCTATAGCCCCAATAATTATAAAGCTGCTCATTTGTTTCTGGATGAATTCTTGAATTTTCAAATTCATCAAACTCAAAGATAGGCATCAATTCCACTGCATTGATGCCCAGTTGTTTCAAGTAGGGAATTTTTTCAACGAGGCCGGCATAGGTGCCTGGATGACTCACCCCTGAGCTTCCATCCTTTGTGAATCCTCTTACGTGTAATTCATATATGACGAGGTCTGCAGGATCTATTTCTAGTGGACGGTCATCTTGCCAGTCAAAGTCATCGAAGGGGACCCTAGCTCTATAGGGATAGGGTCTTTCCCAATTGGGCTTTTTGCCCCATTCATCTCTGCCTGAGATCAGGCGTGCGTAAGGATCCATGAGGATCTCAGCCCTGTTGAATCTATGGCCTGCCCCCGGGTTGTGGGGGCCATCAATGCGGTATCCGTATTCTATTTCCTCTGGATTTACATCAAAAACTATTATGCTATACACATCTCCAATCTTATAGTTTTCTGGAATCTGAATTTCTACTAAGGGTTGGTCTTGCTCTTTTTCAAACAAGACCAGTGTGCAGCTGGTGCCGGCAGAGCTATAAATTGAGAAGTTTATACCGTTTTGAATAAGGGATGCTCCAAAGGGCAAGGGTTTGCCAGGCCTCACTTTGTAGCCGTTAATCGTTTCGGTTGATCTTTGATCTATTCTTTCAATTATTGTCATTTTTGTTCCTCGGGAAGTGCTGATAAGCTTGGGTAGTTTGTGAAGTATTGGTAAAATCCTGTTACTTTCATTGTCTCGGCGATCTCTTCGATTAGGCCGACCAGGCAAAGTTTTACATTCATGTCTTGGGTCTTGCGGTAAAGAGTTAGCATGGTCCGTAAACCTGCACTCGACATGAAGGGAACATCGCTTAATTCTAAGGCTACTGGTAAATCTCCTTTGATATTTTCGTCAAGATAATCCCTCAGGTCTCCCACTGTTTTAGAGTCTACCTGTCCATTTACTTCTATAACTTGCCATCCCTTCGTAGTTTTTTTGCTGAGTTCCATTTGTTGTTCCTCCTACTTAGGTGTTACCGTAACTTTTACTTTCAAGCGTTCATCTGATTCTGGAAGTGTTACGCTTAGCCCTTTAGCGTCGTAATTAGTGTACTCAACCCCGTTTATCTGGCAGGCTGTTATTTCAATGCTTCCTTTTGGAAGCATGTCTGGGGACACGTGAAGAATTCTATCCTTGAAGCCATTGGGCAATGGCTTGAAGAAGAGATCTAAAGGTCGTTTTTTGATCATTAGATCAATGTAAACCGTTGAGAGGAAGCAGAGTTCAGTTGAGTGGTATGCGCTCATTGAATGGCTTCCCTTGAACCTTTCGGTGCCGAGCAGGTAAGGAACGCCATTGGCTAGCACATTGAAGTAAACAGCACCGTCATTGTGATCAAGGAAAAATGCATTATAGAATGTGGCTGACTCGTCGGCATATTTTTTATATTCTTTGTTTTCAGGATTGTGGCCCTGAAGTATCAAGTAAGCGAGAATACCTTGCTCTTGTTGCCACCACGCTTTTCTGTCGTGCCATGCATAGCGATGGAATTTTTGACCTGCTTTTAATACTCTCTCTACCACGTCATACCAGCCAAAACGTTGGTTGTCATAACCCACCTTAGGCATTAACCCGGCAATTTTTTCAGCTAAGTTTTTGTATAGATCCTTTGGTTTGATCGCTTGAAAGCGCATTAAGTTCCAGGCAATCTTCAAGTTGTGCCCCACCACTGCGCGGTTCTGTTGCCAGCCCCACTCTTGATCTTTGCTCCAGTCATCAAAGAATTTTTCCTGAACAAATGGGCTATTATCGTAATCAGGAAAGCGAGTAGAGATTGTATCAAATGTATCCTCTAGCATGTCCAGGTAACGGTTTTCTTCGGTGGCGAGCCAGAGGTTAATCAGATAGGCCGGTGCATGGTCGCCCACTGAATTCCAATTCTTTTTGGCCTTATTTCTTCCTAGGGATTCGTGATGGGGATCAAGGGTTACCGCATGGATGTGAGAATAATATCCTCCTTTTTCTTTGTCCCTGTAATATGAGTCAAACAGGTCTATGGTTTTTTCGGCATCGTCTAGAATTCTGGGATCACCAGTGAGACGGTAGGTTTGGGTGGGCCCTGCTAAGGCATAAATTTGCTCATAGGCAGGGATTGAATCGTAATCATCTCCAAATTCAGATACTATTAGTTTTTGCTCTTGGCCGCTATTGCTTACTTTTTGCCCGTGGTACCAATAAATAATTCCAGTGTCTGTGTCTACAAAACGCATTTTTTCCCGTAGATATTCGGTACCTTTTTCCGCTGCCTCGAGGTATTCATCTTTGCCGGTTAGCATGTAGGCAGAGGCCATGCCGTATACCATCCTTGATATGGTATCTGTTTCCTGGAGGTAATCACCTTCTTTTTTGTCACCGCTAAGATTTATTAGAGTTCTGTACTTTTGGTAATTAATCTCTTCATTGGGATAGCTAAATTGCCATTTAATGTATTTGGCTGCAATTGAATCAATTTGATTTATCCACCATTTGGGTTCGCTGTAGCGGTGATCGTTTTTGTTTTCCCCGGAAAATATGATATAATTGACTTCAAACCGTGTATTTTCTTCGGGAAAGAAGGTTCCGTATAGAAATACCAGTTGTCCTGGAACGAGTAGTTCGTTAAGCTTTCCGCCTCTGTCTTGCCATTCTTCGTTTAGATTTTGTGTTTGCTTGGCGTAGGTGTTTCCTGTTAGTTCAGCTGAGTACTTGCGACCATCTGACGTGGTTAATTCAATAGTTTTATTGTTTTGATCAAATGAATTTACGTATCCGGAGATCAGGTCAGAAAACGAGAAATCAAGATGATTCATTTGCTCCAGTCAAAGTTTTAATTATTTTAGCACGTTACTGGCTTTGTTGGTTAAGAGATCGTTGTTTTTTTCTCTGCAATTATGTATTTTTGTATTTGCGTCTCTCTAGGCTAATTCGCGCTTCGATGCCTGGGTTTTTTGCTGGCTTGTGTTTGCCTATCGCTTTATCGTTATATCAGTATTAAATTTTATTCGCTTTTTCTTTTTTTAGCCCAGGGGGGTAGGTCGACAAATACTTGTTGCCCTGGCTTTGCCCCCGAAAGCACTTGCGTGTCTTTGCCGCTGCTGCTGCCGAGGCCAACTTCGCTAAATCGCGGTTGGTTTTCTGGTCCCGGCACCAATACCCCCGGTTTACCGTTTTCAGTGACGATTGCAACGGTGGGCACCAGCGGTTTTGGTGGCAAACGTCCGGCATCAAAATCTATGTCTGCAGTCATGCCAATACGTAAATTTATCCCAGGCTCATTTGCTATGCCAAGTTCAACTTTTACGGTGGTTACGTTGTTGGTTTTTTCTGCCCGTGGAGATATTCTTTGCACCCTGGCTGGGATCCGCCTATCTGGATAGGCATCAACTCGCACCGCCGCAGGCTGGCCAACCCTGATGCGGCCGATGTCACTCTCAGGCACCTTGGCGTTTACCTGGAGCCCGGAAGCCAGTTCAACAATCGAGGAACTGGTGGCTCCAGCGGTGGCGGAGGCAGCGGTTGTGGGTGTTACGTAGGAGCCTGGGTCTGCATACCGATTTGTGATTGTGCCTGCAAATGGTGCTCGCACCACCAGATCGCCAGACTCAACACTGCGTTGGGCTAAGCGTTGGCGGGCGGCCGCAAGGTTTGCCCGGCTGCTGTCGTAGCTGGCCTGAAAACGGGTGATGTCATCGCCACTGAGAGCTCCCTGCTTGTACAGCTGGCGTCGTCTTTCATATTCACTGCGGCTACGGTTGAGATCCACCTGGGCCACCAAAACCTGTGCCCGTAATTCGTCGATGCGGTTGCGGATGTCGCTGGGGTCCATCCGGGCCAGGGGTTGGCCGGCCTCAACCTTGTCGCCTTCATCTACGTAGAGCTCCAGCAGTTGACCCTGGCGCTTCGGGCTCACATTCACTCTTCTTTCTGCTTCGATCTCACCGCTGGCGGTGATGACCCCAGCCAGGCTGCCCAGCCTCACGCTGGTTACGTAGGGGCTGAGGTTGCGCTTTGGGGTTTTTAGCTGACGTAGTACCAGCACACCAGCGCCAATGGCCACCAGCAGCAGCCCTGCCACAGCCCAGCGGCGTCTTTTGTTCTTTGGCCTCAGGGCTGGGGGCACGTTCAGCACGGCGTTGGTTTTGAGCAGGGAGGCTGGGCTGGGAACTGGGGAGGCGATGGTGGTGGCTACTACTGCAACCATTCTTCATCAATTCGGTGCCGGCTGCGGGGTGGGGGGCCGGCTCGCTCCCCTTTAGATTCCGGCCATGCTCAAAGCCGGAATCGTGGGGCTGCCCAATGTGGGCAAATCCACCCTTTTCAACGCCCTGGTGGCCAACGCCCAGGCCCAGGCCGCCAATTTCCCGTTCTGCACCATCGAGCCGAACGTGGGGGTGGTGGCTGTGCCAGACCCGCGGCTTGAGTCGCTCAGGCAGGTGTCTAGCTCCAAGGAGGTGGTACCCACCCGGGTGGAATTCGTGGATATCGCTGGTTTGGTGGCCGGGGCCAGCCAGGGGGAAGGGCTGGGTAATAAGTTCCTGGCCAATATCCGTGAGGTAGACGCCATTGTGCATGTGGTGCGCTGCTTCGAAGACGACGATGTAATTCACGTGTCTGGCAGCGTTGATCCGGTGCGGGATGCGGAGGTGATCAACCTTGAACTGGCCCTGGCCGATGCCAGTCAGATCGAGAAGCGGCGGGAGCGGCTCAAAAAACAACTGCGCACCAATAAGGAGGCCCAGTTAGAGGATGCGGCGCTGGAACGGATCGCTGTAGTACTGGATGCCGGCGGTGCCGCCCGCAGTGTGGGCCTCAACGAAGAGGAAAAGGCGATGCTTAAGCCCCTGGGGTTGCTCACCTCTAAGCCGATTATCTATGCCGCCAATGTGAGCGAAGACGACCTGGCAACCGGTAATTCTTTTGCTGAGGCCGTGGCGGAGCTGGCCAAAAAAGAGGGGGCTGAAACGGTGCGGGTGAGCGCCCAGGTGGAGGCCGAATTAATCGAGCTGGGCAACGATGAACGGCAGGATTATCTCGAGGGCCTTGGCGTTAGCGAAGGCGGCCTGCGCAGCTTGATCAGAGCCACCTACAGCCTGCTGGGCTTGCGCACCTATTTCACCACCGGTGAGAAGGAAACCCGTGCCTGGACCATCGAAGCCGGCATGACCGCCCCCCAGGCCGCCGGCGTGATCCACACGGACTTTGAGCGGGGCTTTATCCGGGCCCAAACCATCGGCTACGAACAGTTGCTGGAGGCTGGCTCCCTGGCGGAAGCCAAGGCCAAGGGCTGGTTGCGCAGTGAGGGCAAGGAGTACGTGGTGGCCGAAGGGGACGTGATGGAATTTCTGTTCAACGTTTGATCAGCGGCCGTTGATCAGCAGAAGTTTTGGTTGTTTTCACCATCTTTTCTGCACCAGCGTTTAATTGCAGCCAAGCCTGCCCTTGCCTTCGCAGGTCGGGCAAAATGAATTTCAGCCCTGCCCCCCCTCAGCTCCTATGGATCCCTCTGATCTACCGCTGGATGCTGCCCCCGAGCATCCCCACGATTTCGATACCCAGAAGGAGCTTCACCAGAAGATCCGCAACGACCCCGATTACGACGATTGGGAATACGGCACTGAGCCCCTACCCCATGAGGCTTGGCTTCAGAAGCCAGCTCAGTAGTTTCGGGGTTTGGCCTCAGGTTTTTGCTGGGTGAGCGCCAGGGCCGGTAGGCAGAGGCCCCCCATCAGCAGCCAGAGCCCCAGGCCATGGCGTTGTTGTTCCAGCAACCAGCCGGCCAGGGGGGGCAGGGCAATACCGCTCAGGGCCCAGGTTTGTGAATAAATGCCCAGGGCCAGGCCCTGGTGTTCGGGAGCCACGGTTTCCACCACCGCTTCGGTGATGGTGGGTAGGAAGGCAGCGCTGGCGATGGCCAGCAAGGGTTGGGCCGCCAGCAGCAAGATCAAGCCATTGCTCAGCAGCGCAGAGAGGGCCAGAAGCCCACAACCGCCAGCAAAGCCCAGCAAGCTGAGCCGCAGCCCCACCGCCACTGGTTTGGCCGCCAACCAGTGGCCCACGGGCCACTGCAACAGCAGCACCAGGCCCAATTGCAAACCGATCAATAGGCCCCCACCGGCCTCGGCTAGCCCAGGCCGGGCCAGGCCCCCCCTGGCCATGTCTAGGGGGAGGGCGCTCTGCTGCAGCGTGATGATGCCGCTGCCGAGCAGGGCCAGGGTTAGCACTGGCAGCAGCGGCTTGATCCAGCCTCGGCCCACCCCCGGTGATCGCTCCCCCAGGGGTCCCGAAGGGCGGGCTCCCATGCCATGGCGGGGCAGGCGCCGCAGCAACAGCAAAAGCAGCAGCATCCCCGTGATGTCAACCACATAAATCAGACGCAGGGCCTGGGGGCCTAGGCCCGCGGCCAGGCCACACCCCAGCAGGGCGCCGAGGGCCACCCCCAGGGCGTCGGCACTGCGGGCCAGGGCATATCCCTCGCTGGAGGCCAGGGGGGCACTCAGTTGGGCCACGGCCAGGTCTGCCGCTGGCCAGTAGGCCCCCATGGCTAACCCGAGACCCAACTCCCCCAGGGCAAAGGGCGGCCAGTGGTGGGCATGGAAGAGCAGTAGGTCGCCGCCGATCGAGAGCAGCGCCGCCAGCCCCATGGGCAGGGCCAAGGGGACGCCGCGGTCGAGGGCATAGCCGCTCAGCCCCCTGGCCAGCAGGCCACCGCCACTGGCTAAGGCAAGGGCCAGGCCGATTTGTAAGGTGCCGATGCCCTCGCGGTGAAAGACCAGGGGGCCGAGGAACAGAATGCCCCCTGCCCCCACTGCGGCACAGCCCCTCACCAGGGCCACCAACCGCAGGTTGCGGGGAAATTCGAGCCACCAATCGGCCCATCTGTCCATTGTTTTTCCTCCGTAAGCAAACTCTGGCCCATGGCCTCTGGCTATTGCTTCTGGCCCTGGGGCCCCTGGCCCCAGGGCAGGCGGCGGAACGGCTCACCCTGCGCATCGGCGGCCTGGAATTGCCCCTGGAGCTACAGCAGCTCGAGGATTGGGTGCATCAACCCCAGCGCAACCGCGAATTGGGGCCCTGGTTAAACCTGCTGGAGCCAGGCCCCCGCCGGGATCTGTTGCGGCTGTTGCAGCAACCACTGCCCCTGCAGGGCAATTCCATTGGGCCCCTATTGGATAGCTGGGCCGGACAACAATTGGTGCAGCAACTCGGCACCCTGCTGCGCCCCCCGGAGCAGGAGGGGGGCCCGCTGCTGCTGGACCTGCTGCGCCAAAACAACAACATCAATGCCCTAGCCCTCCTGCGGGCGGCCCCCACCCCCAGCCTGCGCCTCGACCTCGACGCGATCACTGAGCTGGGCTTTCGCTTGCGTGGCCAATTGCAACGCCAGTTGGCCCTGCAACGGTCGCTGCGGGCCCTGGAGCTACCCCCAGTGCCCCCGGAACCCGAGGCCCTGGGCCCGGTGGCCCACCAAAATCTCCAGTTGGCGGTGGCCCATCGCCCCACGGCCCTACCCCTGGAGCTTTGGTGGCCCCAGGGGCGCCCCTTCCGCCGCCATTGGGTGTTGCTTAGCCATGGCCTTGGCGGCTCCAGTGATCAGCTGGGCTGGTGGGCCCGGGGGCTGGCGGCCCAGGGCTGGCCGGTGCTAGCGGTGCAACACAGCGGCAGTGATGGCGAGGCGGTGCGCGGCCTTCTCGAGGGCCGCCAGCGGTTGCCGGGGATGGAAACCCTGCCCGATCGGCTGCTGGACCTGCAGGCGGTTACCGCAGCGCTGGAAACGGGCAAGTTGAGTTTTGGCCCCAGCTCCGCCCCCCAGCGCTTTGTGTTGGCCGGCCATTCCCTTGGGGGCCTCAGCGATTTGCTCTGGGCCGGGGCGGAGCTGCAGCCGGGGTTGGACCAGCGCTGCCAGCGGGCCCTGCGCAGCATTCCGGTGCTGGATAGTTCTTTTCTGCTCCAGTGCCAGTTAACGGCCATTCCCCTGGCGCCGCCCTCCCCGCCGCCGCAGTTAGACGGGGTGATGGTGCTCAATGGTTTCGGCAGTTTGCTTTGGGCTAACCAAGGGTTGAGGCCCTTGACCCTCCCGGTGCTGATGGTGGGGGGCAGCCTTGATCTGATCACCCCGCCCGCCACCGAACAGCTGGAGCCCTTCCGCCAGCTCCAAAACAGCAACAGTCGCCTGGCTTTGGTGGAGGGGGCCAGTCATTTTTCGCCGGTGCGCCTCGAGCGGGAGCAGCCGCTGATGCAATTCGGGGAAGACTTGGTGGGGAAGGATCCGCTGCAGGTTCAAGCCCTGTTGTTGGAGCTGCAAAGCCGTTTTCTGGCCAGCCTCGAGGCGGGCACCCCGCCGCCGGTGGGTAAGTATGTGGAGGGGAAAGTGCGGGCCTTTGTGCTCGACCGCAGCCTGGTGAATCGGCTGCATTTTTAGTTTTTAGTAGTTGCTTCGGGTTTAGAAGCTGATGCGGGGGTCCAGCAGCGCCACCAACACATCCACCACCAGGCTCACCAGCACCACCAGGGCGGCCACCACCACCACAATCCCCTGCACCAGGGGGTAGTCCCGTTGGTTGATGGCCTCCTGCAGCCGGTAGGCAATCCCAGGCCAGGAATAGATCACTTCAATCAGCAGGGCCCCGCCAATCAGAGAGGCCACGGTGATCCCGGCGATGGTGAGCACCGGCAACAACGCATTGGGCAGGGCATGGCGCAGCACCACCTGGCGTTCGCCGATGCCGCGGCTGCGGGCAGCTTCCACGTAGTCGGAGCGCAGGGCCCGGCGCAGGTTGAGCCGCAGGGCGTTGTCAAAAATGCCGCTCAGCAGCAGGCCTAGGGTGAAGGCGGGCAGGGCCAGGTGGCGCAGGGACCCGCTTATCACCTGCCAATTGCCGCTCAGCAGGCCATCGAGCAGGTAGAAGCCAGTGCCCGTGGGGGGCACCAGGGTGGGGGGATAGCGGCCCCCCACCGGAAACCAACCCAGCCCCACGGCAAATACCAGCTGCAGCACCATGGCCGCCCAGAAACTGGGCAGGGCATAGGTGCCGATGCCATAGAGGCGCCCAGCCAGATCCAGCTTTCCCTCCGGCCGGGCAATGCCACTGAAGCCGGCCGTTAGCCCCAGCACGATGGCGATCGCCAGGGCCACCAGCCCCAATTCCAGGCTGGCCGGCAGCGATTCGCGCACGATGGCCCCCACCGGCCGGGCATTCACCAGGGAGGTGCCCAGGTTGCCGTGCAGCAGGTCGCCGAGGAAGTGCAGATATTGCAGTGGCAGCGGTTGATCAAGCCCCAGCTGGTGGCGCAGCTGGATGCGGGCGGCCTCGCTGGCGCGGCTGCCCAGCAGGGCATCCACCGGATCGCCGGGCGCCACCCGCAACAGCAGAAACACGAGGCTGGCGATCAGCCAGAGCATCACTGGGGCCAGCAGCAGCCGGCTGCCCAGGTAGCGCATTAATTGACTGCGGCGGCTCATGGCCCGGGCCTCCGGCTTAATTGGTCCAACCGCAATCGGCCGGAACCGTCAAAGCTGGGGTTGCCCAGGGGCGGCTGGGCCCAGGCCCGGGGTCGCACCAGCCACACCGGCAGGTAGGGGACAGCGGCGCCGGTGCGGCGCTGGATGCTTTCAAGCACCGCGATCCGGGCGGGCCCCTGCAGCCTTTCAGTTTGCTGCAGTTGCTGCTGCAAGCCAGGGGCCGCCCAGAAGCTGCCGCTGGAGGCGCTGGCCCCCACCAGGCAACTGCTGCCCTTGGCTTTACTGCAGGCCAACAGGGGCATTAGGTAGTTATCGGCATCGGGATAATCGCCGATCCAATCGAGCATGATCAGCTGGAAGGCCCCATCCCCCAGCTGGCGATAGGCGGTGGTGGATTCCATGCCGGTGAGGCTTAGCTGCAGGCAATCGCCCAGTTCCTGGCGCAATGACTCCTGCCAAGTGAGCGCAAACAGCCGGTCGGTGGGCACGTTGGAGCGATAGGTGAGGTTGAGCACCAGGGGCTTGGCTCCGCAATAGCCCTCCCCCCGCAACAGCTGGCGGGCGGCGGCAATGTTGTGGTTAGGCCAGGCGGCCACGGCCCCAGGGAGGCTGGGGGGCACCAGCCCCCGCAGGGGCGGCCGCAGGCCATCGCTCACCCGGCGGCCGATCTGGGCCCGGTTGAGGCTGAGGGCAAGGGCCTGGCGCAGCTTGGGATTATTGAGCGGTGGCCGATCACTGAGCAGGCTGAGGTAGCCGATCTCCAGGGCAGGCCCCGCCCCCTCCCGCAATTCCCCCCGCAGGGCCTGGTGGTGCAGGGCCCGCTGCTGGTCGGGGTCCAGGCTGGATGACAGCAGTACGTCTACATCGCGGCTCCGTAGGGCTCCATACAGCCCAGTGGAGGTGCCCATGCTCACCAGGGCGAGGCCGTTGTTGCGGGGCCGCTCCCCCCAGTAGCCCTTGAAGGGTTCGAGCCGCTGCAGTTGCGGACTATGGAAGCTCAGCCGGTAGGGCCCGGTGCCCACAAAGCCGCCGGTGAGATAGCTGCGTTGGTGTTGGCGGTAGGCCGTGGGCGACACCGGTGTGAGGTTTACCGAGCTGAGCAGGGCCGCCAGGGGGGTGTAGGGCCGGCGCAGGTTCAGCCCCAGCCGGTAGGGACCCAGCACCCGCACCGCCTCGATGCGATCGCCCACCACATAGCTGAGTTTGCCGATGGCGAGGAACCGCCGCAGGCTGAAGGCCATGGCTTCGGCATCAAAGGAGCTGCCGTCGTGGAAGCGCACCCCTTGGCGCAGGGGAATCTCCGCCCGCAGGCCATCGGCACTGAGGCTGGGCAGGGCTGTGGCCAGCCTTGGTTCGATCTTGCCGCCGGCGTTGATCGCGTAAAGGGGATCGCCCAGGGCGCTCAGCAGGAGCAGCCCGCTAACAGTGGTGGCTTGGGCGGGATCCGTGGTGTCGATGTTTCCGGATGTGGCCACCACCAGCGGGGAGTGGGGGCTATGGCTGTCGCTGCAGCCCCCTAGGCCCAGGGCGATCAGAACGCTGGCCAGCAGAAGTTTTTTCTTGGCCCGTCGCTTGCCGCCCTGCACCCCAGCCCCTGAGCAAGGCCAAGAACCTATGGCCTGAGAGGGCTATCGAAACCAGTTTCCACCACCTCAAGGGACACCTCGAAGACCGGTGAGCCCCCCTGCCGTTGCAGCGGCCAACGGCGCACCCAGCAGCGCTGTTGGCGGTCGTCGATGCCGATCACCTGGTAGGTGTCTGGATCGCGCTGGAGCTGAATGCAATCGCCCTGGTGGAGGGCCATGGGGTTCATGCGATTGGCCAAATGATTCCGCAAGCCAAGAAAAAGGCAATGTCCATAATGAACCTTCCTGAAGATTTTGTGAAGATCAACGCAATTGCCCTGGTTAGAGGGTGCGTAGGCAGCTGGTGATGGCTTCCACCTCCGGCCTGGCCAGGATCGCCCCCAGGGCCCGGCGGAAGCGGGCCTCCTCCACCGCATGGGTGATCACCACGATTTCAGCGCCCGGTCCCTCCGATTCGAACTGCACGATCGATTGGAGGCTCACCTCCTCCGCCCCAAAGCAGCTGCCGATGTGGCCGATCACCCCGGGCAGGTCTGCGGCCTGGAAGCGCACGTAGTTGCGGTGGTGGGTGAGGCCACTGTCCACCAGACGACATTGCCGCCAGCTGCCGGCCGCCAGCAGTGGATCCAACTGGGTGCTGGGGCCAGCCACCTGGCGGATGGCGGCAATGTTGAGGATGTCTGCCACCACAGCACTGGCGGTGGGGCCGGCGCCGGCGCCGGGGCCGTAGAACATCACCCGCCCCACCGGTTCCCCCTCCACCAGGATCGCGTTGTTCACGCCATTAACTCCCGCCAGGGGATGGTCCTTGGGCAGCAGGGTGGGATGTACCCGCACATCAAGCACTTCAGTGCCATCGGGGTCACTGCCCTGCCGTTGGGCCACCGCCAGCAACTTCACACTGAAACCCAGTTCGCGGGCGTAGTCGATGTCGCGGGTTTGGAGTTGATCGATGCCTTCGGTGGGGATCGCTTGGCGATCCACGAGTCCGCCGTAGGCAAGGCCGGCGAGGATGGCGATCTTGTCGGCGGCATCACCGCCTTGCACATCGGCGGCGGGATCGGCTTCCGCGTAGCCAAGGGCCTGGGCATCGGCGAGCACTGCGCCGTAGCTGGCCCCCTCCTCGGCCATGCGACTAAGGATGTAATTGGTGGTGCCGTTGATGATGCCGCTCACCCGCTCGATGCGGTTGGCCCCCAGGGATTGCTTCAGCGGTTCGAGGATCGGGATGCCGCCGCCCACGGCCGCCTCCATCAGCACGTAAACACCTTTTTCGGCGGCGGCGGCGGCGATCTCTGCCCCGTGGCGGGCGATCACCGCCTTGTTGGCGGTTACCACCGGTTTGCCGGCGGCGATGGCGGCCAGGATCAGGCTGCGGGCCGGTTCGAGCCCCCCCATCACCTCCACCACGATCTCCACGGCCGGATCAGCCACCACGGCGGCGGGGTCGGTGCTGAGCAGCGCCGCTGGCAATTCAATGGGCCGTGGCCGGCCTAGGTCGCGCACGGCCACCCGTCGCAACTGCAGTTCCCGCACCAATGGATGGCGCCCCTCCGGGCTGGCCAGGATCTGGGCCACCCCGGCCCCCACGGTGCCGAGCCCCAATAGACCGATTCCAATGGCCATGGGGCCTCAGCAGTTGGCTGCGATCTTAGAAATCAACCGTCGGCAAGGGCTGCCGCCTGGGCCTGCATGTGGCGCAGGATATTCAGGAAGCCGTTGGCCCTTGAGGGGGTGAGGCTGGCCTGGAGGCCGGTTTCTGCCATGAAGGCTGGATCCACCGCCAGCACCTGGCTGGGGCTGAGCCCACTGAGCCCCTGGATCAACAGGGCCAGCAGCCCTTTGGTGATCTGGGCATCGGCATCCCCTTGCCACTGCAATAGGCCTTCGCTGAGTTGTGGCTCTACAAAAACCTGCGACACACAACCCTTTACCCGGTTGGCTTCGCAGTGGATTTCCCTGGGGGCTGGCGGCAGTTTCTTGGCCAGCCAGAGCACATATTCGTAGCGCCGCTTGGGGTCGTCGCTGCTTTTCAGCTTGGCAACGATCGCATCAAGGGCGGTGCTGCCGCTGCTGACCATGGCTGAGGCGTCCTGTCATCGCCAGTGTGCCGCCCAGGGCCCCCAGGCCGATCAACCAATGGGCCCAGCTGCGTTGGTGGCTGGCCCGGGGGCCATTGAGTTCGAGGTAATCGCGGTGGCCCGGGCCCCCATCAATCACCAGTTCCCACTGGCGGGAGGCTTGGGCGGGCAATTGGGCGCTGAAGCGGCCATCGCTGCCGGTGCGGCCCAGCTTGAGGCTTTTGCTGCCATCGGGGGATTGCAGTCGCACTTCGGCATCGGCCAGCGGTTCACCGCTGGAAAATTGAGTGCGCAGCTCGATCAGGCCACTGGCCTGGAGGGCAGTGAAATTAGTTTCCACCCCGTGGGCCCAGGCGGCAGAAGGGGCCATGGCCATGGCACCGGCCATGGCAGCACCCAAACCCAGCAGACAGGCGCCTAGGGGGGGGGTAAATGAAGTATTGGTCTTAGAAATAATGGTTTTAGAACCTGCTGGCTGCGTAGTAGTTCGCTGAGTAGTAATTGGCTGCATGGTGAGATCGCCCATGGGGCGACCCTAGGCACAACTCAAAAGTTTGACCAGCTGTTGGTGGCTCGGTCGTGGCGGCCTGTTTGCACCATGCCCACCATTGAGCCAATCATCAAACTGAGGGCTTGCTGGGGACGCTGCTGGCCAGCGGCGCCCGCGCTTTTGGTTTGGTGCTGGGACTGGGAGGCGGAATTGGACACCGGCAAACCCCTGGGGGCACTACGAGCAACCCCGTCATGGTGACAAAGCCAGCCCCCAAGCGAAGTGTTTCGCATGGTTACTTAACACTGCTGTTACCAAGCGTCCTTGGGGCTGGGGCTACTGCACCCAGCTGAGCCCCTGTTCAGTGATCCAGCCCTGGAAGGGGATGTCCCAGGGGTCCCTGGGTAGCTGGGCCCGCACGAAGGCCTGGGGCAGCACCACCAGGGCCGGCACTGCCCCCCACCCAGGGTCGGCCCGCAGCCGGTCATACCAACCACCCCCGGAGCCCAGGCGGATGCCCCGTTGATCCACGGCCAGGGCCGGCACCAGCAGCACAGCTAGTTCCTCGGCGGCCAGGGGCCGCTGCCGCCGGGGGGAGGGGATGCCGCAGCTGTCTGGTTCCAGAACGGTGTCGGCGTGCCAAGGCAAGAAACACAGCCCACTGGGCTCCGTGCGCGGAAGGGCCAGGGGTAAGCCCTTGCTGGCCAGGGGACGCAGGTCGGGTTCACCGGCCAGGGGCCAGAAGCTGGCGATGGAACCCGGCCGCTTTTTTAATAACCCAGGCAGCAGCGCATCAAGCTGTTGAATGATCGCTAGATCGCTATCCCTAGCTGCAGAATTCTTACGGGGGGGCATATTCCTAGATGGACTTTCCCTTGGTTCACTACGGCAAGCTTCACTACGCCAAGCTTCACTATGCCCAGTTGCACCGGGGCTGGCTGGAAAATTCCTGGCTGGAACATCATTAGCTGGAACATCACTGGCTGGAATATCACTGGCTGCAAAATCAGCACAAGCAAGCCGTTCATTCCTTTGGTTGCGTAGCTGTTTGCGCAGCTGATCTTTGCTCTCCATGGGCAGCTAGCGGTTAGGGAAGTGGGTGATTGTTCTGCATTTTGCCAGCTTTCGGTGCGCCAGGTTTCAATGCGCAAGACAGCAATTCGTCTACTGGCAATCTTTCTGGCTGCTCTCTAGCTTCCGCAATCCATTTTCCAGCAAGCTATCCGGTTGCTCTTTAGCTCCGTGCTATCCATCTAACCCCAATCTGGTTAATTCCAATCTAGGCAATTCCACTCTGGTTAAGCCTAGGCTAGCTAAGCCTAATCTAACTAATTCTAATTTAGCTAAGCCTAATCTAGCTAAGCCTAATCTGGTCAAGTCTGGCCAAGTCTAGTCAAGCCTGATTAAGCCCGATTAAGTCTGATTAAGCCTCATTGGGCCTGGCTAAGTCTTGCTTGGTCCAGTCTGGCCGCCTGCGAACCAACAAGCAACTATCTAAATCTAAACCTACACCTACACCTACACCTACATTTATATCTACATCTGCGTCTACATCTTTATCTATACCTGCGTCTACATCTGCGTCTACATCTATGCCTGTCTATCAATCTATCAATCTATCAATCTATCAACCTATTAATCTGCATCCATCTGGCTTTATTCGTATTATTTTGTCTATCTGCGTTGTTCGATTTCTGTCAGTCAATGTTTGTATTTGTGCCTGGTTGAAGCTGTTGGCTAAGCCTGTTTTTGCCCAAGGCTCCCAGCTCGGCCCCTATGGAAAATGACCCTAGTCATCTGACCCTGGTCATTTTCCATAGGGGTGGCGGAGCATGGTTTCCCTTCGGAGCATGGGCAGCCTTCGGGGAATAGTTACCCTTCGGGGAATAGTTACCCTTCGGAGGATGGTTTCCCTTCGGGGCATAGTTCCCCCTCTGGGCATAGTTCCCCAGGCACGCATAGGTTGCCGGGTCAAGGGCTCAGGAGCAGTCAACCCAGGGCGGGGGTTGATTCGGGGGCCAGCCCGAGGGTGGATTCAGCGGTGGGTTCAGCGTTGGAACCAGGCGGTGAGGGCCACGGCTAGGGCATCGGCGGCATCATCGGGTTTGGGGCGCTTATCTAGGTCGAGTTCGCGCATTACCGCATCTTGAACTTCGCTCTTTTCGGCGTGGCCCGAGCCCGTTAGGGCCAGCTTTATTTGCATCGGCGGGTATTCAACCACCGGAATCTGAAAGCGACTGAGGGTCATCATCAACACCCCTCGGGCCTGCACCACGGCGATTGTGTTGCTGGATTTGTAGAAGAAAAACTTTTCCACCGCCGCCAGCTCCGGTCGCATGCTGCGCAGCAGCTGGCGCATATCCCTGGCGATTTCCACCAGCCGTTCCCCCTCCGGTCGGCCGGCTTCCGTTTGGATGATGCCGCAATCCAGCATCCGTTGGGGGGGACCGGTGTCAATCAAGCCGTAGCCCACCCGAGCTAGCCCAGGATCAATGCCGAGAATGCGCACCTCAGCTGGCTAGGGCCAACTGGAAGGCATCGCGGTCTGCGGGGTTGAGGCCAAACACCTGGCAAAACACCTTGATTACCCGGTCCCCGGAATCCACGGCCTCGAGGGGATCCTTGCGCAGGCGATGGCGTAGGCAGCAGGCCACCACCCGGGCCACGTCTTCATCAGTTACTTCAAGCCGTTGTTCAAAGGCGGCCAGGGCCCGGGCCGCCCGGTTGGTAACGATGTCGCCGCGCAGGCCATCCACATTCAGCTGGCCGCACACCTCAGAAATCTTCAGGCGCAGGTCTGGGTCGAGCTGCACCTGGGGTAGCCGTTGCTGGGCCGCCACCACCTGGCCTTGGAGCTGTTGTTGGGCGGCCTCCACCTGCTGAAGGAAGGCGTCGGGGTTTCCGTCAAAACTGCTGCGTTGGTCCACCACCTGCACCCGTTGTTCCGGGTCGCGCACGGTGCGCACCTCCACGCTCATGCCAAAGCGGTCGAGCAGTTGGGGGCGCAATTCCCCCTCCTCGGGGTTGCCCGAACCAATCAGCACAAACCGGGCCGGGTGGCGCACGGAGATGCCCTCCCGTTCCACGGTGTTCCAGCCGGAGGCGGCGGAATCGAGCAGCACGTCCACCAGGTGGTCGTCGAGCAGGTTCACCTCATCCACGTAGAGCAGGCCGCGGTTGGCCTTGGCCAGCAGGCCCGGCTCAAAGGCGCGCACCCCTTCCCCCAGGGCTTTTTCGATGTCGATCGTGCCGCAGAGCCTGTCTTCAGTGGCCCCCAGGGGCAGGTCCACCATCGGCACCTGGCAGCTGGCCTCGTTCAGGGCTTCGCCACGACTCAGCCGTTCACGCACCTCGCTGCTTTGTAGGTCGGGGTCGGTGGGGGAACTGTTGTAGGGATCGCCTGCCACCACAGGGATTTCCGGCAGCAGATCGGCCAGGGCGCGGATCGTGGTGCTCTTGCCCGTGCCCCGGTCCCCCATGATCATCACGCCGCCCACGCGGGGATCGATCACGTTGAGCAGCAGGGCGAGCTTCATCTCCTCCTGGCCAACGATGGCGGTGAAGGGGTAGACCCTGCGCTTGAAGGCCTGAGTCACGGACAACGCTCAAACAACTGGGAAAGCATCCCCCATGGGGGGTCGCTCAATTTCCGGATTGTTTCACAGGCGCCCCTGGGGGCGAAGGCGAAACTGGGGTCACCGGGTACACACTGAGCACCTGCACCGGGGTGATGTCTGCCGGAATGATCAGGCGCAGGCGCAGGTTGCGCTGCTCGCCGGGGTCGAGGCCCACGGTGCCCAGGGGCGGCGCCTGTTCCCCCTGGCGCAGTACCAGGTGGAAGAAGCGGCGGCCGGGGGCGCCATCAAGGCCGCGCACTTCCACGGTGCCCCGGAAAAAGATCGGCTTGCCCGGTGGCGTCTTGAAGCGCAACCCCCCTTCGGCCCGGTCACTTTTAAGCGGTGATTCCAGGGCAATCGCCAGTTGTTGCGGCTGTTTGCCGTTGTTGCGCAGGGGCAGATCCAGGTCGTATTCCACCCCGTAGTTGCCGTGGGCCTCCCAGGCGGTGTTGGGATAAAACACCTTGAGCGGCGCCGATTGCACCTGGCCGGTGCCAAAGGTGCCCCGCTGCAGGCTGGCGATCGGCCAGGAGATTGGCTGGTCGCCAATGCTCAGGTGCTGGCTGCCGGGATCCGTGAGCCGGGCCTTCCAGAGGCGCCCCACCTGCACGCCGCTAACGCGGGAATAGATGATCGGCCCGCCGCTGCCCTTGGGGCTGGGGGCGTGTTCCTTTTCACTCAGCTCCCCATCCAGCAGGGCCAGCCACTGCTCCTTGCTGGGGGCGGTGTCGCCGATGCTGGCCAGGGTGGCCAGGGATACGGGGCCGTCGCTCTCAAAGCGCACCTGCAGGGTGCGGCCGTTAAGCAAGGGGTCGAGGCCCTGCACCGGGATCGGCAGGCTTACCAATAGATCCGTGGCCTGGGGGGCCAGGCTCAGGCTGCTGGGGAGCGCCGGCGGCCGGGGGGCGCCGGCCAGTAGATCGCCAGCCACTCGGCCGCCGGGGCCCGAGTAAACACTGCTGCCGTCGTGCTCCAGCTGGCCCGGCAGGGGTAGGAAGGGGGCATCCGGTTGGGAGAGCCAGCTGGCGCCGGAGGGGATGCGCAGCAGCAACGGTTTGTCGCTGCGGTTGCCCACCAGCACCCCCAGCCAAAGGGTGCTGGCCGCCTTGGGGCCGGAGCCAGCAAAAATATGGTGGCTGAACAGCTCGAAGCTGCCCTCCAGCGGCTGGTTGAGGTGGGCCGCGGCCTGGCCACGGCCTTTGCCGTTGAAGGTGGAAAGCAGGATCCCTGACCCCTTCACCACCTCAGGGTTGTTGTCGTTTACTAGCAAGGTGCGGTCCAGCTGGCCGGGCAGGGCTCGCACCTGCTGGGGCCTGAGGATCTCGCTGGGGGCCGGGGCGGGGCTTTGGCCTGGGGCCAGGGTTTGGGCCTTTGCTGGCATTAGAAGGGCCAACGGAATTGCAAGAGCCAGCGGCCCAGCTAGGGTCAGCGGCCCAGCCAGGGCAAGGGTCATTGCTTTCTTTGGGCAGTTGCTCCAGAGCGCAGCAGAAACCATGGGGCGGCTCATTTCACTAATGCCTTTGCGGTGGCCGCAGCCATGGCGCGGATCAGGTCGGTGCTGCGGGGGTCATTGAACGGACCCTTCACCATGAAGGAAGCCACGGCCCTACGGCCATCGGGCAGTTCGATCAGGGCTGAATCCACATAGGCGATGCCGATGTCGCCGGTTTTGTTGTAAGCCCGCACCCCTTTGCTCTGCAGGGCTTCGTTGGTGCTGCCCTCGCCGCCGCCCAGGCCGTTGAGCAAGCCAGTGGGGATAAGGGTGTCGGTGTGGGAGGTGCCGAGGGTTTCGCGGAATAGGTCGCGGCTGCGCACCGAGAGGTTTTTGCCGGTGTCCACCAGGGCAATGGAGCGGGCCTGGTCCCTGGGGGTGGTGGTATTGCGGCCCTCCAAATCTGGGAGCCAGTTGTTGATCACCGTGCCGGTGAGGCCCAGTTCCATAAACCGGGCATTAAGGGCGGTTTTACCGCCCAGCCGTTGGATCAGCAGGTTGGTGGCGGTGTTGTCGCTCACCCGAATCATTTCTGTGGCCACCTCGTGGAAGCTGAATTTGCTGCCCAACGGTTGGCCGCCCATCCAACCGGAACCGCCCGCCGCCACGGTTTTGTTGAGGCTGAGCCGTTCATTGAGCCGCACCTTGCCCTGGTCCACCGCCTCGAGGGCCGCCAAGAGGATCGGCGTTTTGATCGAACTGGCCGCCGGCAGGGGCTGGTCGGGGTGCAGCTGGGCAAAGCTGCCGTCGTCTAGCACCAGCACAAAGGCCCCCACCTTTAGATCCGGCTGCCGGGCCGCCAGCTGGGCCAGCTGGGCGCTGAGCTGGCTGTTTTCCTGGCGGGCTTCAAATTGGCCCAGGCCCTTGCTGGGCACCACGCTGGTTACCTGGCGGCTGGCGCTGCTGAGCCTTGGCGCCAGCAGCTTCAAGGCGGTGCCAGTGATTACCCCCAGGGCAATGCCCAGGATCAAGAGCCGCAGCAGCAGTAAGAGCGGCTTACTCCAGCCGCCCTCCGCCCTGGGGGCCCGGCGCTGGCTGGGATGAAATCGCTTCGACACGGCTACCCGCATGCGCCGCCCAACTTAACCAGGTCCATCGGAGCTGCCATGGCGACTGGCCCAGCGCAGTTGGCGCACCATGCCCCGCAGCAAGGCGACATCGTCTGCGCTGGCTTCGGCCCGCAGCAGCAGCTGGCGCAGTTTTGCCATGCGGGCCCTGGCGGTGTGGGGGTAGAGGAAGCCCACCTCCAGCAGCAGGGCCTCGGCGTCGGTGAGGGTGGCCTCCAGGGCCCCTTGGGGGGGCAGGGCAATGGGGCTGACTGCGCTGCTGGGGCCAGGGCTTTGGCGTTGCTGTTCCAGGGTTGCCAGGCAGATGGCCACCGCATGGGAAAGGTTGAGGGAGCCGTAGCTGGGGCCGGTGGCAATCCGCAGCAAACGGCCGGCCTGGTCGAGTTCGTCGTTGTGGAGGCCGTGGTCTTCGCGGCCAAATACCAGGGCAACGTTGGCGGGGCCCATTTGCGGTTCCATTAGCCAGGCCAGGGCTTCCGCTGGGGCCAGGTGGGGCCGTTCCTGCTGCTCCCGGCGGCCCGAGCAGGCCAGCACCCGCCCACAGTCGGCCAGGGCATCGGCCAGCCGTTCAAAGCATTGGGCCGCCGCCAATTGCGGGCCGCCCCGCACCGCCATCAGCCGCGCCTGGGGGTCGTTTGGATCGCAACGGGGGGCCACCAGCCGCAGCTGGCTGACCTCATAGTTGGCGCAAAGCCTGGCGACGCTGCCCACGTTGAGGGGGCCGGCGGGTTCCACCAGCACCAGCACCACCTGGGGATTCACTGGAGGCTGTGCAGATAGGCCAGCAGGTCGGCCATAGTTTGGGGATCCGGTTGGAACTTGGGCATGGGCGGGGTGCGACCGCTGATCACCTGCTCGATAAGGGCGGGATCGCGCTTGCGTTGGCTTACCCCATGCAAATTCGGCCCCACCAGCCCCTGGGCGGCAATGCCATGGCAGCCGGCGCAGTTGATCAGAAATAGCTTGGTACCCCGTTCCTCGTCCCCCCGCAGGGCCAGGCTGCTGCGGGTGTAAGGGTCTTGGGCGCTTTGCCTCAGCAGCAGCAGGCCCAGGCAAAGGGCCGCCGCCAGGGCCACCAGCACCAGGGCGGGGATTAGCCCGCGCCGGGGCGGTGGGGTTAAAACCTCACTACTCGTCAAAGGGTCACAAGTGGGCGACATCGTTCACCAGATTGGCGTGTCGGTCGATAGATTGCAGGGCCAAGTTCTCCCCTGGATCCGATCCATGATCGAACCCCTGCTCTGCGGCATCGTTCTGGGTCTGGTCCCCGTCACCCTGGTGGGCCTGTTTGTGGCTGCCTGGAACCAGTACCGCCGCGGCGGCAGCGCCTTGGGCGGCTGAGGTTGTAGGCGCTGAATCCTCCCTAATCCATTGCAGCACCAGGGTGCGGCCGTAGCGGCGCCGGCCCCTTTCTTGCCAGCCCCTGGCCAGGGTTGGCGGTGATTCGGCCGCGGCCTCCAGCCAAACTTCGCCCCCCGGGGCTAACCAATTGCCAGCGCTGATACCTTCCAGGATCGCCCCGTAGAGCTCGGCGGTGTAGGGGGGATCGGCATAGATCAGGTCAAACTTTTCAGGGGCCGTTTGCTTTAGCCAGCGGCGCAGGTCGCGGCAATCCAGTTGCCAAAGGCCGTTAAAGCGGGGGCCTAGCCCCTCCAGGTTGCGGCGGGCCACTGCTGCCACCTGGCGGTTTTGCTCCACCGCCTGCACCCGCGCTGCCCCATGCAGTAGCGCCTCACAGGCCATGGCGCCGCTGCCGCTGCAGAGATCCAGCCAGCGGCAACCGCGCAGCCGCGGGGCCAGCACATTCATCACCGCCTGGCGCACGATGGCGGTGGTGGGTCGGGCGCCAAGGCCGGGCGGACTCTGCAGGCGCTGACCGCTGCTGAGGCGCAGGCTCATGGCAGATGGCGGAGCCAGCGCTCCAGCAGGGCCAGCCCCTCATGGCCGGATTTTTCCGGATGGAACTGGGTGGCCTGCAGGGCCCCGCTGCCCACGGCGGCCACCACGCTGCTGCGGCCATAGGGGGCCCTGGCGGTGATGCAGTCGGGGTCGCTGGGCACGGCGGCGAAGGAATGGACGAAATACATCCAGGGGGCTGGGGCCCCCGCCAGCAGCAACGGCGAGGGGCTGGCCGCCAGCAGTGGCGCCCAGCCCATATGGGGGCACTGTTCATCGGGCTCGCTCGGCAGCGGTTCCACCCGCCCTTTGAGTAGGCCGAGCCCTGGCTTTTGCCCCTCGGCACTGCTTTCAAAGAGCAATTGCAGCCCCAGGCAGATCCCCAGCAGCGGTTTTCCATGCTGGTGCCATTGGCGCAGCGGTTCCACCCAGCCCGTGGCCTCGAGCCGTTCCATGGCTGGATCAAAGGCGCCCACCCCAGGCAGCACCAGGGCCTGAACGCCGCTTAGCTCGCTGGGCTGGCTGAGCCGTTGGGGGTGGGCGCCCAGGTGGCTGAGGGCCTTCTCCACGGAGTGGAGGTTGCCCATGCCGTAGTCGATTACGCCAATCATGGGGCGCACCCCAGCCTTTGTTCTGGATGTTGCAGGGGGGGGCAGGGGGGCAGCTCCAGGCCGTTGAGATGCTGGATCAATGCATAGAGGCGCCCCATCTGGCGCTGGTCAAACCAGAACTGGAGGCAATCGCCCTTGGCGGCGCCATGGTCGAGGTTGGGAACCCGGCTGATCTCGCCCCCAAGCACCAGGTCTGAGAACTGGGCATTTATTAGCTTTAGCTCCGCCTCCGGCAGGGGGCAGTGGAGCAGCAGCTGCAGCTGCTCGCCGCGGAAGCGGCTGGAGTGGAACACCCGGTAGAAGTGCTTCACCTGGCCCAGGGCTTCCCCGGCGCTATGGGCCGTGCCGTAGAGGCAGTTGTCTTGGGGGGAAATCAGGCCCCGGTCCCCAAGGGCCCGATCCACGTAGGTGTGCCAGCGTTCCCAGTAGGCGTCGCCCTCGGGGCAGAGCAGCACAATCGGCACCGGCGGATTCTTAGCGGTTTGAATCAGGGTGAGACCTTCAAACAGCTCATCAAGGGTGCCGAAACCGCCCGGTAACACCACCACCGCATCGGTTTCCTTGAGGAAAAACAGCTTGCGGGTATGGAAATAGCGAAAGGTGAGCAACCGCGGGTCCCCTTCGATGAAGGGGTTGGCCGAGTGCTCAAAGGGCAGCTGCACATTGAGGCCAAAGGATTGGCCAGGGCCCGCCCCCCGGTTGGCTGCCTCCATCACGCCGCCGCCGGCCCCGGTCATCACCTCAAAACCAGCGGCCACCGCCTCGGCGGCCAGTTCGATGCTTAGGCGATAAACCGGGTCGTGGGTTGGGGTGCGGGCCGAGCCAAACACCGCCACCTTGCGGGTGTGGCGGTGGGGATGGAAAACGGCAAAGGCGTCTGCCATGTCGGCCAAGGTGCCCCTAATTATTTCCCAGTCGGCGGCATCGGCCTCGGAGCGGCTGATTTGCACCAGGGTTTCCAGCACTTGGCTGGCCACGGCCCCATGGGCGTGGTCATCGAGTTCCTGGGCGAGGCTGCTGAGGTGGGTCCGGATGGCCTCCGGCAGGGGACCAGCCACTCAGAGATATTTGGAGATGGTGCCCGAAAGGGTGGTTTTGGGCACGGCACCCACCACGGTGTCTACCTTCTGGCCGCCTTTAAACACCATCAGCGTAGGGATGCTGCGGATGCCGTATTGGCTGGCCACGTTGGGGTTTTCATCGGTGTTGAGCTTCACCACCTTGATGCGGCCCTCAAATTCCTTGGCGATTTCATCAACGATCGGCGCCACCATGCGGCAGGGACCACACCAGGGGGCCCAAAAGTCAACCAGCACAGGCACGTCGCTTTGCAGCACGTCCTGGTCGAAGGAAGCATCCGTGACAGCAGCGGCGCTCGACATCGCAGATAGGTGATCGGGCTAGGAATCTAGCAATGGTGCCTGTAGACCCCTGGTGCCGCCTTTGGCAAGAAAATTACAAAAGCCCGGACGCGCCGGGCGGGTGGTGTGAGGAGTGTGAGGCCGAAGCCGCACGGGTGCAGGCTAGCGCCGGCGACCACCAAGACTCTTGCTAAGACTCTTGGTGAGACTGGCTGAAAGCTTTACTTGCCCATGCCCAGTTGCTGGGCCTTTTGGTAAACCTTGCCCTCGGTGAGTAGGGAAGGGGCCACCACCACCTCCACCTGCTGCATCTCCTTGAGGGTGCGGGCCCCCAGGGTGCCCATGGAGGTGCGGATGCAGCCCAGCAGGTTTTGGGTGCCATCGTCGAGGCCGGCGGGGCCGCGCAGGATCTGTTCGAGGCTGCCGGTGGTGCCCACCTTGATGCGGGTGCCCCGGGGCAGCACCGGGCTAGGGGTGGCCATGCCCCAGTGGAAGCCGCGGCCGGGGGCTTCTTTGCTGCGGGCAATCGGTGAGCCGATCATCACGGCATCGGCCCCACAGGCCAGGCATTTGCAGATGTCGCCACCGGTAACGATGCCGCCATCTGCCACCACCGGCACATAGCGGCCGCTGCGTTGGGCGTATTCATCCCGGGCGGCGGCGCAATCGGCCACGGCGGTGGCTTGGGGGATGCCCACCCCCAGCACGCCCCGGGAGGTGCAGGCGGCGCCGGGGCCAATGCCCACCATCACCCCGGCGGCCCCGGCTTCCATCAGCTGCAGTGCCACCTCGTAGGTGACGCAGTTGCCAAGGATCACCGGCACCCCAAGCTCGCGGCAAAGCCGGCCCAGGTCGAGGGTTTCCCGGCCTTCGGGGCCGATGTGTTCGGTGGAAACCACCGTGGCCTGCACAAAGAACAGGTCGGCGCCGGCCTCAGCCACGGCCTTGCCAAACCGCAGGGCCGCCGCTGGGGTGGCACTGACGGCGGCGATGCCCCCCTGGGCCTTGATCTCCTGGATCCGTTGGCGGATGAGTTCCTCTTGCACCGGTTGGCTGTAGAGGTCTTGCATCAGCGGCACAAAGGCCTCTTTGCCCACGGCTGCAATCCGATCCAGGGCGGGGTTGGGGTCGGCGTAGCGGGTTTGCAGGCCCTCAAGATTCAGCACCCCCAGGGCGCCTAGCCGGGAGAGTTCCACGGCCATGGCCACATCAACCACGCCATCCATGGCAGAGGCGATGATCGGAATCTCCCGTTCGATGCCCCCCAAACTCCAGCGGCTGTCGGTGACCTCGGGGTCCACCGTGCGGCCCCCGGGCACCAGGGCGATCTCATCGATGCCGTAGGCGCGGCGAACGGTGCGTGACCGACCCAGCTGGATGTTCACCAAGAACCCCTTCCGTAGTGAAACGTCAAGTTATCAATCAGCCGCGACCACTAAACGACTTCCAGGCGTCCTGGGTAGTGGTCAACAGCTTTTTTCGCTCTTCGCTACGCAACAGGCGGGGGCCTGCGCCTAGGGCAAGCCACAGCAGGCCCACCAGCTCCAGCAGGCCGGGCACCAGCGGCAGGGCATCAAGGGTGCCGAGCACTGCCCCCAGGAGGCGCAGTAGCAGCAAAGCCAGGATGGCTAGGCCAAACGCCTTGAGCGGGCCCTTGCTTTGCCCCCAAAGTTCAGCGGCCTTGCCGCCCCCCAGCCAGTCGTTGAGCTTTGCCAGGAGCAGTTGCCATTCACCGCCTTCCGGTTCTTCGGCGGGGATTACCACGCTGGTTTGAATGGGGTTTGGGGCTGGGGTCTGGGCAGTTTCTGCTGCGATTTTTACGGTGTTTTCAGGGGTGCTTGTTGGGCTGGAAACTGGGCTTGAAACCGGGCTGGAAATCGGAGGAGTAACCGGGGTGGCAATCGGGGGAGACGTCGATACCGCAGCCCCTGACCCTGACCCTGGCCCTGGCCCTGATTCTGGTTCCACAACCCTTGAGTCCAGTGTTGGCAACTCAATTTCTGGGGCAACCACGGGCTCAGTGGTGGGGGGGTGTTCCTGCTCCGGCGTGGCTTCCATGGGGGCTAAAACTCTGGCGGGATTTTATGGGCGGGGGCCGCTAAGGCCATGGCTGGCTTAAGCGATTCCCCACGGATTCACTCAGACCCATGGGGATCCATTCAGAAGCAGCTGTTCGATGCAACTGTTCAACGCAGCTCCATGCTGTTCAATTCAGCTGTTTTCAACGCCCCTCAGTGAAGCTTCTGACTAGCTCGCCCAGGCAGCGCTTCGAGATCTGGATTTCCTAGTTTCGCTTGCGTGGGCCAAGGAAATGGTTTGGCCGACTGTAATGAAAATGACTAGGGTCAAATGACTAGGGTCATTTTCAATAGAGCACCTCGATCAAGATAAAAGTCCGTAAGCAAAAGCCCCAAGCAAAAGCCCCTAAGCAAGGCTCAAGGTAAAAGCCAAAACGAAACAGCCTCAACTCAAAACCTTCAACGCAGCTGCCTCAGAGCAGCAGCCTCAGAGCAGCAGCCTCAGAGGAGCAGCCTCAGAGCAGCAGCCTCAGAGGAGCAGTCTTAAAGACAAGCCAGAACGAAACAGTCTTAAAGCAGCAGTCTTAAACCAACAGCCTTAAACCAGCAGCCTTAAAGCAACAGCTCCAGCGTGGCGAAAGCAGAGCCCTTGCGGTAACAGCGACCGTATTCAGTCGAGCGGATGGAGCCGGCCGCTGCTGTCTAGGGGCCCATGGTCTGTGATTGGAAAGCTGCCGTTTTCCAGGGCTTTCAGTAAATCTTCGGCGAGGCTGTCGCCGAGGTGCAGGCTGCAGGCCGGCGCCGCCCGCAGCCTGTGGCCATCCACCTGGATGCGTCCGGCCAGCAGCTCGCCGTAGCTCACGGTGCCGAAGCCCGGACGGATGCGGCGGGGAATCGAGAAATCCAGCACCGGCGCCTCCAGGGCGCTATCTGGCACCGCCGCCTGGCGGGCCTGGCGTTCCCCTAGCAGCAGCACTGGGGCAGCGATGGCCACCAGCAGGGCCGCCCCGTGGCCCTCAAAGAAACAGGGTCGAATCCAGTGGGGGTTTAAACCCCGCAGTTCCACGCCCACCGCCACCGTGGCGCCGGGGGCCTTGGCCTGGCCACTGGCCTGGCGGCGGCAGTTGGGTTGGTGGCCACTGCCGGGCCCCAGCACCCGGCCAATGGCGCCGGCCACCAGCACCGGCTGGCCCGGCCCCAGTTGCGCTAGCCCCGGCATCGTGAGGCCAATGCTGCGGGCGCCACTGCAACTAAACAGGGCATTGCTGAAGGGCCCCTGCAGGGCCCCGATCGGGCTGGAGAGCAGGCCTTCACTGCTGCTCACCGCCACCACACCGTTTTCACTGATCGCCCGGCTCAGTAGCAGGCGGCCACTGCCCAGCCGTTCCAGTTGCAGGGTGGTTTGCAGGTCGCGGCGGGGATGGAGCTGGCTGCCCTCCCCCTGCACCTCCAGGGGCACGGCCTCCCCCCGCAGGAGCTGGTCAAGCACCTGGGCACCCCCGCGCCGCAGGGGCGAATTGAGGCCCCCACCGATGGGCATGCAAAGCTCAGCGGCGCCAAAGCCTCCGCTGGCGGCCACCCCCCCCAGCTGCGCCTGGCGCAGGCGCAGGGGCGGATCGCTGGGGCCAAGGCTGATCCAAACCATGCCCTGGTCGGTGAATTCACAGCTGGCGGCCGCCAACACATCGGTGGCGGCGTAGGCGCTGGCCAGATCCGTGGCTTCTACCCGCGCCCGGAATTCCAAGGCCGTGCACACCCGGAGGCTGCCATCCCGTTGCTTTTCGCGGAGCTGCTGGGGGGTGCGGGGCCGGAAGGCCATGGGGGGTAGGGGGTTTCGGTAATGTTGGGTGTTCTTAAGGCTGGACGCAGCAGGCAGCGGCATGGCGGATCCCAGCGAACCCACGAACCCCGGCGGTTCTAACGAACGAATAATCCAGACCGATCTGCGCAGCGAGATGTCGCGCTCCTATCTGGAGTACGCCATGAGCGTGATCGTGGGGAGGGCCCTGCCCGACGCCCGCGATGGCCTCAAGCCTGTGCATCGCCGCATCCTCTATGCGATGTACGAGCTGGGTCTTACCAGCGACCGTCCCTACCGGAAATGCGCCCGGGTGGTGGGGGAAGTGCTGGGTAAGTACCACCCCCATGGCGATACGGCCGTCTACGACGCCCTAGTGCGCATGGCCCAAAATTTCTCGATGCGGGCGCCGCTGATCGATGGCCACGGCAACTTCGGCTCGGTAGATAACGATCCCCCGGCCGCCATGCGGTACACGGAATCCCGGCTGCAGGCGCTCACCACCGACAGCCTGCTGGAGGACATCGAAGCTGAAACCGTCGATTTCATCGACAACTTTGATGGGTCCCAGCAGGAGCCCACGGTGATGCCGGCCCGGGTGCCCCACCTGCTGCTGAATGGCTCCTCCGGCATTGCCGTGGGGATGGCCACAAATATTCCCCCCCATAATCTTGGCGAATTGATCGATGGGGTGTTGGCGTTAATCGCTAACCCGGAGATAGAAGATCGCGCCCTGATGGCGATCATTCCTGGTCCCGATTTCCCCACCGGTGGCCAGATCCTTGGCCGCAGTGGCATTCGGGAGACCTACACCGGTGGCCGCGGCTCGATCACCATGCGCGGGGTCGCGGCGATCGAAACCCTTGAGGTAACCGGGCGCCCTGACCGCGATGCGGTGATTATCACTGAGCTTCCTTATCAAACCAACAAAGCGGCGCTGATTGAGCGCATTGCCGAGATGGTAAATGATAAAAAGCTTGAGGGTATTTCCGATATCCGTGATGAAAGCGACCGCGATGGCATGCGGATCGTCATTGAGTTGCGGCGGGATGCTTATCCCCAGGTGGTGCTAAATAACCTCTACAAACTCACACCGTTACAGAATAATTTTAGCGCCTACATGTTGGCGTTGGTTAAATCAGAGCCGGTGCTGCTAAACCTGCGCCGGATGCTTGAGGTATTCCTCGATTTCCGGATTGAAACCATTGAGCGCCGCACCCGTTATCTGCTGCGCAAGGCGGAGGAGCGGGATCACATCCTCCAGGGTCTGTTGGTGGCCCTCAATGATCTCGATGCCGTTATTCATCTGATCCGCCATGCGGCGGATGCCGCTGGGGCCAAGGCCGGCCTCATTGAGGTGCATGGCCTAAGCGAACTCCAGGCCGATGCCATCCTGCAGATGCAGCTGCGCCGGCTCACGGCCCTAGAGGCCGACAAGATCCGGCTGGAACATGAGGATCTGCTCGCCAAGATCACTGACTACAACGACATCCTGCGCCGCCGGGAGCGGGTGCTGGAGATCATTGAAACCGAGTTGCGGCAACTTAAGGAACGCCACAGCACGCCGCGGCGCACGGAAATTCTCGACCTCGAGGGCGGCCTTGAAGACATTGATCTGATTGCCAACGAGCGCTCAGTGGTGCTCGTAACTGAAAACGGCTATCTCAAGCGGATGCCTGTGAGTGAGTTTGAGGCCACCAGCCGCGGCACCCGGGGCAAGGCTGGCACCAAGAGCCAGGGCGATGAGGGGGTGCGGCTGTTCATCAGCTGCAATGACCACGACAGCCTGTTGCTGTTTAGTGACCGCGGCGTGGTTTATTCCGTGCCCGCCTATCGGGTGCCGATTGCCAGCCGGGCCGCCAAGGGCACCCCGGTGGTGCAGCTGCTGCCCATCCCCCGGGAAGAACAGATCACCTCACTGTTGGCGGTGAGTGCCTTTGAAGAAAACGTGCAGCTGTTGATGCTCACCAGTGGTGGCTTCATTAAACGCACGCCCCTCTCTGCCTTTGCCAACATCCGTGCCAATGGCTTGATTGCCATTGGCCTTGAGGAGGCTGATGCCCTGCGCTGGGTGCGACTTGCACTAAAGGGCGACAGCGTTTTGATCGGTTCCTTGAAGGGAATGACTATCCACTTCCGGATCACCGATGGCGAATTGCGCCCCCTGGGCCGCACGGCCCGCGGGGTAAGGGCCATGGCCCTGCGCCAGGGGGACAGCCTGGTGAGCATGGATGTGTTGCCGGCAGAGTTGGCCGACCGGGTGGCCAACAGCGCCGCAGCCGATGAAGACGGCGAAGGCGAAGCCGAGGAAACGGCCGCCAGCGAGGGTCCTTGGGTGCTGGTGGCCACCGCCAGTGGCCTCGGTAAGCGGGTGCCGGTGGATCAATTCCGGCTACAACGGCGGGCCGGGCTGGGCCTGCGCGGCATCAAGTTTCGCCGCGATGGCGACACCCTGGTGGGCCTCAAGGTGATGGGGGCCGATGAGGAACTGCTGCTGGTGAGCGAGCGGGGTGTGATCGTGCGCCTGCAGTCGGATGCCATCCCCCAACAGTCGCGGGCGGCCACCGGGGTGCGCCTCCAAAAACTCGACTCCGGCGACCGCCTAACCGAGGTGGTGCTGGTGCCGCCATCGGCGGAAGAGGAGGAGGTGGTTGATGTTGAGGCAGTTGAGACTGCAGTGGTTGATGTAACTGAAACTGCAGTTATTGCTAAGGCAGATCCAGAGGCTGATCCCGAGGCAGTTCCTGAGGCAGATCCCCAAGCGTGAGCTCTTCCCCAAGGGTTGACGCCTTGGTGATCGGCGCTGGGCCCGCCGCCCTGGCCATTGCCAGCTCCCTCGGCGAGCAGGGGTTGCAGGTGGAAGCCCTGGCGGCCCAGGAGCCAGATGCCGCCTGGACAAATACCTATGGCATCTGGGGGGAGGAAGTGGATCGGCTCGGCCTTGGCCATTTGCTTGGCCACCGCTGGAGCAACACGCTTAGTTATTTCGGTTCCGGCGAGGGGGGCGATAACCGACCCATCGGCCATGGCCGCGACTACGGCCTGTTTAATTCAAATTCCCTGCAGCAGCATTGGCTTGACCTAACCAGTCGCTGCGGCCTGGGTTGGCAGCGGGGGGTGGCGGCTGCCATTGAGCATGGGCCAGGGTTCTCCAGGGTGGTTACCGCCGCTGGCCAGGAGCACCGGGCCCGCCTGGTAATCGATGCCAGTGGCCACGAGCCGATCTTTGTGCAGCGCCCCAGCCCTGGAAAGTTTTCTGCCGGTGTGGCCAGCCAGGCCGCCTATGGAATCGTGGCGGGTTTCTCAGCTCCGCCGGTGGAGCCGGGCCAATTTGTGCTGATGGACTACCGCTGTGATCACCTCACGGCCGCTGAACGTAGCGAGCCCCCCAGCTTTCTCTATGCCATGGACCTGGGGGGCGGCCAATTTTTTGTGGAGGAAACCTCCCTGGCCTTGGCACCGGCCCTGTCATTTGGCTTGCTCAAGCATCGACTGCAGCGCCGCCTGGCCCACCGGGGGGTGACCGTGGGGGAGATCCAGCATGAGGAGTTTTGTTTGTTCCCGATGAATCCGCCCCTACCCGATCGCCACCAGCGGGTGCTGGGCTTTGGTGGGGCGGCATCGATGGTGCATCCGGCCTCCGGCTACATGGTGGGTGCTTTGCTGCGGCGGGCCCCTGGGCTGGCGGCGGCGATAGCTAAGGGGTTGGATTCAGGGGCTCTGACCAGTTCAGCCGCTACTAATGCGTTTAGCACCACTGTTAGTGCCGCCGCCTGGGAGGCGCTTTGGCCCATGGAGTTGCGCCGCAAGCATGGTCTCTATCGCTTTGGCCTTGAAAAGTTGATGCGCTTTTCCGAGGCTCAGCTGCGCCAATTTTTTGCCAGTTTCTTTGAGCTTCCTGGGGACCAGTGGTATGGCTTCCTCGCCAATACGCTCCCGCTGCCGCAGTTGTTGGAGGCCATGCTGGGCTTGTTTGCCACGGCCCCCCAAGGGGTGCGTTGGGGACTAATGCAACCCCGCGGCCGTGAACTGGCTTTGCTGGCACGGTTGATGACCGGCTAAAAGCCTGAAGGTGTCGCTGGCGGCAATCACGGGAGGCTGGATGGGGCTGTTGGGGGTGGGGCGGTGGTGGTGCCTTTTGGTTTTGTGGAAGCTCTTCAGGCCTGGCGCCAATGAAACTCCTTTCAGTGAAACTCTAATGAAAATGACCCTAGTCATTTGACCCTAGTCATTTTCATTAGAGGTGGCAAAACCTTGGCCACCTCTGGAGATCCCTGGCTGAGCTGGCATAAGAGAATGGGTATTGGCAGTTTTTCTAGGTGCCCGCTGGTCACCCCTGGCCCAAGGTTTAGGCCAGCCAGTCATCGGGCTTGATCAGCGGAAAGAGGTTGTCTTCTTCCTCCACTGCCTCTAACCAGCTCAGTTCTTGGTCACTAAGACCTTGATTGTTAATAGCTTGATTTTTAACACCTTGATTGTTAACAGCTTGATCGCTCTGGCCTGGGCCTGGTTTAAGGGCCTCCAACAGCCGCCAGAAGCGATTTAGGTGGCGTTGGATCCGTTCCTTTGCCAGTTCTGTGGTGGTGCCCGCCCGCAGAATGAAGCTCCAGTCGGAGGCCTGGGCGAGGAGCAACTCCCGGCCCGCTTGGGCCAGGAGCCGTTGGCGCTGGGGATCCTGTTGGCCTTTTTCGCGGCCGCTGGCTTCCACCATCGCCTGGGAGGCCCGATGCCAGTTGGGCACCACCCAGGCATTGCTCTTACTTAACCAATAGGAGTGGTAACCCCCCTGGCCCCAGCTGGAGGGGGAGGGCCGGCACACCTGTAGTTGTGGCTCACCGCTGAGGCTCTGGCGCAGGGTGCTGAATTGCAGTCCGGCGGCGGCTCCCTGTTGAAAGAGCTGCTCTAGGAATTGAGGACCCTCAAACCACCAATGACCAAATAATTCAGCATCAAAGGGGGCCACCAGCAACGCCGGACGGCCCATGGCACTGCCCAGGCTCTGCAATTGTTTAAGCCTGGCAGCCCCATAGGCGCCGGCATGGCGGGCCGCGGTTTCGGTGGCGGCCTTGGGGTTGTAGGGCAGTTTGTCGGTGAGCGAACGATCGCCGCCACTCACCCGGCGCAACTTCAAGCCCAGGGGCCGGGTGCTGGGGATGCCGGCAGCCTGCAGCTCGGTTTCGGGTAGATCCCAACCCAGGTCCCGGTGGAATTCCCGATAGCTGCCATCCCCGGGGTAGCCATCACTGGCAGACCACACCGGCAGGGTGGCCTCACTGTCCCGGCCGAAAAAGGCCACCGAGGCCGGCGAACAGATCGGCGCATACACGCCATAGCGGGGCCGAGGCAGGGCATGGAGCAGCCCATGGGCATCGAGCACCGCATAGCGCAGGCCGGCCTTGGCCAGCTCCTGGTCTAGCCCCTCGTAGTAGGCGCATTCCGGCAGCCAAATGCCAGTGGGGGCTTGGCCGATTAGGCGTTCGTGTTCGCGCACTGCCGTGCGCAGTTGGGCCCGCACCGCCTGCACCGGATCGCGCAGCAGCGGCAGGTAGCCATGGGTGGCGCTACAGGTGAGTAGGTCGAGGACGCCGGCCTTTTGCAGGGCTATGAAACCGCGCAGGGGCTGCTTGCCAAAGCCTTTGAAGGCTTTTAGTTGCTGGCGGAAATGGGCGAGCAGCTGCTCTGCCGCTGGCTGTTCTTCCCGGCTGGCCCGTTGCAGCAATTGGCAGCGCTGCTCCACCCAGGGGCTGAAGCGCTCCAGCAACACTGGATCGGTGAGTAGAGAGAGCAACGTGGGCGAGAGGCCCATGCTTAGGCGCGGGTTAACTCCCTTGCGCTGGCGGCTGCGTTCAAGCATGCCCAGCAGCGGCAGGTAGCTTTCCACCAGCGCCTGGAAAAACCAGTCTTCCTCGAGGGAACCGGGCTCGCGACTGCGCACGTAGGGCAGGTGGGCGTGAAGCACCAGGGCCAGAGCGCCTGCGGCCATGGACTTCCAACGGTGGCAGCAGTTTAAGGCCCCCGGCGCCAGGGCTAGGGCGGGGACTTCTTAGAGTTGAAAAAGAGTTGCAGAAGGAGGCGCGGTTTCCGCGAGCGATGGGATGGCGAAGGATCCGGGGCGAGTACTGATTTTTGACACCACCCTGCGGGATGGGGAGCAGTCCCCTGGCGCCAGCCTGAACCTCGACGAAAAGCTGGCGATCGCCCAGCAGCTGGCCCGCCTCGGCGTAGACATCATCGAAGCCGGCTTCCCCTTTGCCAGCCCCGGCGATTTCGATGCGGTGCAGCGGATCGCCGGGCGGGTGGGTACCCCGGAGGGACCGATTATTTGTGGTCTGGCCCGGGCCACCCGGGGCGATATCAAGGCCTGTGCCGAAGCGGTGGCGCCTGCGGTCCGCCGCCGCATCCACACCTTCCTTGCCACCAGCGACATCCACCTGGAGCACAAGCTGCGTAAAAGCCGCGCTGAGGTGTTGGCGATCGTGCCGGAGATGGTGGCTTACGCCAGATCTTTGGTGGAAGACGTGGAGTTTTCCTGTGAAGATGCCGGCCGCAGTGATCCCGAATTCATGTATCTGGTGATCGAAGCGGCCATTGCCGCTGGGGCCACCACCATCAACATTCCAGACACCGTGGGCTACACCACCCCAGGGGAATTTGGTGCCTTAATTGCCGGCATCGACCGCCATGTGCCCAACATCAATCAAGCCGTGATCTCGGTGCATGGCCACAACGATTTGGGCCTGGCGGTGGCCAATTTTCTTGAGGCAGTAAAAAACGGCGCCCGGCAGTTGGAATGCACCATCAATGGCATTGGTGAAAGGGCCGGTAATGCCTCCCTAGAGGAATTGGTGATGGCGCTGCATGTGCGACGCAGCTATTTCAACCCCTTCCTGGGGCGCGATGGCGAGAGCAGCGAACCGCTCACGGCGGTTCGCACCGAAGAGATCTATAAAACCTCGCGGTTGGTGTCTAACCTCACCGGCATGGCGGTGCAGCCCAATAAGGCAATTGTGGGGGCCAATGCCTTTGCCCACGAATCCGGCATTCACCAGGATGGGGTACTCAAAAACCGACTCACCTACGAAATTATTGATGCCCGCACCATTGGCCTCAGTGATAATCGCATCAGCCTCGGTAAACTCAGCGGCCGCAGTGCCGTGCGAGCGCGGTTGGAGGAGTTGGGTTACAAGCTGGAGGGCGTAGACCTTGACGAAGCTTTTGCCCGGTTTAAGGAACTGGCCGATCGCAAACGGGAGATCACTGACCGCGACCTGGAGGCGATTGTTAGTGACCACACCCAGCAGCTGGAGGCCCGTTATCAGTTGGTGGGGGTGCAGGTGAGCTGTGGCACCAACCTGCGACCCACCGCCACCGTGACCCTGCGCACCGCCGATGGGGACGAACTCACCCAGGCGGCCATCGGCACCGGCCCGGTGGATGCGGTGTGCCAGGCCCTCAACCAGTTGGTGCATGTGCCCAATGAACTGGTGGAGTTCAGCGTTAAATCAGTCACCGAAGGCATTGATGCCATGGGGGAAGTAACTATCCGTTTGCGTCAGAACGGGCGCCTCTATTCAGGCCATGCGGCCGACACCGATGTGGTGGTGGCGGCGGCCCAGGCGTTTGTGAATGCGATTAACCGTTTGGTTAGTGGCCTGCAGCGGCAACCGCTGCATCCCCAGCAGGCGCCCTTGCCGGTGCTGTGACAGTTCGCCGTTCTTCCCCATGGTCTTTGGCCCTGCAGTTGGGGCTATTGCTGTTGGTCGCGCTGCTGGTGTTGGTGCCGTTGTTGTGGCTGCTGAGCACTTCGCTTAAGGGGGCGGCGGAAGATATTTTCAGCAGCCCCCCGGCCCTCTGGCCCCACCAGCCCAGCCTGCAGGCCTACGCCACCCTGTTCTCCCAGAACCCCATGGGCCAGTACCTGCTTAACAGCAGTGTGGTGAGCTTGTTCAGTGTGGTGGCAAATTTATTGTTTTGTTCGCTGGCGGCCTATCCCCTGGCGCGGATGCAATTCCGGGGCCGCGGTTTGGTGCTGGCGGTGGTGGTGGCCACGATCCTGATTCCCTTTCAGGTGGTGATGATCCCCCTTTATTTGTTGATGGTGCAGCTGGGCCTGAGAAATACTTTGCTGGCCTTGATTTTGCCGAACGCCGCCACGGCCTTTGGTATTTTTCTGTTGCGTCAAAGTTTTCTGGCGGTACCCAAGGAGCTGGAGGAGGCGGCCCGCATGGACGGCTGCAGCCCCCTGGGGGAATGGTGGAATGTATTAATCCCTGCGGCCCGGCCAGATCTGATCACCTTGGGCATGTTTGTATTTATTGGCACCTGGAGTGATTTCCTTTGGCCCCTGGTGATTTTAGATGATCCCAAGCTCTATACCCTGCCCTTGGGTTTACAACAACTGGCCAGTAGTTTTTCGCTTGATTGGCGGCTGGTGGCTGCCGGGGCGGTGGTATCAATCGTGCCGGTGCTGGTTTTGTTTGTGTTTCTGCAGCGTTTTATCTTGCCCAGCGCCAGTGGGGATGCTGTTAAGGGCTGATCTGGTGTTGTTTGACTTGGGGCGGATATTTTAATTGTTCACTAAGTATTAATCGGGGGAGGTTTTTTGAATGGGCGGTTTGTGCTAAATGCGCAGGTTATTTTGAGTGAGGAGGCCATTCTAAATGGGGAGGATATTCTAAGTGGGTAGGATATTCTAAGCGGCTAGGTGTTTCAAGGGCATATTGAAAAATGCCTATACTTCACCCGCGATTTAAGGGCAAGTTGCAACGGAGGTTTCCTGGTTCTATGTGCGAAGTTGCCTCTGAAGTTGCCTGGAGCTGTGTGTGAAGATGCCTCCGAGCTTGCCTAGGGCTGTGTGTGAAGGGGGTGCTGTTGATCTTAAACTTATCTCAAGCTAGTAGATAGTTAAAAGCACACAGTGAACAACCAGGTAATCCCTGTTGTTGGCTAGGTAGTTTCCATTTGATAGCTGCGCAGTGCCCAGTTGATGGCTGGGAAGTACTCAGTTAATGGCTGGGAAGTACTCAGTTAATGGCTGGGAAGTGCTCGGTTAATGGTTAGATAATTTCCGGCCAATATTGGGCTAATTCCCGGCCAATGGCCGGCTTCTGGTTTGCCATTCTGCTGACTCTATGGAAAATGACTAGGGTCAAATGACTAGGGTCATATTCAAGAGAGGCACGGCTGAGCAGGCTGGGCTATGGAGCCAGGCTATGGAGTCATGCTACGGAGTTGGGCTAAGGCAGTGGGCAAAGGAGCTCGGCGCCAGCAGAGATTGGCCAAAGGGCATAGCAGCTCAATTCAACGGCTCAGTTCAATGCCTCAGTTCAATGCCTCAATGGCTTCAATTACCGCAGCGGCCAGGCTGATTGCCTCATCGGTTTCAAAGGGATCAAATAGTTCCGCCGGCGGCGTGGCATCAATGGGGTAACGGGAGGTGATACTCATGCGGCTCAAGGCCTTGAGGGGCAGCGCCTGCAGGGGGCTCGTGTCTACCCCAGCCCCCTGAAGGTGTTGAAGTAGGTCGCCGAGCACATGGGTGTGGGGAGGTTCAAGGCCAAGCTCAAGGATGGCGCTCTTAAGCGCTTTCTCTGCCGCTTGGGATGAGAAATAACAGGCCTGGGCAAGGAAACCGTTGTCTCGGGCGAGCTGGGCCAGCTGTAGATCATTGCGGGCCTGGCTCAGCCACGCCTGGGGCCGGGCGTTCATGGCTGTAAGCGCAGTAAGGAAATGGCCTGGGCCTTAACCGCCCGCCAGTGGGGGGAGGGGGAAGTGGTCATTTCCTCCCAACTTTGTTGCCCTAGGGCCACCACATCCTGGGCTAGGCCAGCATCCAGCAGCCGATCTGCCCAGTGTTCCGCCCACTCTTGCTGGGGGGCCACCACAAGCAGATCAGTATCGGAAAAGCCATCCCAATCCCCACGGGCACGGGAGCCAAACAGCAGGATCTCTAGCTGCCCATCCGTAGCCCCGGGGGCGCTGGCCACCAGGGCTTCCAGACGGCTAATTAGATCAGCAAGCCAGCGGCCATGGCTCTGCTGCCGCAGGGTCTCGAACGTGCTAGGGGAGGGGGCAATGGCCATGGGATGAAGCTAGCTGGACCAAGGCCAGATGGCCCAGGCTGGATCAGACCGGCAATTGCTGAGCCACTGATCGATACGACATTGCTGTGATCTGCGCAGCCAGCAGCCAGCAGCCAGCAGACAGCCAGCAGAGCAATTAAGTGGATCTAAGCCATGGCTATCTTTTACCTTCAGTCGCCGAATCTCTTGCGGGCCGGAATTGGATAGGGGATGCGCCGGTGGCGCATGCGTTTCCACACTTGCACAAAAGAGCGCACTAATAATTCAATGTCGGCAGTGGTGAGCCCGCTATCAGCCAATTGGCCATCTTCGCGGCGGGCCAGAAGGATGCGGCGCACGCTTTCACGGGCTTCGGCTTCACAGGTTTCGGGGGCCATGGACCGCAGGGCCGCTTCGCAACCATCGGCCAACATCAACACCGCCGTTTCCCTGGATTGGGGCGTGGGACCGCGGTAGCGGAAAGGCTTTTCGCTGGCCTTGGGGTTTTGTTCCCTGGCCTTGTGGAGGAAGTAACCCATCTTTAGGGTGCCCTGGTGTTCAGGGATGAAATCAGCCACCGGCCTCGGTAGGCCATAGCGGCGGGCCATCTTTAGGCCCTCATCCACATGGGCCTGGATGATTTCAGCGCTGCGCCAGGGGTCATCGAGGTGGTCGTGGGGATTGCTGCCGCTCTGGTTCTCAATGAACCATTGGGGCGCATGCAATTTGCCTACATCGTGATACAGAGCCCCGGTGCGCACCAGATCCACATCCCCGCCGATGGCGCGCACCCCCTCCTCGGCGAGCCCACAGATCATCAGCGTGTGTTCAAAGGTGCCCGGCGCCTCGGAAGACAGGCGCCGCAGCAGGGGCCGTTGCAGATCGCTCAGTTCCAACAGCCTTGACCGGGTCACCAGGCCAAACAGGTTTTCAATGATCGGTGCCAGCAACAGGCCCAGCAGCAGCAGGCCCCCCATCAGCACCCCCTCCGACCACAATTCCCCCCCCAGGGGCCGCGCCAGCCGGCCCAGTAATTGCACCAGCAGCGCCTCCAGCAGCAGGGCCCCCACCGTGAGCAACACGGCGTTTTGCAGCATCTCGGCCCTAGAGCGCTGGCGGCCAGCCAACAGCGCCGCCACCGCCGCCACCGCGGCCGCCACCACCAACTTGGCGGTGGCCACCGCATTCAGGGGCACCGGCCAAAGCAGCGTTGCCAGCGCCAGCCAGGCCAGCCCGCAGGCGGGCCCCAACCCCTCCGCCAGCAGCAGGCTGGGGGGCACTAACAAAGCCAGCGGACTGGCGGCCGCCCCAAACCACAACTTGAAAAACTGCACCAGCCCAAGGCTGCCCAGCACCAGCAACGCCTGGGGGGCCTCCAGGTCTGGTTTCCAGCGCCTGCAGATCATCACCAGCAGGCCACAGCCGATCACCGCCTCCAGCCAGCTGCCCAGGAATTGGGCCAGGGCCGGCCGGCGGCTGATCAGGCCGAAATGATCGAGCACGTCGTAGGAGCGCTGACTTAAGGGTTCCCCCCGGCGCGTAATAACTTCGCCGGCCCGCACCTGAATCTTTGGTACCCCCGTTTCGTTGATCAGGTCATTAAGTAACAGCTGGGTGAGGCTGTTGTCGGTGCGCAGGTTTGTGCTGCCCTGCAGGGATCGCGTTATTACCTTTGCCCCCAGGCTGCGGCCTGGTTCCTCCAGCTGTCCTAACTGCAGCCAGCTGGCCTGCAGCAACTGGCCGCTGGCGAGGCTGCCCACCACCCCCTGGGCCAACATCCGTTGCTGGGCTAAACGCAACTGGTTTCCCCAGCTAGTTAGTTGTTGGGGGCCAGCACTTTCTAGAAATAGTTGTTCCTTTGGGGTAACACTTACTGGCGTCAGTTGTTTTTCATGGCCCCGGCTACTGCTGGCTAATTCCTGGAGCAGTCGATCCAAGCGCTGTTGCAGCTGTTTGTTGGCCTGGGGGTCGGTGATTTGCACCTGCACCCGCGGCCCCAGTTGCGAGCGCCGTTGTTCCAGAGCTTCGCTATCCACCACCGTGGCGGCCCCGGGGGCCCGGGCTTCAAAGGGGGCCGGCACCCCCGGCCGCAGGGTGGGTTGCACCAGCCAGGGCCAGGCCGACAGCAAGCCCACCAGCATGCAGGCGAGGCCAATGCTCACCCCCGCTTGGGCATTCCAGCGCCCAGGGAGGCGATGGGGGCGTTCGTGGCGCAGAAACTGGCGCCAGAGCCGTTGCCCCCGGCGAAACCAGGCCTGGGGCCACTGGGGCAGGGCAGGGGGCAAAACGCAGGCCAGACGCCAGACTGACGCTAGCCCCTTCAAACCCCATGGCAGCCCTTCTTCTAGATGGCCGCGCCCTTGCTAGCCGTTTAGAAGCCCAGTTGGCCGAACTAATACGGGACGGAGTGGCCCAGGCCGGTCGCCCCCCGGGCCTGGCGGTGCTGCGGGTGGGGGATGACCCCGCCAGTGGCGTTTATGTGGCCAACAAAGAAAAGGCCTGTGGCCGCATCGGCGCCCTCAGCTTTGGCGCCCATCTACCCGCCGACACCCCCCAGGCCCAGCTGGAGGCGGAGCTGCGCCGCCTTAATGCCGATCCCGCCGTGGATGGCATCCTCGTGCAATTGCCAGTGCCCGATGGCCTTGATGACCGGGCCCTGCTGCTGGCCCTTGACCCCAATAAGGATGCCGACGGCTTGCATCCCCTCAACCTCGGTCGGCTCGTGCGCGGCGAGGCCGGCCCTCGCAGCTGTACCCCCGCCGGGGTGATGGCCCTGCTCAAGACTGCGGAAATTCCCCTCAGGGGCACCCGGGCCGTGGTGGTGGGCCGCAGCATCCTGGTGGGTCAACCGATGGCCTTGATGTTGCAGCAGGCCGATGCCACCGTCACGGTGGCCCATTCCCGCACCAAGGATTTGATAGCCCTCACCCGCCAGGCGGAGCTGTTGGTGGTGGCGGCGGGGCGGCCGGGCTTGATCGGGGCCGAGCATGTGAGCCCCGGCACCGTGGTGGTGGATGTGGGCATCCATCGCCGCCCGGAAGGGGGGCTTTGCGGCGATGTGCGTTTTGCGGAGGTGGAACCCCTCGCCCAGGCGATCACCCCCGTACCCGGCGGAGTGGGGCCCATGACGGTGACGATGCTGCTGCTTAATACGGTGCGGGCCTGGGCCCGTAGCCATGATTTGGCAAATCCGCTGCCCTCCTTCTGATCGCCATGGGGCTGTTTGTGCAGAAGTTTTCCCTTGCCTGGGCTGGGCCCCGTTTGCTTTGCATGGCCCTGCTGGCCTACCCCCTGGGCGGCTCGCTGGCCTCGGCGGCGCCGGTGAAGCGGGCCCCCCAGGAGCAAACCACCGTGGTGGCCGTGGAGGACGGCCATGTGTTGAGGGTGCGGCTGGGCCGCTGGGAGCGGCGGGTGCGGCTGGCCTGTGTGGATACTCCGGAGAAGAGTCAGGAGCCCTGGGCCACGGCGGCCCAGCAGGCCCTGGCCAAGCAATTGCCGCTGGGTACGGCCATCACCGTGGAGATGCGCGCCCGGGATGTGTATGACCGGATCGTGGCGGTGGTGCGCCGCGATGGCCAGGATGTCTCCCCACCGTTGTTACAGAAGGGCTTCTTGTTTGTGCACGATGGTTACCTCGGCCGTTGCGATGACTTGCCCTATGGCGCCGCGGAAGCCCAGGCACGCCAAAAGCAGCTGGGGGTCTGGGCTGAGCCCGGTGGCATCCAACGGCCCTGGGACCTGCGCCAGGAGCAGCAACAGAAGAATCCCCAGGGGCCCCTTAATGGCGAACCCTGAGCGGCTTGTTGCAACAACTGCTGTATTCGCCGGCTTTGGGGGAGAATCCTCGGATCTGAAGCCCGTGCCTGCTCCCCCATGACCGCTGTGGTCGCCACCGGCTTTGATTTCAAGACCTACCTGGAGGCCGGTCGCCAACGGGTGGAACGGGCCCTGGATGAGTCCCTGGGCCCGGAACGGCCGGAATCGCTGCGGGAGGCCATGCGTTATTCGCTGCTGGCCGGTGGTAAACGGCTGCGGCCGATCCTTTGCCTGGCCAGCTGTGAACTGGCGGGGGGCGATGCCCAGCTGGCCCTGCCCACGGCCACGGCCCTGGAAATGATCCACACCATGTCGCTGATCCACGACGATCTGCCGGCCATGGACAACGACGACCTGCGCCGGGGCCGGCCCACCAACCACAAGGTTTATGGCGAGGCCACGGCGATCCTGGCCGGCGATGCCCTGCTCACCCGCGCCTTTGAAATGGTCGCCCTGCGCAGTCCGGGGGTGCCGGCCGAGCGGCTGTTGCGGGTGATTGGCGAGTTGAGTTTGGCGGCCGGGGCGCCGGGCCTGGTGGGGGGCCAGATCGTGGATCTTGCCAGTGAGGGCCAGGCGGTAGACCTCGATACCCTCGAGTACATCCACCTGCATAAAACCGGTGCCCTGCTGCAGGCCTCGGTGCTGAGCGGTGCCCTGGTGGCCGGGGCAGAGGAAAGTTTGCTGGCCGCCCTGCGGTCTTACTCCCGGGCCATTGGCCTGGCCTTTCAAATCATCGACGACATCCTCGATGTAACCGCCAGCAGCGAAGTGCTGGGTAAAACCGCCGGTAAAGACCTCACCGCCGACAAAACCACCTACCCGAAATTGTTGGGCTTGGAGGAATCCCGGCGCCGGGCCGAGGCCCTGGTGCAGGAGGCCTGCGCCGTGCTCTCCCCCTGGCAGGCCCAGGCGGCACCCCTGCTGGCCCTGGCCGGGTACATCACCGCCCGGGACCGATGAGCCATCCTGCGGTGGAGGCCCTATTCAGCAATGGCCCCCTGGCCTGGGGGCTGGCCGCCTGTGGCCTGGCCCAGCTCTCCAAACTCTTGATTGAGCTGGTGTGGCACCGCCGCTGGCGCCCGGCGGTGTTGATCGAAACCGGGGGGATGCCGTCTAGCCATTCAGCCCTGGTCACAGGCACCGCAGCGGCGATCGCTTTTGAGCAGGGGCTGGATTCGCCCTTATTTGCCCTCGCCGCCACCGTCGCCTTTGTGGTGATGTACGACGCCAGTGGCGTGCGCCGGGCGGCGGGCCGCATCGCTGAACGGCTTAATTCATTGGCCGAATGCCAGGGCCAGCCGCCGCTGAAAACCAGCCTCGGCCATAGCCGTTTGGAGGTGCTGGTGGGCAGCCTGATCGGGCCGCTGGTGGCCCTGCCGGGCCTGGCCTTGCTGGGCAGCCCCCTGGAGTTGGCCCAGCGGCTGGGCAGCTGGCTGGGGGTCGCCTGATCAGTTCCAAGATCGGTGCTCCGGGGGACCCACCCCTCACCCCTGGCCAAGCCGAGGCGCTGGCCGGCTTCCAGCGGTGGTTGGCGGGGCCCGCCGATGGCCGCCCCCTGGTGCTCAGTGGCTATGCGGGCACTGGCAAAACCTTTCTTTCCAGCCATTTCCTCGCCTTGGCCGATGCCGCCGGCCTCTGCTGGACCGTGGCCGCCCCCACCCACAAGGCCGTGGGTGTGCTGCGCCAGGCCCTGGCGGACCAGGCCCTGCGCCCCACCTGGTATCCCTCCACCATCCATCGGCTGCTGCGGCTCAAGCTCAGCCGCCAGGAGGAGCAGGAGCGCTGCGAACCCACCGAACAAACCGCCACCGCCTTGGAACACCTGGGCTTGGTGTTGCTGGATGAGGCCTCGATGGTGGATGGCAAGTTGCTGGAAGTAATCCTGCAATGCGCCCATCCCTACGCCACCCGTCTGGTGTTTGTGGGCGATCCGGCCCAGCTGCCGCCGGTGGGGGAGGAGCGCAGTCCGGTGTTTGCCCTGGGGCGGGCGGTGCAGCACCAGCTCACGGAGGTGGTGCGCCATGGGGGGCCGGTGTTGCGCCTGGCCACGGCCCTGCGGGAGGGGGGCTTGCCGGCCAGCCAGCCGCCGTTGCTGCCGGCCTTTGATGGGCCCCAGGGGCGGGTGGCGGTGGTGGGCCGCGAGGAATGGATTGCCGAGGCCCAGGCGGCCCTGCGGCTGAGCAGTGAACGGCTGGATCCCGACCACGCCCGGCTGCTTTGTTTCACCAATCGCACCCTGGAGCGGCTGGTGCCCATCGCCCGCCGGGCCCTCCATGGGGAGATGGCCGACCAGCTGTCGGTGCTGCCGGGGGAGGTGTTGATCAGCCGCACGGCGGTGATGGCGGCCGCCTGCCAGGAGGGCCTGGCCAATGGCGAGGAGGCCGACCTGGTGCTCGGCTCCAACCGGGAATTATTGGTGCGCGATGTCAGCCCCGACCGCTGTGACCTGGCCGAGCTGGGCATCGCTGATGCCCCGGTGATCGAAACCCTGCGGGTGGCGGTGGAAGCTGGCGAAACCCAGCTGCAACTGCGGCTGGCCCCCGCCCCCGGCAGTGATGGCCGCCAGCGGCTGGAGGCGGTGCTGGCGGATTTGCGGGGCCGGGCCAAGCTGGCCAGCGGCCGGGACCGCAGCCAGCTCTGGCGTCAGTTTTTCCTGCTGCGGGATTCCTTTGCCCAGCTGGGGCCCGCCGCCGTGCTCACCGTGCACCGCAGCCAGGGCAGCAGCTTTACCGATGTGTTTGTGGCGCCGGATGTGTACTGGCCCCAGTTGGAGGAGGTGCGCCGCCAGTTGATTTACGTGGCGGTGAGCCGGGCCCGGCGGCGGGTGTGGCTGGTGGGGGCTGCGGCCCAAGGCAATGCTGGGGCCCAAGGCAATGCTGCGGTGAATGCCGCCGAGCAGCAGCGTTGGCTGGATCAGTTGCAGAGTTAGCTCACCACCTGGCTGATCATCTTGCTGATCACTTCTAAATCGCCAGGTCTAATTGAATGATTTCTGCCCCTTGGTCATTATTAGTTGGTGGCTTATTCCCTGGGATGTCAGTGATAAGTAGTTCTAACTCCATTGGCCAGGGGATCGAGATTAGCTTGGAACGATATAAATATCTGGAAAGTACATAGATCGCTGCGGCTTTCGGCACCCTGGACCCGGCCTGCATTTATCAGCAAACGCAAATGAAGCTTTGGCTACCTGGCCCTAAGCCTATGCCGCGCAATTGCGGCATGCCGGCATCAGTGCGAGGGGCCTTCACTGCACATGTAAATATTTCGCCATACGCTTCTTTGCACAGAGGTTAGAACCCCAGGGAAATTTCTCTGGCCTTAGGTCGAGCATTCCAATGAAGAGCTTTGAGATCAGTACCAGCGACCTTTCATTTCTCTCGTCCCAGGTCAGTGTCCCGATCATCAGAGTGGTTAGATATCTCGCAGATGGCACCAAGATCTACGGCTACTCGGCCCCCAATGGCTCCCTAGTGGAGCTGGGGCAACTGGGGAGCTTTGATCCTTATCAAAGCTCTTGGGCGCAGTATCTGCCGGCCGTGGTAACACCGGCAGGCAATACCGCAGCAGGTATTGCCGAGCCTTTTGGTGTGCGCAACGTTGAGGGGCTTTTTAATAATATCTCGCTTCCAAGTGCTTCTTCATGGGGCTCCGCACTCAGTCCATTTGCAAGAAATAGCTTATCCGACTACTTACATTATCTCGGCCAAAATACGTCGAGCAGTAGAACCACGCCCGACGACTTTGGCAACACGGCTTTGCGTCTGCGTGCCAAGGCATCAGCGGATTTGCAAGCGGCCGTAAATGCCTTGGATGGTGTTCAAGCCGCTGGCCAGGCCCCTGACCCGGCCCAGACCAGGACCCTTTGGGGGGCGATGACGGTTGAACAGAAAGCCCTTGTGCAAGATTCCACCTATGGCACCCGGATCAGTGCCCCGGGTGCTGTTGACCTATCCCAGCGCTATGCCAACCCATTCCTGACGGTGTACGACTACACCCCCAGGATGATTTCTCAGACAATTGATTCCCAGGAAGCGCTCCAGCGCATGGATGATGCCTCTGGCGGTGCTGTGTTTACGGATCACATCACCTATGAGCTAACGGATATTAATACCGGCACCACACAGACTGTTTCTGAGGATTTTACGCGCAATCTAAATACCTTGTCGGGTGACCCAACCCTGACAGGTTGGAATGTATTGTTTGGCCAGTTCTTTGACCATGGCCTTGACTTTATTGGCAAGGGTGGCAATACAACGGCTGCAGGTGCCGCCAAGGTTTATATCCCCTTGGATCCCACTGATCCGATGTATGACCCGGCCCATGGGGTCACCAAGCTAAGTATCTCCAGGGCCACGGTGAATAACCCTGAGGCCGCAGGGGCGGATGGCATGTTCCGAACAGCCGATGACATCCAAAGCCCAGGGCTGGATGGGGTTTATGGAACTGCCGATGATGTGGTGGGACCAGCTAATCCAGATTATATTAACCATACTTCCCCTTATATCGATCAGAGTCAAACCTATGGCTCTGATGACACAGTTACTGGCTTGCTGCGAACTTGGGTTAAAAATCCAAGCACCGGCCAATGGCAGCAGGGGATGCAACTGTTTGATGGTGAATCTCTAGCAAAGGGCTATGACCGGATTAATCCGGATGGCTCCAGCTCAGTCAATATTCACTCGACATTGCCCACCTTAAATGAACTTAGGGCCTATCTGCGTGCCACTGGCCGTGATGACCTCAGCTGGGAAGATATCGGCAATGTGCGAGTTCGTGATGGCCAGGGGCATGTCATTGATATAGATCCCCTACAAGCTGGTGGGCAGGCAAAGTACACGGGGCACACGCTACTTGCGGACATGCTGCCCCATCTTGATGAGGCCCATATTAATGCCACTGGTTTGCAACCATTGGGGACGTTGTTTGGAAACTACACCGGCACCATCAGTGATTATGTTGATTTCATGGGCAATCCGGTAAGTGGTGCTGATCCGGCCATTGTAAATGAGATCCTGCTGCGGAGCATTGGTGATCACTATGTGGCCGGTGATGGCCGCGCCAATGAGAATTTTGGATTAACAGCTATTCACCACGTTTGGCATGAAAATCACAATTGGCAAATTGATAACCTGATTGAAATTATCCGCCAGCAGCAATTGGCGGACCCCAGCCATACCGCAGCCCATGTCTGGCAAGTTGATGCCGGTCAAGGCGTTGATGATTTGGGTAACTTTAAGGATGCCAATGGTGATATCAGCTGGAATCAGGAGAAGATGTTCCAGGCGGCTCTGCTGATTAACCAAACCGAATATCAGCATGTGGCGATTGATCAATATGCGCGGGGAATTTCACCCAATATTCCTTTATTTGTTATGTATGACTCATCCGTTAATGCGGATGTAACCCTTGACTATAGCCAGATGGCCTTCCGCTTTGGTCACTCTCAATTACGAGAGACCATCGACACCCTAGACCCAGATGGCAGTCTTACAGGGGCGATTACCCGCTATGCATTAGAGCAGGCATTCCTCAATCCCGATGGCTTTGCCAAGGTGGGCCCGGAGGCGATTGCCCAGGGCATGACTCGCCAGGCAGCGAATGAAATTGATGAGATTCTCACCCCTGCCCTGCAGAAGAAACTGCTAGGCCAACCGCAGGATCTCGCAGCCATCAATATCGCCCGGGGCAGGGATCTTGGCATGCCCACCCTGAATAATCTGCGGCGTCAATTGAGTACTGGCCTTTCGGGTGAAGTGGCCTCTCTGCAGGCCAAGCTTTCCCTGAATCCAGGCGATAGCCGCCTGCAGCAAACGATTGATAAGACGATTGCATTGCAGTCTGGCCTGCAAGCCTACAAGAGTTGGAATGATTTTGGTAAGGCTTTGCTCCACCCAGAGTCTTTGGCAAACTTTATTGCGGCCTATACTTTTGACGGTGATATAGCCAAGGCAGGTGTTGTAGTTAAACTTGGAACCGGCACGAAGTTTGCCGATTTAAGTGAACAAGATAAATCCGTTGTGGAGTCGCTGGGTTGGTCTTCGGCCGATGCGTCTAGTAAGGCAGCGGCGTTTATGGGAGTTGGCGCTGCCGCAGACAAGGGATTTGAATTGATTGATGCCTGGAACGGCGGTTTGGCTGAAAAGCATGTGTTCTTGGGCCAGCTTGGTTCCACTTTTGATGCGATTTTCTCAGACCAGATGACTCGCCTGATCAATGGTGATCGTTTCTATTACTTCTGGCGCCTCCAGCTTGGCCTGCCAACCTTCACAGAATTATCTAGCTCCGTTACCACAGAGCAATTTAAAGATATTATCGAACGTACAACTGGTGCCAAGCATCTTGTTGGTGATGTAATGTTTATGGCGGATAGCTACGTGGAGCTAGGCGAAAAAGGAGGCACTCAAGATCATAAATAGGGACTCCTGAAAAAGCTTCCAGCGAGTCGCTTTGATTCCAGCCAAGAAACAGGGGTGCAGGAAGCTCACTTGTTGGCTATGCAGTGACGGGCAATCCTTCTGTTTCAATCCGCAAAATAGTTCTGAGCGCCATCCAGAGGGAGCCTG
>CALRNU020000020.1:0-56579 GCA_943369595.1 Synechococcus sp. UW140
CACCAAATGGCAGGAAGAAATCCTTGAACGAGAGCTGATCACGATGCTCGCGCCGATACATGTGGAAAACCCTGGGCGGCTTTTGGGCACAAATGGCCCTATTTGCGTACATTTTACCGCCAGAAACTGCCCAGATCCATTGCGGCGCACCTGGTCTGGCCTTATTCAGGAGGCCCCAGGTAGTGCCATTCCTCAACGGTGCCAGGGTCAGCAGGGCGAGCAGTGGGCATCGGTCGCCAGCAGGTACACCAGTACTACTCAGGTTGGGGCGGAAGGTCAAGTGCCGGCGTCTGCAAATACTTGGATCAAAAGTGGGCAATGGTTTTACGCTGGGTTTATGTACCACCAGCGCCAAGGACTGACCAAAGGTTTGCTCGCTGCAATGACTTTTGGTCTTAGCGCCCCGTTGATCAGCACCATGACTTCAACCGGGTCGCCGCTGGTTCTGGCGGCATCGCTGCTCCGATCTGCCTGGTAAGCGGTTTGGCATTTCTTTCAGCGGGTTCTGCATCGTTGCTGCTGAACCTGGAGTCAATCTTCACGATGGCTATTGCCATATTGGTGGGCAGGGAGCATCTGAGCAGAAAGGGTGTTACTGCAGCAGCACTCATCCTTGCTGGGGCAGTGATCATCGGGGGCGGAACCATTACTGGGAACACCCTTCATGGGGCAGTCCTGATCGCTTTGGCGTGTCTTGGGTGGGGCATTGACAACAACATCAGTCAGCGCCTGAGCATCAGGGACCCGCTGCAGATCGCCCTACTCAAGTCAGTGGGTGCTTCTGTACCGATGCTCCTGGTGGCAGGACTGACAGTGGCAAGATTCCCAAACCCCATGGAGGTCTTGGTCATCCTGATGATTGGTGGGGTGGGATATGGACTTTCCATTTGGTTGGACCTACTGGCATTAAGAGAGTTAGGCGCTGCTAGGGAATCCGTCATTTTTTCTACGGCACCCTTTGTTGGAGCAGGTTTCTCTGTACTTGCCCTCAAGGAAGCACTCAGCACCAACCTGATCGCCTCTGGCGTCTTGATGCTTGGCGGCGTTGCCCTGCTGCTCAATGAAGACCATGCCCACTGGCATCGCCACGATGAGATGTGGCATGAGCACAAGCACTTACATGCCCCATCTGATCAAGACAAACACCATGCCCATGAGCATCCGAATGGTGAGGCAGTAAGTGTGCCAACAGACCGTCCGTTTTGGCACTCCCATCCCCACCTGCACCAACCCATTGCCCACGCCCATCCCCATGTCAGCGATGGGCACCACCGTCATCGGCATCAGCATTGAGGTGTTGGCGTGGCCAATCACACCAAACTTAAGAACCTTTGGCGGCAGCCACTCTTGTTCCGCTGAGCGGAGACATTGTTCGTAACCACTACTCCTGCTCTTTGGATCAAAGCAATATTCCCTAGTTTTCCAAGATCATGTCTATTGCTGATTCAGGAAATCTTATTAATTATTGCTTTGGGATACAGAAAACGACATTGGGAACACAGTCTCCGCTTACATCTTTTTTGCAGTATCACCAATCTATGTTTAAACTTTGCAAGACAGCATTTTTATAACGAACCATCCCGTGGTATCGCTAATCTTCTCTTGTAAATCCACTTCATCGTCTGCCTCCCAGGTCTTGCTGATGGTGTCTTCTATAAGTTCTTTTTTGTCGTTATCGCTGATGGTGTTAGCGTTATTGTCAGCGCTGAAATCAAATTCAATTTCAATGATTTTGAAGTTCATTGATGTTTCTTGATTGCTTAATTATTATAGCATGTATTGTTAATTTCTGCAACAATTTCCAGGGTCTCGATGGTTAAGTTGTTCTAAATTCAAGGACTTGCGGGAATTACAGCTCAATCCTCCGAAATCTTATGGAATATTGCATTGGGGCAGATATAAAAACAAAATTGACATTTTGTCCCTGCTGACAATGGTTTCGTCAAGCTTGGCCTGGTCGCCACAGTCTTTGGGGTAATTCAGGTTTTATGGGTCGACAGAACCTTGCGGAAGGGCGTTTTGCTTTACCACTGAGTGAGGGTGATTTCTGTCAGGCGCTCAAGATTACTGAAACCAATAATTGTTTTAAGTATAATTAGGCAATGCGAATACAAATCGAAAATGGTAATCCATAATCGCGCCTGATGACGAGGATCATTTACTCATATGAAAGTGACGCTAGATTGGTTTCAGCACCTTCTATAGTTTAGAAGGTACTCCAGAAGTTAGGTAAATGACAGATACCACGCCAATCCCGCAAGCCTACGATGTTACTCTGGAAAGAGGACTTGCAGACTTGAATAATAGCGAAAGTCCTTCGTCAAAGTCATGGCACCAATTCTTCCGCAGGCGCCAAATTGTGCAATCGCTGGAGGCCGTTCAGGATCTCATCGCTGTGTCACTGTGCATGGGTTTGTTCTGCGTAATGGCATTGCAACTAAAGAATATTTTCCAATCACTACTTACAACGCCGCAATTTCACGAGATCACGGCAGACATCCTCTTTATTCTAATATTGGTAGAGCTTTTTAGGCTCTTGATTATCTACCTGCAGGAGCAGCGTGTGTCAATTGGAGTTTCAGTGGAGATAGCAATTGTATCGGTTCTTAGGGAGGTAATAGTGAATGGTGTACTGGAAACTGATTGGCAACAAATGCTCGCATTATGCCTATTTTTGGCAACTTGTGCACTGTTGCTTATTGTTCGTGTGTGGTTGCCGCCCACATTTGAAGGAGTTGACCCAGAAGGAAATGTGTCTGCAAGAATTCTTAAAGAGAAAAAGAGATGAACTGGGGATACTTCCAACGTGGTCTATTTGGCTTGGTCTTTGACGGTCTTCAGGTCTGGTTGGCCGGAAGCATCCACTAGATATTGAATCTGGCACGGCCCCTGATCGGGGTTGTGCCAAAGGCGCTGGAGGAATTCTGGGCACAAGAACAACCATCGCCATAGATACCCAGTTGTTGCGCTTCTACCTGACTGATGCTGCCGTCCAGTGCTCACAGCGGTTGCTAGATGCCACCTGAGTGGGGAGCAGTGCCTGCCAGACCCTGCAAATGCCAGAACCCCGCTGGCATCCATGGAAGTTTTGGCAGTTGACGCAGCGAGCGGGGGTGGTGGGCATTTGTGCCAGTGAAGCAGTCGTCCACTCTACTATTTGAAGGTGTTTTTTAGGTGGTGTCTAAAGGGAAAGACGAAGTCCAGCAGTCGAGGCTGGGCCCAAGCGACCAGTCTCACTGATTGACTCCGCTACCTTCGCCACACCCGAAGCAGGCAATGGGGAACTGGGGAATCTACCGCTAGATGTGTTCCCAACTCATCGCAACAAGATGTAAAGATCTTTCCATGTCAGTCAGCGACTTTGAACAAGCGCAACCGCCCTGGAAAGAGTTAACCCCATAACATCATAAATCATAAATCCATGAAAAAGAATCAGTATTCTTGCTCGCGCAGAGTTCCCTTTTACTGCATTGATTGAAGCAGAAAAAACCGAAGAAAATGAAGCGACAAAATAGTCTATCGGGCGTGGTGGCGCGATACCTTCGCAATCAAGATGAAATATCGGTCGATTGCTTGCCCTGGCAAATGTATCTAGTCGCCAATAGAGCCAACCCCAAATCAGGAGTGAATAAGGTAAGAAGAATAAAACTTGCGAGATCAAAAGAAACCGTGATGTTACAGAGTCAAAAACAAGAATATTCAGCCAATCAACTGGATAACCAATCGAAAGATGACATAGACTCCCAAGAAATCTAAATACGGTCGCGCCCAAGCAGGTCTATTCTTGCGGCAGAACAGATAGACAAGTGGCAAGAGGATCAAAGGTAGCGTAATATAGCTCAGCCTTGTAGCTACAAAGGACACAAATTCCACGAAAAAAGCAATTAGTCCGTGATGATCAGAGAAAGACTGGGTATCAAAATAAAAGGAAAAAACCTGGAAACCTAATAAGGTAAAAACTAAAACAAAGAAGAGGATTTCCCATCTGGTCTGAAAATAACGATAGAAGCAGGAAGGTGTTTTCAAGGTATCTCTTGGCAATTTTTGATTGCCTGTCAATTATCAATCACCTCCAGCAAATCCTCAATGCCGCAATCCAGCACAGTCACGATCTTTGATGCTAGATCCATTGACAGTGCTGTTGCCCCTTTCCCATCGGTTCATGCCAGGTGGGTGATGGTTGTGGCGGCAACGCCAATCCCAGTGACAATGGCATTCATGGTGATTGGTTTCTCCCCTGCCTCGGCACGGCGCAGATTGGCCTTGGCAATTGCCTTGGCGACGGTCAGACGCACTTGTTTTGCCATAAGTACACCATATCTCAAGCACTCAGCACACCTAAAGAGAACTTGGGCGCCCTGCTTCTAGTGTATAATGCTATAATCCCAGCGTTCAACTAGCCCGCAGAGGTTCAGGCCATGAATTCCGATTCATCCACCTTTGTTTTGACAACCCTCCATGCTCTCAGAAGTGTGGTGGTTGCCTCCCCCTGCAACCATGTCTGCCAATGGGAGCAGCAATCCTTTGATACTGCTGCTGATGGTCGCCTCTCCAACGCCCTGATGCTCGCTTTGAAGTCATGAGCAATGGCAATAACGATGTTAAACTTCGTCATGACACATCTGCGCAAATTAAACAAGAACTTCAAGCAAGTGAGGCGTGGAACAATCCAATATCAATGAATCTCTATGCCAACAGGAAAAGTATTTTCAATCCTGGGTGTCTGCTTGGAGTTTCTGCTCTAGAAGAAAAGCAGCAAGATTACTTAAAGATCTCCCTTCAACAAAACTACGCTTTGTCAGTTTCTTAAATGTCATAGCAGGCACCGTGATGGTGATCCGCTGAGGAGAATTAAACTGATTCTCAATTCCTGTGTCCTTATTGATCCCTGAAGAGGCATTCATGCGCCTCACCATTCCAGATTAGCATTATCACAATACAGCAGAGAAGCAGGAGTTCATCAGTATTTCTGCTTATAGATCAAACTCTTCTGGATCGAAGACTTCTGCGCCCTGGGCAACCATGGCGGCAGCGATCTCGTGATGGATCGACCTGTCCTGTCGCTGATCCGCTGCAGGTAGGCAAGGACCTCTTCTGGGACCTCAAGGTCAATGCGTGTAGGAAAGTCCTTCGGGTTGAGTCGGAAGCGACCAACATCTTTTCTTTCATCAACCATTGGTCAGCACAAAAATCACCTAGCGCACACCCCAATCACCTCCTCCCGCCGAGCAACCCGCTGACCGCATCGCTTGGTTAAGTGCTCACCCTCGGGTATCAGTCCCTGATGAATCGGACAGATAAGCAAGGTGACGCAGACCAATCATCAAAAATATCCTGTATGCTTTGATCTATGTACAGGAACTTTCATCAACAGTGAGCAAAAATCAACTGATTGAATTCTTGCAATTCCTGCAACCAAGTACTTCTATTCAAGAGAAACTCAAGCAGGCAAGCGATGCTGAAGCATTGGCAATAGTAGAGATTGCCAAGGAGGCGGGTTTTGATATCCCTGTTGCAGAGTTGATGGTTCGTGGGTGCTGGTGGAAACACCTTCCTCAATAGCAATTTCTTTTCACGTATGATGTAGGGCATGTAAAACGAATGACGTCGAGTTATTGACATCGGATTCTGGCGTCTAAACTCCTTGCTCCGTGCAGGCGGGAATCTTAAACCAACGACTATTTCCTAATCGTCTTACAGATCCGCCAGACAACCAGCGTCAGCAGTACCCATGAAACAGTGCCTATAGGAGCAGCAACGCCACCAGGAGGACGCCAGCACTTGCGGCAGTGTCCTTTATATCTACTGGAAAATACGAATTTCTGGATGTAGTTTCGTCCAGGGTCTTAATCGATCCAGAAGAGTATGCTTCAATTCAAGAAATCTTGGGTGGTATGCATATTCTCTTTTGACAACAAGTACATCTCCAAATTCTTGTTCTAACTTAATGGGCAGTATGCGTTGTTTGTCTGCAAACATGTCAAGGGCGAAGACTGAAGAAAACGAAGTCGTTAACTCATTTTCAGTCTTTCCTTCCCATTTCTCTTTCTTGTAACGCAGTATGCGAGACGGAGAATTCCAGAGACCTATTTTTTTGGCATAGGCCTCAAAGACTGGGAATGCACCATGCGGCAAGGATAATGATGGATATTCCACCAAATCATCAATACTCAAGTGCTTTTTGTATGAAAACAATGGATGAGATTCAGCGGCAACAAGAAGGCATGGAGAGCGAGTTAAATGAATCGAAAGCAATTCAGGATCATCCTCATTAGGTGAATCGGGGAATGGAGCGATCCAGGCATCAATAACTCGATCTCTCAAAAGAGATAAAGGTTGAGAAACCGCCATGAAATCATGGTTTCCGGCAATAAAATTCTCTATGGGTTGCGTCAAATAAGTTCTGCCTGACCAAAACATGCCTTCAATTCTTAATTGACCTCCTTTACTCCATCGAGCATGCTGATGAACCTTCCGCTCTAGATTTAATAATTCAAAGTTGCCAGATACAATGTATTCTCCCGATTGTCTAGAATATTCCAGCGAAAAGACTTCGCAGCACTTCTTGAAATTTCTGCAGACAGTTGACTGATCAAAGTTGAGGCGCTCTGAAACTTGATCCCCAGTGCTCAACCACAGCAATAAATCAAAGCAAGCAAGAATATCAACACTTACCACTGGTGGTTTTTTTAAATATACCTAAAAATAACATCAAATTTTCCACAGTCACTTAATTATGCATTTTCTGCAATTGGGTTAAGGCTACTGTCCTTGCCAATTATTTCGTGGCACAAAAATGGAATTTGGCAACGTCTTTCTCTGCTGGAGTTGCACAAGCAGATGCTGCTGCCGATGGTCGCATTTCTATTGCCGTGATGCTGGAGCACTGGGCATTCGCCGCTGAGTTCCTTGCCACCACTGCCAGCACTGCGTTTTCTGCTCTCTTTGCTCAAGTGTTTGATGCTCGCTTTGGAGCGATTATCAAGGTCAATCAGGATGCCGTTCTTGATGGCCTGGCGCTGGAGTTGGCATCAGCGCAGCAAGAACCCGCACTGGTCGCCGCCTATTGATCTCATTTGAGATCCAGTGGCACTTATGCCAATTTTTCAGTGCACGACGCTCCAGTTTTTTCTTTGTGTGCTATGATTTAAGTGTTAAGTGGTCAGATGTTCATAGGAACCTACCCCTTCAGCGCCCTACGAAAGAAATCCCACAGGGGACCACCCATGCTGGTGTCGGCGGAATCTCACTGTCACACTCCTTTTAACCCAATCAATAGTCATGACTTCTCAGCGCCCTGATTCTTCAAGTCAGTTCGATAATGACCGCAGCAAAGAGTTGACCAGAGAACACAAAAAACTTCTTGCCAAGATTGAGAGCGAAAGCATACTCAATGCGTCCATGGTCAATGGAAGCATATATTTTTATATTGATACTCATGGCGATGGCGACCTAAACAGAGAAGAGTTAATTGATGATCCTTCTGCTCTAGATCTAGTAAGCAACGAACTTGAAATAGAGATAAGAAGCGAAAGCAAGCATCACCGCTGGGTCGCCAAGACCCCCCAGGCATTGAAAATACTAGAATTTGCAGCAACACATCTAATGCAGTTAAACAATCAATCGTCCGCCAATTTTGGTATCAATGCTGAGCTAAAATGGCAGGGCGAACAGGATCTGGAGAATATCATTCACCTCACACAAAGCAAAGGCAATCCCGAATGGCAGGTTAAGCGATATTGTTAATGGAATCAAGTTTTGATTGCAAGAAAAATCCCCTTACTTATGGCAACAGGATGATTTTTTGCTTAGGTCGCCTTCTGGTGCGCCCTGGCGAAATCCACTGCCATCCTCACTTCGATTCACTCAGTAGACCTGGCAAGCGATCCTGCTGATGACCTCGCCCATTGATTCAGAAGCACTCAAACAAGTTCTGGTATCCCTAACGCCAGAATGCCCAGATCCATTCCCCCATCCGGCGCACCTATCCACTGATGCTGAACTGCGCTTTGGTGTTCGTGCTCCTGGTGATTGGGTGCTCAAGCAACGCTCCCGCAGTAGGCACAGCACAGCGGGCAGGCACAACCGCTGACGAGCACCTATCTCTGCCTGATTCAAGAAAGCACTTGATATTGGATGTCTAGGATTAGACGCTAAAGATCTTCTGTAGGTGTTTGATCGGGTTACTGGGATCACCGCAGGCAATCCAGTACTGGGTACTGCCGCTTCTGAGCAGGGCACGGAAATCATCCGCCCCAATTAAAATCCCCTGATTAACTGCCAAGGAGACAATCTCCTCTGGGGTGGTGGCGCCATAGAACTTCGGTTCAATCTCTGGATCGCCAACCACCTGATGAAGAAAGTGATCCAGCGCATCCAGCAGTGGTGAGGACGGCGATTCCACCCTGGGAGATCAAGAGGGAGAAAACGCTACACAAGTACTGAAACCCACAGCACATAAGCAGGTATAAGCAGTGTCTAGTACTATAATTGCAGCGGCAAGTCTCAGAGGTTCAGCCTCATGACTATGGCCAGCGTCAAAGGTTCTCAGGCATCCAGTGGTAGTGCCATCAAGGTCTCCCTGCGCCTCGCTGCCGATGGAGACCGGCTTCATTGCTCGGCAGTGGCATCAGAACCATAGGAGTCGGCATCCAAAGCACCCGCTGCGGAGGTTGCTGCAAGTTGCTGCTTGAGGAGGGCTGCAGCACTGGCGGGTTTTGGGTTGGAGTTGTGGGGTTGATCTAATAATAAACACTCACTTTTCCTGCTGAAAATTCCTTGCCTCATTTTGAAATATTACACATAATCCATTCCTCGTTTAGATCAACCTAACATCCGATGGTACGTCTTTGGCGATTTACCTGTGAATAAAAGCTTTCGCTCTGCAGGCCTTTTGTGCGCCGTGCTTGGTGCTAGTTTTTTAGTTAATTCATTGGCAACTCGACAGTCGGTTGCCTTTACTTCTCCAATTCCAAACCTAGTTGGCACCTGGAAAGTAGAAACACAGGGCGCGACTCTGCTTCGTGGAACTAATTTTAGCAATAGGTCACATCATGCTGGAGAAATTACAACTCTAACTGCCGAAGCAACAATTCAAAAGCAGGAAGGTCGCAGGGTCTTGGGAGTATTTAAATCACCCAGATATACCGAAAAGTTTGCCTGGGTGATTGGGGTGGATGGTAAGTCACTTGCAGGTGTTGATGAGGATGGTTTTATTGACGGCAAGATCGTAACCCCAAATAGGATCGAAGTATTTTACCGCCATGTAAATGCAAATGAAAGCGTAGTTGCCGCTGGAACTTATACTCGCCAAAAGTAGTTTTGCTTAGTCTAAGGATTGGCGTTTGCGTGTCTGGCTGTACTTGTCATATGGTCAACCTTTCTAAATAGTACTAACCGGTCGGTAAAAATGACGGATCATTAGATCTTGTTGGTCTATTGCCTCTGTTTCCGATGCATATAGTACTTCTAGGCGCTCCTAGGTTATGCCCTTTTCCTGTTGTGCCTGAATGCCATCTATTCTGCTTATTTGCCTCTCCAAGGGGCAGGATTTATGGCGCTAAGCACTAATAAGCTTTCCATAGCGATTGCATTTCACGTAATAACGCTTTTCATCTCACATAATCTTTCACCCAAAAAATTCTGGATCCAATGGCATCACTGGCGCGATCATGAGACAGCAACCTGTCGAGAAACCTTGTCACAGAGTCATTCCTGGACGGTCTGAACCGTCTCAGGATTGACTTAGAACGGAGAGGGTGGGATTCGAACCCACGGAAGGTTTCCCTTCAAACGATTTCGAGTCGTTCGCTTTCGACCACTCAGCCACCTCTCCAGTGCCCAGGCCAGGCCTGAACCCTTAGAGCTTACCGAGCCCCGGTCAAGGGGTCTGCAGGAAGCCCCGCAGGCCGGTGAAATGCCAACCGGTGGGCCTGGGCTGCTGGCGACTGGCTAGGCCACTCACCCACACCTCACGGCCTTGGGCCAACTGGGCCCAGGGCCCTTGGCGTCCGCGGCGGGGGGGATGGCCCAGCCAGATTCCCCGCAGGCCTGGGGGTGCTAACTCCGGCAATTCACCGGCCGGATGGGGAAATAGGCCCCAGCGCTGGGCCCCCACCTCCAACACCGCCGCCCCCCCAGCTAAATCCAGGCTGGTGAAGCCCAGGCCAGGGCTCGCTAGGTGCCCCTGGGGTAATACGGCCAGGTGGGCGGTGAGCCGTTGCCAGCAGCCGGGGTCCTCTGGGGCCACCGGATCTAGCAACACCAACCAATCAAACCTCGGCACCCCCAGGCCCTCGCGCAGGCGGGCCGCCCTGCGGCAACTGTTGGCATCGGCCTGGTTGCTTACCAGCGCCCCGCGGCCCTGGTGGCGCGCCAGCAACAAACTGCCGGCCGGTTGATGCACCAAAAGCAAGCCATCGGCCAGCAGGCCATGGAGCTGCACCACCACTGCTGCCGTGATCAGGCCCAGCCCCGCCAAACGCCAGCGGCGCAGCGGTAGCAGCCAGGGCAGCAGTCCGAGGCTGAACAGCACCACCAGCCAGGGGTTGGGCCGACCGGTGAGCAGCTGGGCCAGCGGCAGCTGGGCAAATCCCGCCACCAGGCTTAGCAACACCTGGCCAGGCCCGTGGAGCAAAGCCGCCGCCGGCCCCACCAGCCAGGGAAAGATCAGCACCAGCAGGGCACTGCCCATGGCACCAAGGGTGAGCAGGGTCACCAGGGGGCTGGCCAGCCCATTGGCGGGCACCGCATAGAGCGGCACCACGCCGAAGTGCAGCAGCTGCAGGGGCAAGGTCCAGAGGCTGGCGGCCATGGGTACCGCCAGGGCTGCCGCCACCGCTGGCGCCCAGGGCCCTGGCCATTGAGCCTCCAGCCGTTGTTGCAGCCGGGGGGCGGTGAGGATCAGGCCGGCGGTGGCGGCGGCACTGAGTTGAAAGCCCACATCGAACAGCCAGGCCGGTTGCCAGAGCAGCAGCAGGCCGAGGCTGAGGCCCAATAGGCCCAGCGGTCGACTTTTCTCCCCCGTTTGCTTGATTGCCAGGGCGGCAACCCCCATTACCAGGGCCCTCAACACCGACGGTTGGGGGCCCGCCAGCAGCAGGAACACCAGCATTGCCCCCAGGCCAGCGCAGAGCCGCAACGGCGCCGGCGCCCTGCGGCCCAAGGCCATCACCACCCCCAACAACACCGTGAGGTGGAAGCCCGAGGCGGCCAGGGCATGGCTGAGCCCGGCGGCGCGGAAGTTGGCTTGCAGGGCGCTGGGTAGCTCCACCACGGCACTGCCCATCACCAGGGCCGCCAGCAACGGCCCCTGCTCCGGACCGGCCGCCGCCACCAGCCGATCGGCCAGGTGTTGACGCAGGCGGGCCACGGGCCCCTGCCGTTTGTCCAGCACCCGGGCTTCGGCCACCAGCAGCCGGCTGAATACCCCCTGGCGGGCCAGGCGGGCGCCGCCATCGCCCAGCAACGGATGGGCGGCTGCCTGGGGCCGTTGCAGGGCGCCGCTGAGCTCCAGCCGCCAGCCCTCGCGCCAGGCCTGGGCGCTGCTGGCGCAGGGGTTTAGTAAGAGTTCAGTGCGGCCCTGGTATGGCAGCTCCAGGGCCAACTGACCCCTGCAGCCGCCGCCGGCCAGGGGCTGCAGCCGCGTGAGCAACTCGCCCCGCACTACCACTGCTGCCCCCGGGCGCTGCTGACTGGGATCAAGGGGGCCGGGCCGGGGCCAACGCCAGTAGCCCCAGCTCAGTAAACAAACCCCCAGGGCCAGGCCCAAACACCAGCGCCGCCAACGGCCCATCCCGATGCCGCAAAGGGCCAGGGTTCCCCGCTGGACGGCTGCGGAGCAGCCGATAGCGTTCAGCGATCTGTGCTCCGGCGCCCACCGCCGAATTATTGACATGCCGCGCTGGTTGCGAGCCCATGGCCCCATGGCCCTTGCCCTGCTGCTGGCCCCCTGGGCGGGGGCGGCCCTGGCGGCAACGGTCACCGTGCGGGCCGGCGACACCCTGGAGGCGATCGCCCAACGCCAGGGGGTATCCCTGGAATCCCTGCGCCAGTTGAACCCCCAGGTGCAGCCCGAACGCTTGGCGGTGGGCACGGTGTTGCAACTGCCGCCGCCGGGGCCGATTGCGGTGGTACAGGCGGGCGACACCCTCGAGGCAATCGCCCAGCGCCAGGGGGTGTCCTTGGCGGCGCTGCTGGCGTTAAACCCCGGCGTTCAGCCCGAACGCTTGGCCGTGGGCAGTGTTTTGAAATTGCCGAGCGGTGGTTCTGGCTCCGCAGCCAAATTGAACGGGAGCCCCCCGGTCGCCCCAGCGGCGGCAATCCTGCCCAGCCCCGATGGCGCCACCAAGGAGGCCAGCGCCGCCCTGTTGATGAGTGCCGCCGAACGGCGCGACCGGGCCCAGCAATTGCTGGTGGACCCGGCCGGTTGGCGTTGGTATGGGGGCACCGCCGTCGACTGGAAAGGCTGGCGGCTGCACCCCGGCGGCGTGCGCATCACCCTGGTGAAACCGAGCAGCAAAGAGGTGGGCACCATCCGGGCCCTGGCCACCGCCGTGGCGGTGCAATGCGACACCCTGCGCCAAACCTGGCGGATTGACGGCCAGTGGGAAGCCTGGAAAACCCCGGGGGGCGGCACGGTGCCCGCCCGGATTGTGCTGGACCTCTGCAGCAACACCACCGACGCCCCGGCGGTGCCGGTGTTACCGCTGGAGCAAGGGGAAGCCCAGGGCCTCCCGCTCCGCTAACCAGGCTTCTGCCACCTGGCGGGCCAGGTGACGGATCCGGGCGATGGTGGCGGTGCGTTCGGTCACGGAAATCACCCCGCGGGCTTCCAGCAGGTTGAAGGTGTGGCTGCACTTCAGTACCCAGTCGAGGGCTGGGGCCGGCAGGGCCCGGGCGCAAAGGTCGCGGGCCTCGGCTTCGTAGATCTCAAATAACTGCTTGAGCCGTTCGGGGTTAGAGGCCTCGAAGTTGTAGGTGCACTGGCCCTTTTCGAAGGGCAGCCAGATGTCGCCGTAGGTGCGGCGGCTATCCCAATGCAGCTCCCAGAGGCTTTCCACATCCTGGAGATACATGGCTAGCCGTTCGAGGCCGTAGGTGATCTCGATTGACACCGGCCGGCAATCGAGGCCGCCGCATTGCTGGAAATAGGTGAACTGGGTCACCTCCATGCCATCAAGCCATACCTCCCAGCCCACCCCCCAGGCCCCAAGGGTGGGTGATTCCCAGTTGTCTTCCACAAAGCGGATGTCGTGGTCGGCGGCGCGGATGCCGAGGGCCTCCAGGGAGGCCAGATAGGTCTCCTGGATGCCGTTGGGAGAGGGCTTGATCAGCACCTGGTACTGGAAATAATGCTGGGCCCGGTTGGGGTTTTCCCCATAGCGGCCGTCGCTGGGGCGGCGGCAGGGTTCGGCATAGGCCACCGCCCAGGGTTCCGGGCCGATCGCCCGCAGCACCGTGTGGGGGCTCATGGTGCCCGCCCCCTTTTCGGTGTCGTAGGGCTGCAGGATCAGGCAGCCCTGGTCCGCCCAGAAGCGGTTGAGGGTCTGGATGATGTCCTGGAAATGCATGGGGGCCCCTCGACCGCTCGAGCGGCCATTCTCAACGCTGACTAAACAGATGATCGGTGATGACTGTGATCTGAGGGGGCCTAGCCCAGATGGGGCAAGGGATTTGGCTGTAGATCCTCTTTCTGGAGCCCAGGCCCAGGCCCCCAAGGGCCTGGGGGCAGCGGGGGGATCTTTTATTGGTAAACAGTCTTTGTGAATACAGCAAACTAATACTAAAATAGGTCTGATTTAAGAAGTCTATATTTGCTTGCAAAGAGGCTTCAAGTAACCAGTTATACCGGCAGCTTTTTTAGGGTCAATCGGAGATTATTTTAGCCAATGGGAGTCAACCGTTCACCTTTGGCAACTTGCCCCGTGGCAACCCCCACTGTATTTTGATTGGAAATCTTGCAATCCATGCTGCATATGAATTCCGATGCCATTCCTAGCCCCGCAAGGCGGGCGATCCTGGCCGCTGGTGCTGCTGCAATGGCCAGTCAATTGCTGCCAAAACGGGCGGATGGTCTGGAGCTTAAATCCGGCCCCAAGCGAGTAATTCAAAAGGGCAAGCCCCCTGCGGGCTACAACATATTATTCATTCTTGTTGATGAGGAAAGGTTTTTTCCCCGTTGGCCCATTCCTGTGCCGGCCAGGGAATGGATCAAGGCCCATGGGATCACATTTACCAATCACCAAACGGCTGCTTGTGTATGTTCACCGGCACGGTCAACTGTTTACACCGGTCAACATATTCAGCACTCGGGTATATTTGACCTGCTGAATTGGCCCTGGCAGCCCGACCTTTCCATAAATGTTGCCACCATTGGCCATCGCTTAAGTAAGCTTGGCTATTATGCCAGTTACCAGGGTAAATGGCACTTGTCGGCCAATTTAGATAAAACTAAAACACCGTTTGATGCTCCAGTCGCTGAATATAACAAGACAATGGAGTCCTACGGATTTAAGGATTTCTTTGGGGTAGGTGACTTGATTGATAGCTGTTTAGGTGGCTACACCTATGACGATGGAACCGCAGCCATCGCGGATGCGTGGTTGCGGCGCCAGGCCCAGGAGTTGAAACGCAATCAGCAGCCTTGGTTTTTGGCGGTCAATTTTGTTAATCCCCACGACACTACTTATTTTAATTCAGACTTGCCTAATCAAGATGTGCAAGGCAAGGCCAATGTTATGGAAATTGCCCGCACGCCCAATAACGCGATTTATCAAAAGAGTTGGGATCAAGTGCCTTTGCCTAAAACCCGTCACCAACCCTTCGATGAAGTCGGTCGCCCTAAGGCCCAGAAGATATATCAAGACGTGGACAATGTATTGTTTGGGGATTGGCCGGATGAGGATCGACGTTGGCGTGCGCTTCAAAACTATTACTTCAATGCAATCCGGGATTGCGATCGCCAAGTTCAAAGGGTTTTGGATTCACTCCATAACAATGGTCTTGCCGATGACACCATCGTCGTTTTCACTGCAGACCATGGTGAATTAGGCGGCAGTCACCAAATGCGCGACAAAGGCAATTGCACCTATCGTGAGCAAAATCATATCCCGCTGATGATTGTTCATCCCGCCTATCAAGGTGGGAAAGAATGCGCTGCAATCACCTCGCAGATTGACCTGGTGCCCACACTGATTGGTCTTACTGGGAAAGATCAGGCCAGCCAGAAATCTGCGGCCCAGGGCCTTAAGGGCAAAGACTTCTCGGGCTTACTGGGGCGACCTGAATTGGCTCGGCCAAACTCCGTTCGGCCAGCTTCATTGTTTTGCTACAACATGATGTCGTATTTGGATGCGAAATGGGCGCGACGCATTTTCCCTGCGATGGTGATAGCGGGATCATCTTCAGCAGAGCTGAAAGCCTTGCTAGAGAAAGATAAGCCTGATCTCAATAATCGTTGTGGCATCCGCAGTATCTGCAATGGTAGATATCGCTTCTCGCGCTATTTCGCCCCCAATGCGTTCAATACCCCAACCACCCTGGAAGCTCTGCTGGCAAATAATGATCTTGAGGTTTACGACCTTCTCAATGATCCCAACGAAACCAAGAATTTAGCTATTAATCCCCAGGCCAACAAAGCGCTTATCCTCGAGTTAAATAATAGTATGAACCGGCTTATTGCTGAGGAAGTTGGTGTTGACGACGGCTCATTCCTTCCCATTCGAAATGGCACCTTATTGCTGGCACCAGTCAGTGAACGCTAGGGAAAGTTTTTCGCTTGTCTGCCGATGGACCACCTTGTAATCCAGGTGACATACTTGGGCTGCATAAGGCTGTGATTGCTTGACCAGAAACCCAAGCTGACCGCTCGCGGTGATGTCTGGCAATCGTGTTCTTTATTCTGTCCAAGCTTTTTTCTAATGCTGAAGCCATGGGTCACGGCATTTTGCTGGGTTGGTGGCTGATGCTTGCGGGCCTGGGCCTGTCGCCCCAGGCCCAGGCCAGAGATGCCCAGAGCCCAATCCCCGCTGAGGCGCTCCCTGCCGAGCCAATTCCTGCGGCACCCCTTCCAGAGTCGCCTCAACCCAGCGCCCCAGCCAGCTCTCAAGCCGACACCCCGCCGAGCCCACCAGCGCCGCTACAGCCAGCGGCCCCTTGGCTCACCTTGCAGCAGCTATTCGACCTGCCCGATTGGATCCAGCTCGGGGTTCAGTTGCAGGCGGAGCCGATGGGAAATCCCTATGGGGGCAGCCGGCAAACCACCAATTGGATGCAGCAGGTTGTTGGCAGTTTGTCGATTGGCACTGGCCTGGCTAAAGATCAAAGTAAATGGAGTGAATGGGACCACTGGCATGTGGATGCCAGCATCAATCTCTACAACGGTGATCCCAGCTATGCCAGCCAGATTGGCGCCGCCCTGCCCCTGCAACAGGTGGCCCTACCCCTAGGGCTCTGGTTAACCCAAGCCCAGATCAGCCGCAGCAGTGGCGATGGCTGGTTTGGTTTTAAGGGCGGCATCCTTTCGATTATTCCTGATTTCATCTATTCCCCTATTTACGACTACTACATCCACTCCACATTGAATGACACCCTGAATATTTCTATAAATGATCTACCGGTTAATCCCTTGGCCGCCGTTGGTGGGGTGGTGGAGATCAAGCCCAGCAAAGATCTCTCTTTGCGCTATGGCTTGTTTGATCTGGCTACCACTAGGCCGATTGCCAAGATCTTTGGCGTTAACCCCCAGATCACAGTGGGGGGAACTGGTTTGGTGCAGTTGATGCAACTTAGTTATTCCCCCGATTGGCTAGGCCCAGCCCCAGGCACTGCCCTGCCGGTTTGCATTAACGGCAACCGCTACACCCGCCGCACCGCCAGTTGCCAAACCCCTGGGGCAATCCAGAGCCAATTGCCGTCGGGGGTGCTGCAGTTGGGGGGATACAGCACGAGCTACAGCGAAGATGGCAGCGGTTTGAACGGCACCCTTAGCTTCAATAGTGGCCTACCGCTTGGCCTGGACCACCGTTTTTGGATAGGCAGCAACTATTCCTTCAATACCAATGTTGATCCAACTCCGGTGTTTGTGTCTGCTGGCTTTGTAAGCCAAGGCCTTATTCCCTCCCGCCCCTTTGACGTATTCATGGTGGGTCTGGGTAAAACAGGCTTTTTGCCGTCAGTTTCCGCTTCACCGCCTAATTCCCCTTCCCAAAGTTATGAAGGGGTGGTGGAAGTGGGCTATCAAATCCAGCTAAATCCCACCTTGAACTTGCAACCTTCAGTGCAGTGGATCATTAATCCAGGTGCCAGGGGAAATATCCCAGGTGTCTTTGCTACCACAATCCAACTCACCTTGAACCTTTGAATCCCCCAATCCTCAGCTAATTTCAGTTTAAAAAATTTGAGCTTCAGCAACTCAGCTCCAGCAGCCCCATTAGCCCGCCCGCCAGGGGCCGATGGCGGCTGCCGCTAAAGCCAGCCGCCTTGGCCAGGGCCAGCTGTTCACCGCCGCTGGGGAAGCGGGCGATGCTGGTTTCCAAATAGGCGTATTCCCTCTGAAAACCCAGTTGGCTGGCTAGGGGTACCACCAGATTGCGCAGGGCAAAGCGCTGCAGCTGGGCCGGTGCCCCATCGGTGCGGTTGAAATCCAAAATGGCCGCCCGCCCATCGGGCTTGAGCAGCCGCCGTAATTCGCGCAGGCCGGCCCCTGGATCAGCGAGGTTGCGCAGGCCGTAGGCGATCACAGCCCCATCAAAACTTTCCGCTGGCAGGGGAACCGCCAGGGCGTCGGCCTGGAGCCAGCCCACCGGCAACCAGGGCCGTTGGGCCGCCCGCCGCTGGGCCAGGGCCAGGGGGGCCGCCGCCGCATCTATGCCCAACACCTGGCCGCCGGGCCGCAGGCGTTCGGCCAACAGCAGGGCCAGGTCGCCGGTGCCACAGCAAAGATCCAGCCACCGCTCCCCGGATTTGGGGGCTAGCTCGGCCACGAGCTGGCGTTTCCAGAGGCGGTGCAGGCCGAGGCTGAAGAGATCGTTGAGCTGGTCGTAGCGCGGCGCGATGGCATCAAACAGGGCGCGTACGGCGGCGGGATTAGCTGCAGGATTGGCGGCTGAGGCGCCAGGTTTCACCACTGAATTCCCGCCGCCATTGCCGCTGATCCTGCCTGGAAAATGTGCACCAAGGGGGCCTCGGGGCCGATCACCGTGATCACCATCACGGTGGCCAGGCCCACGGCCGCACAACAAACCATGCAGCCAGCCAGCATCAGCGAAAATTCCTGACGGTCATTGGCGGCCTGCATCAACTGCAAAGCCCAGGCCACCAGGGCCACCACTAGGGCCACCATGGTGAGCCCAATCAGTGAGGGCCAAAGGGAGCTGGCACCCGCCGGGAGCATGGAAAGCAATCGTTAAAACTTCGTATTTACCGTAACGAATGGTTACGCCCATTGACTGGTCGCACCGCTAACCCCCGGCGCAGCAGATCTGCCTTTATCTCTTCCACCGTCAATACTCCGTCATGGAGCAGGGAGGCCAGCAGGGCCGCCGAGGCCCCGGTTTGGGAAAGCACCGCAGCGATGTGATCAAGGTGGCCAGCACCCCCGGAGGCGATCACCGGCACCGGCACCGCAGCGGCCACGGCGGCCGTTAATTCCAGGTCGTAGCCCTGCTGGGTGCCATCGCCATCCATCGAGGTGAGCAGTATTTCGCCGGCGCCCTGGGCCACCACCTGGCGGGCCCAGGCCAGGGCATCAAGGCCGGTGTTCTGGCGACCGCCTTTCACATACACATCCCAGCCGCCCCCGGCCCGCCGGCGGGCGTCGATGGCCACCACGATGCATTGGGCGCCAAATTGGCGCGCCCCGGCACTAATAAGTTGCGGATCAGCCACCGCCGAGGAGTTAAGGCTCACCTTGTCGGCGCCGGCCCGCAGCAGGGCGGTGATGCCCTCGAGGCTGCTGATGCCCCCTCCCACGGTGAAGGGAATGAACAGCTCGGCGGCGGTGCGCTCCACCAGCTCCACCAGGGTGCCGCGGCCCTGGTGGGTGGCGGCAATATCCAGAAACACCAGCTCATCGGCGCCGGCGGCGTCGTAGCGGCAGGCCAGCTCCACCGGATCGCCGGCGTCGCGGAGGCCCACGAAATTCACCCCCTTAACCACCCGGCCGGCGGCCATGTCGAGGCAGGGGATGATCCGCTTGGCAACCACGGGACTGTTCAGGGGCAGCTTCAACGGTGCCACCCCGAGGGCGCGGCTGGCATGGGGCCACTGGTAGGGTTGCCGCGGAAATCCAGTCAGCGTCGTTGATGTCTAAGGCTGCTACCCCTTCAGCTATCACCATTGGCACCCAGGTGAAGATCACCCGGGTAAGGGATCGCATCCCCGCACCTTTGGTGAAACTGCTGCTCACCGATTCCCAAGGCCAGGTCATTGGTTTCAAGATGACCGACGGCAGTGGCGTGGGTGTTGAGGTGAAGCTGGGCGACGGCAGCAGCTACTGGTTCTTTGAAGATGAAATCGCCCCCGTGTGAGCCTGAACCGTTGAGCGATAACCCAACCACCGCAGGCGGTGCTGCCCGCCAGCTCCTTGGCATGAAGGGGGCCAGTGGCAGCACAAATATTTGGAAACTGCGGCTGCAGTTGATGAAGCCTGTCACCTGGATCCCTTTGATCTGGGGGGTGTTGTGTGGGGCAGCGGCCAGTGGTCATTTCCAGTGGACCCGCAGCGATGTGCTCGCATCGTTGGCCTGCATGCTGATGAGTGGGCCGTTGCTGGCGGGCTTTACCCAAACAATCAACGACTTTTACGACCGCGAGATCGACGCGATCAACGAGCCCTATCGGCCGATCCCCTCCGGGGCCATTGCCCTCTGGCAGGTGAAGCTGCAGATCTGGGTACTGTTGCTGGCCGGTCTTGGCGTCGCCTGGGGCCTCGACCAATGGGCCGGCCACAGCCGGCCGGTGCTGCTGCTGCTGGCCTTGGGGGGTTCGTTTGTTAGCTACATCTATTCCGCCCCCCCCCTGAAGCTCAAGCAGAACGGTTGGCTGGGTAATTACGCCCTTGGCGCCAGCTACATCGCTCTGCCCTGGTGGGCCGGCCAGGCCCTGTTTGGCCAGCTCAGCTGGGCCACGGCCTTGCTCACCTTGGCCTACAGCCTGGCAGGCCTGGGCATTGCCGTGGTCAACGACTTCAAGAGTGTGGAGGGGGACCGGGCCCTGGGCTTGCAATCGCTGCCGGTGGTGTTTGGCGTGAAACGGGCCAGCTGGATCAGTGCCGCCATGATCGACATCTTCCAGATCGCCATGGTGGTGGCTCTTGTGTTGCTGGGTCAGCATTTCGCCGCCGTGCTGCTGGTGCTTTTGATCGTTCCCCAGATCACTTTCCAAGACATCTGGCTGTTGCGCGACCCGGTGGCATTTGATGTGAAATACCAAGCCAGTGCCCAGCCATTCCTGGTGATTGGCATGCTGGTCACGGCACTGGCCCTTGGCCACAGTGGCTTTGGTGGTGCCAGCTAGGTTTCTCTGAATGTTTCCCCCCCGGGGCTGAAGCGTTGCCCCTGTCCCCAACCCAAACCCCAGCCCCCCAACCCTCCCGGCGCCGCAAAAAACTGCTGCTGGCTGCCCTGCTGGCGGCTGGAGCCGGCACCCTGGCCGCCACCGGCAGCTCGGCCCTGATCCAGGGCCTTGATGGCACGCTGCCCGATGCCAGAAGGATCAGCACCTTCAGCCGGCCAGGCACGGTGACGGTGCTTTCGGCCGATGGCCAGGTGTTGCAGAAACTCGGCCCCGCCACCCGCGAAAAGGTGGCCAATGGCCAGATGCCACTGCTGGTGCAACGGGCTTTTATTGCTGCGGAAGATCGGCGTTTTTACCAGCACAACGGGGTTGATGCCGTGGGCATTGGCCGGGCAGTGATCACAAACCTCACCCGTGGTTCGGTGGAACAGGGGGCCAGCACCATTACCCAGCAGCTGGCCCGGGTGGTGTTTCTCACCCAAGACCGCACGTTGCTGCGCAAGCTCAAGGAGGCGGCCCTCGCCTTCAAGCTCGAACGCCAGCTCAGTAAAAAGCAGATTCTTGAGCAATATCTCAACTACGTGTACCTGGGCTCCAGTGCCTACGGGGTGGCAGATGCCTCCTGGGTTTATTTCTCAAAATCCCCCAATCAGCTGACCCTGCCCGAGGCGGCTTTGATTGCGGGTCTGCCGCCGGCCCCATCGGTTTATTCGCCCCTGGTGAACCCGCAGCTGGCCCTGGAGCGCCGGGCGGTGGTGCTGCGCCGCATGCGGGAGGCGGGTTTTATTGACGATGCCCAGCTGGCCCGGGCCAATGGGGCGCCCCTGGATCTAAAGCCTGCCCTGCCCAAGCACTGGAACAGTGCGGCTCCCTATTTCACCAGCTTTGTGGCCCAGGAACTGCCCAAGGTGCTCACCCCAGAGCAGCTCGAGGTGGGTGGACTCACGATCCGCAGCAGCCTCAACCTCAACTGGCAAAACCAAGCCCAAAAGGTGATCAATGCCAACACCTATGGCGACCTAGAGGGGGCCTTGGTGTCGATGGAACCGGGCACCGGTCTGGTGCGGGCGATGGTGGGCGGTAGGGATTTTGAGAAGAGCCAGTTCAACCGTGCCACCCAGGCCCTGCGTTCCCCTGGCTCCACCTTCAAGCTCTTCACCTACACCGCGGCGGTGGCTGCCGGTATTAAGCCGGAGGAGGTATTTGTTGATGCGCCCCAGTGTTTTGGCAACTATTGCCCGAAAAACTTCGGTGACCGTTACCTCGGGGCGGTGTCCATGGCCGATGCCCTGCAGAACTCGCTCAACACCGTGGCGGTGCAGCTGCTGCGCAAGGTGGGCTTTGACCAGGTGATCACCACGGCCCGATCCCTGGGCATCACCCGCCCCCTGGGCCGCTTCTACCCGCTGGCGATCGGTGCCTACGAGCAAACGGTGCTGGATATGACCGCCGCCTATGCGGCCATCGCCAACCGCGGTATTTATGTGTCCCCCACGCCCTTTGAAACGATCACCGGTCCGGAGGGCAACCTGCTCTGGAGCCGCAGCAGTGCCGGCGATCGGGGCCGCCGTGCCGTGGATAGCGACACCGCCGACACCATGCTTTGGATGCTGCAACGGGTGGTGAGCGGTGGCACCGGCGGGGCGGCCGCCTTAACCGATCGGCCGGTGGCCGGTAAAACCGGCACCTCAGAAGGGGCCCGGGACCTTTGGTTTATTGGCACGATCCCCCAGCTCACCACAGGCATCTGGCTCGGTTACGACAACAACCATGAAACCGGTGGCGCCAGCAGCCAGGCGGCCTGGGCCTGGAACCAGTTCATGACGCCAGTGGTGAAAGACATGCCGGTGAAGCAATTTCCGCCCAAACCGGTGCTGCACCGCAGCTTCAAGCCGCCCGCCAGCTCCAGCGGCAGCGGTAGCCAGGGGCCAGCCGCGGCCCCTTGGAGTGATCCCTATGCCCACCAGCTCCTGCAACCGGGCGCCGGCGGCGGCACCGGCGCCCCAGTGCCCGGCCCCGGTGCCGCCGCCCCGGCCCCAGCCGCGCCGGCCGCCGCCCCCCTGGCTCCGCCTCCCCCCGCCCCCGTGGCGGATCCCCCCCCCGCTGAATAAGGCTCTTGATGCTTGCTTCGCTTGATTGGTTGTCGCTGCTGCACCCTGTGCTGGCGGTGCTGTTTATTTATCCGGTGGCCGGCACCGTGGTGAGGCTTGGCCTCTTGGCCCGCGAACGGCGCACGGGCTACAACAAATTGCTGCCGCCCACGGTGGGTACCGAGCACTGGGAACACGGCCGTTGGCTCACGGGGGCCGTGGTGCTGGCGGTGCTGATTGCCTTTGCTTTTAGTTTCCTAAGGGAGGGGGTGGAACCCATCAGCCGTGGCTGGTTGCTGGCATTGGCATGGGTGGGCAGCCTGGCGGCCTTGGCTTCCCTATGGGTGGTGAAAACCAAGCTGCTGCGCGCCAGTTTTGCCCTGCTCACCTGGGCTGGCCTGTTGGGCCTGGGGAGTCAGCCCCAGATCTACCGACTTAGCGATCAACCCTTCAGCACCGCCTTCTGGGGTTCCCATTACTGGGCCGGGGTTTTAGTAACTGGTTTGCTGCTATTTAATTTGGCGGTGAGGCCTGAAATCCAAAAATCTGCCCAGATCTTGCGACTCCACGTGACTGCAAACATCCTGGTGTTGCTGTTGCTGGCGGTGCTGGGCATCACCGGCACCCGTGATCTGCTGCTGCTTAGGGGTTCGTGAGCGCCACCGCATAGAAGCCGTCGCCGCCCACCCCTGGGGTGGGCCAGAGCTCTAGGGCCTGGCCTTCGCAGCGCCAGCTGGGGTGGCCCCCGAGAAAAGCGGCGATTTGTTGCTGGTTTTCGGCCGGATGCACGGTGCAGGTGGCGTACACAAGCCGACCACCGGGCTTAAGCAGCCGGGCCCCCTGGTCTAGTAGGGCCCCCTGCAGGCGCACCAGCTCGGGGATTGTTTGGGGGGTGAGCCCCCAACGGGCATCGGCATGGCGGGCGAGGGTGCCGAGGCCGGAGCAGGGCACATCCAGCAGCACCCGATCAAATTGACCTTCCAGGGCCGGCAGGTTGGTGGCATCACCCTCCTCCGTGCGCACGCAGCTGAGCCCCAGGCGCAGGGCATTGGCCCGCACCCGCTCAAGGCGCCCGGCGGCACAATCCAGGGCTAAAAGCTCCCCCTGGTTTTGCATTAGTTCGGCCAGGTGGGTGGCTTTGCCCCCGGGCGCAGCGCAGGCATCGAGCACCCTCATGCCCGGTTTTGGATCAAGCAGTGGGGCAATGAGCTGGGCAGCTCGGTCTTGCACGCACCAATGGCCCTCCGGGTAGCCGGGGAGCTGGGGCAGGGGGCCGGGCCTTTGCATGAGGCTGATCCCCTGGGGTTGATCGGCCAAGGGCGCCACCGCCAGGCCCGCCGCGGTGAAGGCATCGAGCACGGCCCCACGGTTGCTGCGCAGGGGGTTTACCCGCAGGTCAATGCTGGGGATTTGGTTGCTGGCCTCGGTCAGGGCGATGGTGCGTTCTGGGCCTAGCTGCTGCCAGAGCTCCTGCACCAACCAATCGGGCAACGATTGCTCAAAGGCAAGCCTGGCGATGGGATCGCTGGGCGACTGCAGGCGTTCGCCGGCGGCGATGGCCCGGGCGGCACTGCGTAACAAGCCATTCACCACTGGGGCCAGCGGGGCCAGCCGTTGGCGTTTGGCCAGTTCCACGGCGGTGCCCACCGCCGCTGAGGCCGGCACCCGATCCATCGCCAGGAGCTGTTGCAGGCCCACATGCAGCAACCAACGCAGCCGCGGCGGTTGGCGGCTGGCGGGCACCTTGCCGAGCCGATCGAGCCAGCCATCCAGTTGGCGCCGCTGGCGGATGGCGCCGTAGGCCAGTTCCGTCGCTAGGCCGCGGTCTAGGGGAGCCAGGGGTTGCCGCCGTAGTTCCCGCTCTAGGGCGAGGTCCGCATAGGCCCCATCGCCCACCGCCTCCAACACCCGCCAGGCCACCAAGCGGGGCCCCAGTCCTGGGGGGGTAGGGGCTGAGTTGGGGTTGGCGGGCAAGGGTTGTGGGTTGTTTGAGCCTTGATCCTGCCCTAGGGCCCAATGCTTGGTTGTTTTGCGCTCATACGTTTGGGCTAGCGTTCGACATATTCACGAGCAGTAGGGCAAAGCCAGCTAGAAAAAGCCCGAGAAATGGCACTAACACGTCAGTGGTGGTCATGGCAATTGCCTGCAATACCGCGATTCTGGCGCATTTCGTTAAGAATTGCGAAGCTCAAGCCCCTACCCGCTGCTGGGGCTGCGTCTAATTCAATGCTGATCCGAGGTGGATTTGACTAGCACATAACCTGAAAAATTCAAAATTCTGTTTTAAAGTGTTATAGTGTGGTGTCCCCGCAGGATGGCATGACTTTCACTATCGAGCGCGCAGCACAAATTTTTTCGAGTACTCGCTCGGCGGATGTGGTGCCAGCCCTGACGGCACGCTTTAAGCAGCTTTCCCCTACGGATCAGTTGGCCCTGATCTGGTTTGCCTACTTGGAAATGGGAAAAACCTTGACAATTGCCGCCACGGGTGCGGCAAGAATGGAATTTGCTGAAAGGACGCTTAATGAAATTAAGCAAATGACTTTTCCTCAGCAAAGCCAGGTAATGAGGGATTTGGCTGAAGGTAATGATACACAAATCTGTAGAACTTATTCCTGCTGGTCTGTAAATATCAAGCTGGGCTTCTGGTATGAATTGGCCCAATGGATGAACCAGGGGATTGTTGCCCCGATTCCCCCCGACTACCAGATGTCCCCCAATGCGGCACCAATCCTTACGGAAATCAAAACGATTGAGCCAGGTCAGCAGATAACCATTCTCCGCAACTTTGTGGTTGATATGGGTTTTGACCCCGCCAAGCTTGAAAATATCGAGCGCATTGCCGAGCCCCTGGTGGCTCCCACTGCCTTAGCAGATCGTCAGGGCGTTTCCATAGCTGGCATCGAGAACCAGACGGTTGTTAACTATATGAACCTCTTAAATGCCAACGACTTTGATAACCTTATTGAATTATTTTTGCCCGACGGTGCCCTGCAGCCCCCCTTCCAGCGCCCCATTGTTGGCAAGGAAAAGGTACTGCGCTTTTTCCGGGAAGACTGCCAAAACCTCAAGCTCCTGCCCGAGCAAGGGGTAAGTGAGGATTCCGATGGGGGCTTCACCCAGATCAAGGTAACCGGCAAGGTGCAGACCCCTTGGTTTGGAGCTGGGGTGGGCATGAACGTGGCCTGGCGCTTCTTGCTTGACCCCCAGGGCAAGATCTATTTTGTAGCAATTGATTTGCTTGCATCCCCCAAGGAGCTGCTGAATTTCGTGCGCTGAATAAGGTTTTTTGTTTACCCGCCAGATTTGCTTGGGCTGGATCTTTCAATCTAAAGTCCAGCCCAAGTTCTGCTGGGGGTTATTAATTGTTGATGCATGGCCGCTGGACCCCTATGGCTGGATGCAAAAGTATTTTTCTGGCTTTGCTTGTTCTAGGGCTGTGGCTTTCTAGTCTTTACTTGCTCCTAACTGGCCCAAGCTTGGGTTATTCTTTGCCAATAATTTTGTTTGCAGTTTTGTTGCGAACTTTTTTGCAGACCGGTTTATTTATAGTTGCCCACGACGCTATGCATGGCAATTTGTTGCCAGGTAAATTAGTAATTAATGATTGGTTTGGTGTTGTCTTCCTGGGCTTTTATGGGTTGCTCCCCTATGATATTTGCCGTGAAAATCATATAAATCACCATCGTTTTTGTGGCCAGCCTGAGGATCCAGATGTTCCCATGGCCCTGTTGGCAAGGCCCATGGCTTGGTATTTTCGATTTATGTATTCCTACACATCTTTGCGTCAGTTATTGGGCCTTGTGTTGATTTGGGGGTTGGCTCTGGTTGTTTTGCCTGGGGAGTTGGGCCAATTGCTCTTTGGTTTGGCCTGCTTCTGGATATTGCCCATGGTGCTGAGTTCGGCTCAATTATTTGTATTCGGTACTTATTTTCCCCATCGCTCGGCGGTTGGTAACCAGGGAAATTCCAGCCAAGGGCCCGGTGGTTGTTTAATAGTTAGTACAGATTTGCATGAGTTTTGGTCGCTGTTGAGCTGTTATCACTTCGGGTATCACTGCGAACATCACAACAATCCAGCCCTGGCTTGGCACCAATTGCCCCTGGCCCGCAGGCAGAATTTGAAGGCAGCCACATATCTGCCCCTGGCTGGCTAGGCTTGATCATCAATTCAATTAATTCCCACAACCCTCATGGCTGAGGATAATCGTTGCTCTGGCTGGAGCCAGGAAGAGGCTCAACTGGCGGCTTCCATTTATTCTCTTGCCCAGCAGCGGGAATCCGAACGGCTGGTTGGGGTTGTTAAGGAGCGGGTCTCCGAGGTGAATGAACTTAATCATCTCTGGCAATTGCATGATTTTCTCAGTGCCCGCCGTTACGACATTGAAGGTAGATCTGAATTAGATTTTGATACCGTATTATTTACTTTTGCCGACTTTGTTAAAAGTCAGCTGTTAGTTCTCGATGAGTTGAATGGTTTGGCCCCCCAAAAAATCAGCAAGATCTCTGCCATGGTTAGCTATCTTCCCGACTAATCCTGGGTTTCCATGAGCACTGCCCGCTGGAAACGGCTGAAACCGCTGGGGTCAGGCTGAACAATGCCACTGTTACCCAGGCGTTTTGAGCGGCTCAAAGCGGTGCTCAACGGCCGCATGGCTGATCTCACCGTGGTGTTGGAGGAGGTGGAGAAACCCCACAACCTCTCGGCAATTTTGCGCAGCTGTGATGCGGTGGGGGTGCTGGAGGCCCATGTGGTGAGCCTTAAGGGAAGGCCCCGCACCTTCAATAACACCGCCCAGGGATCACAAAAGTGGGTGCCCATGCGGGATCACAGTTCGATTGAGGCCGCCTTTGGCCAGTTGCGCCAGCGGGGCTTTCGCCTCTATGGCACCCACCTGGGGGTGGAGGCCGTGGACTACCGCCAGTGTGACTTCACTGGCCCCACGGCCTTTGTGCTGGGGGCAGAGAAATGGGGGCTCACAGAAGCAGCCACCACCGGGGTGGACCAGGCCCTGTTTATTCCGATGGGGGGAATGGTGCAGTCGCTGAACGTGAGTGTGGCGGCGGCGGTGCTGTTGTTTGAGGCGCTACGCCAACGGCAGGCGGCTGGCTTGGTGCCCCTGGCGGGGGAGGGCCTGGCGCCAGAGCTCTATGGGCGCACCTTGTTTGAGTGGGCCTACCCCCAGGTGGCCCGCTGGTGCCGCGACACCGGTCGCCCCTACCCAGCCCTAAATGAAGCCGGCGAATTACTGGAGGACCTGCCCCGCACCGTGAAGCTGCGCTACTGAATAGAGAGGCCTTAAAGGGGCAAAAAGATCTCGTTGCTGTTCGAATGGGGCAGGGGAGCTTGGTTGGTGCGGGCCTTGGGCAGGGTTAGGGCCAAGGCAAACAAGCCAAAGCAAATCAGCAGGTGCAGGCCGCCCACGCAAAGGGTTACCACCAGCAGCACCACCGCCAGCACTTTCTCGAGGATGCCAATCACCTCATCACTGTTCCGGGCCCCCAGGGTCCAGAGCAGGGTGGTGAGACCCATCAGCAGCAGCGAAACCGGCATAGCAAACCGATTAACAGTTCCAACTTAGGGATTCTGCGCCCCATCGGCGCCACTTACCCAGGCATCTAAGCCTTCCCCGATAAAGGAAAGGCCCAGCACCAGCACAAACATGGCCAGGCCGGGGTAGATGGCGGTCCACCAAATGCCGATGGGCAGGGCGGTGAGGGCCTGTTGCAGGTCGCTGCCCCATTCGGGTACTGATTCCGGTAGGCCCAGGCCTAGAAACCCCAAACCGCCAAGCACCAGCACGGCATCGGCGGCATTGAGGGTGAGCACCACCGGCACGGAGGTGATCACATTGCGCAGCAGGTAATGGCGCAGGATCCAGTAGGGGCCAGCCCCAAGGCTCTCGGCCGCCTCCACAAATAACTCGGCCTTCACCGAGGCGGTTTGGTTGCGCACCACCCGGAAGTATTGGGGCACATACACCACACAGAGGGCGGCAGCCGCATTGGGCAGGCCCCTGCCCAGCAAAAAGGCAAGCACCACCGAAAGCAGCAGCACCGGCAGGGTGTAAAGGGTGTCCATCAGTAACACCAACAGCCGATCCACGGCGCCGCCCAGGTAACCACTGAGCATGCCCAGGGGTACACCAATCACCAGGGCCAGCACCAATGCCAGGGCCACCACCTCCAGGGCCACGCCAGCACCGGCCAGGGTGCGCACGCACACATCCCTGCCGAGCCGATCGGTGCCACAGAAATGGCCCCAGCTGGGGGCGGCATAGATGGGGTTATTGATGCCGCTGTTGGGGTCGCTAAGTAGGCCCAGCTGGATCAAGGGGCCGGTAAGAAGGGCGATCAGCGTGTAAGCAAGCACCACCCAAAGGCCGACTCGAGCCAGCCGGGCCGAAAGGCTGCGGGGGCGCCAAGTCCACAGACGCTGCAGGGGGGTGAAAGCCATGGGCGGAGGCTAGCTGGCATTGCTCTCAGCTAATTCTCGCGGCGCTTTAAGCAAGTTCTCAAGCGGGGCTCAGCCGGCTCTCAGATACAAGCGGATTAATGGGGGGATATTGAAAGCAACGCATCCCCGGCGCCCCGGGAAACCTCCAATGAGCACCACCTTCAAGTCCCAGTTTGTCCGTCAACTGGCTAGCAACCCCAAAGGCAAGCGCAACGCTCTGCTGCAAAAAGGCTTCACCCTCGTTGAACTAATGGTGGTGATTGTGATCGTGGGGATTTTGAGTGCTGTGGCTTTGCCAAAATTCTTGGGGGTAAAAGATAAGGCAAAGATCAATACGCAGTTGGGTGAGGCCGCTGGGCTGGCAAAGGAGTGCTCCGCGGCAATTATTGCAGAGGGTCCATATCCGGATGTTTATGCAGCACTAACGACAAATACGGGTCTAACTATTTCCAAAAACTGTAATGGTGGCAGCACATTGCTTCCTCCCACTACAGCCGCTGTGGTTTTCACTACAGAGGCTGCAACTGCAGCATCTGGGGCTAAATGTGGCTCGCTGGCACTTGCTGCACCGAATAAATGTAGCATAACTGTGGCTTATGCTACTGGTGATATTACCTATTCTCAGGCCCCATAAATAAAAGTCTGTACTAAAAATGCTTGGTTGGTGATCCCGGCCAGGCATTTTTGCGCGGAACCAATTCCAGGGAAGGATAAAAACCCTAGCCCCCACCCCAATGAAAAAAGTTTGTCTTGACACAGCATTTGCTTATGGTCTTTTGCTAGATATGATGGTGTGTGGCTTGGCTGTATTGGTTGGCTTGATTTCTTGTGTACTAGTTATGTCAGCCAGTAACTGGGCCATCAGGCTAGATTAATTACAGGAAAAGGTCTTGCTAGGTCACTGGAAAACTTAATTTCAATGGCAACTATTTTCATCGATTGATTGCTTCTGGTCTCGCCCGAGTGGATGTTTGGGATAGTCGTGGCTTCTGTGCATGTGAATTGGAAAAGATATGTAGGAGGGTGTAAATATGTTTTGATATTGGCAATGACGCTGTGTGGCGAAGCGTTAGATTTTATTTAAAAGGCTTTTGCAAGTCCAGTGGTGTTATTCATTGGGGCTTTAGGATATGCTGTGTTCGTGCGTCAATTGCTTACAGGGCTTCGAGTTGCCCCCCCCCTCCCCTAGTAAAAGCTAGGCATAAATGAGCTTCGAAGTCTGTAAGTTGCTGTATGCCGTAAAGAGTATAGATAAACAAATATTATCCCTAAACATTGGTAGGATTAATGCTAGGGCATCAGACAGCTTTCAAAAATATTTTTTAAGTCTCTCAGCCGCTTCTAAGCCAGCCCACAGCAAGTGCTAAGCCAATGCCTAGAAAATTCTAGGGTTGCTCTCAGTCTGCGCTCAGCCAGAAATTTAACGAAAGATAGAGAATAGACAGAGAAGAAGGCGCTGGGTTTTCATGGGAAAATGCCTGGGAAAAAATAATAATCAGGATGGGGCTGATTTACTGGGTTTCACGCTCATTGAGGTGCTTGTTACTGTTGCCATAATAGGGATATTAAGTGCCATTGCTTTGCCGCGTTACCAGAATGTTATTAATCAGAGTCGCCAGTCAGATGTAGTTAGTCAGATTGCTCAAATTCAAACAACTATCCAGGCCTATGCCGACGAGTTTTTAGCTGCACCCAGCAGCTGGGATCAATTGGCAAGGCTGGCCCCAGTAATGGGCAATAACGGCGCCGTAACAGGAGGCAATTTAAGTGCTTTTGATAGTCCCAATGGTGGCAGCTACAGCATCAGTGCAGTGAGCAGTGGCAATACCTTCAATATTACCGCCACCCCTAAGCAGGCATCTTTGGCAAATTGGAATATTAAAGCTTGCGTAAATATAAGCAATGGCGTTTCCCAGGTTCAGCGGGGTACGGGAGTGAATGCTGCTGCCAGTGCTGTCTGTCCAGATACGGCAAGCTGAAAAATGAAAACCTTAATCAATAAGCAAATTAGGCTCATCAGTCTTGGTCAGGCCAAGGCTGATGAGCAGGGGGTTGCCCTGGTCTTGGCTGTGCTGATGAGCATCATCTTGCTAGCAATAAGCACCGGATTATTGGCAAAACAGCTGATTACCCGCCGCAATGGCGCCTCGGAAAGCTATAAGCAAATGGCGGAGACTGCCGCTAGCAATGGCTTGAATCGGATTCTTGCCAAGTTGAATAATAGTAATACGGATATTTCATATCTCTGGCGCCTGCAACAAAATGCTCAGCAAGGTATGCAGTGGAACTACAGCCAAGAACAGTTGCGTCCAATGATGGAGCAACCCTGCACACCACTATTACTGGATCAGCAAACATCGTTAGTACTGGCCGGTGGTGATCTATCCCACAACAGCAACCTGCGGGATGACGGCAGCTCTGAAACCGTAGCTATGGCATACAAGCTGCGGTCCTATGGAGTGAGTAGTAACCAAGCCACATTTCAAATTGAAGGTATTGTTAGCCGGGGCAACACTAATCCGCCAGCAATAGCTTCGCGTTCCTTGCTAACGCGTATGCTGGCGCTCAAAAATGTAATACCAAGTGCCAACCATTGGGGAGCCCTGGCGGCTACTCGCATGGAATTAGGCCCTAGCAGCATTGTTGGTCCTGGGCGGCCAATTTTGTTGCTTAAAAGGGCAGATGCTGGCCCTAGTTTTATTCCCACAGATGCCTGCTCTGCCCCACAGCTTGGGGCAAGGGTGGGGGCAACAAATGTTGAGCTGAAATCAAAGATTTGGCCGCTGCTTGATATTGAATTCCCCTCCACAGGTATTTTTGATCAAGAGGTGGCAGTCGATCAATTTATTCCCAGTGGTAGCAGCAGCATTCAAAGACGCATCTGGAACATAGATGACAGTCGTCCTCTTAACTCGCTAATTGGCTGTAATGCCATTGTCTGCAGCCGTGGCGAACTTGAAACCAGCTATAAATCTCAGGATTCTCTCTATGTAAGTAACGGCACAATTACACTGCCTGGATCAGCCCTATGTGCGGATCAGCAAGCTAAGCCGTGTTTGCTTTGGATTGAGAAGATCAAGTTGAGTGGTGTAAAAAAACTTTTGATTGCTAGTAATCAAGCTGTTGTTTTGCGTATGTTTAGGCCATTAGAAAGTATAAGTGTTGTTAGCCCCAGCAGTCTTTGTGCTTCTAATAGTGGTGAAACTAGTTGCGGTCAAGAAGCCGAACGTTTGGCGGTAGTTGCCAATGGTGGTGATTTGCCCAGCAGTTGTGCTGCCGCCACCCAAAAGCTCTCATTTAATGGCAATGCCATACCTGCAGCCTTGGTTTTGATGCCCCAAGGTACCGTCAATGTTACTGGCAGCGCCAGCATGCGGGGCTTGATTTGGGCCCATCAAGTTTGCGCTACAGCTGGCTTGGCTATTACTACCACTGCCCCTGATAACGGCAATATAATTGATAAGGCAAAAACAAGCTGGCACTGGAACGATGACATAAGCCTGGGGGTTTCTGTTACTAAGGGGCTGCGTGGTACTGGCCTAGATATGTTTAGGCGGTGGTAATAATGATTAAGCAGCAAAGGTTGCGTTCACAGCATATTTCCTCAGGCTTTGGCCTTGTGGAGGTGCTGATGGCTGCTTTGCTGATTATGGCGGTGATGATGAGTGTTAGCCGTAGCCTTATATTGGGGATGGCTACGAATCGGCATATGGGTGAAAGGATTGGTATTGAGTCGGAGATTCTGAATGATATTGAAGTGATTCAGGGTATTGATGCTTTGGCAAATAAAGATACCGCCGCTGGTTGCGGTAACCCAGCTAACTATTTAGCCACTCAGATCACCCTGAAAAATCCTCAACAGGCTGGCAGTAAATGGCATAGGACTTTTGATGTTACTGATCCAAACGTTCTTGTGGTTACTTATAGCTTTAATCGCCCTGAAAGTCCGGCTCGCATCGAAAAGCGCATAGCGGAAATCAATCCCAGCTTACAGGCTGAATGTCCATGAATACCTCAAGAGCTGATTGGAATGGATATACTCTCACTGAATTGCTGGTTACGATTGTAATTATGGGCATTGCCGCAACGGCTGTGCTTCCTCAACTTCAAAAGAGAATTGAGCAATCAGCAGTGGATTCATATACAGACAAGGTGGAGATGGGCCTTGCTCAGCTCAAGCAAAATATGCTATCAAGGCAGGTGGGATGTACGTTCATTTTCCCCTCCGGTGCAGGAGGTGAAACGCCAATCAACCCCATTGATTTTGAAGTGCGCACCCTGTTAGATAAGTCTGATCCCTTGATAGACTGCAGTTCTAAAGTTGGTAGTTTCTCTGCTTTGCGTATTGTTAACTTACCGCGCCATCCAGGCAGCAGTCAGCAAGAGGCATCTCTAAAAGCCAGTGAAAAAGTTGAACTGTTAATTAACCAGGATGATCTTACGATGACTTCCATTGGCGGCGTGGCGGCGCCACTGAGTAGTGGGAATCAAAAGCCTTTTGTGATTAGACTTCGCTCTAAAAAACTTTATCAACAGGGCCAGGGTTTTGAGCGCTGTGTGCAGATGGAGCCGATGACAGGAACTCTGATCAGAGGCACTTGGATTGGTAGCAGCTTTAGTAATGGGTCCTGCACTCAAAATCGCTAGCTATTCTCATGAAACTCTCAGCTAATCCCCAGTCTCTACTTAGACACGGATGATAGCGTTGGGGCGAGAATGAATACATCAGCCAATCCCATGGATGGCAGCCATGTCCACCATTAAGCAGAATTTTAGAAGCCCCCCTGGCCCCTTAAAGGACCAGGGTTTTGGCCTCACTGAAACCCTCGTGGCGGTGGTTGCCGGGGCCCTGTTGATCACAGCAACGGCCATTGGGGTGCGCACGATCAGCACGGCCATCCATCGCAATGAAGATCTCACCTCCATGCGCAGTGCCAGCGGCAATGGTTTGAGGCTGTTGCGATCAGAGGTGCAGCGCAGCTTATATCTGATTGTTAAGGGCGGTACCCATGATTTGGATCGAGATTATACGAATATCGCTGATGTAAATCATCCTGAATACAAAGCAGCCCTTGATCAATGCAATGTGCTTAAGGGGGAATCTGTATTTACTCCTGTTTTTGGCATTAAGATGGCAGAATTAAATACGCCTGTTATTTATGGCTTGGGTCTCTCTAAAAATGGCCAAAGTTTTGCGCTGCTGCGCTGTGGTGCTGCCCTTAATTTAGATGGGCGCTACGAAACAGAGGATATTTTGATGTCTTCTATTCTTGAAAATATTGCCTCCCTGCCTTGTACGGATCCCAAGGGCGTTTGTAGCCCCCCTAGGGATCCCCAGGGCAATGAGTTGAGCTTGGCTCAAATTGTTCAGAATCTAGATACAACTTTGACTGCAGATAACCGCAGTCCCCTGGCTACCTATCGGCAACCAGCCTTTGCAATTCAAACGGATCCCCTGCGTAAGCTTCTTAAAATTGTTGATCCTACGGCATCTACGGATTCAATTAATTATAGCTTTGTGATGATGCCTCAATCCGGCAATAATCCCCCAGCTGTGGATCTTAATTTCATTGCCTATGCCCGCGCAGACAAGGTGGCTCGCACTGATGCCTACTACCAAGCTATGCAGGGGGACACTACTGCCAACAGCAACGATAGCCCCCTGGCTGGCTGTAGTGGCGCCAATTGCAGCTTCTATGGAATCCCCGTAACCACAAATTCCCTACAGTTCATTCTTGATGGTTCTGGTTCGATGAGTGCTTGCATCGTTTGGGGGAGCACCTATGGCACCAGTCGTACCTATTACAATGGAAGTAACTATTCAGCCACCCGTAAGAGTTGCCTTTTGACCAGGATGGAATCGCTGCAAACAGAGATGCGCAATATCCTCACCTCTTTGCCTGCCTCTACTAAAATTAGTATTCAAGCTTTTAGTTCCCCTGGTTACCTTAACCACCGCAACTGGAATAGTGGAAACTTGATGGAACTCACAGATCTAAATAGAGCCAGTGCGATTACTTTTGTTAATTCGCTCTCCTCTGGGGATGTGACCCGTTGGGGCGGCACAAAGCCCTGGGATAGCCTCGATAAGGCTGTGCTTGATCCTGAGTCAAAGGCTATTTACTTTATGACCGATGGTGATCCAAATAATGATCGCAATGGTGGCAGCTGGACCACCGGCGATTTCCAGCCCACTGCCACCTATTATCTAGGTAAAAATAATGCCAGAACGGTTAAGCTGGCAATAAATACCATATCGGTGGGTCAAGATTCGCCTTGGTTGCAACTTATCAGTTCAGGCAGCACAGGCACCTACAAGAAAGTGGATCAGGCCTATGTGGCCAACTAACTTTCGCTTACTGTTGATAAACAACCCTTCTGGCCTCAGGGGCTGAAGGTTGATAGCCGTAGCCATAGGTGCCCCCCTGTTCATCATCAATGATGCGCGGCGTGACCACCATCACCAGTTCACGTTTTTCCCTGGTGTTGTTGGTACTGCGGAAGAACTGACCTATTAAGGGTAAGTCTCCAACCACTGGCCATTTCGATACAGACTCACGGATCTGATCTTGAATCACCCCCGTAAGAATTAAGGTTTGGCCATCGCGCACCCTAAACTCGCCAGTTTTTAGCTGTCTTACCACTAGGTTCCAGAGTTGATAGGTAACGCCATTGCAGATGGTTTGATCCGGGCTGGTTGGTGCTTTTAGGGTGGGGTTTAACTTCATTGTAACGAAGCCATTGTCATCAATTCTCGCCACAGACACATCCACTTGCAGCCCTGCCACTTCCTTTGATTGATCACAGCTGATCGTGCCCGTGGGCGTGGTTGCTGAATTTAATTTAGTGGTGTAGGTGGTGCCCACGCCCACGCTGGAGCTCTCCCCTTCCTGTACCAATAGGGTGGGGTCAGCCAGGAGCTTGGCACTGCTGGATTGGATTTGGGCGGAAACAAAATCAAAGAATTGATTTTGTGGATATTGGAAGTTTTTGGGTACTTCTGATAACTGGGTGGCGTTGGTTGTGGTTGTTACGCCGCTGGGTGGTGTAGATGTTGCTCCCTGCACCTGGGTTTGGCCAGGCTGGGCCGGATTGGCATAGGGACCAAAGCCCGCCCGGGGTAAGCCCCCCGGTCCATAGCCGCCTGCATAGGGGGTGGCTGAATTAACAGGGCTCTGGAAGGTTTGTGCCCCCCCCGGCAGTTGAAAAGCCCCTGCCCCCACCAACGGTGATGTATTCGGAGCCCCCGTATAAAGCCCCGGCTGGCCGGCGGTGTCGGTGGCGGGTGGCTTTAGGCCGCCGAAATTAACCAACATCTGGCCATTGCGATTAACTATGAATGTGTTGCCAGTTTTGAGGGCAAAGCTGTTGTCAATTGATTTATCATTGCTTAAGTCTACATCCACAATTTGCACTCTAACTGCCACCTGGCGTTTACGCAAATCCAATTGCTTTAAATAGCCTTCGGCAATGGTTACTAAATTTGGCTCGCCGGTAATGGTGATGGAGGAGAGGCGATCATCCGGTGAAATTGTTAGGCCCCGCAGGGGCAGGGCCCCATAGGCCTTGCCATCGGCTTCCACCGTTTGGATCGATACACTTTTGCCGGTGAGCTCTGTTTTTGGCCCTGTGCTCACTGAATTGCCGGCTTGACCCACCACCTCCACCGGGTTAACAGCAATTGCTTTTTCCTCAAGCACCTGGGTGCGGTAAAAAGTTGCCCCCTGGCTCATGAGAAACTCACTGGCTCTGGCGGGTGAAACCTGATTTAGTCGCACCGTGCGGCTGAGCAGCTGCCTTGCAAACGAGGGTAATTTCTCTCCCACGATTAGGTTGCGGCCGCTCACCTTCGCCTGTAATCCCCCGAGGGTGAGCACCATATTCACGGCATTTTCAATACTTTCATTCTGAAAATCCACCGAGATTGGATTGCCAGCCTGGGCTGATCTGGCATTGCCAATGGTGCCGCCACTGCCACTGGCACCGGTTTCTGAGGCAGGCTTCGCATAAAAGGCCACGTTGTAACCACCGCTGCGGCCCAACAGCATCAACACATCCCGGGCAGGGGCATTGCGCAGGCTGAGCCGTTGCAAGGTGCCAGCCCCCGGCAATTTCACCTCATTGCCCCGCATGGCAATGGTGCCAATGGCCATGTCCCCCACGGGGGGGGCACTGGCCCGTTTCCTTAGGGGTGGCACAAAGTTTTCTTGGGGCACCCGTCCCGGTGCGGAAAGGTCATAGCTGCCAGAGCTGAATTGTGGCAGTGGTTGGGTGGCAAAAGTTACCCTCACGCTGTTGCCATCACTGTTTACTAATGGTGCTGGGAGGTTTCGGCCGGCCAGGCTGTTTACCTGTAACCGCCAGCGATTGCCGCTGCCGTCGAGCACGATCGATTCCATGCCCGCATCGGGCATCGCCAAGAACCTGGCCCCCCCCGCTAATTCCCCCGCTTGGCTGGAGCTGATTTCTAGGGTCCAGCCAGTGTCGCTGCGTTGCTGGCGGATGTCGGGCTGGGCCCCCATGCCCTCCACCCGCAATTGGATCGAGCTCGGCAGGCGCAGCACCTTGAGGTCTACCCGCTCCAGGGCCCACACCTGGGCCACCGGGCTCAACAACGCCGTAGCCAGGGCAATCGGCAGTAGTTGTCGCACAGGCCAGCGCAATTCCTTTGGTCGGACGCTAACGATGGATTTGCTTTGCTTCCAGTGCCCCAGCCCTGGAACTGTTTCAACTGCCCAGCTGGGCACTGCCGCTTATTTCCAACCATTGGGCTGTTTTGCCGGGGTTCGGAAATTCCTGGGCGAGGCGCCATTGCAGCGTGCCACTGCTTTGCTCCACACAGGCGGCTAAGGGCAGCAGTTCCGTGCCGCTGACCAGCGTTGCTTGGGGGAGATCGCACCCCTTCCATGGGGCAGGCGTGGGATCGAGCCCATCGAGCACCACCCGGTTCTGAAAGGCGGCCTTGCCATTGAGGGAACCATCGGCCTGGAAGGCCCGGCCGCAGCGCATCAACACCCAACCGCGCCAGATCGCATCCGGAGGTTTGCCTACGCTGTAGGTGGTAACAGTGCCATCGTTGGCGGTTATCTGGAGCACTGGCTCCCGGCCGGTCAGGCTGCAGGCCGCCTTAACCGTGGGATCCCGCGGGTTTAGCGCCACCGCCACCCCCCGCTCCAGGTCGCCGCGGATCAGGGCGCCGGCCCTGCCCATTACCTGCCGTTCCCGCACCTGGCGCCCCAGCCGGCGGCCCAGATCTGCCTCTGAAAAGAGGCTGTTTAGGGCAGCCCCCGCCACCACCAAGCCCAGGGCACTGGCCAGCAGCAGTTCCAGCAGGGAAAAGCCTTGGTCAGAGCGTTTCATCGGCCCCACAGCTCCCCTGCCGATAGCGACCCACCCGGGTGATTCCCAGGGGCAAACTGATCACCAAACAGCGCTGCAGGCTGGTGCCTTCCATGGCCAGCACCACCGTGCCGCCACTGAGCACCAGGCCATTGGGGGTAAAGCTCAGGGCTCCGGCCAGGTTGTGGTTGAGCTTGAGTTGGGCGGCATTGGTCCCCTCCAGCAGGGGGCCGATGGCCTGGGTGCAGGGGCCCAGGTTGCCGCCATTGGGGGCGCGCCAACCCTGGGCTGAGAGTTCAAGGGCACAGCCCTGGCCCTGGCGGCTGGCCTGGTCACGGGCTTTTTCGAGCCCCAGCCAAAGTTCGCGGGTGGCAGCCTCCAGCCGTTGGCGGGCCAGGGGTTCGCCGCCGTTGGCCAGGGCCATGGTGGCCAGCAGGCCCGTAATCGCCAGGGTTACCAACAGTTCTGAGAGGTTCATGGCTGGGCCAGCGCTAGGCACACCCCGAGCCCTTCCAGGGAAAAGCGCCGTTCCCGCACGGTTGTTTCCCCCTGATCGTTGAGCCGCAACAGCAAACTGTCCGCTCCGTTTTGCACCGAGCGCTGCCGTTGTTGGGCCTGGAGCAATGGTTCTGTGCCGGGCAACATTCCCGCTGCAGTTACCAGTTGGCCTAGGGCTTCCAGCCGTTGCCACCGTTGTTGGGGGTCGGCGCAATTGGCCGGGAAGGCCAAGGCCGCCCGGCGGAGGAGGCCCTCATCCCTATCCAGTTGTCTTTCCATCCAGGTAAGCAGCAGACCCTGGCGCTGCCCTTGCTGCACCGTGGCTAGGGCCCCCTGCCACAGCTGCAGACTTGTAACTGTGAACAAGGCCAACAGCACCGCTGCCACCAGCAGCTCCGTTAGTCCGAAACCGGCCTCAGCACCCCGGCGGAGCTCAGTTGAAACTGCTTGCTGCGCCAGGCCTTCACCCCCTCTGCCAGCCGTTCCACGCTGAATTGCGCTGGCCCTGCGCTGGGGCCCTGCCACTGGCGCAGCCGAAACCGACCGGCCGCCAGCGGCTGTTCCGTAGGGCTTATCCCTTGGCGCTGCTGCAGGGTGATCGCCATCGCCGCCGAAAGAAAGCCATCCTTCAGTTGCGCTTCCTGCAGTAGCAGGCCATTGCGGGAGCGACTTTGCAGGGCCATGCCCTGCAGCGACAGGCCGCTCACCAGCAGCAGTAAACCGGCCACCAACACCAGGGGCAAAACAAAGCCCCCGGAAGTTTTGGACGTTTTTGTGATTTTGGAGGTTTTCGCAGTTTTCGAGCCGCACACCCTCGATTAGCAACTACATACAGCTTTCCCCGGGGGCTCCAGTTGTTGCAGGGCTGTGCTGGCTTGAAAGGTTGGCCCGGTTGCTGATGCTTACTGATTGAGTTTCAGCACTGCCATGAAGGCCTCTTGGGGCACATCCACCTTGCCCATGGCTTTCATGCGTTTTTTACCTTTTGCCTGTTTCTGCAGTAGTTTCTTTTTGCGGGAAATGTCGCCGCCATAGCACTTTGCGAGCACATCCTTGCGCATGGCGCTAATGCTTTCGCTGGCCACTATGCGGCTGCCGATTGAGGCCTGGAGGGGAATCTTGAACTGTTGACGGGGGATCAATTCTTTTAGTTTTTCCACCAGGCCTTTGCCCACGTTGTAGGCCTTGTCGCGGTGCACGATTGTTGTGAGGGGATCAGCTTTTTCGCTATTGATTAACACGTCTAGCCGCACCAGGAAATTTTCGCGGTAGCCAATTAAGCTGTATTCCATGGAGGCGTAGCCCTTGGTGCGGCTTTTCATTTGATCAAAGAAGTCTGTGACCACCTCGGCCAGGGGCATCTCGTAGGTGAGTGTGACGCGATCGGTGGTGATGTATTTCATGTCTATGTATTCACCACGGCGTTCCTGGCATAGCTCCATTAGGGTGCCGTTGTAGCTATTTGGTGCATACATTTCCAGCTTTACATAGGGCTCCTCGATGGCCGTGCGTTGCTGGGGATCAGGCAGGGTGGCCGGGTTGTCTACCATTATTTTTGAGCCATCAATCATTGTTACCCGATACACCACCGATGGTGCTGTAACAATTAGATCTAGGTCGTATTCCCGTTCCAGCCGTTCCTGAACAATCTCCATGTGTAGCAGGCCTAGGAAGCCACAACGGAAGCCAAAGCCCATGGCGCTACTGGTTTCAGGCTCAAATTGCAGGGCTGCATCTGAGAGCTTTAATTTGTTTAGGGCTTCGCGCAGGTCGGGGTATTGATCGGCATCGGTGGGGAATAATCCGCAAAATACCATTGGTTTTGCTTCCGCATAGCCAGGTAAGGCTTCGGTTGCTGGATTATTGGCAAGGGTGATTGTGTCCCCCACCCGGGCATCGGCCACGGCCTTGATCGATGCCGCCAGGTAGCCCACCTCCCCCGCATGGAGTTCCTCTGTTTGGCGCTGGTCTGGGGCCATTACCCCCACTTCGTCTAATTCATAGGTTTTCTTTGATGCCATCAATAGCACCTTGTCTTTCTTGGCTATGCGACCACTAATTACTCGGAAATAAACAATTACCCCCCGGTAGGCGTCGTAGTAGGAGTCAAAGATCAAGGCCCTTAATGGTTCCTCGATGCGATCCGGGGGCGCTGGCACCCGCTCCACAATTGCCTCGAGAATTTCGGGGATACCAAGACCTGTTTTTGCTGAACAGTGGATCGCCCTTGAGGTGTCGAGGCCAATGATGTCTTCGATTTCTTTGGCGATTCGATCGGGGTCGGCCCCGGGTAGATCAATTTTGTTGAGCACTGGAATGATCTCCAGGTCATTTTCCAGGGCCAAGTACACATTGGCCAAGGTTTGGGCCTCCACCCCTTGGCTGGCATCTACCACCAGCAGGGCCCCCTCGCAGGCCTGCAGGCTGCGACTCACCTCGTAGGAGAAGTCCACATGGCCAGGGGTGTCGATCAGGTTGAGCACATAGGTCTCCCCAGAGGGGGCCTTGTAGTTCATCCGTGCTGCCTGGAGCTTGATCGTGATGCCCCGTTCCCGCTCCAGCTCCATGTTGTCGAGGAACTGGGCTTGCATATCCCTGGCTGCCACCGTGCCGGTGTCCTGCAGTAGCCGATCGGCCAGGGTGGATTTCCCATGGTCGATGTGGGCAATGATGCAGAAATTGCGGATCCGGGAAACGGGGGCGTCTGTCATGGGTGCATCCTAAGAACTGGCCCCCTGGCCCCCTGGGGCTCGAAGGTTGGGGAACATAACTAAAGTCAAGGGAAATGCAGCTTTGCCATGAGCACCGAAGCCCCTACCGAAACCGCCAACGCCGAGGTCAGCCCCACCGCTGAAGGCAACGATCCCCAGGCCCTCACCCTGGAAAATGTGGAGCGCACCCTCGATGAGCTGCGCCCCTATCTGATGGCCGATGGCGGCAATGTGGAAGTGGTGGAAATCGATGGTCCGATCGTCAAGGTGCGGCTCCAGGGGGCCTGTGGCAGCTGCCCCAGCAGCACCATGACCCTGAAGATGGGCATCGAACGCAAGCTGCGTGAGGCCATTCCCGAGGTAAGTGAAGTGGTGCAGGTGCTTTGAGCGCTTAGCTCCCCCCTTAGGCTGCAGCCGCTTTGGGGCCTCGGCGGTGCTGGATCTGCGATTGGTGCGTCAAAACCCTGGGGAGGTGACCAGTCAGCTGGCCCGCCGGGGCCTCAGCGTGGATTTTAGCGGCCTGCAGCAAACGGCCCTGCGCGAACGCGATTTGGAGGAGGCCCGCAACGACCTGCAGGCGGAGGGCAATCGCATCGGCAAGCAGGTGGGTCAGCTGATCCAGGGGGGCGTTGATCCCAAGGGGGCTGAGGTGCAGCAGCTGCGCGACCAGGGCAACCAGATCAAGCAACAGGTGGCGGAACTGGAGGAGCAGCAAAAGGCCCTGGCCCAGGAATTGCGCCAGGAGTTGTTGACCTATCCAAATTTCCCCAGTGCTGATTGCCCTGAGGGCCGCAGCGAAGCTGACAACCTCGAGATCCGCCGCTGGGGTAGCCCGCGCCCAGCCGATGGCCTCGAAGAGCACTGGCAGATCGCCGAACGCTTGGGCCTATTTGAAACCGAACGCTCGGTGCGCATTGCCCAGAGCCGTTTCATCACCCTGATGGGCCAGGGGGCGCGGTTGGAACGGGCCCTGATCAACTTCATGCTTGATCTGCATGCCAGTAAGGGTTACCGCGAGGTATTGCCGCCGATCCTGGTGAACAGCGCCAGCCTCACCGGTTCCGGTCAATTGCCCAAATTTGCGGAAGAAAGTTTCCGCTGTGCAGACGACGACCTCTGGCTCACCCCCACCGCCGAGGTGCCGATCACTTCGTTGCACCGCGACGAAATCCTTAATGCCGACCAGCTGCCGCTTCGCTATGCCGCCTACACCCCCTGTTTCCGCCGTGAGGCCGGCAGCTACGGGCGCGACACCCGGGGCTTGATCCGTTTGCACCAATTCAACAAAGTTGAGTTGTATTGGTTTTGCCACCCAGACCATTCCAGCGAAGCCCACCAGCAGCTCACCGCCGATGCGGAAGCGGTGCTGCAAACCCTCGAACTTCCCTATCGGGTGCTGGAACTCTGCACCGGTGACCTCGGCTTCTCCGCCGCCCGCACCTATGACCTCGAGGTATGGCTGCCTGGCGCCAACTCCTATCGGGAAATCTCCAGTTGCAGCACCTGTGGCGACTTCCAGGCCCGGCGGTCGGCGATTCGCTTCCGGGATGGCAAAACCACCGCTTTGCTCCACACCCTCAATGGCAGTGGCCTCGCCATTGGTCGCACCATGGCCGCCCTGCTGGAAAACGGCCAGCAGGCCGATGGCAGTGTGCGGTTGCCGGCAGCGCTTGTGCCTTACATGGGCACAGACACGCTTCAGTGAGTAGCCCCCCACAATGGACTGACTAAGCGGCCGTTACTTAATGGGTGTTCTCTCCGCCCTGGCGATCCTGGCCCTGTTGATCGTGGTGCATGAGTCGGGGCATTTCCTGGCCGCCACCTGGCAAGGCATCAGGGTTTCCAGCTTTTCGGTGGGCTTTGGGCCGGTGTTGTTTGAACGCCAACGGCGCGGCGTGCAATTTGCCCTGCGGGCGATCCCCCTGGGGGGCTTTGTGGCCTTCCCCGATGACGATCCCGACAGTGGATTTGACCCCAAGGATCCTGATCTGCTTAAGAACCGACCGATCCCCCAGCGGGCCTTGGTGATTGCCGCCGGGGTGCTCGCCAACCTGCTGTTTGCCTGGTCGGTGCTGGTGGCCCAGGGGGTGGTGGTGGGGATTCCCGCTGGTTTCAACCCCACCGGCGGCATCCTGGTGGCGGCGGTGCAGCCAGACCAGGCCGCCGAACGGGCGGGCCTCAGGGCGGGCGACCGCTTGGTGGGCCTGGGCGGCCAGCCCCTGGGCGGTGGCAGCCAGGCGGTGCAAACCCTGGTGGCGGCGGTTAAAGCAGCCCCCAACCGGGCCCTCACCGTGGAAATTGAACGCAACGGCAGCAAGCTGCAGTTGCCACTTACCCCCGCCAACCAGGGGGGCAGCGGTCGCATCGGTGCCCAGCTGCAACCCGACGGCATTGAATTGTTCCGGCCGGCTAAAGGACCAGGGGAAATCCTCCAGCAGGCAACCCACGATTTCCGCCAGATCATCCGCCGCACGGTGGAAGGCTTCGTAACCCTTGCCACCCACTTCGGTGAAACCGCCTCCCAGGTGTCTGGGCCGGTGAAGATCGTGGAGATGGGGGCCCAGCTGGCCCACCAGGGGGGCGGAAGCCTTTTCCTCTTCACCGCCTTGATCTCCATAAACCTGGCGGTGCTTAATGCCCTGCCATTGCCCCTGCTGGACGGTGGCCAATTCGTTTTGCTGCTGCTCGAGGGCCTGCGGGGGCGGCCCCTGCCGGATCGTTTGCAAATGGCGTTCACCCAATCGGGGCTGGTGCTTTTGCTCGGGCTCAGTGCTGTGTTGATCGTTAAAGACACCAGCCAATTGAGCCTGGTGCGCCAGTTGTTAGGCCACTAGCTTCCGGATGCTTGGTCCAAAAAAACGGGCGCCGCTGATCCACGCCCGCCTGGGGGAGCTTTACCCCCATGCCAGCTGCTCCCTCGATTGGCGCACCCCCTACGAACTGCTGGTGGCCACGATGTTGTCGGCCCAATGCACTGATGTGCGGGTCAATCTGATCAGCCCAGCTTTGTTTGAGCGCTTCCCCGATGCCGCCGCCGCCGCTGCCGTGGCAGCCGAGGAGGTGGAGCCCTACGTTAAATCCACGGGCTTCTTTCGCAATAAAGCCAAAAACATCGTGGCCAGTTCCCGGCTGTTGCTCGAGCGCCATGGGGGGCAGGTGCCGGCAACCATGGCTGAATTGCTGCAGCTGCCGGGGGTGGCGCGCAAAACCGCCAATGTGGTGTTGGCCCATGCCTACGGCATTAACGCCGGCGTCACCGTGGACACCCACGTGACGCGCCTGGCCGGGCGCCTGCGCTTAACCCGCCACAGCGATGCCATCCGGATTGAACGGGATTTGATGCCGTTGTTGCCCCAGGCGGAGTGGGAACGCTTTTCCCTGCGGTTGATCTATCACGGTCGCGCCGTTTGCCCAGCCCGCACCCCCCGCTGTGGGGAGTGCAGCCTGGTGGAACTCTGTCCCAGTGCTCAGGTAAGGTCTTTGATTAACTGATCCACCCCCCAGGCAGCCGCATGGCGAAAAAGTCGATGATCGCGCGGGACGTAAAGCGCAAAAAAATGGTTGAGCGCTTTGCCCCTAAGCGGGCTGCGCTGATGTCGGCCTTTGAGGCGGCGGCTGACCCCATGGAGCGCCTGGATATTCACCGCAAGATCCAGCAGCTGCCCCGCAACAGTGCCCCCAACCGGGTGCGCAACCGCTGCTGGGCCACCGGCAAACCCCGGGGTTATTACCGCGATTTCGGCCTGTGCCGTAACCAACTGCGCGAGCGCGCCCACAAGGGCTTGCTGCCCGGCGTGGTCAAGTCCAGCTGGTGAACGAACTGCTGGCGGCCTATGCCGCCGGTTGGTTTCCGATGGCCGAGGGTCCCGATGGGCACCTCGGCCTTTTTCGTAGCCCCCAGCGGGCCCTTCTGCCCCTAGACCAAGGCTTTCGCATCCCCCGCTCCCTGCGCCGGGTGCTCCATAGCGGGCGGTTTGAGCTGCGCCTAGACACTGCCTTTGAAGCGGTGGTGGCCGGCTGCGCCAACCGGCCAGAAACCTGGATTAGCCCAGAATTACGGCAGATCTACGGCGGCTTGCATGCTGCCGGCTGGGCCCACAGCATTGAGGCCTGGGATGACCAGGGGCTGGCCGGCGGCCAACTGGGCCTCGCCATCGGCGCCTGCTGGATCGGTGAATCGATGTTTCACCTGCGCCCCCATGGCTCCAATGTGGTGCTGGTGGGGCTGCAACAGGCCTTGGTGGCAGGTGGCTTTCAGCTCTACGACGTGCAGATTCTTAATCCGCACCTGGAGCGCTTTGGGGCCTTCTGCCTGGCCGATGCCAATTTCACCCCCCTGTTGCACCAGGCGGTGCGCCAGCGGGCGCAGCTGCTGATCCAAGGGAAGCAACTAGTGAGTGAAGCCTGGATGCAAAGATGAGGTCTGAAAACAACAGGACATAAGCGCCAGTGCAAGGTGAAACTCGGTCGGTCTCCTTCGATGGTCGGGAGATCCGACTGACGACGGGCCGTTATGCCCCCCAGGCGGGCGGCAGTGTGTTGATTGAATGCGGCGATACTTCGGTGCTTGTCACCTCTACCCGCGCCAGCGCCCGCGAGGGCATTGATTTCCTACCGCTCACCTGCGACTACGAAGAGCGGCTCTATGCCGCCGGTCGCATCCCCGGCAGCTTCATGCGCCGCGAAAGCCGTCCCCCCGAACGGGCCACCCTCACCGCCCGGCTGATCGACCGGCCCATGCGGCCCCTGTTCCCCGGCTGGCTGCGGGACGACCTCCAAATCGTTGCCACCTGCCTTTCCCTCGATGAGCGGGTACCGCCCGATGTGCTCGCCGTAACCGGCGCCTCCCTGGCCACCCTGCTGGCGAAGATCCCTTTCTTTGGCCCGATGGCGGCCGTGCGGGTGGGCCTATTGGGAGACGACTTCATCCTTAACCCCAGCTTCCGCGAGATCGAGCGTTCTGAGCTCGACCTGGTGGTGGCCGGTACCCCCGCTGGGGTGGTGATGGTGGAAGCCGGCGCCCGCCAGCTGCCCGAGCAAGACATGATCGAGGCGATCGACTTCGGCTACGAAGCCGTAAGTGAATTGATTCGCCACCAAATCGATCTGCTCAAGGAACTGGGCATCGAGCAGGTGCTGCCTGAGGAGAAGAAAGAAGACACCACCCTGCCCGACTATCTCAAAAAGCAGTGCTCTAAGGAGATTGGCGGCGTATTAGCCCAGTTCAGCCTCACCAAGGCCGAGCGCGATGGCCAGCTGGATGGCATCAAGGCCAAGGCCAGTGAAGCGATTGCCGGCTTGGCCGATGCCGATCCCGTGCGCACTGCCGTGGCCAGCAGCAACAAGTTGCTGGGCAACAGCTTCAAGGCGCTCACCAAAAAGATGATGCGCGCCCAAATCCTCGAGCAGGGCAAGCGGGTGGATGGCCGCAACCTCGATGAGGTGCGCCCCATCAGCGCCCTGGTGGGCGTACTGCCCAAGCGGGTGCATGGTTCAGGCCTGTTCCAACGGGGTCTCACCCAGGTGCTTTCCTGCGCAACTCTGGGCACCCCCAGTGATGCCCAGGAGATGGATGATCTCAACCCCAACAGCGAGAAGCACTACCTGCACCACTACAACTTCCCCCCCTATTCCGTGGGGGAAACCCGGCCCATGCGCTCCCCCGGTCGCCGCGAGATCGGCCACGGCGCCCTGGCCGAACGGGCCCTGATCCCGGTGTTGCCCAGCAAGGAGTCATTCCCCTACGTGCTGCGCGTGGTGTCGGAATGCCTCAGCTCCAACGGTTCCACCTCGATGGGTTCCGTATGTGGCAGCACCCTGGCGCTCATGGATGCCGGTGTGCCGCTGGTGGCCCCCGTGAGTGGCGCCGCCATGGGCTTGATCAAAGAGGGCGATGAGGTGCGGATCCTCACCGACATCCAAGGCATCGAGGATTTCCTCGGCGACATGGACTTCAAGGTGGCTGGCACCGAGAAGGGCATCACCGCCCTGCAGATGGACATGAAGATCAGCGGCCTGGCGGTGAAAACCATTGCCGAAGCCGTTAACCAGGCCCGCCCGGCCCGGCTGCACATCCTCGAGAAGATGCTCGAGGCGATCGATAAGCCCCGCGACACGATGTCGCCCCATGCCCCCCGCCTGCTCAGTTTCCGGATTGATCCGGAACTGATCGGCACCGTGATCGGTCCTGGGGGCCGCACGATCAAGGGGATCACCGAGCGCACCAACACCAAGATCGACATCGAAGACACCGGCATCGTGACGATCGCCAGCCACGACGGTGCCGCCGCTGAGGAAGCCCAGCGGATCATCGAAGGCCTCACCCGCCGGATCAGCGAAGGCGAAACCTTCCATGGCACCGTTACCCGGGTTATCCCGATCGGCGCCTTTGTGGAAATCCTCCCCGGCAAGGAGGGGATGATCCACATCTCCCAGCTTTCCGAAGCGCGGGTGGAAAAGGTGGAAGACGTGGTCAAGGTGGGCGACCAGGTGACCGTGCGGGTGCGGGAGATCGACAACCGCGGCCGCATCAACCTCAGCCTGCGGGGGGTGCCCCAGGGGGGTGACGACAGCGCCAGCAATGGCCCTGAGGTGATCCTGCCGATCGGCGAAGGCGCCCCAATTGAGTAAAGGGTTCTGAGCCAGCTTCGGCTCAGACCACAAACCCCGGGTCGATGGCGTTTAACAGCGCCACGGCCCGGCCACACAGCTCCGCCTGGGCGGGGCCATGGCTGGCGATCAGGCAGCCGGCCTGGCGGATGTCGCCGGTGTTGTAGCTGAGGGCCCTGCCATCGGCATGGCTGAAGGCGCCACCGGCGGCCCGCAGCACCGCCTCCGGGGCGGCCATGTCCCAGTCTTTCGGGGCACTGCGGCCGGAAAGTGAGATGTACACATCCGCGTCCCCCCGGAGGATCGCCGCCACCTTGCAACCCACGCTGCCCACGGCCAGGCTGCGGCCCAGCTCCAGGGCCCCTAGCAGTTGTTCAAGGCGGCCATCGCGGTGGTTGCGGCTGGCCACCAACACCAGCTCCTCCAGGGTTCGGCGATCGCTGAAGCGGGCCGGTTGGCGCTCGCCGCGGCGGTTCTCCAGCCAGGCTTCTCCGACTGAGCCTTCTCCGGCTGAGCCTTCGCCGGCAGCCGAGTTCTCACCCGCAGCCGAGCCCTCGCTGAGCCAGCCAAACCAAAGTTCTTCTTTTTCTGGCAACACCACCACCCCCAGCTGCACCCGCTGGCCGCGCACCAGGGCCAAGTGCACGGCGTATTCACCGGTGCCCTGCAGAAAGTCTTTGGTGCCATCCAAGGGGTCGAGCACCCAGAGCCATTCCGCCGCCAGGGGTTCGCCGGCCGTGAGCTTTTCGGCGGCGGTTTCCTCACTGAGCAGGGCCCAGGGGGCCGTGGGGAAGGCCGCCGCCAGGCCCGCCAGCAGGTGCTGACTCACCGCCAGATCCGCCGCACTCACTGGCCCTTCGCCGCCGTTGTCGACGCTTAAGGCGGCTGGAAAGCTAAAGGGGGGCTGGCTGCCGCGGGCATAGGCCCGCAGGATGTCTGCCGCCTCCCAGGCCAGCTGGCGCAGCACCGCCAGCAGGGGTTCGCGACTAACGCCGGCGGGCAGGGGCAGGGGGGCCGGCATCATGGAACAACTGCAAAACGGCATTGTGAAGGAGGCCAGCCCGAACCCCGGCGAGGGCCCCGAACCCGCCGCTGGGGTGCTCTACCTGGTGGGCACCCCCATTGGACACCGCGGCGACCTCTCCCCCCGGGCCCAGCTGGTGTTGGCGGGGGTGGCGCGCATCGCCTGCGAAGACACCCGCCACAGCGGTTTGTTGTTGCATGGCTTTGGCATCCGTACGCCGCTGGTGAGCTTCCACCAGCACAACCAACTGCGGCGTATCCCAGAGCTGCTGGCGGCCCTGGCGGCCGGTGATGCCCTGGCCCTGGTCAGTGATGCCGGTCTGCCGGGCATCAGCGACCCCGGCGAAGAACTGGTGGCCGCCGCCAGGGCCGCCGGCCATCCGGTGGTGTGTGTGCCGGGCCCCTGCGCCGCCACCACCGCCCTGGTGAGCAGTGGCCTGCCCAGCGGTCGCTTTTGTTTTGAGGGCTTCCTGCCGGCCCGGGGTAAGGAACGGCGCGAGCGTTTGGGGGCGATCGCCCTGGAAGAGCGCACCAGCGTGCTCTACGAGGCCCCGCACCGGCTGCTGCAGCTGCTTGGCGAACTCCAGGAGCTATGTGGCCCCGGGCGGCCGGTGCAGGTGGCCCGGGAACTCACCAAACGCCATGAACAGCAGGTGGGCCCCACCCTGGCGGCCGCCCTCGAGCATTTTCAGGGGGTAGCCCCCCAGGGGGAATTCACCCTGGTGTTGGGCGGGGCAGCGCCGGTGGCACCCTTGGCCTGGGAGCCGTTGGCGCTGAAGCAGGAGCTGGAGGGGCTGGTGGCGGAGGGGCTCAGCGCCAACGATGCCGCCCGCCAGCTGGCCCAACGCACCGGTCACCCGAAAAGGGATTTGTATGCGCTGCTCCACAGCGGCAAACTGGATTGATTAACTGCGCCTGCGGGGCCTGCTGATGCTGCTGAGATTGCGACTGCTGGCCGGCAGCTTGGCCGGCACCCTGCTGCTGCTGTTGATGCTTTGTCTTGGCAGCCAAAACAACAGCGAAAGATCAGCCCTGAACCTGGGATTTGGTCGCACCGTGCCCCTGCCCCAGGGGTTTGTGGTGGGGCTGGCGGTGCTGGGGGGGGTGCTTAGCGGTGGGGCCAGCCTGGCCCTGTTTGGCCCAGGCCGCGACTAACCGGGGCTGGGGCTGCCGGGGATCGCATAGAGGCTGCCCTCCAGCACGATGCGGCTGATGCCCTGGGCCAGGATGTATGGGGCTGTGCGTTCCAGCAGGGTGGGGTCTGGCAGTTTGATCACCCGTTGGCTGCGGCCGCATTGGCGCTTGGCCTGGCGCGGATTAGAGAACAGGGCTATCGCTTGCAGTTGTTCCTCCCCTGGGGCCAGGGGGCCCAGTTCACTGAAGTCCTTTACGGGGGTGCCCTTCAGTTCCACCTCGCGATCCACCAGCAGGTAGAGGCTGGCGGGGAGTTGGTCGGCCCTAAGCGGTTTGCTCTCGCAATTGCTGCCGCCATCGAGGTTGGCTTGCACCGTGACCGGTGGTAAGGCCACAAAGCTGTTTTCGCTGTCGTCGTCGCCGAACTGGTCATCACCAAATTCGTCGTCACCGAAATCATCGGCATCATCCAGGGCCAGGCTGGCCGGAGTGATGGGCTCGGCTTCAGGGGCTAGGGGGGCTGCCACTGCTGGCACCGCCTCTGATGGCACTGCCGCTGCCGGTGCCTCTTCCGCGGCTACTTCCACTTCATCTGGCTTGGCTTTTTTCGGCGCTGGGGTCTTGGCTTTTACTGATGGAGCTTCCTCAACTAGCTCTTCTTCGTTTGCCTCCTTTGCCTCCGGCTCTGCTGCCGCCAACGATCCCGCCAAAACCCCTTTGGCCCGTTGCTGTTTCAGCTTTTCGTAGGCTTCTGGGCTGAGCGCCGCCTTAACCGTGCGGCTCACCGTATTTGGGCTACAGCCAAAGGCCTCTGCTAAGGCCGTAGAAGCCTCCCCAGCCTGGTACCGAGCCACCAATTCCTGCTTCTGGGTCTCATCGAGACGGCCGGCCGCCATAGTTGAGTTCCCAGCAGCCCAACAATCTAAGCCGCCCGCTGGCAATATTGGCAAATTGCTCCCTTAGCTCAGCTGGATAGAGCAGCTGCCTTCTAAGCAGCCGGTCGTGTGTTCGAATCACACAGGGGGCGTTGTAAAAAGCCAGTGGTGGCAAGGCTTCTTGGTTTTTGTCTTGGTAGACCAGGCTGGCCTTGAACACGCTTTGCGCACCATTTGAGTCGACTGCCCACCACCTGGGGTAAGTCCAAGGCATCTGGGCTGAGGGCAACCACGTAATCCCCCCAAGTGACGGTGGCCTCCAGGGTGGAGCCCTTCTCAAGGATGAAGCTCAGGCTTGGATCAAAGGCATAAAAAACGCGCAGGGGGTCGCCATGGGACTGGATGCGCAACTCGCGCATGTGGCTGTGCCTGGAAATCCCCACTCCTGAGGAGTGGGGGAAGGGCAGTTGGGGCCCCATTTCCTGGAGCAGCTGCTCCTGCACCGAGGCTTCTCCTCGCTGGCCCGGTTATTGCAAGGGAGCACTGGAGGCGGCAGAGCGAGCAGCCCAGGCGGCTCAGCTGTGGTGCCTAGCTAGGTATCAGACCAACGGAACGAGCCAACAAAATCAGATCCACATCAAAAGCAACCAGAAAGTGGATCATGACCAATACTTTGGATCGTTGCTTTGTGGGTTCAACGTTGGGAAAGAAAGAGAATGTCACCACCGTGGATAGATAGAGATAGTCGATAAAAGCTGGTCGCCAAGGGGAATCTAGAATCGTGTTTCCTGGAGGCGGTACCCACCAAAATGCCTGCCGCTCCATCGTGGGCCTGGGGGGATCAAGGACCCAATACAGAAATGTAAAGAGTGCCAGCATGGCGGCCAACAGGAGTCCGACCTGCATAAATAAAATTGTGCCAGGTATGCGGCTTTGGAGAAACTGAGCATTCACATTGATCAGGTCTGCAACGAAGTTCAGAGAGAGCATCATCGCCAATGCGTTGCATTCTCGCCGCATGGCGATTTCACGCTGCGCGACGGCTGCTGCCGTGCAAAAAAGTAAAAGAATCCATGTGGCCACATAAATCAACCAAACCAAGCTTTGGTTGAACTGCTGTAGGGGGGTGGGAGCTCGTTCATGCAGAGCCAAGTTGATCCCCCCCATGGCTGCCAGGGTGAAGACCAGTACCAACAGAAACGGCAAGGCTTCACGGATTGGTCGATGCATTCGTGATCCCGTGCCGATACTGGCAGAGAGCGGCGTTTGGCCAGCGCTGGATTCCCCCATACGGTCAGTCTTCTTTGGTTGGCAGGCGGGATTCGGTCACCTGTCTCAACAGTTGTAATTTCTTTTGCACATTAGGCTGCTGACGTGGACCCCAGAAACTTAACCAGTTCTTATGAGAGCTTCCCTACCGGCCAGAATTGGCCAGGAGAAGCCCCATGAAAGTCAATCGCCACAACCCAGAGCAGATCAATCGCAAGTTGCGGAACCCTGAGCAACTGCTTAACCAAGGCCAAACGCCTCACGGAGCTTGAGCTGGAGAACACATGGCTAAAGCGATTGTTGGCATACGCCGAATTGGATAAGGCGATGCTTTAGCCGCAGGCTTCTGCGAAGCAGTAGGAGCTTGCCGAGGGAAACTTTTAAGCCCGGAGCGTCGTCGCAGGGCGGTGGTGGTTCCGTTAAGTCGGCAATTCGGGCGTGTGTTGAACATGTCTTTGGCTTCATGAAAACCTCAATGGGTAATAAGATGACACGAAAGATTGGGCTTGAAAGAAATAAGGCCTGGTGGAGTCTAAAAAATCTGACATTCAATTTCATGCGATATCTCCAGCGCTCAAATAACGCCCTGGCTATTGCCTGAGCAGTATCCAATACGTATCCATCGGACGACCAAATTGCATTACTGGAGCACTTATAAGCTGCTTTCATCATGCCGACAGGCATTTTTTAAGCAGAGCGGAGGCTGGCGGATACCTTGATTTTCGAGGTGCCCAATATTGAATTGATTATTTACTGTTTATTGTGCCAGTTATTTAGTCGCTTCCGCAGAACGGCAGCGATTTAAAGTTATTATTAAAGAAAAAATTCCAAAACCATTGGTTGATTGCTGGTGGCATTGATATAAATGGTAAAAACTTTTATCATATTGACCAAGTTGGACCTTCCAGACTGAAGCCCGTGAGTTGATAAGAATCTACTAAAGACATGCTATCTGTATAAAAATGTTGGCCATTAGAGGGGCTGAATAGTCTTAATATTGAATTTTGACTGTTAGTCCCTTGAGCAAAGGGAATTGCGGCCCCAACAATCCCTTCATTATTATACCCAGCGGAAGTTGCATAGGATACCTCTGTGGTGTTCAATGTGAAGAGATGATCTCTTGTAAACGGATTATATAGACGATAAACATCTTTAAGGCTCAAATTATCTACTGATGAACTATAAAGCTGAAAGCCAGCCCCCTGGTTGTAGAAACCATTATTAACGAGGGCAGCCTGCTCTGCAGGGTCTGCGCTATACATGTGTTGGCCTGTTATTGGATCTGTAAAATGCAGAAATGTATTTAGTTGTTTGGTTTTAATTGGAGTGATGCTTGATGAATCTAGGGCAATTGATAATGCGTTGAGATCACCTTGATAGCCAGTGATTTCAATCACAGCATCTTTTGCTGGCTGAAAACCCGCGATGGAATCATTTATGGTTAAGAATGTATTCAATTTATCTCCATTTTGATAGATGAAAGTGGCGGCTTTGTTTGGCAAGTATTTGACTGGATTTAATTCATTGCTAAGGTCAAACGGTTTAATTGAGGTTAGTGAGCCAAGTTTTAAGATCTCCTTCGACTGAATAGCGTTGGGTGCTGTGATTTGATCAAGACCAATCTTAAAGTCTTTGATCAAATCGTAATCATTGATTAGAGAATCAGTTAATTCTGGATATCGAAATATATTATTTCCAATCCCGCCAATTAATATGTCGCCATCTGCGCCGCCTGTAATTGTGTCATTACCTGAATACCCATCAATGTAATCTTTGCCGCTGCCACCTGAAATTTCATTACCATAATAGTTGCCATTTATCGTATCCCCAAAAGAACTGCCGATAGCATTCTCAATTGTTGTGCCGGCAGCAATGGTAAAGCCCCCTTGGGTATAAAGTTGCTGGCTTATATATCCGCCAGCGTTAGCGGCACTTTCTGCAATGATTGAATTTGCCGATGACGAAATCTGCGAAATATATTCAGAAAATTTTGGATCGATTATGCTTAGATCTTTGCGGGCTTTTCCTATGGAACTAATTATAGTTAAGAGAGGCGATTCTTTTTTATTCGGCTTGTTATGCACATCTTCAAAATATTTATCAAATGAGAGCCCTCTGAAATAATAATTTTTCATGCTCTCATCGTTTTCCGTTCTGATTACTACATCATTTATTGTTGTTGCCAGCAGTAGAGCAGAACCTAACAAGCCACCCTCAGGGGCTTGGCTTTCAATGAGCTTTTTATATATAGCACTATAGGGTGAATTATCAAAATTATAGCTTTCGCTATATTCCTTCTCTTGAAAGCGCCATGCATTAAGCGGCGCAGCTTTTAGATTTATTGCTACATTCGAGGATGCAGAAGCCGCACTCAGAGTGTCGACGCCATTTGTGTCGTAGATTGTTTCCCAGTGTGTTGCTTCACCTGGTTTTGCTACGGGTAAAAGATAGATATTGTTGCCTGCTGCAGTAGTTGGATTGTATCCGTATTTAAGTTGGGCAGCCATTATATCTAAAGCCATTGGAGTGGCTGGATGCCCTGCTGATTCAGATGGCGGCAGCAGATAATTGTTTTGTGGGTCTGTTAAAGCTCCGGCATTATAACTCATAATTGTATATATATTTTGATTCAGCCCATAGAGACCATATCCTGCAAAAGCGAAAGCATCATTGTAAACAAGGCCAGGAAAGATGGGCATTGGGTAGCCCAGTCCAGGATCATGTGGATGTTTGAGGCCTATACCGTGCCCAATCTCATGAATGGCGGTTTCAAGAAAATTGGAACCATTTGAAGTTGGCTGATTTGTATATTCTGAAGTTATAAAAGAAACCTGAGGAAATCCAGCTTTTGGCCCTAAGGGATAGGGGGTATTAATTCCTTGGTGACTGCCAAGAAGAAGCTTATCTGTGAAACTAGCATTATAATACTGAATATCCGCTTGAGCCGGAAGTGCTGTTTGCTTAAAAGTAATATTAGCAACATTGGACCATTTTTCGAATGCTTTAAGATAGCCATTGACCATGTTATCTGACCAAGGATTTATCTTTCCTTCGTATAATTCACTCAAGTAATTCTCGGGCAGCTCGGCTTTGTTCGCAAAATATATTTGAACTTGAACAGATGGACCACCGCCTAGCGATGGTCCATTGCCTCGAGAATTGTCTTCATCACTGCCGTTGTTAATTAGTTTTCCATTGTAACTTACGCCTTCAACCCATGGATTGTTGCCATCTGTGGGAAATAAATTTGTTAATTGAATTCGATCTGCCATTCTTATTTTTAAATAAAATTGTTATTTACTATATTAAATCTCATATGCCAAGTTCCGCTTAAGTGTTTATACACTGAAATATTTTGTGGCTAGTTGAAATGTGCTGGCCTGCAGATTGGTTAATTAGGGCACGTTTCCCCCGGTTTCAGGAAAGTTGTTACCCCTCTCATTCGTACATCCGGGGGCTTGAGGACATGACCAATGCGTCGATACAGCGAGGCCGTCAAGGCTGATGTGAGGAGACGGATGAGCCCGCCACACAGGCAGAGCGTGGCCTGGATCTCAGAAGAGCTGGGCATTCACCTCGCCACCCTCTACAACTGGAGAAAGGCCTGGCGGTTTCAGGGAGAGGTGGTGCCGTCATCCGAGAAAGAACCAGAGGGCGGGAGCGCCGCCGACAAGTTCACGGTGGTGCTGGAGAGATCCGGGTTCAACGCCACCGAGCTCAGTGCCTTTGGCTCAGAGAGCAGCTTCTATCGGGTGTTGCACCAGGCGGGTCAGTGCCACCGCCGGGGGAGGGCCAGGCTGCCTCAGGAACCACGCTCGGTGCCGCGCCTCAGGGCGGATGGCACAAACCAAGTTTGGAGCTGGGACATCAGCTTCCTACCGACCACGGTGCGGGGTGTGTGGCTGTAACTCTATTTGGTGGTCGACGTCTGGAGCCGCAAAGTGGTGGCCTGGGATGTGGCCGAGGTTGAGTCGGCTCAGATCGCAGCGGATCTGGTGCAGCGTGCCTGCCTCAAGGAGCGCTACCACCGCCCCAGCGGCTTTGGCAGCCGCCAGTG
>CALRNU020000021.1:0-53484 GCA_943369595.1 Synechococcus sp. UW140
GAGCCGATGGGCTGAGCCAGCAGGTGGCGGCTGATGCGGTCGGTATTTCGGTGCGCAGCGCCCAGCGCATCGACCGCGATGAGTTGCAACCCCAAGGCCAACAGCAGCAGCGGGGTCGGCACTGGCGCACCCGAACTGATCCGCTCGCTGATGTCTGGGACAGCGTCTTGGTGCCCATGCTGGAGAAAGCGCCGCAGCTGGAACCCCAGACGCTGCTGCTGCATCTAGAGCAGATACGCCCTGGCGAGGAGTGGTTCCGGCGCAAGCGCACGCTGCAGCGGCGGGTGGTGAACGGCCAAGCGTGTTGCGATGCACATGGGCTTGGCGGGCCAGAGTCTGCAAATCGATGCCGAGTAGCTTGATAAAACGGCTTGGAGAAAGGGCTGCCGGACCAATCTCTGGATCCCAAAGGGACTCCAGCAGCGGCTCAAGGCGCCCACCAATGGCAGCAGAAGCACCAGTCATGCCCTGCCTCTGCACAATTCTTGAACTGTTACGGCACAGGCCCCCTCGTGTGCCAAGAAAGATGCCGCCTCTCCCACCGATCGCGGAATCCTGGGAGGGGGCCCGCCCACCACAGCAACCCATGGCCTAAACAAGAAGGCCGCCGGCCGCTTACCCCCGCCATGGAACCTCGCCACCCCTGGATCAAACGTTGGGGCGCCTGGAGCTTTGCTTCGGCCCTGCTGCTCTCTGGTGCTGCGGCCCTTGGGGCCCCGTTCCGCAGCAGCCTCAACTTGCAGGGCTACAGCTTCACGGTTGCCGCCACTGGTGAGGGCTCGATCCAGCAACTCTCCGTGAAGGCCCGCCATGGCACCAAGGCCTTGGCACCGATCCAGGAAGCCGTGGAGGGCCGGGTGGTGGGTGCCGAAGTGGCAGACATCAACAGCGATGGGTTGCCTGATCTGTTCGTTTACGTGCAAAGCGCCGGCAGTGGCAGCTATGGCTCCGTGAAGGCCTGGACCACCACCCGCGCCGGGGGGCTGCTGCCGGTTTATGTGCAGGAGCTGAATGCCAAGGACACCGAGGGCTCCATGGGCCACGACCAATTTGCGGTGGTGGAGACCAACCTGGTGCGCCGCTTCCCCCTCTACAACCGCGGCGATAGCAATGCCAATCCCACCGGCGGCACCCGCCAAGTGACCTACAAGCTGGTGCCCGGCGAGGCCATGTGGCAACTCAAGCCGGTGGGCTCCATCCAGTTTTGACGGCGACCGAGGCCCGGGCGGCTTTATGCCTTGATCGATGAGGTGGGAAAGTCCCACGAGGCAGTGCAGATCACCGGCATGCGTGGCAATGCCGTGCTCCTTTCAGAAGAAGACTGGCGGGCAATTCAGGAAACCCTCCACCTGATCTCTATTCCCGGGATGCGGGAATCAATCCTGGAAGGGATGGCTACACCCTCATCAGCGCTGAGCAGCGAACCAGGCTGGTGAGCTGGATAGTTTTGTTCACTCGGCAGGTCCAGAAAGATGCCCGCAAGCTTGCCTCCGCTGCCGGTGCCCCCAAGGCTAAAGCGCAGCAATGGCTTGATTTATTAGCAGCTGATCCCTATCGCCAACCGCCGCCCTATGAAGCCCTGGTGGGGGACCTACGGGGCGCCTATTCCCGCAGGATCAACATCCAACACCGGCTCGTTTATCAAGTGCTAACTGAGGAGCAGGTGGTGATGGTGTTGCGGATGTGGAGCCATTTCAACTAAACAGCTCGCCCCTGGCCAGCGGGGCTGGGAAAGTTATCTTCTGGCCAATTTCTAAGCGCTGATTCATTGCTGGGGCTTCCCAGGCCAGAGTTGATCTAGCCCTAATGGCCGCTCGGTGCCGCCAGGTTGCGGAAACGGGTGAATTGGGGTTCAAACAGCAGTTTCACCGTGCCCACTGGGCCGTTGCGGTGTTTGGTCACGATCACTTCGGTGATGCCGCGGTCGGGGGTGTCGGGGTTGTAGTACTCGTCGCGGTAGATCATCAGCACCAGGTCGGCGTCCTGCTCGATTGAGCCTGATTCCCGCAGGTCACTGAGCATTGGCCGTTTGTTGGTGCGGGATTCCACGCCGCGGCTCAGCTGGGAGAGGGCAATCACCGGCACGTTTAATTCCCGGGCCATGCCCTTCAGGCCCCGGGTGATGCGCGACAGCTCCTGCACGCGGTTGTCAGGGGTGGAGCCCTCCATCAACTGCAGGTAATCGATCACGATCAGCCCCAGTTCCTTGCCCTGTTCGGCCATCAGCCGCCGGCAAAGGGAGCGCATTTCTAAGACGCCGGAATTGGGTTTGTCGTCGAGAAAGAGCGGCAACTGGCCGAGGCTATTGATGCCTTGGCCCAGCAATGGCCATTCCTCCTGCTGCAGGCGGCCGGTGCGCAGCCGACCACTTTCGATGCCCACCTCCATCGACAGCAGCCGATAGGTGAGCTGTTCCTTGCTCATTTCCAGGCTGAACACGCAAACGGGCAGTTTGTGGATCTGGGCCACGTTCTTAGCGATGTTCAACACAATCGAGGTTTTGCCCATGGCCGGTCGGCCGGCAACGATGATCAGATCACTGCGCTGCAGCCCCTGGGTGATTGCATCGAGGTCGTAGAAATTCACTGGGATGCCGGCCACGGCGGTGCCCAGGGAGCGGCTTTCGATCTCGTTGAAGGTGCTGGTGAGAATTTCGGCGGTGGGGATCAGCCCACCGCTGGGTTTGGCCTGGCTGATGGCGAAGATTTCCTGTTCCGCCTCATCCAGCACCACGTCCATGGGCTTGGTTTGGTCAAAGCCCAGCCGAATCACATGGTTACCTGAGCGGATCAGCTGCCGCCGCAGGTATTTATCCATCACCAGCTTGGCCACCTCATCAATCGAGGCCGTGCTGAGGGTGCGTTCCACCAGCTCACTGAGCCGCCGGGTGCCCCCCACCTTGTCGAGCTGGCCTGTGTCGGCCAGCCAGGCGCCCATGGCGGTGAGGTCAGTGGGTTTGCCCTGGCTATGCAGCATCAGGGCGGTGCGATAGATCTCGCGGTGGGCCCCCAGGTAAAAGGCCTCTGGCTGCAGGAGATCGGCCACCCGACCGATGGCGTCGGGGTCGAGCAGGATGCCGCCGAGCACCACCTCCTCGGCCTCCAGGTTCTGGGGGGGCAGCTGATCGGGGGTGGCCTCGAACAGGTCAGCGCTGTCCCGGTGCGGCCGTTCCCGTTCTGGGCCGCTCAGCGGGACAGTGACCATGGGCAATTAACTGGGCAGTAGCCCCCCATCCTGCCCCCCTTGAGGCTCAGTGGCTCACCACTTCCACGTTGATTTCAGCTACCACCTCAGGGTGGAGCTTCACCAGCACCTTGTAGCTGCCGGTGCGGTGCACTTCGGGCACGGTGATGTCGCGCTTGTCGACGGGCTGCTTGGTGGCGGCTTCAATCGCTTCGGCCACGTCCACGTTGGTCACGGTGCCAAACAGCACATCGTCCCCACCGGTCTGCTTCTTGATGGTGAAGCGCCCGATGGTGTCGAGGGCGGTGCGGAAGGCCACGGCCTCGGCCTTGAGGGCGGCCTGGCGTTCGGCCTCCTTGGCGCGGCGGTGCTCCACCTGGCGCAGCACCGCAGGGGTGACGCTCAGGCCCTTGCCGGTGGGGAGCAGGAAGTTGCGGGCGTAGCCGGGGGCCACCTCCACCAGATCACCGCTCTTGCCGAGGCTCAGAACGTCTTCGTTAAGAACTACTTGTACGCGCTTCGCCATGGGGACTGGATTCCTGAGTGCTGCCGAGAAGGCCAACCATTGATCTTAGCGGGCGGGGTACTTGCAGCCCACCGGTAGGCGCACCTGGGTGGCCAGGCCCAGGGCATGCATCAGCCGGATGTGCTGCCAGGTGAGGTCGATCTGGCCAGGCTGCAGGCCGTGCTTGGCGGAATGGGGGAAGGCATGGTGGTTGTTGTGCCAGCCTTCGCCAAAGGTGAGGGCGGCCACCCAGGGGTTGTTGCGGGAGGCGTCACCACTGGGGTAAGCCACCGTGCCCCAGCAATGGGTGGCGGAATTCACCAGCCAGGTGATGTGATACACCAGTACTAGGCGCAGTGGGATCCCCCAGAGCACCAGGGCCCAACCGCCGGCACCGGTGACGGTGCCGATCCAAAAGAGCAGACCCGCCAGGGGCAGTTGCAGCAGCAGGAAATACTTGTTTAACCAGCGGTAGTAAGGGTCGCGGGCCAGGTCCCCGGTGAGCCGGGGCACCGAGGCCATGGCGGGGATTTCTTCAAACATCCAGCCCATGTGGCTCCACCAGAAGCCGCGGTGGCTGTTGTGGTGATCGGCGTCGGTGTCGGAGAACTTGTGGTGGTGCCGGTGTAGGCCGGCCCAGTCGATCGGGCCGTGCTGGCAGCTAATCGCCCCGCAGGTGGCGAAGAAGCGCTCTAGCCATTGGGGCACCCGGAAGGCGCGGTGGCTGAGGAGCCGGTGGTAGCCAATGGTTACGCCCAGGCAGGCGGTGAGCCAATAGAGCACCAACAGGGTGGCAACGGCGGGCAGGCTCCAGAATTGGGGCAGCAGGGCCACAACCGCCAGCAGGTGAATCACCACCATGAAACCAAGGGTCCCCCAGCGGGCCCCCCTGGGGATGGTGCCTTCAGCCTCGCCCCGGCGCGGATGGCGCAGGGTGGGGGACCGGCGGGGGGCAGTGATGGCGGCTATGGGCAGCCGGCCCAGGGAGGCGGTCATTCGCGGCGCATGGCTATCGATGGGGAAATCCTAGCAATACGGATTCGGATTGCGCAAGGGGCATGATCTTCTCTCGCTCTGGATCCGAAGACAGAGTTAGCAATGATTAAAATATGATCCATACGAATCTTGACCAAGCGTGGGCTACCGGGAGCAGTTGGAGGCTGGCCATGGGGCCTTTGCCGCTTTGGTACGCGCTTGGCATGAGCGCAATGGCTGGTCCCACCGGGTGTTGCCCTCCCTGGCGGAGCGCCTAGATCTGGGCAGGTTGCACAGTTCCCAGCTGTCCAACCTGCGCAATCGCAAGTTGGCCTCCCCCGGCCCGGAGGTGTTTCTTGCCCTGGGCGGTTGCAACCGCTGGCTAGCGGCCGCCCAGGCGGACCAGCTGGCCCCAGGGGATCAGCGGCTTTCCGCCGAGGCGGCAGGGGCCCTGGCCGCGGATCCAGAGCTGTTGGCGGCCCTAAACGAGTCGGCCGTGGCCCTGGTGGGCTCCGACGGCGCCGTGCTCGGGGCGGGGGAGCTGTTGGAAATTTTTGTGGGCTTGCGGGCGGTGCCCCCCGGCTTTGACCTGCGCATCAGTGAGCAGGAAGCCCCTGAGTTGAGTGCGGCCCTGGCCGAATTGTTGGCGGCCGGCCGGCCCTGGCGCCAATGCCGCGACAGCGTGATGGCGGCCTATGGGGTGGAGAAGCGCCAGCGGCGGGAGCGGTTTGCCGAGGTGATGGCTGGCCTGCGTGACTACAGCGCAGCGGAGCTGGATGCGGAATTGCCTGATCTGCAGCGCACCCTGGTGGCGGTTGGCATTTCCCCGGCGGGGCAGCTCAGCGCCGATCAATTGTTGGAGCAGTTGCGCAAGGCTGCCTAGGGGCTGGGCTGTGGCCGCCAGCTCGGCATCGATCGGGAATAGGTAAAACGCCCTTGGTATCGATCAGGGGCTGCCAGTAGAGCAAACCTGAGCCCAGGCAGCTCAAAAAAGTCACGCAGCCAAGCACGCAGCCAATCTCTAGGCAGCTCCCAAACTAGGCAGCTCCCGAGTTAGGCAGCTCCCGCAGAAACTTGTGGCCAGCTGTCAACCAAATTCAGTTCTAAAACCTCAACCTGGGTATTTGGCTAGCCGAATCCTTTTGGCCCAGCCCAGTTTGCGCAGTAGGCGGATGTGTTGCCAGGTCATGTCGAACTCAAACCAGCGCAGGCCATGGCGGGCCGAATGGGGGAAAGCATGGTGGTTGTTGTGCCAGCCCTCGCCAAAACTGAGGATTGCCACCCACCAGCAGTTGCTGGAGCGATCTGGGCAATCGAAGTTGCGGTAGCCAAAGAAGTGGGTGGCGGAATTCACCAACCAGGTCACGTGATACACAACCGTGAGCCGCAGCGGGATGCCCCAGAGCAGCATCCCTAGGCCCCCCCCATGCACATGGCCGGCTTCGCCAATCCAGTAGAGCAGCGCTCCCACCGGTAGCTGCAACAGCAGGAACCAGCGATCTAGCCAGTGGTAAAGCGGATCCTTGCGCAGGTCGCCCACAAAGCGTTCGCTGTGTTCAAGGGCGGGAATGCTGTGCAACATCCAGCCGCTGTGGGCCCACCAGAGGCCGCGGCCGGCATCGTGGTGGTCGTTGGGTTGATCGGAAAATTTGTGGTGGTGGCGGTGCAGTCCCACCCATTCCAGCGGTCCCGCCTGGCAGGCCAGGGTGCCCATCAACACCAAGACCCGTTCTAACCAGCGGGGCGCCTCGAAGCTGCGGTGGGCCACCAGCCGGTGCAATCCCAGGGTTACCCCTAAGACCGTGATCCAGTACAGAATCGCAAAGGCCAGCACCCCCTGCCAGCTCCAAAACATCGGCAACAGCGCCGCCACGGCCCCCACGTGGTTGGCCAGCATGAAAACGAAGGTGCCCCGCTTGAGCTTGCGTTGCTGGGCCGGTAGGGGGCCGCGCGGGGCATAGAGCAGTTCCTCGGCGCTGGGGGCAGAGGTGGATGCAACGACCAAGCGAATCTCCGAGGGGGCAACCAGGACCGAGATGGTCCTTTGCAGCTCAAAAATTTAGCGGCTAGACCCCCTGAACTGCCGTTGGGGGAGGCTGGGGAAGCTTGCTCTAATGGTGTTGCCAATTACTCCCCCCCCATGGCCCCTGGCCAGTGGTGCCGCCTGGGGGGCCGTGGCGGCCGCCCAGCAGCGGCTGCAAGCCAGTGACGCCCGCCGCACCGCCGCCGTGCAACCCCAGCTGGCCAAGGTGTTGGCGGCGTTCCAAGCGGAACGGCTCGGCACCCACCATTTCGCCTCGGTGAGTGGCTATGGCCACAACGACCTGGGCCGCGACACCCTTGATCGGGTTTTTGCCCGGGTGCTGGGGGCAGAGAAGGCGGCGGTGCGCCTGCAATTCGTAAGTGGTACCCATGCGATCGCCGCGGCCCTGTTTGGGGTGCTGCGCCCCGGCGATCGCTTGCTTTCGCTCACCGGCCGCCCCTACGACACCCTCGAGGAGGTGATCGGTGTGCGCGGCCAGGGCCAGGGTTCCCTGGCGGAATTTGGGATCAGCTATGCCGAACTGCCGCTCACGGCCGCCGGGGCGGTGGATGGGGAGGGCCTGGCCGAGGCCCTGGCACCGCCCACGCGGATGGTGTTAATCCAGCGCAGTTGCGGTTACAGCTGGCGGCCCTCGCTGCCGGTGGCCAGCATTGGTCGCCTCTGCGAACGGGTTAAAGCGCTGCAGCCCGGTTGTGTGGTGTTTGTAGACAACTGCTACGGCGAGTTGGTGGAGCCGTTGGAGCCCCCCCAGGTGGGGGCTGACCTGATTGCCGGTTCATTGATCAAAAACCTGGGGGGCACCATCGCCCCCAGCGGCGGCTACGTGGCGGGCAAGGCTGAGTTGGTGGAGCAGGCCTGCTGCCGGCTCACGGCCCCGGGCATCGGTTCGGAGGGCGGCAGCGGCTTTGACCTCCATCGCTTGCTGTTCCAGGGCCTGTTCCTGGCGCCGCAGATGGTGGCGGAGTCGCTGATCTGTGCAGACCTGGTGGCCCAGGTGTTTGCCGATCGGGGCCTGGCGGTGCAACCCCTACCCGGGGCTGAGCGCACTGATCTGATCCAGGCGGTGCGTTTTGGTGAACCCCGGGCCCTGCAGGAGGTGTGCCGGGCTTTCCAGGCCTGTTCGCCGGTGGGCGGCTATGTGGATCCCGTGCCAGCGCCGATGCCTGGCTATGCCAGTGAGCTGGTGATGGCTGGCGGCACCTTTATTGACGGCAGCACCAGTGAGTTTTCGGCCGATGGGCCCCTGCGCGAGCCCTATGTGCTTTTCAGCCAGGGGGGCACCCACCGCAGCCACGCCGCCTTGGGCCTGGCGGCAGCCCTCACCCGCCTGGATGCAATCAACTGAGCATTTCTCAGCCAGACTGGCGGCGCTTTCCAGCCCGCTTCCTACTTCCCACCCCTAATCCCCCCTGATGGCCCTCTCCTTTCCGGCTGAGCTGCGCTACGCCGATAGCCATGAATACGCAGGCCCCAGTGGCGCCGGGATGCGGCTGGGCATCAGTGCCTTTGCTGTGGATCAGCTGGGCGACATAGTTTTTGTGGAATTGCCGGCGGTGGGCGAGCAGTTGGAACGGGGCAATCGCTTTGGCACCGTGGAATCGGTGAAGGCGGTGGAGGAGATCTATGCGCCGCTTTCAGGCACGGTGCTGGCCGTAAACCAGGCGGTGGTTGATCAACCGGACCTGCTGCAACAAGACCCCTACGGCGCCGGCTGGCTGCTGGAGCTCAGCGCCACCGAGCCCCAGCAATTTGATGATCTGCTTGATGCGGCCAGCTACAGCGCCAAGTTGGCAGGGGCAGCTTGATGGTTGCCAGTGCAAACGACCGCCCCGGGACCCCCTTAAGCCCTTTTTTGCAGCGCCACCTGGGGCCAGCGCCGGCGGACCAGGCCTTGATGTTGGAGCGGTTGGGCTGCAATGACCTGGAGGAATTACTGGGCCAATGTGTGCCGGCGGAAATTCTGTTGCCGGCGGCGGCGGCCCTGGCTGGCTTACCCGACGGTTGCGACGAGGGCCAGGCCCTGGCGGAACTGGCCGAAAGGGCTGCGGCCAACCAACCGCACCGCAGCCTGATCGGCCTGGGTTATTACGACTGTTGGACCCCGGCGCTGCTGCAGCGCCATGTGTTTGAAAACCCTGCCTGGTACACCGCCTACACCCCCTACCAAGCGGAGATTGCCCAGGGGCGGCTGGAGGCCCTGCTCAATTTTCAAACGCTGATCACAGAGCTCACCGGCCTGCCGATCGCCAATGCTTCCTTGCTGGATGAGGCCACGGCGGCGGCGGAGGCCATGGCCCTGGCCCGCAGCGCCAGGGGTGCCAGCGGCGCCCGCCACTTCCATGTGCAGGCCGACCTCTTCCCCCAAACCCTGGCGGTGCTCCAAACCCGGGCGGAACCGCTCGGCATTGAGCTGCTGCAGGGGGAGCCGGGGGCGATGCAGTTCAGCGAAGCCAGTTTTGGGTTGTTGCTCCAGCTGCCCGGCGCCAGTGGCGCCTGCCCTGATCCCGCGGCGGTGATTGCCCGGGCCAAGGCGGCGGGGGTGCTGGTGATCGCCTGCGTCGATCCCCTCGCCCAGGTGCTAATGCGGCCGGTGGCCGAGCTGGGGGTGGACATCGCCGTGGGCAGTGCCCAGCGTTTCGGGGTTCCCCTTGGTTTTGGTGGGCCCCACGCCGCCTTCTTTGCCACCACAGAAGCCCACCGGCGTCAGATCCCTGGCCGTTTGGTGGGGGTGTCTAAGGATGCGGAGGGTCGGCTGGCCCTGCGGCTGGCCCTGCAAACCCGCGAGCAACACATCCGCCGGGAAAAGGCCACCAGCAACATTTGCACCGCCCAGGTGCTGTTGGCGGTGTTGGCCGGTTTCTATGCGGTGCACCATGGCCCCGAGGGCCTCACCGCCCAGGCCCAGCAACTGCAGCGGCTCACGGCCGCCCTGGCCCTGGGCTTGGGCCAGCTGGGCTATCAGCTGGAGGCGGCACCGGCCTTTGACACCCTGCGGATCCAGCTGCCGGACCCGGCCCCTTGGCTGGAGAGGGCCGAGGCGGCGGGCTTCAACTTTTTGCCCTTGGCCACGGGCCTGGGTATTAGCCTCGACAGTTGCAGTGACGGGGCCGAGCTGGCCCGGCTGTTGGCCCTGTTTGCTGAGGCCAAGGGCCAGCCGGCGCCGGCGGTGGCGCCGTTGCTCCAGGCCCTGCCCGAGCCCGATGGGGTGGGCGCCATTGGCCGGCGCCAGGCCCCCTGGTTAACCCAGGAGGTGTTTCACCGCTACCGCAGTGAAACCGAGCTGCTGCGCTACATCCAGCGGCTGGCCAGTAAAGACTTTTCCCTGGTGCACGGGATGATCCCGTTGGGCAGCTGCACCATGAAGCTGAATGGCGCCGCTGAACTGCAGCCGGTGAGCTGGGCGGCCTTCAGCCGGGTGCATCCCTTTGCCCCAGCGGCCCAAACCCGCGGTTATTTGCAACTGATTACTGAGTTGGAGGGCTGGCTGGCGGCGATCACCGGTTTTGCCGCCGTTTCGCTGCAGCCCAATGCCGGCTCCCAGGGGGAATTCGCCGGGTTGCTGGTGATCCGCGCCTGGCACCGCAGCCGCGGCCAGGGCCAGCGCCGGGTGTGCCTGATCCCCACCAGCGCCCATGGCACCAACCCCGCCAGTGCGGTGCTGGCCGGCCTGGAGGTGGTGGCGGTGCAGTGCGACAGCGAGGGCAACATCGACCGGGCAGATCTGGCCGCCAAGGCGGAGGCCCACAGCGACCAGCTGGCGGCCCTGATGGTTACCTACCCCTCCACCCATGGGGTATTTGAGGCCGGCATCGTTGAGATCTGCGCCCTGATCCATCGCCATGGGGGCCAGGTGTATCTGGATGGCGCCAATCTCAATGCCCAGGTGGGGGTGTGTCGTCCCGCCGATTTCGGCGCCGATGTGTGCCACCTCAACCTGCACAAAACCTTCTGTATTCCCCATGGGGGCGGCGGCCCCGGCGTGGGGCCCATTGCCGTGGCCGCCCACCTGGCCCCGTTCCTGCCGGGCCATCCCATGGGGGCCTGCGGCGGCCACCAGGCGATCGGTGCGGTTTCTGCGGCCCCCTGGGGCAGCGCCAGCATCCTGCCGATCAGCTGGATGTATATCCGGATGATGGGCGGGGCTGGCCTGCGCCAGGCCACGGCGGTGGCCCTGCTGGCCGCCAACTACCTGGCCGAAATGCTCAACCCCTATTACCCGGTGCTTTACCGCGGCGCCCAGGGCCGGGTGGCCCATGAATGCATCCTCGACCTAAGACCCCTCAAGCGCTCGGCGGGCATTGAGGTGGAAGACCTGGCCAAACGTTTGATGGACTACGGCTTCCATGCGCCCACCGTGAGCTGGCCCGTGGCCGGCACGGTGATGGTGGAACCCACCGAAAGCGAATCCCTGGGGGAGCTGAATCGTTTTGTGGAGGCGATGGCGGCGATCCGCGCCGAGGTGGCGGCAATTGAGGCCGGCACGGCTGACGCCAGCGATAACCCGCTGCGCCAGGCCCCCCACACCCTGGCGGCGCTAACGGCGGAGCACTGGGGGCACCCCTACAGCCGCCAGCAGGCGGCTTTTCCGGTGGAGGGCCTCAGGCAAAACAAGCTTTGGCCGGCGGTGGCCCGCATCGACAATGCCTATGGGGACCGCAACCTGGTGTGCAGTTGCTCAGCGGCGCTGGAATGATAGGCAGGCCTGATGGGCGGAATACCAGGTATATTTACCTAAGCGCTGAAAATTTAAGGTTTTCTCCTTGATTTAGCCCTTGCCTTTCAGTCATTATCTGTTGCAACTGCGGTGGAGGGGCTCGTGCCTTCCTTGTCACCGCTGCTTAAGGGGACCATGGGCACCAACGACAGCCAGGGCACAGGGCCGCAACTACCGTTCCAGCACCTGTTGGACCGGGGTGAAACAGTGAATGTGGCCGGCACCAATGTGGTTCGGGTGCCCTTTGGCGTGCGTCAGTCGCGCCGGCTCCGCCCCCAGCGCCAGGCCACCTGGGCCACTTTGGTGTTGCCCCTTCACAGCTGGGAGCCCACCCCTCCGCCCCAGGCGGCTTAGGCGCTACGCAGCTGACTCTCCGATTCCACTAGCCGCAGTTGCGGCTTTTTGCAGCGTTCGAGCCTGGCCAGGCGCCAATCCACTAGGGCCTTCACATCGGCGATTGAACAGGCGGGGGCCCGAAAGGGAAGCACGCTCATCGGGCTGCGTTCTGGCCGCACCAGCCAGCTCAGATCTTCCTGGGGTAGCAGTACAAAACCCCGGTAGCGCAGGGGATTTTGCTTTGGCTTAGTTATCAGATCGCTTGCTGCCACGCGCCCAGGCCAAGAACGACAATCCATTTGAGCAAGCCCAGGCCAATTTGCAACAAATTGACTGAATCCGCTTGAGCGCCCCTTCAATAGAAGGCGCCGCTGCGGCGGTGGTGCAACGCCGTTTGGCCGGCCTCATCCCAGAGCCCGCCGGCGGTCACCTGGGCATAGAGCACCCAGTGGTCACCGCATTCCATCCGTTGCACCACCGTGGCCTCCAGCCAGGCAAGGGCGTCTGGCAGCAGCGGTTGGCCGCCGGGGCTCACTTCCAGCTCGAGGCCGGCAAAGCGGTCGCTGCCCGGGGGGAAACGCTGCAGGAATTGCTTCATGGGGCCGAGTTCCTTGCCGGCGGCCAGCACGTTGAGCGCAAAGCAATCGCCCCCATGGAGTAGGGCCTCCACCGCCCGGTCCCGGGCCACGGCCACGGAGAAGCCCGGCGGCTGAAAACTGGCCTGGCTCACCCAGCTGGCCACCATGGCGCCGCTGAGGGCGTTCTCGCCGGAGCCCTTGCGGGCGGTGAGCACACAGAGGGAGCCGATCACCCGGCCTAGGGCGAGCACCGCTGGATCGCTGCGGCTTTCATTGAGGCCGCCGCCCCCGCGTTTCTGTTGCCGTTGGTGTTGCTGTTGCAATTGGCGCGCCAGGGCGGTGCCGGTTTCTTCGCAGCGTTTCAAGGTGGGGGCATCGGGGCTGAATTTCACCCGAATCGGCGCAAAGGCCATCTTGAAACCGCCATCGGTGAGCTTGCTTTCCAGCAGGTCGAGGGCCTCGCCGCTCCAGCCAAAGCTGCCAAATACCCCCACCGGTTTCTGGCGGTCGCCGGCCGCCAGCAGGCCGCCCAGGGCCGAAACGATGGGGGTGGGCGCATGGCCGCCGAGGGTGGGGGAGCCGATCAGCACGGCATCACAATTGCGGATCGCCTCCAGCAGCGTTTCGCCGCTGCTGAATTCACAGTTGAGGCTGTTTACCCGCACCCCAGCCCGGGCAATCCCCTGGGCGATGGCATCGGCGATGGCGGCCGTGTTGCCATAGGCGCTGGCGTAGAGCATGGTCACCGCCAGGCTGGCCTTCTGTTGGCCTTCCCCCCAGCGGCGGTAATCACTCAACAAACTGCGCCAGCTTTCGGTGATGGCCGGCCCATGGCCCGGGGCGATGCTGCGGATCGGCAATTCTTCGAGGCGATCCACCACCGCCTCCACCTGGCTGGCCATGGGCGCCATCAGGCAGTCGTAGTAATACCTGCGGTCTTCTTCCGTGGCGCTGCGGTGGCTTTCGGCGTAGGTGTTGGTGCAGAGATGGGCGGCGAAGAAACGGCCACTCATCAGCAGGCCGCTTTCGTTATCAAAGGCCCCGAGACCCCCGGGCCAGCGGGGGGTGGGCACCGGCAGCAGCCGCAAGGAGCGACCGGCCGCCAAGGGCAGTACTTCCTCTGCCTTCACCACCTGGATCGGTGGCAAGGGTGGCATGGGCTTGGTGTTTGCCTCAGCTTCAGGGCTGGGTTTACGGCGGCCCCAAAGCTCTTGCAGCAGCTTGGCGCCGGCATTGGAGGCCACCAGCTGCAGCTGGGGCCATTCGGCCAGCAGCTGTTGCAGCAGCGCCACCCGGTTGGGGTTCACATCGCCCAGCACCACCGTGAGGGCCTGGTCTTGGGGCACCAGCTGCCGCAGGGTGGCTAGGAAGGGGGCGGCAAAGGCTTCCCCCGGCGGGTGCACTAGCACCGCCGGGGAGCCGGCAAACAAAAAGCTGTTGTGGCAGGTGCCACGCTCAAGGCCGTATTCCACCTCAAAGCGCAGCCGCCGGGGGCTTAGGCCCCGCAGGCAGATCAGCCCCTCGTCTAGGGGCAGCTGTATCACCTGGCGGTCGTCGCTGCTGCTGGGGGCGGAGCTAGTCATTTAGTAGTGGTTGCCTACCTTGCGGTGGTGGGTGGCGGTGAGGGAGTCGTTGTCGGCCACGTTGCCGTTTTCCACCAGGGCATAGATAAGCCAGTGGTCGGCGCATTCCAGCCGCTGTTGCACGCGACAGTCGAGGAAGGCCAGGGCATCTACCAGCACCGGACCGCCCTGGGCCACCGTATCCAGGGTGGCAACGCCGCTGAACCGGTCGGCGCCGGGGGGAAAACGTTTGAGGAAGTGGCGCAGCAGCCCCTGGTGGTTTTGTTCGGCTAGCACGTTGAGCACAAAGTGGTCGTCCACTTGCATCAAGGCTTCGATGGCCCGGTCCTTGGCCACGGCCACGGTGAGGCCGGGGGGATTAAAGCTGGCCTGGCTCACCCAGCTGGCCACCATGGCGCTGCTGCGGCTGCTTTCCCCTTCCCCCTGGCGGGCGGTAACCACATAGAGGCCGCCACTGAGTCGGCCCAGGGCCTTGTCGAGGTTGGCATCCAGGGCCTTCATCGCCGCAATCGCCCGGTCGCGCATCAGCAGCTGCCCCAGGTCGGTGCCGGCCTCTTCACAGAGTTGATAGGCGGCGGCATCGGGCACGCTGCGGATGCGCAGGGGCACAAAGGCCTCGGCATGGCCCAGGCCCCGCAGCTGGCTGGCCACCGCATCGATCGGTTCGTCGTTACCGCCGTAGGCGTCGTAGAGCCCCACCGGTTGCTTGGCATGGAGGGCCGCCAGCAGGGTGCCCCAGTTTTTCTGGAGCTCGGCATCGGGGTTGGCCGGCGGGGTGGGAAGCACCACGGCACTGGCTTCTCCGATCAAGGCCGATAGCTCCTGGGGGTCGGTGCCGCGCAGGTCCACCATCTGCACCGGCAGCTCGGTTTTGCTGATCCCCCGGGCAATGGCCTGGCTGAGGCGATCACAGAAACCGTATTGACTCACGTAAACCACTGCCCCATAGCGGTCTCCCTTACTGCGATCCCTACTCCAGTCGCCGTAGTCGCCCACCCACAGGTTGAGGTGATCGCGCAGCAGGGGCCCGTGGCCGGTGGCGATCAGCTTCAACTCCGGCAATGCCTCCATGCGCTTGAGCGCCTGCAACACACTGCGGGCATTGGGGCCCATCAGGCAGTCGTAGTAGTAGCGGAAGTCGGGGGCGATGGCGCCCGGATCGCGGTCAAAAACATCGTCGCTGCAGTAATGCAGCCCAAAGGCATCACAGGTGTAGAGCACCCCGGTGCCGTGGTCGTAGCTAAAGATCGTGTCTGGCCAGTGCAGGTTTGGGGCACTGAGGAACTCAAAGCGGTGCTGCACCCCGCTCTGGGGGTTTACCCCCAGGTTGAGTTCATCGCCGCTTTTCACCGCCCGATGGCGAAAGGGGCGGTGCACCTGGCTTTCCAGATAGTTGATCGCCACCTTCGAGCCAATGATCTCCAGCTCGGGGTTGAGTTCCAGCAGGTCCCCTACCAGGCCCGAATGGTCGGGTTCGGTGTGGGAAACGATCAGCTGATCGATTGCACGGGGATCAATGAGTTCCTGCAGCTGGGGAATCCAGCTGCTGCGGAACTTGGCGTGGCTGCTGTCGATTAGGGCCGTGCGTTCGCCGCGCACCAAAAAAGCGTTGTAGGTGGTGCCGTTGCGCAGGCCGAATTCGATGTCAAAACGGCTGCGGTCCCAGTCGAGGGACCGCAGGGTGGTGGTATCAGCAGCAATCTCAGCCAGCTGTAGGGACAGCCTGGGTTCCAACAGCCTGGGCTCCATTGGATCAGTACGGCGGAAGATCAGCCTAGGGACAGCGGCAAGGGCCTAGGCAACCCGCAGGCTGAGGCCAGGGCCATTGGCGATGAGCCCAGAGATCTGATCCCGCATCTGCACCAGGGTTTCATCGCTGCCCTGTTGCCCATGCCAGCGCAGGCGGGTGAGCAGTTCCAAGCCCCCCTGGTCCCGGTCTGCCTGCAGGGTGGCGTCTACACAAAGAAGCCCCTCGATGTCGGGGTGGCTGGCCCGCAGGGCCACATAAACCGGACCGTTATCAATGATTTCCACCCGGTGTCCCAGGTGGCCAAGGCCCTTGCGCAGGGTGTTGAGCCAGAGGCCCAAGCCAGGGGCCGTTGAGGTGCGAACGCGAACCAGTTCCATCCGAAGACCATGCATGGATGTCAGCTTGAGTCTCGCCTGTTGCAGGCCCCCCCGGCTGTTTGCTGTGAAACCTCGGGTTTTTAGCCCTTGGTCAGTCGCCCACGGTCACCGTTACGGTGCCGGCGCCCTCGGCCTTGGGGGCGGTTACCTGCAGTACCCCATCGCGGTAATGGGCCTTGAGGCCATCCCGGTGGATGCCGCGGGGGAAGCGGAAGCTGCGGCTCCAGGTGCCATAGCGAAACTCGCTGATTAGCGGTTGGGCTTGGCCTGGGTCGCCGGTGGCTGCGGTGGGCGCTTCTGGGGCCTTGCGTTCGGCGCTGATCACCAAGCTGCGCTCGGTGGCTTTTACATCGATGGAGGTGCGCTCCACCCCTGGCAGTTCCAGGCTGATCGTGTACGCGGAATCGGTTTCACGCACTTCGGCGGCGGGCACCCGTTCGGCGTGGGAGAGCTGTTGCTCCAGCTTCTCGAATAGTTCGAAGGGGGCATTGCGAAGGGTGAGCATTTTCGGGTCCTCACGGGGTTGATTGCCAGGGGTATGACCCCGCTGGCGTGACCTCAGTGTTTCCCGCTTTCTTTGGGCAGGGCAGGGGGGGAACCGGCCCCTTAGGTGCGGCCCTCCCCACCCATTACGGTTCCCACCACCAATTGCCGAAACAGGCGGCCTGGCCGCGGTAATGGCGTTCTTCGTCCAGCAGGTTCCAGAGCCGGGCGTTGCGGATTTGGAAGCGGCGGCCTTGGCTATCTACCCGCTCACCGCCATAGCCCGTCAATGCCTCCTGGCGCCGCGCTTTTTCCAGGGCCTGGCGGCGATCAAGGTGATGTTGCTGCCGGGCACTGAGCCGCGAGGGCAGCCCCACCATTTGCGGCCAACTGCGCTTGAAGAGTTGCAATGCCGCCCGGTTTGCGTAGATGAACCGGGGGTCGGCGGAGCCGTCGTGGCATAACACCACCCGATCCAGTACAAACAGCTCCTGGGCCGCCAGGCGGCTGCCCTGGGCTCGAAGGAGCGGCTGGCCATAGAGCCGTTGGTGGGAATCCAGCACCAGGCTGGTGAGCCCCAAGATTTGGGGGCTGAGCCAGGGGGGATCGTTGGTTGCTGCCGCTGGACTCATGGCCCGGCACCGGCCCCCATCGCCTTGGCCATGGCCAGCTGGCCCATGAGGCTGCCCTGCTGGCGCAGGCGATCCAGGAACAGCTGATTGGCCTCGGGGAAGCGGGGTTCCACGGCCAGGGGCAGGTCGCCGGCCTCATCGAGACCGGTGCTGCCGGCCATGGCCGGGGTGATTACCACCAGGTCTGGGTCGAGGGGGGCGTTGTAGGCCCACCAGCTGAGCGGGTCGGGGCGGGGCCCGGCGGCGGGGCTGGCCGGGGGGGGCATCCCCAGGGCGGCGCGTTCGTCGGCCAGGTGTTGGCGGCGCCGTTCGGCCAGGTCGCTAAGCAGTTGGCTACGGCTACGGCCCCGCAGTTGAAACAACACGAAGGGGTCTTCGCTGAAGCGATCACCCATCAGGTAATAAACGGCGCTGATGTGTTTGCAGGGGTTGGCCTTATCGGGGCAACTGCATTCGCTGCGCACCTCCTGGAGCTTGAAGGGGAACAGCCGTTTACCGCTCACCGCAAAGGCCCGTTCGATGTCATCGGGCATGATCCCGGCCAGCAGTTGACACGTCCAGCGGGCCTTCTGGGTGAGGGCCTCCAGCACGAACTCCCAGTCCTCGTCGGTGAGCACATCAAGCCAGAGCTTCACCTTGTAGGGCTCCGCTTCGGTGCCCTGCACCCGGGCCTGCACCCGGCGCCCCTCAAAACGGATCGAGAGCACGTTGCCCTCCCGGGCATAGATCCAGGCCCGTTCCAACCGCTTCTTGTAGCGGTAGGAATTGATCAGTTCCATCCATTCGGCCACCCACCAGGGCTGCTGGCCGAGGCCTTCCTTGCTGAGGGTGGTGCTCGAACTGGTCATGGGGGCGTGCCCAAGGGGACCAGTCTGGCCCCTGGCTTGCCGCTTAGGCCTCGCTGAGGCTCACCAGTTCCCGCAGCTGGCTGATCTCCAGGCCCCCCAGCCATTCCTCGCCACTGCCGACGATTTCAGCGGCAAGCTTTGCCTTGTCGCGGATCATCTTGTCGATCTTTTCTTCCACCGAACCGGTGGTGATGAACTTGTGCACCAGCACCCGTTTGGTTTGGCCAATCCGATAGGCGCGGTCGGTGGCTTGGTTTTCCACGGCGGGGTTCCACCAACGGTCGATGTGGAACACATGGCTGGCCCTGGTGAGGTTTAGCCCCACCCCCCCGGCCTTCAGCGACAGCAGGAACAGCTGGGGTCCGCGGGGATCCCCCTGGAAGCGGTCCACCATGGCCTGGCGGTCGTTTTTGCTGCTGCCCCCATGCAGGAAGGGCACCTCCTGCTTCCAGCGCTGCTGCAGGTGGGCCTTGAGCAGATGCCCCCATTCGGCGAACTGGGTAAACAGCAGGGCCCGGTCGCCGGCCTCCACCACCTCCTCGAGGATTTCCTCCAGCCGTTGCACCTTGGCGGAGCGGGCGGCAAAGCCTTCCCCCACGGATTCCTCCTTGAGGGCCAGGGCCGGGTGGTTACAGATCTGTTTGAGCTTGGTAAGGAGCGCCAACACCTGGCCATGTTTCTTGCCGAGCGGTGCCCGTTGGATTGCCTCCAGGGTTTCGTCAACGGTTTTGCGATAGAGCTTTGTTTGTTCTGGGCTTAACCCCACCCACTCATTTAGTTCGAGTTTTTCCGGTAGGTCGCTGATGATTGATTTATCGGTTTTAAGCCGCCGCAACAGGAAGGGCCCCACCCGGGCCTTGAGGTCCTTGAGCGAAGCGGTGTCACCATAGCGTTCGATCGGTAGACGATAGCGCTGGCGGAAGAAGTCTTCCTCCCCCAACACCCTCGGGTTGAGGAAATCCATCAGTGCCCAGAGTTCACTGACGCGGTTTTCCACCGGGGTGCCGGTGAGGGCGATGCGGAAGCGGCTCTGGCGCAGGGGCCGGGCCAGCTCCCGGGCCGCCTGGCTTTGTTTGGCGCTGGAATTTTTGATCGCCTGGGCCTCATCGATCACCAGCCCCTGCCAGTCGAGGCCCAGCAGCAGCTCCCGGTCCCGCTGCAGGAGGCCATAGCTGGTGAGCACCAGGTCCACCCCCTTGAGGGCTTTGCTGAGGGCGGCCTCCGTGGCTGCCCGTTTGGGGCCGTAGTGCTCCAGCACCTGCAGTTCAGGGGTGAATTGGGCCGCCTCCCGTTTCCAGTTGGTGAGCACCGAGGTGGGCGCCACCAGCAGCACCGGCCGTTTCAATTCCTGTTCGGCCTTGAGGTGTTGCAGGAAGGCCAGCAGCTGGATCGTTTTGCCGAGGCCCATGTCATCGGCGAGGCAGGCCCCCTGGTCAAAGCGATGCAGAAAGGCCAGCCAACCCAGGCCCCGTTCCTGGTAAGGCCGCAGCTGGCCAGCGAAACCCTCGGGGGCCGGCAACGGATCTGGGGCCTTCTGCTGGTGGTACTGCTCCAGCACCGCCTGTAAACGGGGCCCCGCCAGGAAGCGATGCACCGGCAAGCGCATCAAGGTGTCGCCGTCGCTGGCGGTGAGCCGCAGGGCGTCATCAAGGCTGAGGGCGGGATCGGCGGCGCAGAATTTTTCGGCGTTTTTGAGGTCGCCGGGGCGCAGTTCGATCCAGGCGCCCTTGTGTTGCACCAGGGGGCTGCGTTTGCCCGCCAGCCGTTCCAGGTCTTTGAGGGTGAGGGTGACCCCGCCGATCATCAATTCCCAAGACCAGTCAAGGGTTTCGCCGATGCTGAAGCCCTTGGCGTTGCTGGGTAGTTCCGCCTTGATCGCCAGGCCCAGGCGGCTGGCAAGGCCGCCACTTAGGCTGGCGGGCAGCACCACCCCCACCCCCACATCGCGCAGCTTGGCGGCGGCGGTACGCACCAGCACAAAGGCTTCCGCCGCCGCCAGGTCCATCTGTTCCGGGGCGGCCCCCTCCAGGCCCCGTTGCAAGGGCTCAAAGGCCCCTAGGGCCCTTCCGAGGCCCTCCAGCAGCAGTTCGCCGGGCTGGGCCACGCTGATTTCGCCGAGGCTCAGTTCGCCATCGCCGGCGGCCCACACCGCGGCGGCCGGTTGCCGCAGGCTGGGGTCGGCCTCCGCCTGCAGGCCAAAGCGCAGGTTCCAGAGCTCACTGCCGTTGGGGGGCACCTCCAGCTCCAGCACCGCCCGGGCCGGGGCTACCCGGCCGGCCACGGTTTCGCGCCAGTGGCCGGTGGCGGTGGCCAGCCGTTCCCCGTCTTCAGGGCTCAACTCGAGGTTGCCATCGCCGGGGCCGAGGGCCCGTTGCCAGGCGGCCAGCAGCGGATCCAGCCCCTGGTCCTCCGCCTGGAAGCTTTGGCGCAATTGGCCATCCACCAGGGCCGCCACGATTGCCGCCACCTCCAGCCGCCGGGCGCCGGGGCGGCGGCAGGCCAGGGTTGCTTCCGGGGCAACGGCCCCGCTGGTCACCACCCGGGGCAGCCGCTGGGCCAGGTCCTCCAGGCGGCGGCGGTCCTCCTCGTGGTTGAGCAGCGGTTGCCATTGGGCCCGGGCCTGGGGGGCCAGCTGCACGGCCGGTAGCCAGCGACCCCGGGCCACCAGGCTCAGCACCCAACGCTGCAGATGGGCCCACCAGAGCAGTTCTTCCCCCAGTTCTGGGTGCTGGCCGGAGAGGGGCAACTGCCCCAGCCAATCGGCGGCGGCGGCGGCATTCAGGGCAAGGCCCTGCACTTGCCAGGGCCACCACTCCAGCTGTTTCGGCAGGGTTTCGCCTGCCATCAGCGGCAGGCCATTGCTACGGCTGGGCAGGCTCAGCCACAGATCTAGGGCCGCCGCCGCTGGCGCCGCCGGCAGGCGCCCCAGCTCCTCGAGCCAGGCGGTTAGGTCGTCGCTGTTTAGGGCGAGGGGATGGGGCTGGGGGGCGCTAAGCCCTTCCAACTTCTGCGGTTTTGCCACCCGCCAGGTGTCTGCCCAGAGGGCCAGACAGGGCTGCGTGGGGGTCTGCAGCCAAACGGCGTGCAGCAGGCTCATGGCCGTGGCGGCAGTGGGCGGCAGCGCCCTGGCTGCCCCACTATGAATCCCCACTTGGGGGGCTCCCCGCAAGGCGTTGCGGGATCATGGGGTTTCGGCGCTTGAGTATTTCGGTCCATGGCAGTTGCTTCCGCCCAGCCCCGCAGCGGCGCCGAAATCCGTGAAGCCTTCCTTGCCTTTTTTGAGGCCCGGGGCCACCAGCGCGTCGCCAGCGCCTCCCTGGTGCCAGAGGACCCCACGGTGCTGCTCACCATCGCCGGCATGTTGCCCTTTAAGCCGGTGTTTCTGGGCCAGGCCCCCCGGCCGGCCCCCAGGGCCACCAGCAGCCAGAAGTGCATCCGCACCAACGACATTGAGAACGTGGGCCGCACGGCGCGGCACCACACCTTCTTTGAGATGCTCGGCAACTTTTCCTTTGGTGATTACTTCAAGGAGCAGGCGATTCAGTGGGCTTGGGAACTGAGCACTGAAGTGTTTGGGTTAGATCCAAAGAATTTGGTGGTGAGTGTCTTCCGGGAAGACGACGAGGCCGAGGCGATCTGGCGCGACAGGGTGGGGGTAAATCCCAAACGGATCATCCGCATGGATGAGGCCGATAACTTCTGGGCTTCGGGCCCCACCGGCCCCTGTGGCCCCTGTTCGGAGATCTACTACGACTTCAAGCCAGAGCTGGGCGACAACGGAATCGACCTGGAGGACGACTCGCGGTTTATCGAGTTTTACAACCTGGTGTTTATGCAATACAACCGCGACGCCGAGGGCAAGCTCACGCCCCTGGCTAACCGCAACATCGACACCGGCATGGGCCTCGAGCGCATGGCCCAGATCCTCCAGAAGCTGCCTAATAACTACGAAACCGATCTGATTTATCCGTTGATTGAAACGGCGGCGGCCCTGGCCGGCGTTGACTACCGCCAGCTTGATGCCAAGGGCCAAACGTCGCTGAAGGTGATCGGCGACCACAGCCGCGCCATCACCATGCTGATCAGCGACGGCGTTAGCGCCAGCAACCTGGGCCGCGGCTATATCCTGCGGCGCCTGTTGCGGCGGGTGGTGCGCCATGGACGGCTCCTGGGCATCGACAAGCCCTTCCTTACGGCCCTGGGCGAAGCCTCGATTGAGCTAATGGCTACGGCCTATCCCCAGTTGCTGGAGCGGCGCGAGGCGATCGGCGCTGAGCTGGCCCGGGAAGAAGCCCGCTTCCTCGAAACCCTGGAGCGGGGCGAGAAGCTTTTGGCGGAGGTGCTGGCCAGTAAGCCCCAGCAGATTTCCGGAGAGCAGGCCTTCGAGCTCTACGACACCTACGGCTTCCCCCTCGAACTCACCGAAGAGATCGCCGAGGAACATGGCCTCCAGGTGGATCTGGCCGGCTTTGAGCTGGCGATGCAGGCCCAGCGCCAGCGGGCTAAGGCTGCGGCGGTGAGCATCGACCTCACCCTGCAGGAATCGATCGACCAGGTGGCGGCCACCGCCGGGGCCACTGCTGGGGCCACCGCCTTCACGGGCTATGAATACCTGGAGCAGCCCAGCTGCGTGCTCGCCCTGGTGGTGAACGGTGCCCCGGCCCAGCAGGCCAGGGCCGGCGATCAGGTGCAGTTGCTGCTCGATTCCACCCCCTTCTATGGCGAGGGCGGCGGCCAGGTGGGGGACCGGGGGGTGCTTAGCGGCGGTGCTGCCGAGGGTGGTGCAGATGCTGATCTGATCGTGGTGATCGAGGCGGTGAGCCGCAACCGCAGCGTGTTTGTGCACAGCGGCCACGTGGACCGGGGCAGCTTGGCGGTGGGGGATGTGGTGCAGGCCCAGGTGGATCGCGGTTGTCGCCGCCGGGCCCAGGCCAACCACACGGCCACCCATCTGTTGCAGGCGGCCCTAAAGCAGCTGGTGGATCCCGCCATCGCCCAGGCCGGTTCCCTGGTGGATTTCGATCGCCTGCGTTTTGATTTCCATTCCCCCCGGGCCGTAACAGCGGCGGAGCAGGCACAGATTGAGGAGCTAATTAACTGCTGGATCGCCGCCGCCCACCACCTAGAGGTGCAGGAGCTGGCGATCGAGCAGGCCAAGGCCGCCGGGGCCGTGGCGATGTTTGGCGAGAAGTACGGCGATGTGGTGCGGGTGGTGGATGTGCCCGGCGTGTCGATGGAGCTCTGTGGCGGCACCCATGTGGCCAATACCGCTGAGATCGGCCTGTTCAAAATCATCAGCGAGGCCGGGGTGGCCGCTGGCATCCGCCGCATCGAGGCCGTGGCTGGGCCGGCGGTGCTGCCCTACCTCAATGAGCGGGAGGCGGTGGTGCGCCAACTCAGCGATCGATTCAAGGTGCAGCCCGCCGAAATCCTCGAGCGGGTGGCTGCCCTCCAGGAGGAGCTCAAGGCCAACGCCAAGGCCCTGGCCGCGGTGCGTGCAGAGCTGGCCCTGGCTAAGGCGGCCGCCCTGGTCAGCCAGGCGGAAACGGTGGGGTCAGCGACCGCTGCAGGGGGTGCCTCCCAGCTGCTGGTGGCCCGCCTCGATGGGGTGGCCGGTGATGGGTTGCAATCCGCTGCCCAACAGCTCCAGGAACAGCTTGGCGCCAGCGCTGCCGTGCTGCTAGGAGGTGTGCCCGAACCCGACAAGGTGGCCCTGGTGGCGGCCTTTGGGCCGGAGCTGGTGAAGGCTGGTCTCCAGGCCGGCAAGTTTGTGGGCAGCGTGGCCAAACGCTGTGGCGGCGGCGGCGGCGGCCGCCCCCACCTGGCCCAGGCCGGGGGCCGTGATCCAGCCGCCCTCGAAGCGGCCCTGGCCGCCGCCCGAGAGGAACTGCTGGCGGCCCTATCCGCCTAATCTCTGGGCTCAGCTGTCCTTGCTGCCATGCGCTGGTACCTGCCCCTGCTTGGCGCCGCCCTGAGCCTGCAAACCTCCCTGGCCTGGGCTGCCCCGGCCGGTGGTTTGCTCGCTGGCCTCAAGTTGCCCTTGCCGAAGCCGGCGGCGCCCTTGTTTGCCGCCAATGGCCTGGGCCAGGCGAGCCTTAATACCCAGCTTTCCGCCACCCCTGAGGAGTTGCTGGCCAAGCTCAAAACCGAGCTGAGCGCCCAGGGATATAAGGAACGCTCGATCAACACAGTGGTGGGCCCCTGGGGCTTCAACCTGGTGCTGGAGCCCCCTGGGGGCACCAGCGTTGATGGCACCCCCGCCGGCAAAACGGCCGTGTTGGTGGCCCAGGCCACGGCGATTGCCCCTGGACGCCTCAACCTCAACCTGCGGTTTGAAGGGGTTTGAGCTGGGCTCCTGCGGCTGGGCCTGATTTCGTCATCAATCGGAGCGCTGTGGTCATCGCTCGGTAACTGGGGCTGGCCAAGCTGAGCTATCTCGTTTGGCTTGGATGATTTCCAGAACACAGCTGTTTGGCACTGCCGTGGGGCTGGGATTGGCTTTGGCCCTCGGCGGCAGCCCTGGGTCCACCAAGGCGGAGGTGCAGCTCGCCTGCGAGGGCACCCTGCTCCAGGCCCGGGGCAATGCCAGCCTGAAGCGCACCAGTGAGCGTTTGCGTTTCAGCCTTACCGTGCGCGCCGAGGACCGCGACCAGGCCCAGGCCCTGCAGCAGTTGCAGGGGCGGTTGGGGGCGGTGCGTGAGGGGTTGCAGGGGTTGGCAGTGGAGCAGTTGGAGGTGAGTTCCCCCAGCAGTTGGAACGGCTCCGGCCGGATTCAAGCCTCAGTGCAATTGAGTGGGGTACTAGCACCGGAGCGTCTCAACGGCTTGGTGCAACTGGGCAGCCTGGCGGGGGTGCAGTTGCAACCGGTGCAGGCCCAGGCCGCCGCCGCCGGCGATGCCGCCGCCCGCAAACAGTTGCTTAAACAGGCCTACCGCGAAGCCCTCACCCAGGGCCAGGAGCTGGCCGCTGCCCTGGGGCTCAGCCGCCTGCGGCCCCTGGAGGTGCAGCTGGAGGGGGGCCCCCAGCCCAGGCCCATGGCCGTGCGGGCCCTGGCGGCGGCCCCGGGCTTTGATCCGAGCGAACTGCCGCCCCCCACCGATCAACTCAGTTTGAGGGTGAGTTTCTGTGCCCGTTAGGCAGCGGTTGGTTGAATTGTTTTAACCAAACAAACCAAGGGCTTGTTTAACATAGGGAAGCCCGCCTTGATTGGCAAAGGCATCTTTAATAACAGAGTAATTGTCTGCATATTCGCTGAAAGTACCTGCAGACAGTGGCGCAACATTTGACTCAAAGTTATTCAGCCATAGCAAATGCAAGGCGCCTTTCTGCCCACCAGCAATGCCAAATGTTGCATTGTCCACCGTCTCAACATTAAGATCAAAATACTTAGCAGAAACACTGCCAGATGAGTACTGCCAAGTGGGTGCTTGTAAGCCGTACCAAGCATCTGGTTTGAAGATTTTTGGCGAAGGTTGGTCTAAAAAGTTGAAAAATTTAATTGTTGCTGGATCATTATTTGTTCCATCGTTATTGCCAAAAAGCTTGCTGATATCCTGGCTAACGGTAAATGCACTCTGCTGCCCATCTGCAGAGGTGAACATTTTAATGCCAGTAATCTCATCAATATAGCTTGTGGCAACAAGGGTAAGGTCAAATGGACTCGATGTGCCTTCACTTTTTTGAATATCTTTTAGCATGTAAGCGCATGAAGTTGTTTCGTTGAAGCCGCCATCGCCGACGCGAACAAGCTGGGCTTTGGCAATATCTTTGAATGAGTCACTTGGCACGCCCCCAAGGGTATTAAATTGAGAGTTCGCCAGGGAAATCAGAGGAGAAAGCTGATCCCCGATAGCCCAGGCTGCTTGATTTAAAATGGGAGTTATAAGACTGTCTGGCAAGTTTAAATTAACTCCTGTTGCGTTCTTAATTAAGCTCTCAAAATATCTATAGCTGTCGCGCAGTATCTCTGGTGATGCGGTAAAAGCAGCAGCGGAAGAGGAAATTGAAGCGGCATTAAGTACTGAAATATTAGCAGTGTAATCTTGGCTAATCTTACTGCTAATTGGATCTGGGGTGAAGGGCCAAATCGCATTGCCGGTATAGGTAAGGTTAAACGGACTATTTGTTAGCGATGCCACGCCAATTGGGCTTGGGCTGCCCTCGGAGAAATCACTTTTAATAATGAAGGGAAAATTTGAAAGATATGAGCCAATATTTGAATTTACAGGTATCGCCTCAGTAAATGTTTTGTCCTGAAAGATTCCTTGATTGTTAAGTACTGATTTATCAGTGATAAGAGAAGCGGCATAGATAAGGTCTTTGTTTGTGGCCCAGTCTTGGCGCTGACTATTAAGGGTGAGTGATGACAGCTCATTTGCCATGTCATAGGGCGCAAAGACAACTTTGTTATTGATGTCTATCCACTTGGAATTTAGATTAAGGTCGATATTCCCTGCTGCGCTAATCAATTGCTCGTAGTAGATTAAGCTTGGCAGTACATCAGTGTCTATCTTGTTGAGAATAGTTTTGTTGCTGTTCCAGTTGTAGCCGGGAATTGGTAGATTTTTATTGAGCCAGGTTGCACTGTCAAAGGCTTGCTGAGTTATGGGGGCTAGCTGATTTTTTAGTTGACCTATATAGCCAGTGGTGTTCCAACTGTCACGTCCCTGGGGGGTTTCTAAGGCCCCCTTAAATTTTTTGGAATAGGCTAGCTGCGTAAGAAACCACGCGCCCCCAGAGTTTGCCGAAACCCCATCAACCTCACGCATCATCCCAGTGAGGGTGCCATTGCCTGTGGCGGAAAGACCATCAAGCACACCACTGAAGAAGCCGGAGAGCATGGTGTGGGTGTTGAAACCACCGCCGCAAAGGGCTAGATAATGCTTGGCAGGATCGGAAAGAGAGCCAAGATTAGTAGATTGAGTGTTATTCAAGCCGGATGGTTGTGAGACGCTTTCACCGTCGGCGGCAAAAGACCATGCAGCGCCCTCCGAGATAAAGCCTGTGCTTATAAAGTTATCTACTTCTTCTTGATTGTTTGCATAGTCGTGGGCGCCGGTGTTTGGATTGAAAAATCGTTCGAAATTGATTGAGCCGATCTCTGGCTTTAGCGAGTAAAAAGCAATGCCTTCGTAAGTAAAGTTAGAAAGCTTGGCTGTTTCTCTCTGCTCATTGACGTTTAGTGTGTAGAAATGGGTATTGCTTAGTTTGTCAAAAAAACGGTATACGGGCTTGCCATTATTGCTGGAATCACTGACTGCAAACTCAGTGTGCGATCGGATATTTGCAGCTAAATATTTTTGAATATATGCTGCTTCTGCGGCGTCCGAGGTTAAAAATGTATCTATGCCTGCCCCGCCAAGGTTGATTTCAAATTCATGGATGATTGGGTTGGGCATGGTTCCTTGATCTTAGCGAATGCCGCCAAAAAATGAAATTATTCTTACAATAGCATGCCTGTTCCTTGCCATTGCAAGGTGCCTGGCTTTCTGTTTGACTCAGGGTGCAGCTAGTTATCAATGGAGCTGATGGGAATGGCGTGAATGTGCTGGGTTAGTGAGTAAGTCTCTCGGTTGAATTTGCCGCTATATGGGAATTAATGTTGATTCAGCAGATATGTTTGTCCTGTCAATGGCACGCCGATGTGCTTGGCTTTAGAATCTGTAGTTAAAATATGTACCAGTTTGCTGATTTGGGCCGAATCTCCAAGCGTTTTCCACGGCTGCCTGGCCAAGGGCAGGGGTTGGCTGTGTTTGATGATTTCTTTGTGCCTTTTGGTGGAAATACTGCAGCGAGAAGCGCTCGGTGAGGCTCGCAGAGGGGATTTCTTAGATATTTCGTAGATTCAGCAGCGTTATTGCCTTGGAGAACCCTGCCTCCTGATTGTTGTTCTTGGCGTCTTCAGTATCTCTGGAATCAGTGTAGTTTACCCATGTTCGTAGCCCCATGATGCAGATCTTCAGCCAGTGGCCCGAGCGCCAGGCGCGGCTTGTGCGGTGGGTGTTGTTGATCGGTTGGCTATTGCTGATCCTTTCGCTGCTCCTGCCCTTCTCGATGCCAGCCAGCCTGGTGCCGCAATGCCGGGCTGCCAATTTGCATTGTTTGCTCCACCATCAGCCGGGCAATCGCCTGTTTTGGGGTGTGGTGGTGCCCAGTGGTGTGTTGATGATCGTGCTGCTGAGCCATGAGCTTTGGCGGCGCATCTGTCCCTTGGCCTTTGCTTCCCAGTTGTTTCGGGCCCTGGGTCGCCAGCGCACCCGCCTAGGCAAGGGGGGCAAGCCCGAGGTGGTGAAGGTGGCCACGGATTCCTGGTTGGGCCGCCACCACGTGCAGCTGCAGTGGTCGTTATTGATCGCCGGCCTTTGTTTACGCCTGTTGGTGGTGAACAGCAGCCCCCTGGGCTTGGCCCTGTTTCTACTGGTGACCTTGGCCGCGGCCATTGCCGTTGGTTGGGCCTACGGCGGTAAGGCCTGGTGCCAGTACGTGTGCCCCATGGCACCAGTGCAGACCGTGCTCACCGGTCCGCGCGGCCCCCTGGGCAGCCCGGCCCACCTGGGTACCAATTCAAAAATTACCCAATCGATGTGCCGCAGCCTGGGGGATAGCGGCAAGGAACAGAGTGTTTGTGTGGCCTGCCAGGCCCCCTGCCTAGACATCGATTCAGAGCGAGCCTTCTGGCAGAACCTTTCCGGCAAGCGGGGCCTTGAGTGGGCCTGGTATTCCTACCCGGGTTTGGTGTTTGCCTTCTTTGAGCTGATGCAACGCATGGATCGCGGTGCCTCAGCCCAGGACGGTGACCTTGTTTATCTGCGCTCTGGGCTTTGGGCCTATGACGCCGGTTTGCCGGGGCGCGCCCTGGATCCCTTGTTTCCGCCTTTGGCTTTGCCAAGCCTGGTGGCGGTACCTTTGGTTCTAGCGGGGGCCGCCTGGCTTTCTGTGGGCCTCTTCCGGTGGCTCGCCCGGTGGCAGCACCGCCGTTACGACCGCCAAGGGCGACGGGAGGCGGCCAGCCTTGCCACAGCCCACACCCGTTTGATCGCCACTTTTACGGCGATAAATATTTTCTTTTGGTATGTGGACCCCAGCCAGGGGGCCTTCGGACCCTACGGGGGCCAATTGATTCGTTCCTTGGTGCTCACCGTGTCGGCGATCTGGCTGTTTCGCGGCTGGGGTCGCGACCAGGCCACCTACCGCCGCGAGAGCACCAGCGAGAGTTTGCGGCGCCAGCTAAAGGATCTGCCGGAGTTGGCGGCGGCCCTTGATGGCCGTTCGCTCGCAGAACTCTCCCCCCAGGAGGTGTTCACCCTTGCCAAGGCGCTGCCGGCGGTGGGGCTGCAGCGCTCCCGAGATATCTACCGCGGGGTGGTGGCAGACATGCTCAGCACTGGCCGTCTTGATCGGGCCGCCTCCCTATTGCAACTGCAGGATCTGCGCCAAACCCTGCAACTGGAAGCCCAGGACCACCACGAAGCGATGCGTTGGCTGGCCCAGGAACAGCCGGGCCTGTTACTGCTCGATGCCCGGGACCGCCAGGTGGAGGACCTGCGGAAGGAGGCGGTGGCTGAGGCAATCCAAGACCTGCTGGCTACCGCCGGCATGGATGTGCTCGATCCCCGCAACCTTCCCCCAGCCCTGGCGGTACGGCTGGAACAGTTGCGTTCCAGCTGTGGCCTCAGCGAGGGGGGTTGGGGGGAAATGCTTGAAAGCTTTGGGCCGAAGGGGGACCTCGAACGCCAGCGGCTCAACCGTTTGCTGCTGGGATGGCAAAACCAGGCAGCACTATTAGCGCTACTGAAGCAAGAGGCCAGCAGTGATGCCCTGCTGCGGCCCCTATTTTTGGCCATGGAGCTGCGGGTGCAGGGGCTAGCCCAATTGCTTGCCCCCCGGCTGGCGGCCGCGGCGCTACCGCCCCTACCGCAGCAAATGGCGGCGGCGGGCAGCCTCGAAGAGGCCTTTGATTTGCTCTGGGAAGATCCAGACCCAGATACGGCCGGCTGGGTGCTGATGTTGGAGCGGCAGCGGCACCCCGAGCGCCTCGCCCGGCGCCTGCAGCATCCCCGCCAGGGCCTAGTTAGTTCCCCATTCTTGGATATCCAGCGCCGGGGGGAACCCCACCGCGATGCCAATGAATTTCCCTACCTGGCGGCCTCTCCCTTGTTTGCCGATCTACCCCCGGCGGGCTTGGTTTGGGTGGCCAGCCAGGGGGAGATCCATGAATGGCAGCCAGGGGAAGTGGTGGTGGAAGAAGGGGCGATCAGCGATGGCTTAGGGGTGGTGTTGGCCGGGGCCGGCCGGGTCAGCCTTAAGGCTGGGGCCCTGGTGATCCTTGGGCCGGGGGAAACCATTGGTGAGATGGGCGTGATCACCGGCGCCCCCCGCAACAACACAGTGAAAGCTGGCCCCGAGGGGCTGCGGGCCTTCCAGGTGCCGCGCGAATCCTTTGAGGAACTGTTGCATCGCTCCCGTTATTTTTCGCGGGGTCTGTTGCGGCAGTTGGCCGAACGACTACTCACTGCATCCAGCCGCTGAACAGGCGACGCATCCGTTCCATGAGGTCCTGTTGCTGGGCTGCGGCGGCTTCCGATTCCAGATTGTTGATTTCCGCCTGCCGTTGGCTCACCAATTGGCTGAAGCTCTCCAGCAGGCCAGGATCCTCCTGCAGCAGCGCCGCCATCGCCTCGCGTTTGATCTCTAGCAGTTGGGATTCCCGGGTGGCGCGCACCGTGGCTGAGCGGCATTCGCCGGTGCAGAGCGTCATCTCGCCAAAGATTTCGCCGCGGTGCAGTTGGGTGATTGTGATATCACCGCCATTGGCTAACCGCCTAGTTACCTCCACTTCACCAGCGCTAACCAGAAACAGGGATTCACCCTGCTCCCCCTCCCGCACCACCGCTTCGCCGGGGCCATAGCTATGGCACTGGCTGGTTTCGATCAGTTGCTCCAGCTGGCTGTCAGCGAGGTTGTCGAAGATCAACACCTTCTGGAGTAGTTCCAGTTGTTGGCTGTGGGCGATTGCGTTGCCGTTCTGGCCCTCGCCAGCGCCGATGGCAGCGGATTCAGCCAGGGTTGTTACCCGCAGGTCTTGGATTGGGTAGGGGATCGTTTGGCCATGGCGCCGCAGCAGGTACCAGAGTTGTGCCATCAGGTCACTGCGCAGACCCAGCATCTGGCCATAGTCGGCCTGCCAGGCCAGCAATTCATAGCGAATCGAACTGTCATCAAAGGCGGCGATCCGCACTACGGGCGGGGGATTTTGAAGCACCAGGGGGTGCTGGCGGGCCAGCTGTAGCAGCAGCGATTTGGCTTGGGCTGGGGCCAAGCTGTAGTCGAGGCCAATAAATAGCCGGTTGCCATAGGGGCCAAATTGGGTGAAGTTGCGCAGGCTCTTGGTGGTGAGCTGGTTGTTGGGGATAGTGAGCTTGGAGCCATCCACACAGCGCAGTTCCGTATCGCGCCAAGTCACGGAGGTCACCTTGCCAATAAGACCTTCCACCTCGATCCAATCACCTTCATTGATTACCTGCTCCAGCTGCAGGCTGAGACCACCGATTAGATCCTTCAGCGGTTCCTGGGCCGCCAAACCAAAGATTGCCGTCAACACCGCTGAGGTGGTCACTAGCCCCAGCAGGTCTACCCGGGCCCTTTGTTGCAACAGCACCACTACCACCAGGGCGCTAACCACTAGCAACAGCAGATCCCGCAGGATTTTTGGGGTGGCGGGCAGGAGCCGTAGCTTCGGAAATAACTCCAGCACTAGCCAGATCAGCAGGCGGATGATCACCACCGCCAGCAATAGGTCGTCGGCCATGGCCACCACCAGCCGCAGGCTGGGGTTGGTGCCAACCCAATTGAAGCTGTTGCCCCCCACCCAGCTCAGCAACGCCAGGCTGGGTAGCCGCCAGGGAAAGGCCGGCCAGCGCAGGCGCAGGCAGAGGCGGTTAAGCCCTTGCAGCAGCAGGATCCCTATGGCTGCAATGATCCAAAACTCCAGAACAACCATGGGCGAAGGCCGCATTGGCCGTCATCCTGACTGCAGAATTGGCTAATGGAAATCAGAAATGACTGGGCCGATGAATTTGTTTGAGTTGTTTCTGATGTTGGCCATGGGCCATTTCCTGGGTGACTTCGGCCTGCAAAACAACCGCATGGCCCGTGAGAAATGCCCCGGCCCCGGCAATTCCTTACCCTGGGGCTACTGGCTCACGGCCCACGGGGCGATCCATGGCTTGATTGTGGCCTTGCTTACGGGGGTGCCCTTGCTGGGCTTGGCCGAATGGCTCACTCACATGCTGATTGATTGGGGTAAATGCCGCGCTTGGTATCAGTTGTTGCCTGACCAGGGCCTGCATCTGTTTTCCAAATTGCTCTGGGCCCTGGCCTGCATCTATCTGCTCCCCCGCTGAGATGGCCCTTCCCCCCCTTTCCCCTGGGCAACTGCAGGCCCTGCCGTTGTTTCTGAGCCTGGATGTTTCTGATCTGGAAAGGCTGTTGGAACGGCAGCTGCATACGGAAATTGCCACTGATCAATTGTTGGTGCAGGAAAACGACTGGGGTGAAACCCTGTTTGTGATTCTCGAAGGATTAGCGAAGGTGCGTTGCCATAGCTCCGAGGGCGAGGAGGTGGTGTTGTCCTTGCTGGGTAAGGGAGATGTGTTTGGCGAACTGGCCCTACTCGATAACAAGCCCCGTTCCGCTGATGTGCTGGCGCTTACTCCGCTCAGCCTGGTGAAGTTGCCGGGGGCAGTGTTTCGGGAGTTGATGCTTAGTCGACCGGCCCTAGCCCTGGCCATCGCCCAATTGGAAAGCAAACGCTTGCGGGAACTAAACCGTCGCTTTGTAATTCATTCCGCCGATGCCACCACCAGGCTGCTCAATGCCCTGGCGGAGCTGGCCCGCCATAGTGCCGGTGGCCAGGATGTGCTCGCTCCAATCCCCCCCCTGGCCCAACGGGAACTGGCGGCCCTGGCGGGGCTTTCCCGGGAAACCACCTCCCGCACCCTGGGTAAGTTGCGCGATCGCGGTTACCTCCAGGAAGAGGGGGGTGGTTTGCGTTTGCTGAGCCTCGAACCCCTGCGGAAACGCTGTTTGCTCTGAGCCCCGCGTGATCAAGATCACGGCTGAGATTGATGGCTGAGACAAGCGATACCCAGCCGAATGTGCAAAGGTTCTCCCATGCATCTGAGCTTGAGTCCTGCCATGGTCAAGTTGCCGCAAGCGCTTTTGGCGCTGACTTTGCTGGCGGGGGTGGGGCCGCTCCCCACCCCGGGGTTGGCCCAGCAGCAGTCTCAAAATCAATTCCCCGGCCGCCGGGTGGGCGGGGGCACCCGCGGCGAGTGCACCTCCCGCCTGATTGCCCATCTGCTGCCCGCCTCAAACATTCAGGGGGTGGCCCAGGGCAAGGCCCCCCGCATTGCCCTGCTGGAGGGGCCCGCGGTCCAAACTTACCCGCTCTTGCTGAATCTCCAGGGGCTGCGCTCCTATCAGTTGGAACCCATGGCAGCCGGGGTGCGCCTACTTACCTTGCCGCCTCTTTCTACGGAAACCCGCTGGGAAAGTTCCTTCCTCTGCCCAGGGGCGGCTGGGCCCTCTGGTGATCCCTTGGCCTTTGTGACCACGGCCTCTCCGCCAGCCCTCAGTTTGATTCGGCCGGGGCAGCCCCCTGGGGCCCTGTTGGATCGGCTGGCCGCCAAGTGTGGCGGCACAGTGGCCACTGCAGAATTGAGGACCGTGCTAGGGGGAGATCCCCTGCCCGGTGATTGGCCGGAACAATTGCCTGTGCGCTGTCAGCAGCTTTGATCGATGGTTGCGATTAATTCGTAAACGTCTACGGTTTGATCGCGACCTTTCAGCGGAAAGTGCCCCCAATTGCTGAGCTGCCAAGGCTGCCCATCCACTAGCTCAAGGGTGCTTCCAGAAACTAATACCCGACAATCACTATCCATCCGTTGCTTTTCCAGGGATTCCAACCGCGAGCTCACATTCACCACATCGCCAATTACGGCGTATTCCATCCTTTCGCTGCTGCCCATGGAACCGGTAATTACCTCGCCGCTGTGAATCCCTACCCGGAGGCGCAGAATCGGCCCTTGTTCGGCCTGTAGTTGTTTCTTTAGGGTGGCCACAGCCCCCTGCAGGGCTTTGCCGGTGGCAAGGGCGTTGGTGGCAGTCTTGCGGGGGTTTTGGGCCAAGGGCACTCCAAATACTGCAAGGAAACCGTCGCCGGTGAATTTGTTCACCATGCCGCCATGGCTATGGATTAGCGGCACGAATAGTTCCATGCCTCGATTTACCCACTGGAGCATGTCGGCGGGCGGTAGCCGTTCCGACACCTCACTAAAGCCCACGATGTCGGCGAACAGGATCGTTACGGCGAGTTGGCGGCCGGGGAAGCGCCCCTCCTCCAGCAGGGTTTCCCTTTGGTTCCAGAGTTCAGCGGCCACCTCTGGGGAGGTGGTTTGGCCCAGTAGGCGTTCGATTTGGCGCCGTTGCAGCTGCCCCGCCGCCCCCCGCCGCAACCAGCCGGCGGCCGTTAATACCGCCAGGCTCGCGGCGGGCAGACTCACGGCCAGCCAATAGCCGTTTAAGAGCAGTCCAAAGCCGAGGCCGAGCAGGGCCAATTCCCCGATTAGCAATAGCCAACCACTGCGACGCAGGGCCTGGGCCCCTTCGCCGATGGCAATGCCGGCCCCCATGGCCAGCAGCAACAACAAACCTTCAACCCAGGTGGGCAGGGCTTCCATCTGGAACTTCCGGCCTGCCCCCAGGTCGAGCAGGGCTGCAAGCCGATGGCCATGCACCTCCACCCCGGGCATGGTGGCAAGGCTGGCGGCGTTACTAAAGCGGGTAAAGGGGGTATTGAAGTTGTCGCGCAGGGAGGCGGCCGTGCTGCCGATCAGCACCAGCGAACCCTTGATTTGTTGGGGCGGAATCTGGCCGTTAAGTAGCTGTGTGAAGCTCCAGAGTGGGAAACTGCCGGGTTGGTGGAAGGCAAGCATCCGTTGGCGTCCGGATGCATCCATCTGGCTGTAGCCGCCGGAACTTGGTTGTAGCCATTGCTGGCGCAACGGCTCCTTGTTAAAGCTATGGCGTAAATTTGAGCTTCCCTTGGCTATCTCCAGCATTCGTAGGGGTAGGGCCAGGCTGTTCTCCGGCTGGCCGTCCACATGCACCAGGTCCCGGCGCAGCACCCCATCGCCATCAAGCACCAAATCGTTGAAGGCCTGTTGGCGGGCAGGGGTTGTGGGCGGAGCTGGGATCGCCTCCGCCCCGTTGAAGATCGCCACAACTTTTGGATTCCTGCGCAGTTCCTGCCGCAGTTCTTCGGCCCCTTGGCCCATTCCCCGGTCGCGGTAGAGGTCGATGCCGATGGCCAAGGCGCCATCGCGGCTCAGTTGCTGAACCGCCTGGGTGAGCAGGTGATCGTCTAGGGGCCAGCCATAGCGGCGGATATCAGCTTCATCAATGCCAATCAATCGCACAGGGGTGCTGCGGCCGGAGGGGGCAGTGCGCAGATTCAGGCTTACGTCATAAAGCAGCAGGTTGAGGGTTTCGCTGATGCCACTGGCACTGAGGCCCGCCAGCACAAGCAAACCAATGCCATAGGGGCTAAGAACGGCGACCAGGGCTTTCCAGCGGCGAGCCATGGTTTAAAAACGCAGTTTGAACTGGGTATAGAGACCTTTACTTAGGAGCCAGTCGTTCCAGAGTTCCTGCTGTTCCGTTTGGAAGGGGGAAACCCAGCCAATTTCCAAGCTCCATCGATTTCCCTGCAGCCAGCGCCCCAGGATGCCGCCTGCGCCTGCGGTGTCTTGAAAGAATGTCCCGTTGCGTTCACTCTGCACGCCGCCGGCACCGATGAAGGGCACCAGCTGGAACCTGTTTCTGGCCCCTTTCCATGCCGTCCATACCAGTTCAATATTGCCAAGGTAGCCGTTGTCGCCACTTACCAATTGCCCTGGTAAACCCCGCAGGCCGGCATCACTGCCCAGGGTGAAGCCCATGTCGCTGGTGAGTTCAGCTAGGGCCAGTTGGGTGGCCCCCCGTAGGTTTATTTGCAGTCGAGATTCAGGGGCCCAACTGGCGGCGAGCACCGCTCCAATGGCCCGGGCTTCGCCGGGGTAAACGCCTAATTGGCCCAAGTTGTTTAGCTGATGGGGGGTAGATAAGCCAGCCAGGCCTTGGAGTCCATAGATGTTGCCACCCCAGGCCAGGTTGCCTTTATTGCCGTTGAAGCCCAGCCCGGCCCGGAGGAAACCGGTTCTCAGCCAGCCGTAGTCGCCCCCGCCAACTATCAGGGGGATCGAGCGACCATCGAGGAAGGCGTCGTTACGGTTGACGCTCAAGCCAGCGAAGGCATACCACTGTTGATCCAGGGTCTCGGCGAGGCCCCAGTTCAGCTGGCCGTAGCCCTGCAATTGGCGATAGGAGAGTTCATGGAGTGGTTGCTCCACCTCCACCAGTTGGCGGCGGCTGAAGCCAAAGGCGCCTGTAAAGCTGAGTTTGTCATTGAGGGGCGCCGTGTAACTAATCGAGCCCAGCATGTAGCCGAGTTCTCGGGTGTTGTCGCTATCTAGTTCGCCATAGAAGAAAAGATTGTCGTTGCGGCTTAACACCCCCTTTTTCTGCACTGCAAGCAAACCACGGGCTTCGCCGGTGCCCGGGTTGCCGTCATTGCGCAGGCTGAATTCCCCCTGGAGCGGATTCGGGGCGGGGATAACCACCAGATTCAACACAGCTCGGGTGGGATCACTGCCCAGTCGTCCGAGGCTGGCCCGCACGTTGGCAATCTCTGGCTGTTGCTTAAGTCGCAGCAGTGCTGCCTCGAGGCTGGGCAAATGGAGGGGGCCCTGCTGCAGGGGCGCCAACAGGCGGCGCACCCGTTTGGCCAGGCTGGGGTCGCTGCATTGAACCCGCAGCTCTACCAGCTGCCCTTCTACTACTTCAAGGCGACCGGGGGCCGGGCTTGTTTCCACATAAACCCGCGAGTTCACGTAGCCGTCGGTCACGAACTGGGCGGTGAGGGCTGCCGCACAGGCATTCAGCCGTGCCAGGCGATCCTGCTCTTGGCTGCAGGAGCCGAGCATTTCCTCCAGGGCCTCCGGGCTGTAGTGGATCAGCCCTTTGATCTCAGGACTCAGCTGCGGCCCGGGGCCTGGCCGCTCGAGGGCTGGAGCGGAAGGCAGCCGCACGGGACCGGGTTGGAGTGCTGGGTCCACCAGCTGGGCCAACAGCCACAGCATTGGTGATCAATCTCACAGAACGGGGTGATTCTGCTCTCTCCTGTCAGATTGGTGTGCATCCATGGTGGAACTTTCCCCACTTACCTATGTCCTCTCTGTGCCACCGATTGCTGCTGCTCCTGGCTGGCCTGGGCGCAGTGCCGATGGTGGTCACACCATTAAGTGCCCAAGTGGTTAGTTCCACCGGTACCCGGGACCTGGGCACAACCGTTACCGGTGGTTCCGCAGCGGTGATTAGGGGGGGCACCCAAAGGGGGGGGAATCTCTTCCACTCTTTTCAACGCTTCGATTTGCCCCCTGGCGCATCGGCGGATTTTGATGGCGCTGGCACCTCAGGGGTGCAGGCAATTTTTGGCCGCATTGAAAGTGGTCCCAGCCAGTTGGATGGCTCCCTGGGGATGAAGAATTGGCAGGGGGGAACTCCCCACCTCACCTTGATGAATCCTTTTGGATTCATTGTTGGCTCAAATTTCTCCACCAATGGGGTGACTGGCCTGGCGCTAATGGCTGTGGATTCACTCCTATTTACAGATCCACTCACCGGCGCCTTATTTCCATTTGATCAAAGCATCGATAAGGCAGGTCTACTGGTAAATAATCCAGATTGGTCTGCGGCCCAGATGGCGGGTTTTAATATGGATTCCAATGCCCCGCAAGGTCGCGGTGGCGGTCCGATCAGTATCTCTGCCCCCCTCCAGATTTCTCGGCTCGAGTTAGCGGGCTCCACGGTAAATTTAGACGCGAATGTAATTAAGGTCGACAAACTTAAGGTGTTGGCCCAGGGTTTCAATGGTGCCTATTTCACTGAAAAGCTTAAGGGCTCTGGAACTACAGCTGCCCAGTCAGTTTCGGCCGGTTCTTTTCAACAATCATCACGCACATTTGTGCCATTTACTAGCTCGACCCAGGTGGGTGGTGCTGCACCTGAATCAGGTTTTCTGCGCAACTCCGCTGATTTTGGGCGGACGGACGCTGATTGTGGCGCCAGCTGTGCCCCCGGCACGATTCGCATTGGCTCACGGCTGGAGCCCCTGGCTGGGGCCAGTGCTGATTTGACCTTGACTGGTCGTTCAGTGGTGGTGGTTCCCCAGGGAGCCCCAGCGACAAGTAACACCCCTGTCGCCCGTACTAACGCCACGGTCAATTCCTTTAGCAGTGGGATTGGCGGTGCTTACTACAGCGTTAATGCGCTGATTGGTGCCCCGTTGGTAAATCCAACCTCACCGGCTTCGCCAAGCTCAAACCCAAGCTCAAACCCAAGTCAAGGTCCCACTTCACCTCCAGCCCCCGCCCCTGGGGCAGCTCCAGTTAGCACCAATCAGCCGGCCACAACAACTTCCCAGCCCCAGCCCCAGCCCCAGGTCCAGCCTCAGCCCCAGGCCCAGGCCCAGTCACCAGGGGCCCAACCAGCCCCATCAGCCCAGGGCCCTGCCCCCAATACTGCTGGCTCGCCAAGTACAAGCCAAAGCACAAACCCACCTCCCTCCCAAGCTCCAGCTCCAGTGGGTGCCAACCAGCCGATTACAACAACTCCCCAGGGTTCAGCCACCAATGGTGCTGGCTCCCCACCTGCAAGACAATTAGCGCCAACATCTGCGGCCCAAGCACCAACGGCTGCCCCCATCCCGGCGAATAATCAGGCTCAACCCGCAAACAATCAGCTCCAGCCCCAGCTTCTTTCAGGGCAGAGCCCCGCCCCCGCCCCAGCGCAGTCTCAGTCTCAAAATTCCCCAACGGCAAAAGCTGCTCCTGCCCCAGGTTCTGACCCTCGTCCTTCTGGAGATGCAGCGCCCCAAGGCTCAAGCCCTGAGGCGGCAAAGGCTGCTCCGGCACCAGGTCCTGATCCTCGGCCCTCTGGAGATGCAGCGCCCCAAGGCCCAAGTCCCGAGGCGGCAAAAGCTGCCCCCGCTGCTGGCCCCGCCCCTGCCAGTGGACCGGGCCCCGCCCCCGGCCCTGCGGGCCCCGCCCCCGGTCCCGCTGGCCCCGCCGCCGCTGCCCCGCCGGCGCCTGCCCCAGCACCGCCCATGGCCGAACGCCTCTCATCTCCCCAGGCGGTAGCTAACTTTGAGCGCTCTGAGAAAACCAGTGGCGAGCAGGTGGCCCTGGCCCTGGGGTTAAGTCAGCCCAATGCTGGCCTAGCCCCCACCACGGCCCAGGTGCAAACCGGCCTGCGGGAGGCGATCGCCGCGGTGCGCAGCGGGGGCGGCCAACGCAGTGCCGTTGATTTGGAGGGCCTAGGCCTACGGGCCAGCGCTAACCCCAGCGCCCCCCTGGGCAGGTTGCTGCCTGCCTTTAACCGCAATGCCTACAACCCGGCGGTGTTGCATATGCGCTATTCAGCGGCAACGGCTAATTCAGCTCTGGAGGGAGCCGATGCCCACCTAGATCTGGTCTTGATCAGTGCCATCGGCGAACCCCAGGGCTTACGTCTACCCCTGCGCCAGGCAGATTTCCGCGAGGCCCTGCAACGGCTCTATGGGGCGCTTTCCCGCCAGGAATCGCTGCAGGTTCAGGATCCCTCCTCCCCGGCCCGCAGCCTCTACCGCCAGATCTTTGGCCAATTGCAACCCCTGTTGCAAACCCAGCGCATCACCACCCTGCTTATTAGTGCCGACCAGGGCCTGCAGGCGATCCCCTATGCCGCGCTGCACGACGGCGAGCAGTTCCTGGGCGAACGCTATGGCCTTTCGCTTACCCCCTCCCTAAACCTCACCAACCTGCAGGTGCCCCTGGGTAAGGGTGGTGAGTTGCTGGCCCTGGGGGCATCCCAATTCCAGGGTCTTGCCCCCCTGCCTTTGGTGCCGGAGGAACTGCGGGCGGTGGCGGCGGGCCAGAAGGCGGAGATTCATTTAAATGGCGCCTTTACCCCAGCGGCTTTGTTGGTGTCTGCGGCGGAACCGCGCTTTCGGCGGGTGCATGTGGCCACCCACGCCGAATTCCTGCCCGGTGGGCCGGGGCAATCGCGGCTATACACCGGTGAGGGTTCAATTCCCCTGAGGGATTTTGCCTCCCTGCGCAGCCGCCGCCAAGACAACCCCTTGGATTTGATCAGCCTCAGTGCCTGTCGCACCGCCCTGGGGGATGCCGACAGCGAACTGGGCTTTGCTGGCCTGGCCCTGCAGGCCGGTGCCCGCAGTGCGATTGGCAGCCTCTGGTATGTGGATGATGTGGCCACTTCAGCCTTTTTCGTGCAGACCTACCGGCACCTGGAGGCTGGTATCCCCAAGGCGGAGGCGTTGCAACTCACCCGCCAGGCCTTTTCCCGCGGCTTGATTCGGTTGGAGGCAGACCAGGTGGTGGGAGCGAATGGTGATGTGTTGTTGGCGGGCCTTAATCCCTCCCAGCGGCGGCTAGCCGCCACGGGCCTAGGCCACCCCTACTTCTGGGGAGGCATTCAGCTCTTGGGCTCCCCCTGGTAGGTCGGCCTCCAGGTAGGTGCTCTGCTGCAGCGATGTTTCCAGATGCTGCATCAACTGGCGGGCGGCGCCGATCGAGAGCTGGCCCCGGTCGATCGCCGCTTCACTGGCCCGACGTAGCCGTTCCAACAGTGCTTCGGGGTTGTGTTCCATCGCCTCCAGCACTTCGGCATTGGTGTTACCGCGCACCACATGGTCTACGCGGTAATGGCCGCCGGCGCCAAGGCGGATATTCACGGCATTGGTGCTGCCAAACAGGTTATGGAGGTTGCCCATTACTTCCTGGTAGGCCCCTGCCAGAAACAGACCGATTAGGTAGGGCTCCCCTTCCCTAAGGCTATGGAGCTCCAGCAGGGGTTTTTCGCCGCCGGCATTGATGAAGCGGGCTAGCTTGCCGTCAGAATCACAGGTGAGATCAGCGAAGCTACCGAGCCGATCGGGCCGTTCGTCGAGGCGATGGATCGGCATTACTGGAAAGAGTTGATCAATGGCCCAGGTGTCTGGGGCAGAGCGAAAGATCGAAAGGTTGGCGTAGTAGGTGCTGGCTAGGGCCGCCTGCAGGTTGCGCAGGTCCTCGGGCACCCCCGTGGCTGGCAGCTGGCGGGCAATGGCCCAGCAGCAGGCCCAATACAACTGTTCGGCGCGACCGCGGTCCCCGAGGCTCAGGTAACCAAGTCGAAAGGCCGAAAGGGCGTCGTCCTTGAATTTGCGGGCGTCATTCCAGGCCTCCTGGAGGTTCTCGCCGCCGATGCCGGCCAGGGTGTCGCGCAGGTTGCGCACGATCAATGGTTCCCCCTCCAGCGCCGGTGGGATCGCATCCACTACCCCGCCGCTGCCGAGCACGTTGAACACCAACACCGAGAAATGGCTGGCGATCGCCCTACCGCTTTCACTTACGAGGGTGGGTAGGGGTAGGCCGTGGGGTTCGCAACATTCCCGCACCGTGGCCACCACATCGTTGGCATAGTTCTGTAGGGAGTAATTGGTGGAGGCGGCGGTGGCGGTGCGGCTGCCGTCGTAATCCACCCCGAGGCCGCCACCCACATCAAGGAAACCCATGGGGGCGCCCAGGCCAGCCAGTTGTACGTAGAGCTGACCGGCCTCCTGCAGGGCGTCCTTGAGGACGGCGATGTCATTGATCTGGCTGCCCACATGGAAGTGCAGTAAGCGCAGGTCGTTGAGGAGATTGGCTTCGCGTAGGGCCTCCACCGTTTGCAGTAAGTCGGGCACCGATAGGCCGAATTTGGCCCGTTCCCCCACGGAACTGCCCCAGCGGCCGGTGCTGCGGGTAGACAACTTGGCGCGTACGCCGATCAAGGGGGCCGCCCCCAGCTGGCGGCTAGCGGCAATGATCCGTTCCACCTCATCGGCCTGTTCAATCACCACCACCGGTTGGCGGCCCAGTTGGCGGGCCAGGATCGCTGTTTCGATGTAGCGGCTGTCTTTGTAGCCGTTGCAGATCAGTAGGGCCTCTGGGTCCTCCAACAGCGACAGGGCAATCAGTAGTTCCGCCTTGCTGCCTGCCTCAAGGCCGAAGTGCCAGCGGCGACCGCTTTCCACCAGCTGTTCCACCACATGGCGCTGTTGGTTGCATTTCACCGGAAATACGCCCTGGTAGCGGCCGCTGTAGCCGTACTGGGCGATTGCCCGTTCAAAGGCCCCGTGGAGCCGCTCCAGCCGGTCTTCGAGGATGTCGTCGAAGCGGATCAGCAGTGGCAGGCTTAGGTCACGGTCCTGGAGGCCTGCCACCAGGTCCACCAGATCTAAGGAGCCCCCCCGATCACCGCGGGGCTGCACCATCACGTGGCCGCGGCTATTAACACTGAAGTAAGGCTCCCCCCAGCGCTCGAGGCCGTAAAGGCTGCTGCTGTCGGCGACGGACCAGGCCGCGGTGCTGGCGGGGGCGCTGGATAGAAGCATCGAGACAGGACAGGGCAGCGCCCCAGGGGGAAGTCAAGAATCTAGGCAGCTTGCCAAGCGGCAGGGCTGCCGCAGACGATGGCTTTGCAACTGATTGTCTTCCCCATGGCCACCGAACGCACTTTCCTTGCCATCAAGCCCGATGGGGTTCAACGGGGCCTGGTGGGGGAAATCATCGGTCGCTTTGAGCGAAAGGGCTTCAAGTTGGTGGGCCTTAAACAACTCACCCCCAGCCGCAGTTTGGTGGAGGAGCATTACGGCGTGCACCGGGAGCGCCCCTTCTTCGCTGGCCTGGTGGATTTCCTCAGCAGCGGTCCGGTGGTGGCGATGGTTTGGGAAGGCGATGGCGTGATCGGCAGTGCCCGCACCCTGATTGGTGCCACTAAGCCCCTGGAGGCTGCCCCCGGCACGATCCGTGGTGACCTGGCCATCAACATTGGTCGCAATGTGATTCACGGCTCCGATGCGCCGGAAACCGCCGAATTTGAAATCGGTCTTTGGTTCCAGGCCTCGGAACTGAGCGAGTGGAGCCCCGCTGACCAGGTCTGGCGCACGGAAGGCTGAGCCCAGCATGGCTGCGGTTTTAGGGCTGCTTAGCGGCGGCCCCCTAGCGCAGGTCCCTTAAAAGCGATCCCAACGGAAGGCGGCCAGCAGCTCCTGATCAACGGGGCTGCTGGTTTTTTGTTGGCCATGGGCCTCCCCATGGGCTGGGCAGATCGCTGCGGCCAGCAGTTCAGCCGTGACCGGCGCCAGCAGTACGCCGTTGCGGTGGTGGCCGCTGGCCAACCAAAGCCCCGCCATGGCACTGGGCCCCAGCAGGGGACCCCCATCGGGGGTGCAGGGGCGAAAGCCCCACCAGCGCTCCATGGGCGGCCAAAGGCTGGCTTGGGGCAGGAGGGCGGCGATGCCCTCCTGCAGGGTGCGTTGCCCCTGGGGGGTGAGCCCCTCGCTGAAGCCAGCCTCGGCTTCGCTGGTGGCCCCCACCACCACCAGGCCATCCTCCCGGGGTACCAGGTAGGTGCCTGGGCCAAATACCACCCGGCCCAGGGCCCGTTGGGGTGCCTGCAGCGACAACATCTGACCCTTCACAGGAAAAATCGGCAGCTGCGGCAACAGCTGGCCACTCCAGGCGCCACAGGCCAGCACCGCTTCGCCGCAGCTAAGGGTTTGCTCTTCCCCCTCGGCCGTGCGCAACTGCACCGCCTCCAATTGACCGCCGCTGCCGCTCCGAAGGGCCAGCACTTCGGCCCCCTCCTGGAACTGCACCCCCAGGGCACTGCAGGCCAGCTCCAGGGCCCGCATCAGCTGGCGGCGGTTATCGATCTGACCGTCCTGGTCAAACAACAGCCCCGCTTGAAAACTGGCGCCGATGCCGGGCAGTTCCTGCTCGAGGCCGGCGCGGTCCAGGGCCTTGCCCAGGCTCGCCGTGGGGTAGGCATCCCGGGCGCTGGCACTGGTAAAGGGCACCACAATCCCGCAGGGGCGCAAACCGCAGGGGAGGCCGCCATCGGCTTCGATCTGGGCCACCCAGTGGGGGTAAGCGGCCAGGCTGCGCTGGCCCAATTGGAGTTGCGCCCCCCCTAGGCCCTCGGCGTGGGGGGCCAACATGCCGGCGGCCACAAAACCAGCGGCCTCGCTGCGGCGGCGGCTGATCACCATCACCGGGCGACCGCGGCGGGCCAGCTGGTGGGCCATGGCCAAACCCATCAGGCCACCGCCCAGCACTAGCAAGGGGTCGGAACTGGACATGATCGGGGCTGGCCTCGCTTGCCTAGGATCGCCCCTCAGCACAGAGGCAGCTATGGCGTCGGCCATCGGGCACGAGGGGTGGGTGGCGGTTATCGGCCTCGAAACCCATGTGCAGCTGGGCACCGCCAGCAAGATTTTTGCGCCGGCTTCCACCGCTTTCGGTGATGAGCCCAACACCCATGTGGACCCCATCGTATTGGGCTTGCCTGGCACCCTGCCGGTACTCAATGAAAAGGTGTTGGAATATGCGGTGAAGGCCGCAATGGCCCTAAACCTAGAGATTGCTGAACACAGCAAGTTTGACCGCAAGCAATATTTCTATCCCGACCTGCCTAAGAACTATCAGATCTCCCAATACGACCAACCGATCGCTGAGAACGGCTGGATTGAGGTGGAGGTGGCTGAAAAAGGTAAGGACACATATCTGAAGCGGATTGGCATCGAGCGGCTGCACATGGAGGAGGACGCCGGCAAGCTGGTGCATGCCGGCAGCGATCGTTTGGCCGGTAGCACCCATTCCCTGGTGGATTACAACAGGGCCGGTGTGGCCCTGGCCGAGATTGTTTCCAAGCCTGACCTGCGCACCGGCCGGGAGGCGGCGGAATACGCCGCCGAGGTTCGCCGGATTATGCGTTATTTAGGGGTGAGTGACGGCAATATGCAGGAGGGATCTTTGCGTTGTGACGTAAACATCTCCGTGCGTCGCAGTGAGACAGATCCCTTTGGGGTGAAGGTGGAGATCAAGAACATGAACTCCTTCTCCGCCATTCAGAAGGCCTGTGATTATGAAATCGGTCGTCAAATCAAAGCGATCGAAGCCGGTGAATTAATTGTTCAGGAAACCAGGCTTTGGGATGAGGGTAAACAGCTCACCAAGAGCATGCGCAGTAAGGAGGGAGCCAGTGATTACCGCTACTTCCCCGAACCAGATCTGGGGCCCATTGAAGTAAAGGCGGCCCAGCGGGAGGGCTGGCGCTCGCAATTGCCAGAGTTGCCCGCCGCCAAGCGCCATCGCTATGCCGATCAGTTTGGGCTTTCGATCTACGACGCCCGGGTGCTCACCGATGAGCGGGCCATGGCTGAATATTTCGAGGCGGCGGTGGCAGCCGGTGGTGATGCCAAGGGGGTTTCCAACTGGATCACGGGCGATATCGCCGCCCATGTGAATGCCCATCGGCTTTCCTACGTTGATCTGCCCCTGCGGCCTGGCCAACTGGCGGAGCTGGTGGGTTTAATTGAAGCCGGTGAGATCAGCGGCAAGATCGCCAAGGAGATCCTGCCGGAGCTGTTGGAAAAAGGCGGGTCCGCCAAGGCGATCGTGGCGGCCAAGGGCCTGGGCATGATTAGTGATCCGGCGGCGATCACAGCAATAGTTGAGCAGCTGTTGGCCGCCCACCCCGCCGAGGTGGAGGCGTTTCGCGGCGGTAAAAACAAGCTGCAGGGCTTCTTTGTGGGCCAATTGATGAAACAAACCGGTGGCCGCGCCGACCCCAAGCTTGCCAACCAGATCCTGATCGAAAAGCTCAAGGGTTGAGCTAAGCGGGTCGGAACACTGGCACGGGCCCCATGCCCTTGATTGGTTGTTCCCCCAGGGCTTGCACCGGCAGGTGGGCCTGCACCAATTCAGCGGTGCGTCTGTTAAACAGCACCGGGGTGTTGAGGCTGCGGGTGAGGCTTTCCAGCCGGCTGGCCAGGTTCACCGTGTCGCCAATCACGGTGAAATCCAGCCGCTGGGGGCTGCCGATCTGGCCCACCACGGCATCACCACTGGCGATGCCTACGCCACTGGCGAGCGGGGCGGTGTTTTCGCTTTGCCATTGCTGGTTTAGCTGCGTTAGCCGTTGGCCCATGGCCAGGGCACAGCGCACCGCCTGCTCTGCTTCCTCGGCGGTGCCGCGGCTGCGGGGGGAGCCAAACACCGCCATCACCGCATCGCCGATGAATTTATCCACCGTGCCCCCATGGGCATTGATCACCTCCACCATGGCGCCCAGGTAGGTGTTCAGTTGCTCCACCAGGTCGGCGCTGCGGCCCTCCTGGGAGCGCAGTTGGGTGAGGGCGGTAAAGCCCTTCAGGTCGCTGAATAGCACCGTTACCGGCAGGGTGCGCCCCCGCAGGATCCCCTCGGCGGCCTCGCGGTCTTGGAGGATTTCCGCCACCACCGCCGGGGCCACATAGCGCTCAAAGGTGCGCCGCAGCCGCCGCCGTTCCCTTTCCTCGCGCCAGTAGCCGTCGAGGGCTAAACCACTACCTAGCAGCACCAGGCTGCCGGCGGGGGCCAGCAGCGGCAGGCTGCGGTGGCCCAGCCAAAGGCCAGCACTGGCGGTGCCAACCACGGCCCCCAGGCCCAGTAGCGACCAGCCCAGCCGCCACCGCAGCCGCCCCCCAGCCAGGGCCAGCAGCCCGATTGCTAGTACCGGCAGCCCGCCGGCCAGGGCCCTACCCCAGGCGGGGCGCGGCCAGGGGGCCAAGCCCGTGCCATCGAGGGAATTTGCCGTGGCGGTGGCCATCAGCTCCACCCCAGAGAGCGGACCAAAAGCAGTGCCGTGGCCCCTCTCCCCCTGTTCCAGGGTGGGGCCAATCAGCACCAGGGCACCCTTGAGCTGGGCCTTGAGCGGGTGCCGGGCCCAGCGCTGGGGATCAAGCACCTCCCAGGCGGAGAGCCGTGGCAGTTGACCTTCGGGTCCATAGGGCCGCAGGTGGCGTTCGGCATCGGCCTGCCGGCTGCGCAGGCCAGCGGCCTGCAAAAGCGCCGTGGGTAACGATTGGTGCAGTGGGAAGTGATGGGGGATCAGCACCCGGGTGCCATAGGCCTCCGGGTGGGGGCCCACCTCGGCGTCTTCCCCCAACAGCATGTTGGTGAGCCCCAGGTGCTGGCGGCCCCCCACTGCTTGCTGGAATAGGGGTAATGGCTGGCTGAGGCTGAGGCCGCCGGCCCCCTGGCGGTCCTCTGGTTCGAGCATTTCGGCGGCGAGCACCACCCGCCCCCGCTGGCGCTGCAGCTCCCGGGCTAGGGCCTGGTCATCGCCAGGCCCATGGTCGCTGGGCCCCTCAAACAGCAAGTTCACGGCCACGGCCCTGGCGCCAGCGGCCCGTAGTTTGTGGATCAGCTCCGCATAGCTGCGCCTGGGCCAGGGCAACTGATCTATCCCTTGGCTCCAGGCTGGCGGCTGGGCCTGTTGGCGGAACCATTGGCCCTGTTGCAGGGAGGCATCATCCACCGCCACCACGATCACCCCAGGGGGCGGCGGTTGGGGCCCAGCCCAATTCAGCAGTTGACTTTGCACCTGGAGGCCCCAGCTGCGCCAGAGCGGTGATGGCCAGCCACTTACCAAGCCACTGAGGCAGCCCAGGCCCATGGCAAAGGCCACCAGGCTGGGGGAAGGGCGGCTTGCTTCTGCCATTGGGGGTTTTCAGCCTCTGGGTTGCCTAGAAGAAGCGGGGGATTGGGAGGGAACGCACTGGTAGGGATGGGGTAATTGGGGTGGGGATCGATGGCAGATTCACACCGGGCAGATTGAGACGCAGGTAGCTCTCAAGGGAAGCGAAGCCAGGCAGGCTGCCGGTGTAGCCACTAAATAACGGGCCATCGAGGATCGACTGGTAATCCCCCAGGCCAAGTTTGAGTAGACCCAGCACCAGACCAGTGGCACTGAGCCGCAGCCGTTGGCCGGCCTGCACCGTCACAGGGGCGGCCTTGCCTTCGGTGGGCTCCACTTGAACACTGCCTTCAAGAACGGAGAGCTCAGCGGTGCCGGAGTCATCCACTTGGAGCACGTAGTTGGTGCCCCGCACGCTCATCCGGGAGGAGCGGGTGCAACCGTCTTGCTTGCCCGAAACCAGGATCTGCCCCTTGTTGAGCAGGAAACAGCTGCTGCCCAGCCGCAGCAGCGACTGACGGTTAATCCGGCCTACGGCCCCACTCTCAAAACCGAGTTGGCCGCGGCTGTCGCCCGTGCTGATCACCTGGGGGGCCTGGGCCGCCTGTTTTACCTTGGCCTGGGAGCCATCGATATAAAGCTGATTGCCATCGAGGATTTCCTGCACCGTGGCGCTTTCCCCTGCCGCCAGCCCTGGGCTGGCCAAAAACAGTCCACTGGCCAGGCATAGGGCGAGGCGGAGGGTCATCGCAGCAGGGGCTCTGGGGCGCCAACCAGTTTGAACCCATTTTCAAGTAATTGCACTAACGTAATGCAATAAAGAATTATTTAACTGCGAATTATTTGGCCAAACTATTGTTTGAACAAGCCAAATTATTGAGTTTATTTTCCTAGGGCCGCTGCCACCTGGGCGGCCAGTTGTTCAGGGCCGCCGCGGTTGTTGATTAGCCGGTCGGCCAAGGTTCGTTTACGGGCCAGGGGCCATTGGGCTTGGATGCGGGCCTGGGCTTGGGCTGAGGTGCATTGGTCCCGGGTGATCAGCCGTTGTAATTGTTGTGCTTCATCGCAATCCACCAGCCAGGTTTCACTGCAGAGCGTTTCGAGGCCCCCTTCAAATAGCAATGGCACCATCAAAACAACGCTTGATTCGTCCTTCAGTTGTTTCAGCTCCTGGTCAAGGCGCTGGCGCACTAAAGGATGAACCAGTGCTTCCAGCCAGCGGCGTTCAGCGGGGTCGTTAAACACGATTGCCCCCAGGGCCTTGCGATCTAGCTCCTGGCTATCAGTAGACGTTTGTACCGCTGCGCCATAGCGGGCCAGCACGGCCCGGCTGGCGGCGCTGCCCCTGGCCAAGGTTGTGCGGGCGTAGCTGTCGGCATCAAGCACCGGCAGTTGGTGCTCCCTTGCCAACAGGCGCCCAGCGCTGCTTTTACCGGTGGCAATGCCGCCGGTGAGGCCGATGCGGCGTTGCACCAATGGGCTCCTAGGCAGGATGGATACAGCTGATTGAAGCCGGTGTCTGAATGGCAGCCAATCCCTGGCGGGATCACCGCTCCAAAAGGGTTCCAGGCGGCGGGCATTACCGCCGGCCTCAAGGCCAGTGGTAAGCCCGATCTGGCCCTGGTGCTCGCCCCTGAAACAGCGGTGTGTGGCGGCACCTTCACCACCAATCGGGTGCGGGCCGCCTGTGTGGACCTCTGTGCAGAACGGCTAGGGGCTGGCCATGGCAAGGCCCGGGCAGTACTGATCAATTCCGGCCAGGCCAATGCCTGCACCGGAGACCGCGGTTTGATCGACAGCCTGCGCAGCACCCAGGCCCTGGCCGATCGGCTTGGGTTGGCTGCGGAGCAAGTGCTTATTTGTTCCACCGGGGTGATCGGGGTGCCGATCCCGATGGAGCTCCTGCTGGCGGCCTTGGATCCCCTGGTAGAGGCCCTCGCCAGCGATGGTGGACCGGCGGCGGCCACGGCGATCCTCACCACTGATTTGGTAGATAAGAGCGTGGCCTATGAAGCCCAGCTGGGCAGCCAAAGCGTACGGATTGGCGGCATGGCTAAGGGTTCGGGAATGATCCATCCCGACATGGCAACGATGCTGGGTTTTGTTACTTGTGATGTTGGCCTGCCGGCGGAGCCCTGGCAGGCGATGGTGCGGCGGGCGGTGGACAGTTCCTTTAATTCCATCACCGTGGATGGTGATGTGAGCACCAACGATTGCTTGCTGGCTTTTGCGGCGGGTCCAGCCTTACCAGAACTCCATTGGCCAGCCTTGGAAGCCGGCCTCACCCAGGTTTGTGAACAGCTGGCCCGGGCCATCACCCGCGATGGTGAAGGGGCCACCTGCCTAATCGAGGTGCAGGTGGAGGGGGCTGCCACTGCGGCTGACGCCCGTCAGATCGCTCGCACGGTGTGTGGATCATCTTTGGTGAAAACAGCCATCCATGGCCGCGACCCCAATTGGGGCCGGATCGTGGCGGCAGCTGGCCGCGCCGGGGTGGCCTTTGAAGCGGAGGCCGTGGCCCTATGGCTGGGCCCCCATCAGTTGATGGCCCATGGCCAACCGCTGGCCTTTGATCGCCATGCCGCCGCCGCTTACCTAAGGGAAAGGGAGGAAGGTATTTATCTGCAAACCGACCAAGTGGATATCCGTTTATCGGTGGGCCCTGGCCCGGGCCAGGGGCGCGCCTGGGGATGTGATCTTTCCGATCAATATATTCGCATTAACGCCGATTACACCACTTAGCAGCGGGTGATTGTGGGAAATATCAATGTTATCTCTGCGCCACCGAGTTTCTCACTGCGGCCAATGCTCATGGAGCCACCATGGTTCTCCACGGCGGTGCGCACCACATAAAGCCCAAGGCCGCTGCCCTGCCGCTTGGTTGTTTGCAGGGGCAATTGTTCTAGGTTGATTCCCATAAAGCCAGGCCCATTATCAGCTACCTGCAGCTTGATTTGTTTTTGCATGCGGGAAAGGCTAATCTCTATCTGGGGTTGGGCTATTCTTTCCTGTTCTAGGGCTTCAACGGCATTCCGCAATAAGTTGACTACTGCAATCTGCAATTGCGAACCATCGCCAAGCATTAAGAACTTAAGTTTAACTCCTATGGCGGTGAGCGTAATGTTTTTTGAGCGAAGCAGATTGCGCTGGTATTTTAAAGCGCTAAGTACTGAGCTGGATAAATCAAATTCACTATGTTCTGTTTGAACATTTCGCAGTAATGTTCGCATTGTTTCTATGGTTGATACCACCAGTCTTGAGTCCACCGCCAACTGGTTTAGGCGTATTTGTATGGGGGCAGCAGCAGCACCGATTTTCTCAAGATCTTCTGTGGCCAAGTGAATATTTAGCGCCATGGTGCTGAGGGGGTAGTTGATTTCATGGGCAACACTTGAGGCCACTAGGCTAGTTTTCAGCTTTCTCTGCAGTTCTTGGCGAGATTGTTCCAGCTGGTTGGCACGCAGATATTCTGCATGGGCGAATGCATTAATTAGTAACTTATTTATACCTAGAAACACAAAAAGATAGGCAGGGGCAAATGCTATGGCCAGGTCAAAATTAATATTGTCAACCATCGAATCCCCATTGCTGTTGGCCGCATGGCCGTAGAGTGTTTCAATATGCCTGAAAACAATAATTGCCAGTTGCAGCCACAAAAATATTTTTAAACTTTTAAGAGGAATCGGATCTCGCTTGTTGTCTGCGGCGAATATTTCAATAATTGCCCAAAGGGCAAGTATGCATTGCAGAAGGGCAATAAGGATATATTGAGAGGAATGTAAGCTGTTGACATGGAGCACTTCATAGCCGCAGTTGAGCGCAAAAATCAAGGCCGATAGTAAACCCACCATTTGAAGAGCTATCATTTCTCCCTGGCGAGACTTATTGGTTATTTTTGAGAATAAAAGCATTATTTATTGCAGCAAAATATTATCTTTTGAAGGCTTTGCTTTTGGGCTGTTCTCCATTGAATTATTATTTTTTAAGTCGCTATCTTTAAAATTTGAATAATGGCCGATAGCTTTTCTTCCCAGGTGTGTTGGCAGCCGGGATGAATAGTTTCGCATTTTTTGCCCCATTCTGGCAGTATTTTGGTCATCAAAATTAGATGGGATAATTGGATATCTTTCGTGGAGGGTCTAGAGCTGTGCACCTTGTATGGTGTGCCAAATTTGCAGGGGGCTCCAGCGTTGCAGGTGGAAGCATCGATTTGTATGACTTTTGTAAATTGCCAAAGCTCCTGCAAGTAGGAATCAAAAGATTTCTGCAGTATTCTCTGCTGTTGCTGCGAGAGGCTATTCCACTTCTTCAGGGAGATTGCATAGCCATTTAGGCCAAATTGGGCTGGTATAGAAAAGTTGTAGTTGGCATATTTTGGCCAGCCGGCAAAGTTGGCAGAGGCGGCACTGGTGATTGCACAATCGACGAGTCCAAGGCTCAGGGCGTTTTTTGTTTCGTCAAATGAGATAACGACAGGTGTAGCTCCTAACTCTGTGATATATGTAGATAAGGCTGAACTTCCCGCCCGCACCTTAAGTCCCTTGATATCTGTAAGTTTATTGATCGGCCGATTGCAAAAAATTTCCTGGGGGCCAAACGTCCAGAATCCTAGTAACTTCGCGTTAAATCTGGTCTGCAAGTAATGGTCTACGGTTTCGCCATAGGCGGCAATCACCTTTTGGGCACTGTTGTAGTCAGTAATCATCCCTGAGAGGTCGATGCCTTGGAGGCTGGGCTCCTTCTCGCTATTCTGCATAAATCTTAGGGAGGCCAAATCTATTGTGCCTTCTTTTAGCATTTGTAGTTGATGGGTATCTTTAAAGCCAACTGATTCGAGCGGCCTGTAGGTTACGCGAAATGGGATATTGGTTTTAGCCCTCAGCTCGTTAAAGAAAGGCCCCTCTCGCTTCTGTTGAATTGTGCCGGTGGAAGACGGTTGGCCAATTACAAGTAGGGGAATTTCATCAAACTGTTTCCAGAAATATACAAAGGCAGATAAGATAAGTATCAGGAAAAATAGTCTCTTCATGGCCGGGGTCGCTGCTGCGGCCGAGAAGCAGAGCCCTTGCTATGCCAAGGCTGATTTGCAATTCCCAGCATCAATGGCATCATGCTTTTGCAAAAAGCTGATCTAATTGTACTTGGTGACTCCAAGCCCCCCCCCCCCCTGGATTTCCGTCCAGTCGTTGCTGGGGCTGATCTACTTGAAGCTCCTATCTGCTGGGTTGGATTGTTTCTCTAGGGTTGAGGCGGGGTAGCTTTGCCCTAGCGGCTTGCTGCCTATTACCCATGAATAGCTGCTAATCGGATTAAGTGCTTTTTATGTTATCTAGGCACTTTTCCAGAAGAAATGCGGCCAAGTTGCTCAAGGATCTGCCTTGCTTCGTGCTTTGGGCTGTTAAGGATTCATGGAGAGCGTTGGGAATTGTGATGCTGATTCTTTTGGGTGATTTAAGATAGTTTATTTGTGGATTATTGAGGTTTCTCGGGTCCATGGCTCGGGGATTAGTTATCACAACAGGTACTTTATATATGCTTTTACATATGCGTCAATGCCCCCCCCCCCCCCCAATATTGGGTAGCTATGCAAAATTTGCATAGCTTTGCTCGATTGCTATTGGTATAAGTAGGGCCTCCTGAATAAGGCCAGACCAGGTGCGCCGCAATGGATCTGGGCAGTTTCTGGCGGTAAAATGTACGCAAATAGGGCCATTTGTGCCCAAAAGCCGCCCAGGGTTTTCCACATGTATCGGCGCGAGCATCGTGATCAGCT
>CALRNU020000022.1:0-53387 GCA_943369595.1 Synechococcus sp. UW140
GTCCTTGCGCACGTAGCCGATGTCATCGATCACCAGCAGGGCATAGCGATCCAGCTTGTTGAGCGCCTTAGCCAGGGCGTAATCAGCCTTGGCACGCTGCAGCTCCTGCACCAGCGCAGTACCTGAGAAGAAGCGGGCCGGCCGGTCCAGGGAAATCAGGCTGCGGCAGATACCTGATGCCAAGTGGGTTTTGCCCACCCCACTGGGTCCAAACAGCAGCAGGTTTTCAGCGCGGTCCACCGAGCCAAAGACGCTGAGTTCAAGGCCGCCATGGGAAGCCGTGAGGCTCTGCAGCACCGGGGCTAACCGGCGCAACTCATCCAGGCTTGGAGGGGATCACAGGTCCATGCACCCATCATCGCCGGTGGGACAAGGGCGCCTAGCTACCGCCAAAGCCCAGGCTTCCACCCTGATCAGGCAAGCGAGGTCAGTGCTCTGGCGAAAGGGCAGGCCCACCGACACAAACGGCCCCTGCTGCTTCAGCGCCCTAGACTAAGACTTAGTTCAAGGTGAATCGCCATGGCATTGGTGAACATCCACCAAGCCAAAACCCATCTATCCCAGCTGCTTTTGGGGGTGGAGCGGGGAGAGGAGGTGGTGATTGCCCGCTCGGGGGTGCCAATTGCGCGGCTGGTGGCCTGGAGCGAGCCCGCCCAGCCGGTGGCGGCTCCTGGGGCGATGCGGGGCGAGATCGTCATGGCGAGCGACTTCGACGCCCCGCTTGATGCCCTCTTTGAAGACCTGGACGGGGAAAATGCAGCCGCTCTGGGCTTTTGACACGACTCCTGCTTGACACCCACCTGGTGATTTGGTGGCTCAACGCTGATCAACGCCTACCCAAGGAGGTGGTGCAGCGGGTTCAGGCCCCTGGCGCGGAGGTGTTTGTGAGCCAGGCATCCCTGTGGGAGATGGCGATCAAGGTGTCGATCGGTCGGCTGCAGGTGGATCTGCCGGAACTGGAGCGCCAGATACCGCTGCAGGGTTTTCGGTGGCTGCCGATTCGCAATGAACACCTTTTGGCTGTGGCGCAGCTGGAGAGCGATGGCGTCCACCGGGATCCCTTTGATCGCTTGCTGGTGTGCCAGAGCCGGGTGGAGCCGATGCTGCTGTTGAGCGTGGACAACCAGCTGGGCGGCTATGGCGCCACGGTGAACGTGGTGACCTGAAGGGCACCGCTGCAGTGGGCGCACCCCCAAGCAAGCAAGCCCAAGCCCGGCCCGCTAAATCCTTGTGGGATTGATAGCAGGATTTGGGGGTGGCATGGCCGACCTGTTGGTCTGCGGCGTAGACGAAGGCCTCGTGCAGGCGCTAAAGAAACGTGCCGGCGACCATGGCGTCAGCCAAGAGGCGGAATTGCGGGCGATTCTTGCCGCTGCGCTCCTGGGCCCACCACGCCGCAATCTGGCGGACGTGCATGCTGCTATGCCCAATGTAGGTCTGGATACCGATTTTGAGCGACTGACAGAACCCGATCGGGCAGACGATGTATTTGGTCAACACGAATGTGATCAGTGAGGCGCGCAAAGGTCGCCGCGCCGATGCAGGAGTGCAAGCCTTCTGGAGTGCCTCAATTCGCGACGACAGCCCCATCTTTCTGGCCTCCGTAACCGTTGGTGAACTGCGCCGTGGAGTTGAGCTCATCCGCCATCGGGGCGATCACCCCCAAGCCCTGCTGCTTGAACAATGGCTGGCTGAGGTGAACCAGCAATACGGAGATCGGGTGCTGGGCCTCGATGGAGAAGCAGCGCAGATCTGGGGGCGGCTCCGGGTGCCTAATCCCCACAACGCCATCGACAAGCAGATTGCGGCCATTGCATTGCTGCACGACCTCACGGTGGTGACGCGCAACATTGATGACTTTGTTGGCTGCGGGGTGCGACTCAACAATCCATTTGCGGGTAGGTGATGCGGCTCCGGCTTCATCTGTTTGCGGCTTGCTTCCCCAGGTGGTGAGGCCCATAGCCGCCAGCCTTGCTGAACCAACCGGCGGTGCACAACAGTGCCCGGCTCAATTCACTAGTGCGCGGTGGCGTTGGCCATAGCAGTGGCGTGGTCCCTCCCAGCGTGCCCCCTGCGCCAGAGGCGGCAAGGATCAGACCAGGCCGCGGTGTCTGCAGAGCGCACCTTTCGGTGCGACGCGGTCCTTGCCGTCTCCGCCCCAGTGGGCCTCGGTCGGGGTGTTCCACGCCTTCCTCTTCCATGGCATACGTAAGTGCTACCTGCTGTGAGCTCCGCACCCTGGTGCTACACACCTATCCCGATGGCATCAAGGCCTATGGCCATGGGCGCATCACCACCCCATTGGGCCGCCGCGGTAATCCCCTCAAAAAGCTGCGCCTGATCCCCGCTGAGAAGGCCTTTGCCCTGGCCCGCAAATTCCAGGGTCGCTTTGGCACCACCGTCTCGGTGCTCTAGGCGCTGCAGGGAGGCACAGCCTCCCGCCGGCCGGTCTCCCCGGCCGGTTTTCTTTGTGCTGACGATCGATCTGGAGGACTGTGTTCTGGCGAACCTGGCGCTACCTAGGGGTGTTTGGCATCTTGTGAGACCAGGCGCAAGGTTCCATGAGCTGGTCAGAGCTGGAGCGCTTGGTGCACGAGGCGGAAGCTGACGCTGGCCTGCGGCGTTCCCTCAAGGGCTGCCGCTCAACCCCCGAGCTGATTCTGGCGGCACGGCGCCTGGGCTATCGGATCACCCGCATGGACCTGCAGCGGGCATGGGAGGAAGAGCGGCAGGAGTACCAGCGAGAGGCCCAGGGATGAACGCTGGCCTTCCGAAAAACAACCTGAAGTGGGAGGAGGGTTGAGAGTTCTGGCCTTTTGTGAGTTCAGAGCCCCTGATTCAGCTCTTCCAAGAGGTAATGCCCAGCCCGGTAATGCTCCCTTATGTCGATTGATTTATCTCGGAGATTCAAGGAGACGCCTGCTAAACAGGTCCGAGCCAGATTGAATAAGAATCCAGTCGGATAAATCAACTGCCAGAACGGTCCGCTATCGGGGGCTCCCATGACCACGCTCAAAGATGAGAGACTGATGTAGTAAGGACTGCTGTCATCGGGAAATTCTAGATTTAATCCAATTGGCATGAATCTGTGAATCAGGTTGTGACGTTGATTCCAGAGCAGAGAAAGGTGGGTGAGTCGGTCGATGCTCGCTGCTGCTTTCTCATGGCCAGATCTGGTATGTCTTTGTATTGCGCAGAAATCCATGTCGCACGAGATCGGGACGATGCACCCAGGTTCCCATTCGTCGAGTTTTGTTTTTGCTAGTTCAAGGCAGGTGGGTAGAAAGTTTTCTGGATGAGTCTCCAGCCAAAGACAGAGGTGAGGCGTGCTGAGAAGATTGCTGTCTGGCCAGTTCCCGTAGTCATTGATTAACTTTTTGACCTTTGCAGTGTTTGACTTGCTCGCCGGGTAGGCCAGGGATGAGAGGTTGTCAATGAAAGAGAATAGGAGGGCCTTCTTGAAGGACCTGCATTGTCCGTCATGGGCGGAATCGCAAAGGTTCGAGATCCTTGCGAGACTTTGATCAAGGTAAGAGAGAAACTCGTTTAACTGATCCCCGTTGCTTCCCATCTTTTCTAGTGGAGCCTATTCCTCTAATCCCTTGAATACCGCGTCCTCAGGATCTTTGTAGAACTCAATCGAGATCTTGGTCCACAGATCATCTGGCAGGTCATTGAGACCGCGGCGGGCCGAAACGGGCATCAGCAGCACTTTGGCCTGCTTCTCTACTGCCAGTTCGGCGATGGCGATGGCATTGGGGATCATCTCCACCGAGCCACCCAGATTTAGAGAGCCAATGACGATGGTGCCGCCTCGAGTGTTGCGATCGAGTAGGCCGCCGACCAGGGCAACCAGCACAGGCAAGCCAAGGCCGGCGCCGCTGCGGTCGTTGTCCATGGCGCGCAGCTGAACTGAGTATTCATGGCCGCGGGGATCACGGTCGCCCACCAGGGATTTGGCGCGGGAGTAGAGGTTCTGCTCGCCCACCTTGGTGCTCTCGCGGAAGGAGGGAGGTACAGGCTGGTTGAGGATCTTGACCCCACTGCCCGGGCCAACGGCCACCTCGATTCGGTAGAGGCTGGGGCCGGTTTCGCCAGTGCCGGGGCTGATGGCCCACACCTGGCCGGGCGGCAGGGGATCGCCGTCAATGGCGTCGTCGCTGTGGAGCTCGGGGGTGGCCACGAACTTCTCCACCCCATCGAGGCCGAGGGTGTAGCTGAAGTGGGTGTTGCGGAACTCGCTCTTGAGGCAGCGCTTCTGCTGTTCCTTGACGCGTCGGCGTGATTCCAGCGCCAGGCGCACGATCCATTCGAGATCCTCGTCGGGGATCTCCATCTCGGGATCGGGGAACAGCAGCTTGATCAGGGCGCTCACGGTCTTGTTGACGCCCTCGATGTCGCGACCGCTGAGGGCGCCACCGAGGTGGATGCGGTTCTGCATCGCGGCCAAGCGGCTGCCATCGCGCAGGCGGCTCCAGCATTCGCTGAGGAAGTCGCTCACCAGTCCGAAGTGGCTGCTGAGGTGCTCGTTGGGGTTGAGCTTGGGGAAATCCCACCCTGGGGCGTAGGCGTGGATGCGGTCCTGGAAGGCCGTGTCGTCACGCATCTCGCGCGGCAGGGGGCTGAGCAGGTGGCCGATGCGCTGCTGCTGCTCGACATCGACATCGAAGTTGCCCACCATCACGATCCCGCCCTCGGCGCGGATGCTCTCCTTGCCGCGGCTGAACTCGCCGGAGGCCATGTAGCCCTTGAGGATGTTGACGCCGTCCTTCTGGTCGAACGAGACGCCGGCCACCTCGTCGAAGCAGACCACGTCGTACTGGCAAACCAGGCCGCGCTGGCCATTGCCGTTGTTGACGAACATCTTGGCGACGGTGGCCTTGCCGCCCGAGATCAAGTGGGAGTAAGGCGAAATCTGCTGGAACAGGTGGCTCTTGCCGGTGCCCCGCGGGCCCAGCTCCACCAGGTTGTAGTTGCGCTCCACGAAGGGAGCCATGCGCAGCAGCACGACCATCTTGGCCCGCTCATCGAGGGCGGTTGGCTCAATGCCGATCGAGCGGATTAGGAAGTCGCGCCACTCATCTGTGGTGAAAGCAGCTCGGCCCTTGGCCAATATCCCCAGCACATTGGGGTTGGACATCTGGATCGGCCGCAGCCCGGCGATGCTGAATGGCCGGCCGTTGCGCTCTTGGGCGATCACCGGGTCGTATTCCAGAGACACCTCGGCGTAGAAGCCATCGGTGAGCATGCGCTCGTTAGCACGCACAAGTTCGTCGTCGATCTGGGCGTCTCGGATGGCAAGGCTGGGCACCTCAGCCATGTAGGAGTCGCTGCGGGTATCGAGGCGGGCCCGCACGATGTCGATAATCTTGACGCTGCCTTGATCACGGGAGCGGGCCTTGAACAGCTCTTCTTCTCCAGTGCGCACGGTGCGGCCCTGGAGCTGCTTTTCGACGATCTGCAGGCCTTCTTCTATCTCTGCTGGATCGGTGCTGGCGCAGTAGCGGCCCAGCAGGAACTCCACCACGTAGGTGGGCACCGGGTATTGGCGGGAGTATTTGCGCACCAGGTCCTTGCGGACCAGGAAGCCATCGAAGGCCTTGGCACCGAGCTGGTCGAGATGGTCCATCTCGCTGGTGGATGTGGGCTCCTGTGTCACTGGATCACCTCCAGCTGAAGGAGCTGGGCGGCCTGATTCAGTCGACGGTCGTAGCAGGCGAAGAGAACGCTCTGTTCAGCGTTGACATGAAGTTCATGTGCCGCGGCGAGCTGCACGCTGTCGTATCCGCGAAGGGCAAAGACGTCGGCAAAGCGCCCAGCCGTTTCCACCAATGGCTGGCTGACTTCAACAATGGTGAAGGTCTTCCAGGATTGGATCAGGTGCTGCCGAGCCTGTTCGAGATCTTCGTTGCAGACCGGGTCTTCCCGCTGGAGGCGAGCAAGGGCAGCCATTGTTTCGGCCCAGCTGATCCGGCAGACCCCGATGGCATCAACAGTGGTGCTGATCTGCCGCATCTGATCTGATTGGGCTTCGTCAACCAGCAACTTCATCAGGGCGCTGGTGTCACAAAAGAGGATCACCAGCTCAACCCCGATCCTCAATCACGATGTCGCTGAGCAACTTCTCTTGCCCCCGCAACTTCACAGGAGGGGGCAAGTTGGGCTTTTGACCATTCCAGCTGATCAGGCCCGCATCAATCGCTTTTTGCAGCGGGCTGGTTATCCCTGAGTCCGCTGGCTTCACAGCGGTGATGCGGGCGATGGGTTTGCGATGGGAGGTGACTTCCACCACCTCACCGGACTGGGCACGGGCCAGCCATTCGGAGAGGTGGGTTTTGAGATCCCGCACCGACACCTGGCTTGCGACCACATCTGCCATGCCTGACTCCGCCGCCGCGACCACACTAGGCCGGATTTTGCTCTTCACGCTTCTCCTCCCACCACGGTGCGGCGTTGGGCGATCACCCGGCCATCAGGGCTCAACAGCACCGCCACCACCGCTGCTCCTTCCAGCTCGTCATCTTCCACCAGCAGGCGGGCACCGCCATCGTCGATCGGTTTGGCCGTGGTGGCCACTGACGGGCCTCCAGCGGCTTCTCGGCGCAGGTCGGCTGACATGCCGGCCGTGCCGCCGGTCACCTCCAGGTTGCAGCGCAGGCCCTTCCAGCTGATCTCGGTAATAGCCGCAGTGGGCGCATTGCTTGCTCCGCCAGAGACCACCAACACGGGGGTGAGGCACTCCTGCAGGCTGATGCCGCCATGGGCATAGGAGTAGCTGCCCCCTGTGTTGAAGCAGGCAGCGCCGCTTGGGGTAGCGAACTGCTCACTGGGGTTCCAGCTCCAGGCGGCGGTGGGAACTGGCACCTGGGAGTCGCCCTTGATGGCAGCGCAGCGGGCCCACTTGCTAGCGGTGAGGTGCTTGGGCAGCTCAGCTATGGGCAGGCCATCGGGGCAGAACAGCCAGCCGTGGTCGGTGACGACCTTCACGGAGCGCCAACCGGCATCCAGCAGCTTCTGGATGCGGAGAGCCAACCGGTCGATCTCATCGTGGATCACCTTGGGCAGATCGTTCTGCAGCTGGTGGCCGCGGTGGTCGAGGTCGCCGACCTCCAGCCAGCCGCGCGCCTCTGGGCTAGCGGGGATGTTCAACTCGTCGTCGCTCAACACCGAGTAGCCCTGGGCAGTGAGGGCCTTGCGCAGCTCGGCGGCACTGGTTGGTTTGCCGGAGCGGAAGGTTGGAGCGAAGTCTTCCGGTAGGGCCTGGCCTTGGATCTCGCTGATCAGGGGCGTGATGGCGGGCTTGGCTGTGGCTGTGACGGTGGGTAGCCCCGCCCAGCGGGTGGTGAGGTTGCCGGTGATGCCCATTACCTCCAACGACTTCTGCAGCTGCCGGGCAATGTCGTAGCGGAGTCCATCAGCAAAAAACAACACCTCGCCGGGTGCGGCGGTGATGGCGCCTTGCTCTGCAAGCGCAGGCAGGCCGCTGCTGGCGACGGCTTTTTGGAAGCAGCTGGCGGTGTCATTCAGCCAGATCCGTAGCAAGGCTGCGACTGCCTTACGCACCACGTCTTCCTCGGCAGTGCTGGCCATCGCCACTGCCTGCCAGGCGCTCAGATCAGCCTCCCAGCCATCGGTTGTGTAGGGCGCGATGAACTCCTCAGGTGTGCTTCCCACCAGGGGTTGATCGGCGCGTTGGGCGAGCAGGCCGAGCGGCTCAAGCAGCTTTGCCATCGGTGAGAGCCCGAGCTGGGCCCAAATCCAGCTGCGCCGCTCGCGGTGCTGGACTTCCAGATCACGCACGCAGCGGCAGGCATCGGCGTGGGATTTGCCGGCCAGGGCTTGGAGACCTGCGAGCACCTGGGCTTCGCAGGCGGCGTTGTGGGAGGGCCAGCGGGATAGGTCTTGCCCGCCGACGGCCAGGCCCATCTGCTCAGGCTCAACCTGGCGCAGCAGCTCAGGGATACCCGGGAAGGCGGTGGGGTTTTCTGCAAAGCGCTGCCAGACCTTGTCCCAACCGCACTTGCCCTTAGTCAGCCGTTCGGCAGCGGAGAGCTCACCGTCTTTGGCGGGATCGAACTTGAGGTCTTTTTTCCAGGTGGAGGAAAGAACTGCCCACTGTTCTTGGCTGCAGCGTTGCTGGAACGCCGGTGGATCCGCCATCCACTGCAGGAGGTCGCGGATCGCATCAGGAACCAAGTAGGCGTTGAAGTCTTCCGCCTCCAGCCGCTTGCCGCGTAGCTGCTCGAGCGGCACGGAGGCCACTTCAGCAAGGGCGCGGCTGAGAGCTGCTTTGGTGCCCTGATCGCCGGCCAGATCGAGGCCCAGGACATCACTGGAGCTGAGGAAGGCGGCCAGGGTCCAGTCGCGCCCATTGCGCTGGAGCCAGAGGCTGCCGCGGAACATCAGTTCAATCAGCGGCTCCAGCGCCCAGGGGCAACCCTCGCCGGCCCGCAACTCCTGCCGGCTGATTCCAGGCAGATAGATCACCGGGATCTGACCTGCGGCCGCTTTTGCAGCGGGCAAGCTGCGATCGACGATGCAGCGCAGCCACAGCGCCGGGCCCTGCTGGTGCTCGGGGTCGTAGTCGCCTAGGCAAAGCAGCTCGGGTAACTGCTGCCGCAGGAGGGGAAGCAGCGGTTTCCACTCGCTGCGGGGGTCAGTCCAGAGGATGGCGACCGGTGACTCTTCTGCATCGCCGTGGACGTTGCAGCCGCGCAGCTTTTGGATCAGGGATTCGAGCAGGGTGCGGGCCGCCATGGATCAACCCTCACCCCGATACCGAGCCCTGGCCGCTTCCTTGGCTGCACGGGTGTAGTGCAGGTCGTTCCAGCGGTTGCCGTCAAAGCTGTCGCCGGCAGGCGGTGCACCAGGGATCGGAGCGCCGAAGTCTTTGTCGAGGGCACGATTGGATTCATCCCAACCCCAGAACCAGGGGAAGTCATCCTTGGAGCGCATCGGCTCCTTGCCACGGTCTTTGGCCCACTTGAGAGTCCCGGGCTTGGCACGGAGGATGCCGGCACCAGCCTTCCCGCCCTTGCGGAGCTGGGCGTTCAGGAACGGGCGGATATTCAGACGAACGCCGTCATTGATATCTGAATCCCAGCCAATGGGCTGCTCATGTAGCGGCTTCCAGCGCACGAAGATGTCATAAGGGGGCTCACCATCAAGGATCTTCTTGAGTTGCCCTTGTAGATCGAGGGCGGCTGCCAAGCGATCGTCAGCACCGTTGACGCCTTGTGCCTGATCAAGCTTCTGGCGGTCAATCCAGTCTCCCAAGTAGGTAAATGTGAGCTGCTCAAGAGTTTTGCGCCCCTGGCCGGTAGGCGCTGCGAGCTTGTGAACATTCACAAGCGCTGAGAAACCCGAGGGATTTCCATCCCACACTTGCCATACGAACGGCCGGCTCTGGAACAGCTTGCAGTGTTCACTAAAGAAGGAATTCCGAAGCCAGGACTTAAGGCTGGTCTCTGGCATACGGGCGTTATTGGCTGCGGCAGCCGCCATGAGCAGCTCCCGCTCCTTGGCCGATGCCCAATCATCCCCAAACGCACTGGCCAGCAACTTGCTCAAGCGTTCGTGGGCGGCCGGCTCGCCGCGTACCGATGGCAAACAAACAATGCCGTCGTCATCAGCGTGGCTGGTTAAGGCTTCGCAGCGAGAAACCCAATCACGGGCTTCATCGGAAAGCTCCATGGAAGAGTCGCTCTCTGTCGGCCAGCGATAGCCCGTCAGGCGTGCAACAGCGACTTGCAGCGGCTCAGTGGCGGGTGTATCTCGCTGGCCTTAGCGATGCCCTGGGCCACTTGCTCATCAGGCTCATAGAGGAACACGCCGATTCCGCCGTGCAGGTGCACCTGGTGGTTCTGGCGGAGGATGGCGATGCCACTGCCGCTCTGCTTGATGACGTGCAGCAGTTGCAGGTTGTTTCCAACATCACCGAGCGGGAGTCTCTCACCAAGGCCAGGCTTGGTCAGGGGCTGTTTCGCCAACGCGTGGCGCAGTTGGAGCCTTGCTGCCGAGTGACAGGCCTAGCGCGTCAGGAATTCTTGGTGGCAAGCCATATCAAGCCTTGGCGCGACAGCGACAACAGAGAACGGCTGTCAGGGGCCAACGGGCTTCTGCTCTCCCCCCACATCGACAAGCTCTTTGATCGCCATTGGATCAGCTTTGAACAAAATGGAGAGTTGATTTGGCGCCATGAAGCCGCCGGCGATGCCCTCCGTTGCTGGGGAATTGATGGGGCGAATCTGATCAGGCCGTTTAGCCGGGATCAGGAGAATTTTCTGAGCGTGCACCGGGAGTCTTTGCGGCACTAGCTCGCTTTGCAAGGGAAGTTATTTGGTTGGCTAGGTGATCTTTAGTAGTACTGCTTCACGTAGCCATAGGCATTCTCAAACAGTTCCATATCCTGGTGAAGAGTGTATTTGAGCAGGCATTTTCTTAGGGCACTCCTCACCTCACGTTCACCAGCGCTGGTCTGCTGCCAGCCAGGAAAACGAACGAGCCGAACGATTTCATCGATATCGGCCACCACCCGCTCCACGATCACAGGTGTGCTGTCGGTTCGTACCTGCTGGAAGAGCTCGGTGAGGGCTGCCTTGCCGCGGTCTTCATCTTCTTCCTGAGGTGTGTCGTTCTCGGCTGCCACAAGATCGCGGGCAAGGCTGAGCAACTCCTTGAGGAAGTCGATGCTTTGGACCAGGCCCTGGGCGTGGCGCTCGGCCAGGGCTTCCAGCCGCTCGGACAAGGCCTTGAAGCGGGGATTTCCCCCGTGCTTGCGAAGCCTGGCGGTGAGTTTGAACTGCACTTCCTTGGCTTTCTTGCGCGGATCTGCCGCCAGCACGGCCTCGAGCAAATCCGCATCTAGTACCAGGGTTTCGAGGTCATCGCGCACCGCCTCCACCTGGACGTTCTCGTGGATGAGGGCAATCGTCTTGGCACCGAGGGCGTGCCAGATCAATTTGCCGGTGCCGCTGGTGGGCTGAACTGATACATAAACCTGGGTGAGCCAGCGGTAGTCGGTCTCGAACTCCAGTAGGACCGGATCCGGTGAAACTGTTTCCCAGAGCTTGCCTAGCACCGAGTATTCCGCTGCAAACGCATCACGGACGTCGTTGTTCGGCAGGCAGTTCTGAGCGGCCATCAATCCTTCGTAGCCAGCCAGGGTGCGGTCTACGCCGGGGAAAAAGGCAAGGCACTTCTGCATCGCCGTGGCGATGTGCTCCTTCACCTCGGCTAACTTGCCGGCCACCGAAGCAACTCCCTTTTCATCGAACTCAAGCGCTTGGGCCACGTCGTCGAAGACGCCGAGGTAATCGACGATTAGTCCGTGGGTCTTGCGATCGCCATAGGTGCGGTTGGTGCGGCAGATGGCCTGGAGCAGCGTGTGCGCTTTCAGTGGTTTATCCAGATAAAGCGCCTGCAGGATGGGGGCATCAAATCCTGTGAGCAGCTTGGCGGTAACGATCAGGATCTTGAAAGGATCGTTGGCGTTTCGGAAACGGTTAAGCAGCTTCTCTTCTTCATCGCGGCTGCGGTCGTAGGGCTTGTAGCGCTCGTCTTTTCCGCTGGCCGAGATCACGATTTCGCTGGCCTCAGGTGGCAGCAGTTGATCAAGTGCAGCTTTGTAAAGCAGGCAGCACTCTTGATCGAATGTCACCACCATTCCTTTGAATCCGTTGGGGGCAACGGACTCCTGGTAGTGCTTGGCAATGTCCGCGCAGATGCTTTGGACCCGTTTGGGCGCCTTCACCAGAACAGCCATGCGGCTGGCAGTCTTGGCGAGCTGATCTCGATCGAGGTCGGAGAGTTCACCGGTGAGGGAGGCGTAGGCCTCGTCGATGGCGGCCTTATCGATGTGTAGATCGACCAAGCGGGGCTCAAAGTGGAGTTTGAGGGTGGCGCCATCGCGAATTGATTCCTCAAAGCCGTAGCGGCTCATGTATCCGCGGCTGTCTTCTTCTGCTCCGAAGGCGAGATAGGTGTTGCGATCGGTGCGATTGATCGGGGTCCCGGTAAGGCCGAAGAGGAAGGCATTTGGCAGGGCAGCGCGCATTTTGATGCCCAGATCACCCTCCTGGGTGCGATGGGCCTCATCAACCAGAACAATGATGTTGCCGCGATCGTTGAGTACCCCATCAGCTTCCCCGAAGCGGAAGATGGTGGTGATAATGATCTTGCGGGTGTCCTGCCGAAGCAAGCGCATGAGATCTTCACGGGTCTCACCCTTCACGAGGTTGGGCACATCGCTGGCGTGGAAGGTGCCGCTGATCTGGGAATCGAGGTCGATGCGGTCCACCACGATCAAAACAGTGGGGTTGCCTAGTACAGGCTCTTGGCGAAGCTTCTGGGCTGCAAACACCATCAACAACGACTTGCCTGATCCCTGGAAGTGCCAGATCAGTCCCTTCCGCGGCTGGCCCGCCAGTACGCGCTGCACGATCAGATTGGTGGCCTCCACCTGTTGGTAGCGAGCCACAACCTTGATGCGGCGATTTTTGTCGTCGGTGGCAAAGAGGGTGAAGTGGGCGAGCAGGTCCATCACAACCGCCGGTCGGAGCAGACCATTCACCGCCGACTTGAGGCCCGCGAGGGTGCCGGGGGCGGCTTCGTCGTCGCCGCGCCAGGGTCCCCAGAGGCTCACGGGACAGCGGATGGAGCCATACATCAGCTCCTTGCCTTCGCTGGCGACGGAGAACACGTTGGCTACGAATAGCTCGGGCACGTTGCGCTCATAGTCGTCGTGCACCTGCATGGCGCCATCGAACCAGCTCACGGCCTTACGCACCGGAGTCTTGGCTTCGATTAACACCAGCGGTAGCCCATTCACCAGCAGCACTAGATCGGCGCGTCGTTCAGCGGGGCCAGAACGGACTGTGAACTGGGTGGTGACGACGTACTGGTTGTTGTCGAGGTTATCGAAATCAATCAGGCGAATACTGACGTGCTCGTGGTTGGCCCCGAACGGCATTGAGCGCTCGCCGCGCAACCAGGCCGTCATCTCCTCATTGGCCTTGATCAGACCATCGGAGCGAACTGAGAGGACAATGGCGCGCAGCTTGTAGAGGACCTCATCGGCTCGATCAGGATCGGCGGCGATCTCTGGGTTGAGGTGAATCAGTGCGTCGCGAATCCACGGCTCAACGAGAACCTCGTGGGGCAGGCGGGGGACATTGGTGGGCGGGAGGTGGTGCCAGCCGACTCCGGTGATCTTTCCGTTCTTGCGCGCGAAGCCAGGGCCGACGGCTGTGTAGGCGCCAGGACCCCCGGCGAGGAGGTCCCGGAAGAGGTTTTCGACGGTTGTGGATTCGTTAAAGCTCATGAAATAATTACTGCCTAGCAGAACTCAGTGAATAGCTGATTCAAACCCGCTTTCATCAATCCGGCTCGCGACCATGCACCTTTCGTGGCAATGCGAATCATGTCCAGATCGGCAACAATGCGGTCCTGGATTTCTAGTGATGGTACTGGAATGAGAATCTTCGCGAGATTTGAGGCATTAACATTGGCCTGGCTCACCGCCTTAGTCGCGAACCCCAACACCTGCTGTCGCCCCATATGTGCATTCAAATACGCTGAGAGATACTCTGGTCTGAGCAGTTCGCGCAGAACCCTCAGTCGAACAAGGTAGCTAGCAAAAACATGCTCAGATTCAAGGCGGTAGACGCCCGTTCGTCCAACCAAATCAATGCTGTTCGTTCGATTGAACAGAACATCGCCCGGCTCGAGCCGATAAGCCTCAAACTCTTTAGGCTGTAGATCAACATATTTGAGGTCGTTCTCCACGACGCATCCTCCTACTAAATTCATCATTCGCAGGATTGGGTACGTGCCGACCTCCATCGGAGCTGTTGAAAGCCCATACTGACTGGTTTCGATGAGATCGCTGATATGCAGTACGTCAAAGTCTGCTGCGACGAGACCTAAACGCCTGTGGCGTCTCATTTCTCCGTAGCCTTGCCCTCGAAAAACTGCATTTGCGTACGAGTCGAAAGTAACCTCAGCTGCCAACGCGATTTCCTGAGACGCTTGTGCTGCCGCCTCTTTAGCCTGCAAAAACTTTGCAATCCGCCGCTGCTCCTCCAACGGCGGCAGCGCGAACTCATAGGCCGCAAGACTCTTCCAGTTGGTACGTGGTGATAGAGAACCCGCCGACGTACCAACCGCATACTCAAAGAAGGCTTCTGTCTGACAGATGAACGGCAGAAGTTCTGGTAGCAGCCGTATGGGATCTGCACTCTCAAAAACGTAGATATCTCCCGAGCAGATCGCATCGAAATCGGCCAGTGCCACCTTGCGTTGGTAAGCGCGACGTTTGCCGAACAGCACCTGCCCGGGACGAACCCGATTGCTGAACGTGGTGCCATCGGCAACATCCGCCCAGGAACGCACACGTAGATCGCCCGGCTCAAGATGCTCCAAGCCGATCACCCGGTTGATCCCTGCGGTTTCCGGGTCTTTGCAGGTTTCCTTGTTGAGGCGCACCACCTCGCCAAACTTCACCCGCCGCCAGCCCGGTTTCAAGTCACTCATGGCTCACCTCCTCCGGCCAGCGGTAACTCACCTTCAGGCCGTTGAGATGGGTGCGGGGCAACCACTTCTCATGCTGCATGCGCCCCACCACGATGCCCGGAGCAATGCCGAGTGCCTTGGCAGCCGCTTTCACCTCCTCTTCGGAGCGAAGCCCTTGCAGTTTCTGGGCAGCAGCTGGCGAAATCAACTGATCCGCAGCGAAGCGATCGGCTTCGACCTCAAGTTCCTCATCCACACCATTGAGGCCATCGACAAAGGTGGCCTTCTTGCCGTGTTTGAGGATGTGGCCAGCCTCGTGGAACAGGGTGAACCAGAGGTGGTCGTTGCTCTTGTGCCGCAAGCTCAGCGCGATCAGGGCCCGATCCGGGCTCAGCCACTGGGTGGCCCCACTCACCCGGCACTTGGGCGGCGCGGGAACGAACACCACGGCCACCCCGGCAGCGGCAGCCAGGGACTGCAGCTTCGGAGCAAAAACATTGGGATCCGCTTCGCAGCTGAGGGGTCGAATCTCTTGCAGCGCCGCTCGGAAGGCCTTGACGTCGTAGGGCCGACAGGGGATCGCCCCCGCAAGCGTTTCGCTGCGCCGTAGCCAGCTGGCCAGGGCGCCCTGCTCAGTGGCGAAGCTTTTGGAGGTTCGATAGACAGCCAGGGGCTGCCCGTAGCGCTGCCGCCATGCGTCGACTGACGCCACTGCGAAGTACTTGAGGCACGCTGCCACTTGTTGTCCTTTGTGGCTGCAGGCTTCGACCCAGCCCTGTTTTTGCAGCCAGTTCAGCGGTAGTTCTTTCAGCCAGTCCTTCTGGCTGGCCAGCGCATCGAGCTGCTGCAGCCGCACCAGATCCTGCTGGTAGTTGGCCTCCAGCCGCAGCCAGAAGCCGGCGTCATGGCCGAGCACCCGCTCCAGCCGTTCGGCCGTGTCGGCCGTGATCGACGCCCGGCCCTTGAGCAGTTCATTCACATGCTTGGGGCTGAAATCCAGCCGCTGGGCTAGTTCGGTGCGGGTCCAGCCGTGCTCCTCCAGCACCTCCTCGATCAGATCCCCGGGGGGAGAGGCCCAGTCGGCGTTGAAGCTGGCGTTGGTAGTGGGGGTGATGGTTTCAACCATGGGTATCTCCAATTTCCAGGAGGCGAACACTGCTCACCTGCTGCCAGTCGATGCCGCCGGAGGGCAGGGTTGGCGGTGGCTGATCGGTGGGCTCGAACAGAAGGCGCATCGGGCCATCGAGGTCGACGGAGTATTGGCCGGCTCGGTCTGCGGTGAGGGCGTGGGGACGACCCAGCTGAAGCTGGTTCACGTTCTCCACCGCCCGCAGCTCGGTCAGACGGTTCTTGAGGCGCTTGGCGCGTTTCTCACCGAGCTGCTTGCGCTGGTGCTTGTCCTCCTCGCAGAGGCGCTGGATGGCTTTGCTGGCGTAGATGATCTGCATCCTAGGCCATCACTGTTGGTTTTTCTTCACCGGATCGGTTAAGGAATATTCGTCCGTCAGGCCATCGAGCATGGCCACCACGTCGTCCATCTGGTGCCAGAACTCCTGCCCTGAGGCCTCCCATGCTTGCCAGGCCTCCTGCAGCGTGGCCGGCTGGCCATCGCCTTCTGTCACGGCGACTGACGAGGGCCGTTTCACGTAGAGCGGGATCGACAGGCTGTGGTCGTTGGCGGCAATCGCCTCCAGGCTGGCCACCGCTGCAAAGCCTTCCTCATCGGCGAAGTCGGTGTACGCCTTGGTGATGCTTGCCTGGTGCTCGGGCCGTAGGTAGCTCATCGCCCGCTCTCGCGCTATCTGATTGATGGCATCGATCAGCAAAACCTTGCCGCGACGATCTTCCGGTTTTTGGTTGCGGCAAAACACCACGCAGGCCTCCATCGGCGAGTTGTAGAAGAGGCCTGGGCCGAGGCCCAGCACGCAATCCACCAGATCGGCTTCCACGAGCCTGCGGCGCAGATCGGCTTCTTCCTTGCGGAACAGCACTCCGTGGGGGAATAGGACCGCACATCTACCCGTCACTGGGTCCATGCTCCTGAGGATGTGCTGGAAAAAGGCGTAGTCGGCTCGCCCCTGGGGTGGGGTGCCCAGGAAGTTGCGGCCCCAGGCGTCGCTCTGCCAGGCCTCCCGGTTCCACTGCTTAATGGAATAGGGCGGATTGGCGAGCACCACGTCAAAGCTGCGCAGGCTGTCGTGCTCGCAGAAGCCCGGCGCGGCCAACGTGTCTCCTCCGGCAATCTCGCTGTCTTCCACGCCGTGGAGCACCAGGTTCATCCTGGCGATGGAGGCTGTCATGTGGTTGCGCTCCTGGCCGTAGAGCTTCAGGGTGCGGTGCTCACCACCCTTGCGCTTTACCTCCGCCAAGGCAGAGATCAACATGCCTCCGGTTCCGCATGTGGGGTCATAGATGCTCTCCCCTGGCAGGGGGTCAAGCATCTGGACCATCAAGTGCACCAGGGTGCGGTTGGTATAGAACTCTTGCGCCGTATGGCCGCTGTCGTCGGCGAACTTTTTAATCAGGAACTCGTAGCCATTACCGAGTTCGTCTTCTGGCACATGGCTCAGTGAGAGAGTTTCACTGGAGTAGTGCTCCAGCAGGTTCTTGAGCGTCACATCCGGTAGACGCTCCTTATTGCTCCAAGGGGCATCGCCAAAGATCCCATCGAGCTTGCCGGGATTGGCGGCCTCAATTGCGCGCATGGCGGACTGGAGAGCTCGGCCCACGTCTTTTGCTGCCGCCCGCACATCCGACCAGTGCGCCCCTAGCGGGATCACGAAGCGGTCGTTTGCAGTCGCTTGGGCATAGGCGGTATCGCCGTCTGATTCATGCATGGCATCGGAATAATCCTCATCCCACACATCGGAGAGGCGTTTGTAGAAGAGCAGTGGGAAAACGAACTGCTTGTAGTCGCCTGCATCCACCAGGCCGCGCAGCAGGACGGCCGCCCCCCAGAGGTAAGACTCGAGCGCGGATTGGGTGAGGGTGCTCATTTCAGCCATCCCCCTTCGGCCATGACTCTTCTCAGCTCATCCTCGGCTTCACGGCACTTCGCCAAGGCTTCTTTGAAAGCTGCCACCGCTTCGGGTAGTGGCGGAATGTCAGCGCCGATCGGTGGCAACACGTAGCGAGAGATGTTGAGCGTCCAGCCTTCTTGCTCGATCTCTGCGAGATCTACCACCCGGGCACGGTCCTCCACGTCCTCAAACGCCGAGACCCAGCCATGGATCTGCTGAGCGTGCTCAGGCTCAAGGAAGTTCTGGGCCCGCCCGCGACGAAATAGAGCAGAGGCATCGATAACAAGCACTTTCCCTTGTCGCTCGGCGGCCTTGTCGCGCCGAAGGACTAGTACACAAGCTGCAAGCCCGGTGCCATAGAAAAGATTGGGAGCCAAGCCGATTACCGCTTCCACCAGATCAGCTTTGAGCAGGTGCTGGCGGATCTGGCCTTCAACGCCACTGCGAAATAGCGCGCCTTGAGGCAAAACCACAGCCATCCTTCCTGTGTCCGGCGCCATCGAGGCCACCATGTGCTGAACCCAGGCCATGTCGCCGTTGCTGTCCGTAGGAAGGCCAGCGAATGCACGGCCCCAGGGATCGCTTTCCCAGAGCTCCCGGCCCCAGGCCTCCAGCGAAAACGGCGGGTTGGCGATCACCACGTCAAAGGTGGCGAGGCCACCAGTGGAGGGGTCAGCAAAAATGGGGTTACGCAGTGTGTCTCCCCTTTCGATCACGAAATCCTCCAGCCCATGGAGGAAGAGGTTCATCCGCGCGACTGATGCTGTGGTGAGGTTTTTCTCCTGGCCGAAGATTTTGCCGAAAAAGGTGCGCGGATCACCTCCTCGAGACTGGACATGCTCCACTGCTGCGAGCAACATTCCAGCGGTGCCACAGGAAGGGTCGTAGATCGTTTCGCCTTCCCTTGGATCGATGATGTCGACCATCATCCGTACGACGCTGCGTGGCGTGTAGAACTCACCAGCTTTTTTGTTGGTGGCATCGGCGAACTGCTTGATCAGATATTCATAGGCATCGCCCATAACATCTGAGTTCACCCGATCATTACCAATCGAGAGTGCGGAGAAGTGCTCGATCAGATCTTTGAGGAGCTCGTCAGGGAGCCGGTCCTTGTTGGTCCATTGGGCATCGCCGAAAACCCCATAGAGGTGCTTCTGATTGGCCGCTTCCACGGCCCGCATAGCGTTGGCTAGAGCGGTGCCAACATTGCTAGGGGTTGCTCTTACATCGTTCCAGTGCGTACCTTCGGGAATTTGAAAGCGGTGCTCATCGGCGAAATCCTCGCCGTACTCGGTGAGCATCACGGCATGCTCCTCATCCCATTGATCGCAGATTCGTTTAAAGAAGAGCAGCGGCAGGATGAACGACTTCCAGTCGGAGCGATCCACGGGACTACCGCGCAAGATATTTGCTGCTCCCCAGAGATGGGATTCCAGTTGAGAGAGTGTTAATGCCCCATCAGGGGTAATCGAGCTTGTGACTACTTGCTTCACCTGGGGCGGTTGGCTGCCAGCAGCTCTCAATCCACCACCAGGGCCCTTCACCTTTTCAGCCAGCCCCATGCCAACAACAACGTCCTTGGCAGCGTTGAACTCGTCATCGGCCAGGGCCAACCCAAGCTCGTTCTCGATCGTGGTGCGTAGCTCTTGATTGGTGAGACGGGAGCCGTCTTCTGGGATGAGCGCAATCAGCGCGTCGGTGACGTCACGATTCAGCGGCTTGGTCGTCATAGAGATCCCTCCATGGCACTACTGACCAGACCGGTTGGCAAATCCTCCATCCAGCCGTGCCGCGAGAGTTCTGCTAGTCGACGACTGAGCTCTTCGACTTGATGATTCAGGTACACGCTCTCCTCCTCAAGGGCCTCGGCACGTCGAAGTTCGCTGGCTTGGGGGATGACGATGGGCAAGCTCTTTACTTCCCCCATTGGCATGAAGGCCACGGACGTTCCCTGACCTGCCTTGCCCAACAAGCTCTGCCCCAAGGCACTCCGGAGATATTGCACCAGGGCGACTGGGGTCAAAGGGGCATTGGGCCTGAGGCGGATGACGCAGAACGCTTGACCTGGAACCGTAGGTTGCTCCAGATCCTGAACCACCGCAACCCTGCCCAGGCCTCCCTTAATCGACAACAACACATCTCCTGGCTCGAGGAGGTGCTGCCGGCCTTTTGCCAATGCGCTCTCAGGCAGACGAATGACCTTGGAGCCTTTGCGCAAGCGACCGGATTCATCGATATCCCCCGGAGTGACCTCACGGACCTCTATGCCGTCCTCTTCCTGACGGCCAAGAGCAGCGACTGGGCGCCTGATTTCGGCAAGGTCACCCAGTTGCAGGCTGTCACGCGATGCGATGTAACGCTGCAGGGTGAGATCCTCTTGGGAGTGGAGGTAGCGACTTGGCTGGAGGTTGAAGCCATTGGCTTCTATCTCTTCTTTAGGGATTAGCCGCGAACCCTGCTTTTCTGATCGTTCCTGCAGGAGATGAGCGAGTTCAGTTGTTGATACGGGATCCCAGTCCATCCTTCCGCCCTTTCCCTTGCTTGCACCAAGGAGCTCTTGGGCTTCAACCATTTGTATCTTTGCTCCCGGTAATCGGTCTTTTTTGAGTACAAAAAGTAATCCTTCTACCCGGGTACTACTAATGGCTCCAGCCGGTAGGGCCACGACTGCATCAAGCCAATTTTTTCTCACCAGTTCTTCTCTGAAGTATTCCACATCTCTTGATGTACGAAATCCAATTCCTGGAGAAACTAAGGCATAGGTTGTACCACTACATCTCTGGTGGGCGGCATAAATTCTTCTCGCTTCGCTGTCCTTGATGGCGGCGGGGCAATCCAGCGGCGCTGGAGGAAGCCATGGATCATCTACCAGTAATTCTCTGCTTCTTTCACCCCATGGCGGTGCTGCAAATGCCAGCGGCCATGTCTGCGCATCTGAAATTGAACCTGGCTTGTCATCTCCTGGATAGAGACTGAGCAACTTCAGCACCCATGGCTCTTGACCTGAATTTGGAGAACTAATAAGTAGCGGATGCTTCCAGCCCAATAGGGGAGCACTTCCAACGCCAATTGCGAAGAGGCAAGCGACCGGTTCATTGCTGTCACTAGCTAGCAGAGCTTCGCAGAGCCTGCCCATCGAAGGAGAGCATCCCATTTCTCCGCCCACACGACCACTTATGGCGGACTGGATTGAGAGCAGTGCTTCAATCACAACCTTGCACTGCATGGGATCACCGGTATTAATCGATCTGGCTAAGGGCAACAGAGTTGCCCTTAGCTTCTCAATCGACTCAACACCAACAAAATTTGTAGAGGCTGAGCTCGGAAGAGGATTCCCAGAGACATTTCCAATGGCTGTCTGGATCCCATTCCAGTGCTCGTCGTTCGCCAGGCTTGACATGGTGTCGAAGTAACCGATTCCTTCATCAGTGGAAGTCGGAATCCATCGTGCCCAAATCAGAACATCTAGTACGGCACTGAGCAAATCTTGCGATGCAAGATGTCCCCGTTGCTCCTCGCATGCTGACCAAATTAGTTGCTCAGCGTCTGCCGCTGTCATCAGATTTTTTTTCATTGTTCTTATCAGTAGCGGTTGAAGCTGTCGAAGTCGTAAGCCGTGATTAGTGCTCCGCCGCACTCGACGACGATCACACCGCCCTTGTCCATTGCTCTGATCAGTTCCTTGCGTTCACGATCCAGGGCTTCGAGGACGGAGCGAATCTGTTTGCGGCCCAACACGAGCTTGTCCCCATGGGGGATGCCGTGTTGCTGCGCGAGTTCAACAGTTGCTTCGCGGATTCCGCGCTGGGAGACCCGTGCGCCGTAGTGCTTTGTTTTTGCCATGCCCCTCCGGGCTTGATGCGCAAATCATGGCAGCTCCGGGGTGGCCTGTCAACGCTTTGCGTAAATGTCAGCGGCTGACATAGCCGTTGCGCCTTGATTGGTCCCTCGCGGCAGCGATGCGGGTTAGGCCCCTGAGCCCTGTCGCTGTCTCAGCTTTTCGGCGGTCGTTCATGCGTTCACGGCTGCTGATCCAGGCCCCAATCCCTTGGTTTTGTCGAGATTTCTCAGCAGGCTGATACCCGCTTGCAAATGGCCCTCGAACCCTTGCCGAGCACTTAATCTCTGTCGCAGGGAACAAAACAAGCTGATTTTGCGCCGAACGGCTCAGTTCGTCTCGCCAATCAATGCCTTGGCTATATCCTTCCGCTTGCCCTGATGGCCTTCCCGTCCCTGTTCGCCCTGGCCCCAGCTCTCATCTCCGGGATCTTGGTGGCCCAGCAACCCGTGCAGCCCCTGCCAAAGGTGGGCAGCTGCCCGCTCGGCTACTACAGCTCTGGGAGCTACTGCGTGCCCTCGGGCGGTGGCAACACCAGGGGCGCGATCGAGAAGAGTGGTAGCTGCCCTTTGGGTTTTTATTCCTCCGGCAACTACTGCGTCAGTAGCCCGTCAAGTAACCGCGAGGCGATCCAGAAAACGGGCAACTCCTGTCCGCTGGGTTACTACGGCTCCGGGAGTTACTGCGTCAAGAGCCGCTGATCGCCATGGGTTTCCGTTTCCGCCGCTCCGCCCGCCTGGGTCCACTGCGCTTCAACTTCAGCAAGGGAGGGCTGAGTTCGATCTCCGTTGGCGGCCGCGGTGCTTCCTTCAACATCCCGATGAACCGCAGCGGTGGAGCCCGCACCACCGTGGGGTTGCCGGGCACGGGCCTGAGCTGGAGTGTTGAACACACCCCAGATCGCCCCGCCGAGATTCCGCTCCAACCAGCCGCGGGCCTGCCCAATAGCCGCCGCATGCGATCTGGTCAGCTGGATGCCCTCAAGCAGACTCTTTTGGCAGTGCTGCACCAGGATCTCTTCTCTCCAGGTTCCCCAGGGGAGAAGCTCTGGGAGCAAGGCCTGGTGACCCGCCTGCTCGCCAATGGCTCCCTCCCTGCGCGAACCACTGGTCTGCTGGCTCTGATCGAGACGCCAGAGGCGATGGAGGCCTATTTACTTCGCGCCCAGGGGCAGGACGATGCCAAGCGCCGCGCCCATCGCTGCATCACTGCCGTACAGGAAGCCCTACTGCTGATCGACGATCAGCGGACGCTCGGATGACCCTGGATCCCAAGTCCCCTTCAGCGACCAGCGCCCTATATTCGCTATTCGCGAATGCCAAATAGCCGTCTGCGACCTTGGCCCACTCACCCTCCAACCCCCAGCTTGTCCTGCGTCCGCAGGATCTGGTGGTGCTGCTGCGCCTGGCTATGGATCAAGGTCCCGCACCCACCTATGCGGCCCTTGGCGCAGAGCTGGGCATGACGGCCTCTGAGGCCCACGCTGCCGTGGAGCGCGCCGTGGCTGCCAAGCTTGCGATCAAAGGTGACGATGGCAAGCCATCGGTGGTGCGTGCTGCCCTGAGAGCCTTCGTGCAGCACGGGGCCCGCTATTGCTTCCCGGCCACGCAAGGTGGGCTCAGCCGCGGTATTCCCACCGGCTACGCCGCCTCCCCCCTCAGCGAGCAGATCCGGCCAGGCAACGACCCACCACCGGTGTGGCCGTGGAAGAAGGGAACGGCCCGCGGCATCGCCTTCCACCCGCTCTATCCCAGTGTTCCCGAGGCGGCGGACCGAAACCCGGCCCTGGGGGAGCTGTTGGCCCTATTCGATGCGGTGCGTGGCGGCAGCGCCCGTGAACAGTCCCTGGCAATGGCGATCCTTGAGGAGCGGCTGCAGCCATGAACCCCAACGACCCCAACGTCTGCCTGCTGGAACGGGCCGCTGAGCAGTTAGGCGAGGCTCTGCTCGCGGAACTGGTGTTTGTCGGCGGGGCTGTGGTCGGTGTGTTGATCACGGATCCGGCGATGCCAGAGATCCGGCCCACCAAGGATGTGGATGTGATCTGCCGCGTGATCGCTCTATCTGACTACCACCAGATGGGAAGACAACTGCGGCAGCGGGGCTTCCAGGAGGACAACCGGCCAGGAGCTCCCCTCTGCCGCTGGTGCCTAGAAGATCTCGTTCTCGATCTGATGCCAACCCAGGGCGTGATCCTGGGCTTCTCCAATCGCTGGTATCCCCTCGCCCTGGAGACCGCCCTGCATCAGGGTCTGCCGAGCGGCCGCTTGATTCGGATCGTGACCGCACCAGTGTTCCTGGCCACCAAGCTGGAGGCCTTCCGCGGTCGCGGCCAGGGAAATTTTCTCTTCAGTCACGATCTGGAGGATCTGATGGCCGTGGTCGACGGCCGCGCCTCGCTTCTGGACGAATGCAGGCTGAGCCCACCTGCGTTGCGGAACGAGCTCGCGGCCCAGTTCCACGAGCTGTTGAACACCTCCGCCTTCCTTGAGGCCCTTCCTGCATTCCTGCCACCGGATCAAGCCAGCCAACAACGACTACCGGATTTGCTTGCGACGCTGCGGGCGATCACAGGTCTGGCTGAACCTTGATCTTCAGCTCGGCAGTGGCGATCGGGGGGAGGTCAGAGCAGCGCAGAAGGTGCTTGGTGATTGTCACCCCCGACAGCTATCCCCCTTTACCGACTGATCTGTATCCACCAACCCGTACCTAGGCCATCGGCTTGCCAGCGGGCTCCCCAGTTTTTGAGTGAATAGCGCACCCCCTTGCCACTACCGATGGCAGTGCGCACAAACCCGCCTGCCACCAGGTCGGCTTCTCCGTAGGGGTCGTGCATCAAGAACTGCTTGGTATTCGGATCCCAGCCCACCACCAAGCTCCAGTGGCCGCCGCCGGTTGGTGCCGCCGCACTCCCGTGGTACAACCAGCCCACCGGGCAGGGGATGCCGCTCTTGAGTTGCTGGATCAGGGCCTTGCCATCGCCATTGGCGCCGAACTGGGCCCGGATTCCAAGACAGCCGAGGGCTTGAACTTGAGCGGCCGCATTGGTGCTGTCGCCATAGCGCTGCACCAGCTGGAGGTAGTGATCATCGGTCTGGCCCTCGCCCGTCAGGCAGCCAGGTTTGATGAAAGCTGCCGCCATGGCGCAACTGGAGGAAAAGCACATGCGCTCGCCTTGGCTGGTGGCGCTATCGCGCTGGCTGAAATAGGGAACGGCCAGCTGGATCGTTTGGGCGGGAATAGATGCCAAAGGGAATCGGCGGAGATTCCCAAGGGTTCCGGCGCGCCCTAGCCCTGCGGCAGGAAAGACCAATCGCTATTTAAGCCCCCGTGCAACGTCTCTTTCGATGACCGGCTAGCTCCCCGCTGTCAGCTCTGCAGAACCCAGTTCTCCAAAGCCAAGCCAGGGACCCTGGCGAATTCGCTGGTGTTGTTGGTGACCAGGGTGCTCTGCTGGCTGAGCGCATGGGCAGCAATCATCGTGTCCAGCGCACCAATTGGGGTGCCTTTGCGCTCCAATTCCGCCCGCAGATTGCCGTAGGCCCAGACCGCTGCGTCATCAAAGGGAAGAATGATGAGCGGGGCTAGGAACATCTCCAGTGCCTGACGATTGCGAGCCGAGCCGCTTTTGGCCACGCCGTAGGCGAGTTCTGCAGCGACAACACTGCAAAGGCCAATCTCCCCCATTCTGTATTGACGGAACCGCTCCAACACCGCTGGCGGCTTGGCGTTGATCACATGGATGCAGATGTTGGTATCGAGCAGGATCACGGCTGGATCGCTTCCCGCTGCTGCTCGTCGGGCTGTTGACGCTCCATCACAAAGCCCGGCTCAAAGCTGGCGAGGCCAGCTTCCAAAGTTGACCAGGGATCGTCGATCGGCAGGAGGAGCACCCCATTGCCGAAGTGCTGGACGGACACCTCACTGCCCAGAAAGCGGTAGTCCTTGGGTAGACGCACTGCCTGGCTGCGGCCAGAGCAGAACAACCGTGCGGTGTCCATGGCCATCAGCTCCCGGTGGTATTAATCAATGGTAGTCACCAATCAATGCTGATCAACCGGTCGCAGCCGATACCGCTCCTGCGCTCTCAGCCCAGTGACACCGCCTCGGCTTCCACCCGCTCCCGCAGGGTTGGCTTGAGGTTGCGGCGGCGGATCAGATCCACGTTGTGTTGCAGCAAGCCTTCGATGTCCTGCTTGAGCTCAGCGTGCTGAAAGAGGCTTGTGCCCGCAGGCAGATCCACCAGCAGGTCCACATCGCTGGATTCGGTGGCTTGATCACGGGCCACCGATCCGAACACCGCCAGGTTGGAAGCGCCGTAGCGCTCAGCGATCGCCTGCAGCCTGGGGGTCAGTCTATGGACATCGCCAAGCTGAGCTACCACCGCAAGGGAAAAGGCTCGGAACCCTATGGGGTTGTTCGTTGCTCACGCCCCATGGATTCCCGCCAGCTGGTGGTCTGGATCTCCACCGGAATCCTGGTGCAAGTCCACGGCATCACCTCACGCATTGGGTACTGCTGGGGACCACCCTTCGGGATCATGCCCAGGGCGAAGGCGGCTTTGATTGCAAATAACCTCCACGACTTTTGCAGGGCCCGAATCCACTGGGCTGACTGCTTAGGTTGGCAAATAAACACATTGCTTGCGATTTGATCGCCTGCTCTACAAGGGGCGATTCATATTGCGGCAATCGAACTGGGATGAGCTTTGGCTGAAGTGCTGATCCCCCGAGAGCGCGATTCCGGGGAGCAACGGGTGGCGGCAACGCCTGAAACCGTGCGTCGCTTGATATCCAAGGGCCTGAACCTGCATGTGGAGCAGGGTGCTGGAGAGGCAGCTGGCTATGCAGATGCTGATTTTGCCGCCGCGGGCGCAGTGCTTCCTGCCAGTACCGATGGGCTATGGGGCACCAGCGATGCCGTGTTGTGCGTCAATCCTCCTGCCCCAGAATCGCTCGCTCAGCTCAAGCCAGGAGCCCTGCTGGCGGGTCTGCTCTCCCCCTATGGCGCCACCCCCCTTGTAGAGGCTCTGAACAGCCGTAGGGTTTCTGCCTTGGCGCTGGAATTGCTACCCCGCATCAGCCGTGCCCAGAGCATGGATGTGCTCTCCTCCCAGGCCAATATCGCCGGCTACAAGGCTGTGCTGCTTGCCGCCGCCGCCCTGGATCGCTATGTGCCGATGTTGATGACAGCGGCCGGCACGATTCAGCCCGCCCGGGCTCTGATCCTGGGGGCGGGGGTAGCAGGGCTTCAGGCCCTTGCCACAGCGCGCCGATTGGGTGCTGTGGTGTACGTCAGTGATGTGCGTGCAGCCGCCAAGGAGCAGGTGGAATCCCTCGGGGGCCGTTTTGTTGCGCCCCCAGAAAAGGAGGAGCTACCAACTGAATCCGGTGGCTATGCCCAGGCTGCAACGGAGGCCTTCCTCGCGGCCCAGCGCCAGCAGCTTGCCGAGCAATTGGCCCAGGCAGACATGGTGATTTGTACGGCCCTTGTGCCCGGACGTCGGGCCCCCCTTTTGATCGATGAGGCCATGCTCGATCGCATGCGCCCCGGGTCCGTAGTTGTGGATCTGGCGGTGGCCCAAGGGGGGAACTGCGCCGGCACCCAGCCCGGCACCACCGTGCTGCGCAAGGGGGTGCAGTTGATCGGCGCCGACGGTTTACCGAGCAGTGTGGCGAACCATGCCAGCGCCCTCTACGCCCGCAACATTGCCGCCCTGATTGAGCACTTAGTGGTCAAGGTCAACCCAGAGCAGCAGCCGTTTGTGCTCGACCTCGACGACCCAATCGTGGCGGGATGTTTGCTCACCCATGGCGGCGAGTGCCGTCGCCCTGATGTTGTCTCTGGAGTGAAGTCATGAGTTCGTTGAGCGAAGCTCTCTGGGTCTTACTACTGGGCAGCCTGCTGGGGCTGGAATTGATCGGTAAGGTGCCTCCAACCCTGCACACACCCCTGATGTCTGGGGCTAATGCGATTAGCGGAATCACGGTGTTGGCGTCGCTCACCTTGATCGCCCAGGCCAATGGCAACCAGGCGCTTCTCCTGCTGGGTGCCCTGTCTTTGGGCTTTGCCCTATACAACCTGGTAGGGGGATTCCTGGTGACCGATCGCATGTTGGCGATGTTCTCCCGCAAATCCAAGTCGAAGTCCAATTCCAATTCCAACCCAAGGGGCATCTGACATGGACCTGACCCACATGGACCTGATGGATGTCTTCCCCTACGCCATTGACTTGGTGGCGGTGTTGCTTTTGGCCCTAGGGATTAAGGGGCTCTCCAAGGTGAGTTCGGCCCGTTCGGCCAATGGTTTGGCGGCCCTGGCGATCGGTTTGGCGGTGGTGGGTTTGCTTGTGCAACTGCAGCCTGGCAGCACAGCCTGGCTCTGGATTGCCGCCGGCACCACATTGGGTGGCTTGGCTGGTTTGATCACGGCCCAGCGGGTGCCTATGACAGCCATGCCCGAAACCGTGGCCCTGTTCAACGGTTGTGGGGGGATGGCCTCCTTGCTGGTGGCCCTTGGGGTGGCGTTGTTCCAGAGCTCGGAACCCAACCTGGTTTCCCGCATTTCGATTGTGATTTCGGTGTTTGTAGGGGCCATCACCTTCAGCGGATCAATTGTGGCGATGGCCAAGCTGCAGGGCTGGCTCGACACACCTGGCTGGACCCAGAGCTCCCTGCGGCACGTTGTAAATCTCACCCTGGCGATTATGTGCTTGGTCGGGGCGATTGGTTTGCCAATCGAACCTTCTGGGTGGGCGCTGTGGTTGTTGCTTATCGCATCCACTTTATTGGGCATAGGGGTCACCCTGCCCATCGGCGGAGCTGATATGCCTGTGGTGATTTCGCTATTGAATTCTTATTCCGGTGTGGCTGCTGCCGCTGCGGGTTTCGTTGTGGGCAGCCAGCTTCTGATTGTGGCCGGGGCCATGGTGGGTGCGGCGGGACTGATCCTCACCCAAGTGATGTGTACAGCCATGAACCGCTCCCTGGTGTCGGTGTTGTTTGGTGGTGCTCTCGGGGCCACGGGTGGCGGAGCTGGCGGTTCCAGCGAGACCGGCTACACCCGTATTACCAGTTGCAGTGCTGAGGAATGTGCCATGGCCCTGGAGCAGGCCGAGCGGGTGGTGTTTGTGCCTGGCTATGGCCTGGCCGTAGCCCAGGCCCAGCATTCTCTGCGGGAACTTTCCAAATTGCTTGAGGCCCATGGCGTGGAGGTGAGCTATGCCATCCATCCGGTGGCGGGCCGCATGCCGGGCCATATGAATGTGTTGTTGGCAGAGGCTGATGTTCCCTATGAGCAGCTGCTCGAAATGGACACTATCAATCCCGAGTTTCCCCGAACCGATGTGGTGATCGTGCTGGGAGCCAATGATGTGGTTAATCCCGATGCCAAGAGCGATCCCACCAGTCCGTTGTATGGGATGCCCGTTCTTGAGGTAGACCAAGCCCGCCAGGTGTTTGTGGTGAAGCGCAGCCTTGGGGCGGGCTATGCGGGCATTGCCAATGCCCTATTTGAGCTCCCCCAAACCGCCATGGTGTTTGGCGATGCCAAGGCCGTACTCAATGGCTTACTCACCGAGTTGCGTGGCATGGGCGTTGGCAAGACCCCCACGGGCTCGGGCGCCAAGGGCACCACCTAGATCTGTAGTCCCATTGATAGCTTGGCAGGATCAAGTTTAAAAAAGTCTTACTAATCCGTGGACTAGCCAGCCGTGGAAGCCTTCAAGCCTATTAGCACCTGCAGAACTTTTAAAATGCTGGAATCCCAGCCCCTTGTTATCCCAAGGAATATCACACAGAAAAACCACTGATCCCAACTTGATCCAAACATCTGCTGGCGTGCCGTCGGGTCTTCTGGCTGACCTGGAGGAGTAAGCTTGGCACTAAACCAATCTAATGAATTTTTCATCATGCTGAGGAATGCCGCCCTGTGATTGGCTGAATCGACAATATTTAAACTAATATTTTCCTTGCCAAATCCAATGCTTTGGCGTTCGAAAATTGTTGTAGCTAAATCAGGACTCATCAGCTCATCTTGCCCGCCGTAAACCATCATTACATCGCTAGATAGAGGGATATTCCCTGAACTTGCATCACTCAATAACTGCGCATAGGCGGATTTAGCAAAAGCCGCCGGATCAGAGGTATATTTCTCCGGCAAGATCTTGCCGATTTGGTTCGGAAGATATTGCCCATCAACCGAGATGCCTAGCTGATCAGGGCTAGTCTTTGTATCCTTATATTCTCCAGTGTATAACTTTCTAGCTGCTTCATAGTATTTACCAAGCACATCTTCTGCAATATAAGCTTTTTCATTGTAGCCAGAAAGTGAAAATGCTGTGTAAACCAGTAAGTAGTTGAGCCAGTCAGCATCTGGTGTATTCCCGTCTGCTCCGTCCCGGGGGTTGAAAATGGCAGAATCCATCAACATTACCTGGTCCCATGGTCCTGCGGCTATCGCAGTGCCTTGAACCTTGATTCCTTTCCTTTCCAGTTCTTCAAGAAATCCGGCAACCGTAACCCCACCGCCAGACCAACCAGCCAAATACAAATCTGAACTGCTTTTACCAAGGGACTTAATTAAATCTAATGATTTAGAGTAAAGATCAAAACTAGCCTGTTGATTACTCCTCTTAACCTGATAAGCGTAATTTTCAGTAGAATTACCGAGGCCAAATTGATCGGCACTAATCACAGCATAACCTTGGCCTGCATAATGGGCAAATTTGAGACGGGTAGACAATGTTGACCTATAGTCAGGATCTGAGGGCTTGTAACTAAAAGCCTGGGAAGCAGCGTATTTTTTTTTGAATGAAGTTTGATGTTCCCATGAAACTACTGGTAAAGATTCTGAGCTAATTTTGGGGATTCCAGCAATCCCATAGGCAGTAACATAACGATTCTGCTCAGGAATGCTTGAGCGAAAGCCGATTCGATATAGATCCACGTCATTAGCTGCTGGCGTAAATGGGGGAATCTCATAATCTCTTAGATAATCTTTAACATTACTTGACTCGGCTGGCTTGCTAGGGTCAATAACAGCACCGCCTAAATACCATGCTTTCTCATCTACCATATTTTGATCAAGGGCTTCTCGCTTGATCGTTTCAAGATACTCGTAATGTGCACCCATTACAACAACCCTGTTGCCATCCTCGATCAATGTTTCATTATAGTTTGATCCAAGCAACTCAATACTGTTCCCCAGTTGATCATTTATATTTACGCCTTCTGGTAAATAAATCACTTGTCCTACCATTTTCCTGAAGCCAAGGTCATTTATTTCCATGGGCCCAGGCAATGTTGCTGAGAAAATTAATGTTTTAGAGCCTGAGCCAGACTTGTATCTCAAAAAGGCAGGAGATGTTCCAAGTTGCACGGGTACTAATGGCTCTCCAGTAACCTGAACATCTTGAGCAAAAGTTACCTCAAGTGCAGCCTGAGACTCAGTCCCGTTATGCTGCAGCATAAGATTGCTATAGCTTAAAATTTCTGGACCTTTTGCATCAATAAGAATATTTTTTGTGTCTAAATCAGGAATTATGTCGCTGGCCTGATTGCCCCTTATGTCTTTAACTGCCGAGGAAAAATCAAAATCTCTTAGGCCAGTAATTGAATCTACAATGCCGATGTTAATGCCATCTAAATCTAGGTCGCCAGGTGTAATTTTTAATGCGAAGTCTAATGTATGTGTGCCTGATCCCCCCAGGTATTCAGCATGGCGCATGCGATATCCAATCTCAACTGGCAGTTGCGGAGTAGCCTGCCCTACAAAAACATTATCATTAAAATTTAGGGAAAAAATTAGTTGTTCAGCCCCACCATGAATTCCATCATTTGGCAATTCAATTGCCTTCACCCAAGGACCAGTATTGCTCATAATCAGAAGCCGATCATCTATGATTTTATCATATAGCATTGGTTACCTGCCGCTCAATTCTTTGGCGGCAATAAGTTAAACGAAGTATTTATTTATATTCAATGGGGAGGCTCCTTAGACAGGCCGCCTTTGATTGGCCAGCAGTAATGTTCGGCAGCCGTAACTGCCAGGAAAGATGACGTCTCTGCCGCCGATTAGGCGGCCATCCAACCCCCAGGGTCTTTCTCCGATGCCGACACCATCTCCCCCTGCAACTGCGAGAGCTTCCTCCAGTTGTGGATCTTTGCCCAGTAAATCCCCAGTTCCTGGGAAATCTGAGCCACACTCTGCCTATGGGGCGTGCTCATCCTTCTCCTCAGATCAGCTTGAAAAGCCTCGCTGTATCGACGCATTGATCTGCTCCATCAAGCCCCCAGCTGGTTCAAATGGAGAGACATCATCTTTCCTAGCAGATGGGGTACTGCGTCCTAATGGTATGATATGGAAATTCCTTTTGGCGACTTTCGGCGGGGCCAAGAAATTATGCCTAACCAAATCATCCATGAATTTGAAATCAATCTTGGCGGAGGAGGTGTAGATACATTTATAACATCGGACGCCGCAGAGGCCGCATATGTTCAGAAATATTTAGCCGCAAATATTCGATCACACAATGAGTTTGCGGTCAGCGATTCAAGTAATAATGGCAAGCCCGTATACCGCTTTTTTGACAAACTAAGCGGTGACCATTTCTACACGCTAGACGCCAATGAGCAGAGAGAAACAGCCAAGCTTTCCCATTTTACCTACGAAGGTATTGCTTTTTACTCACTCAAGCCAGAGATCGGCTCAGTCAATTTTGAACGATTTTTCAATCCCAACACCGGTGCTCACGAATATGCAAACACTCGAGAAGAAGTAGATAATTTTTTAAGCACTGGCTTTATCTCAGAGGGCGTCGCTTGGTCTTTTGCGGCCGATGGCGAGAGCGTCTCGCAATCATCTTTTTCAAATGGCGTTCAAATTCCAAGCCTAAGCTCTATTTCTGATACCACTAAGTATTATTTAGCCCTTTGTGGCGGTGGCTTCAACACTCACACCATGCTCTCAGGGTTTTTCAGTGGGGTGCTCGATGGTCTTTCCGCCACAGGCAATGGCACCCTCACTGGGATGATGCGTGAAGTCGATGGGGTTTCCGCAAACTCTGGGGGCGCATGGTTTCTAACCCAACTTGCCTATTCCAAGCAATTTAAGGAGTCCTTAGAAAGTCCCCAGGGGCGTGACAGTTGGAACACCACTGGCTATATAGGTCAACTAAAAAATCAGCTAGCCCCCATAACACCACAAGCCTTTGATAGTGCAGCTTGGCTCAATAAAAATCTACCAATTCCTGGCTATGACTGGAACAGCAACAGCAACAGACCTATTCTTAATTCGTTAGACACTGTTGTGCTGCCAAATTTAATTTACTATGCGCAGTTGATTAACGCAGCAGGCAATATCGACCTTAATCTCAATTCCAAGTGGATAGACATCAATAAGAAGGTTGTCTTTGCGCCCTATGGCATGGCGAATGAGCTCTCATCACTTACGCTAAATAGTCAGCGGCAAGTTTGGGCCAAGAACAAAGATCTTGTATTTGCTGCTTCTCTCGTCACTGATAAATCAGTGCTAAACAATCAAGGAGTCTTGCAGGACAAAACATTTACTGAGGCGATGCCTGTAAACACGAATACTGGCTCATATCTTTCAAGTTCCCCCTTCATTGTCAAAAGTGATTTCTCCGAGGGCAATTCAAGTCCAGTTGGCGTAGCATCACTTACTAACGGTCCATTTAAGCTTACTTATACGGGCAATGCGCTTTGGCCCTTCACCCCGGATCCAATTAGTAGTCAGATTGGTCAAGATTATACCGCTAATATTTCAGTGCTTGATGCCGCTTCAATATCCTCTTCCGCTGCTGCTTTTGTAGCATCTCCTGAGATACTCCGTGACATGTATAAATTTAAAACTGGAGATAACTCTAGCTTGGAGGATGTTATTGTAACTCCCTTCTTAAATCAAGCGGCTTGGGCTGTAGGTGATCAGCTTTCCCCTCTGGTTTCCCTTGCAAACTCTCAGTTTACTACCCTTGGGGGCGTGCCAAGTAACTCTTTCAAAGATATTGCTAACTCCCAGATTGTTCGCGTCGGCGATGGCGGTTTCAATGAAACAACTTCTTGTGCCTATATGCTAAAAGATATTCAAAAAAGTCAAGGCACATCGAGTCCATTTGACCTTACGCTTGTAGCCACAAGCTATATTGATGAGATTACTGGTATTAAAATGTTTACCTCTGCAGATGGGCAGCAGAGTGCGTTTACCGTTAGCCAGGATATCAGCAAGCTTTTTGGCAATAATGATGGAACAAATAACGATCCAGCAACGATTAAATTTTTCTACTTCATGGACCAGCCTTCCCCGAAGATCTTCAAGCCAGATGCTTGGTACGGCCTGCAAGCGCCCACTTGGCAATACTCCTCTGGCAGTGTCTCTGCTAAGTATTTTGATCTTAATGTTGAAACGGTGGATAATACAACCTTTGGCATTGCCGGTGGGCAAAAAGGCTCCTTGCATTTGCTATGGCTGAATAACTCTGAGTCAAATGTTGCGCCATTGTCTGCGGGTACTTTCAACGAATACGCTGATAACTACTCTGTTATTAAAGATGCTTTTGCCAATCAAGGCGGGCTTCCCTATGTTAAACAGGCCCTTGGTTTATTTGGTTGAAATAAGTCAATGTCAAGTCTTAATGCGCACATAAATTTAACCTTAAACTAAGTAGATCGTTCTAAGCTCTTTGAGCCATAGGTTGTGGTTCTGGTAATGGTCCCGCGCCGCACAGCAGGGCTGAATGGCCAGCCGTTACCCATGAGGTGTGAGCTATATGCTTTTTAGCTAGGGTCTGGGATTGGGCTGATTAAACTGAAGCATGAATTTATTAATTGATTTATTGCGAGTGCGGGGGTGTTCGCTTGAATTTTTATCTTTATCTTCTTGATTGTTTGAATGGCTCAGGTGGCTTTCCAGGACATTCTTGAGAGTGGTTAAGGTGCTGATGGGTGCTGATTCTAGGGCGGCGCATAGGCGGGCCAGGCCGAGGTCTGGTTCATTAAGGGCCTGCATGCCATTTACAGGGGTGAGATAGTAAACCTTTTGGCGCGGTTGTTTTGGGTTGCTAAGGCGCCTTAGGTAATTCTTTTCAACAAGTTTACTAAGGGTGCGGGAGGCGTAGGGTTGGTCGATATTTAGTTGTTTTTGTATTTTCTGGGAGCTGCAACCGGGATTCTGGGCAACGTTCACAAATACCTCGGCTTCTGCTGCGGATAGGGAAAGAAACCTCTTTTTGAAGTTGGCCAGCAGAAAAAGCAGAGAGTCAGGGCGTTTATTGGGCACGGCTAACGTGAGCTAAATGAATTTTTCCTGTCTAGTTTCTTTTTTGGCCTATCTGCTGTCAATAGACCATGGTTGATAGCTTTGACCTAAGTGCCAAAACGTATTAGATGCCTACCTTTCTTGTTTTCGGGACTCTTTGGCGCGCTGATTTGTTTCCTGCTGTTGTTTGGCCAGCTCCCCCCCCCTTTTTTTTTGGTCAGGGGAGGTAGGGATCAAGAAAACTCAAGGGACGGGCCATGGTTGCCGAGAATCCAAGGATGCCTCGGTCTTGGTAGCTGTAAAGCAAGTTATCGTTTGCATCCAAGAGATACGTCCCCCCCCGCTGGGTAATGAAATCATCGCGGGGAACGTAGGTGCTCCAGTGCGCCATCACTTCGGCCATGTTGCGCAGGCGGAGCGTGGCCAGTTCGAAAGGCCTTTGGAAGCCCTTACCTCCAGCCATCGAGAAAAAAGAACCTTGGATCGGCGGTAATGGGCCGGCCCGAATGATTTCATCGTCGGCAATCCGCTGGGGGGCATGGCGATCCCCTGTGTAACCTCGCAGCACCTCAGCCAGCGTGCCGGGGGAGCCCAACCCTGCACACATCAGCAACAGGTTGGGCCAAGGCCCGCCCATCAGGTTCAGCCCTGGGTAGAGCCCCAGGGCCCGATGCAGTTGTGGTTCAGGGGTAACCATCAGGTTGTTGAGTGGAAATCCCGTAAAAGCGCAGAAGCGTTGGCGACCAGCCTCTTCACCAATGGCAACGGCAAGCAGGGCGATTCCTGCCGACTCCAGTTGGGGCAATATCTCAACCAAGGCTTGGGCGTATTCGAGGCTGTCGAAATCCCCGAGCTGGGGAAGCAACAAAACGAGTCGGCGCTGGCCCCTGCCCATGCCGACCACCCCCTCCAAGTGCCGAAGCAGCGCATCTGGTGCTAGCGATGACATTCGAATTTCAGCTTGATCGTTTTTATCTTGATCGCTGGAAATTGGGTTGTTGGCGTCCATAAAAGGTGATTTATTCCCTAAGGATTAGGTTACGAAACGTCGGTATATCCAACGGACAAAGCCACCGATAACAGGCACTGGCTCAAAGGTGGGGCCCATAAAATCAAAATAGTCGCGGTGGTCAATAATCCTGCCATCAGCTCCAAAATGCAGTCGCGTTACCCCCGGGTAAACAAACTCAATTCCCTTGATCTTGAGGCCCATGCGCCATTCCACAAACGCTTCGCTGCCATTGATCACCACCGCCCCTGCCTCCAGAAACACGTCATCACAACGGCTAACCAGATCCTGCTGGGCTTTGATGAAAGCGCCTACCCCACGCTTTTTTTGAGTGGGATCTTCAAAGCAAACATCATCGGCATACACATCACGCCACTGTTGCTCATCAGGGGCATCAGCTCCGTAGGGTTTTGTGAATAGCTGGCGTAGTTTTGGCTCATCAAATGGCAGGGCAATCGCAACGGCCATCAACTTTCAGCGCAATGGATGCTTGGCCATAATGCCGCATGGCAGCGCCAGCCGTGGCCCCAATGGATAATGCAAAAGCTATCCATAGGTATTTAAGTTGTTAAGGCTAGGCAAGATGATGGTTTGATGGCAATAACTGGTAAATCTATTGATTGGTTTAGGGAGTCAATCTGTCCTGTTTGGTTATTTTTGCTATGGGCTCTTGTGGTCCTCTCCGGGTGATATTGTTGATGCAGTAATGAACTTCTCAGCCTGGCTGAAGAGTCGTTCTCGTTTGGCGCTATCCATTCGATCTAGCAGGCGCACCATCATCGCTAGCCGCGGATTGGTTTGAAAGAACTGGCGATGGCGATCGATAAAGCGCCAATACAAGCCATCCCAGGTTTCGCACCAGGGTCCCCGGCGAAAGTCGCCCATCTTAAGAATGTAATTTGATCCGCAGATGTAGGGCTTGGTCGCGAAAATTCCCCCATCGCTCATCTGGCCCATGCCATAGACATTGGGGCCCATTACCCAATCGTAGGAATCCAGGTACCGCTCCATAAACCATTGGTAAACCTCCCGAGGCTGAATTTCACACAGCAGCATCACGTTGCTGATTACCATCAAGCGCTCAATGTGGTGGTTGTAACCCAAGCGATTTGCCCGCAGGATCGCTTGATCAAGGGGTACAAGCCCTGTGGTGCCATTTTGCCAGCAAGCCCCTAGGCCGCGCTGATGGTTCCAGAAGTTCCCATTGGCCTGGCGTTCCCCATGGCTGAGATGAATGCCCCTAACAAACTCGCGCCAGCCGATTACCTGCCGTAGAAATCCCTCCAGGGAGGAGATCGGCATTGGGCTTGGAGAGGTGGAACTTGCAAGGCTGAAATCGATTACCGCTTTAATTACCGTTGCTGGATTGAGTAGGCCAATGTTGAGCAGTGGCGAGAGTAGTGAGTGGTTTAGGGTGTCGAATTGCTGGCTTATGGCATCTTCAAATGGGCCGAAATTTGTGAAGCGTTCCTGCAAGAAGCACTCGAGCCATTTGTCCGCACCGGCGTGGTCGTAGGGAATGAAAAGCGGGCCAAGCTCGCCCGGATTGTTCGTGAAATAGTGACCAACCAATGCCCTCACCGCGCCGTCATGGCGGCTGGGGGCAACCCCAGGCAAGGCAGGCTCCGCATAACCCTTTGGGAGCCGTTTACGGTTGTCGGCATCGAAGCTCCACTGGCCGCCGGTTGGGCTGCCATCCGCTTCGAGCAGTAGCCCCAGCCGTTTGCGCTGCCGCTCGTAGAAGGTTTTCATGAATGGCCGTCGCTTGCCCTCAAACCACCGGCGGCTATCGGTGGCACTTTCCAAAAAATCTGGCGATGGCAGCACCGTGAGCTGCACCCCCGAGGCACCGCAGAAGGCTTCGAGGTTTTGTTGAAAACCAGGATCGGCAATCTCCGCCACCCGCAGTTCTGGGTAGGAGTTCGCTTCCGTGTCAGAGGATTGCTGCACCCTCAGCTCAGAGGCCAGCCTTTCAAGGAACGTTTGTTTCTCTGAATCGGGCAGCTCGAAATAGCGCACCTGTATACCTTGCCCCTGGAGGGCATCGCGGAAGGCGCGCATGGCTACAAAGGTGTGAAGCAAGCGCAACTTGTGGTAGCGGTAGGCCGAGGCAACGCCTAGGTCTTCCACCATCAGCACGGTGTCGTTGGGGCCCAACTGGAGTTCAGGGCCCCACAGCCATTGGCGATAGAGCTGATTGCCAAGGATCAGGGTTAGGGCCATGGGCATTGCAATGAAACGACGGTGCCCATGGCCATGGCTGTGTCAAAAAATCGCTTGCCCTCAGCCTGCGGCATCCCTACGCCGCTGCTGAACCGCATACAACGCCCCGGCGCCGGCCAGTAGGCCCAGGCCCCCACCGACGGCTAAAAACAGCAGGGTTTGAAGCAGCAACAGGAAGAAGCCCAGGGCCGAAAAGGCCGTGATCCGCACCTTTGCCTTGATCAACAAGGTGAGTAGCACCAGCACCGTGGCCCGTAGGGCCAGGATCCGGGCCGTGGTGAACGGGCAGAACGGATTCAGAAACATGGCGGTGCTGCTGGTCCTTCCATCCTGGTGGTTGAAGCGCCAGCCTGTGGTTTCAGCTCAGCCCCTTAGCGCACCCGTTGGGCCAGGGCGGCGGTGAGGTTTCTCAGCACATCCGACACATCGCCCTGCTGCAGTTCCACACTCACCAGGGTGGGGCCATCGCCAGGGGCCAGCAGGCTGGCAAGGGCCTGGTTGAGTTCCTCTTCGTAGTGCACCCGCAGGGCCGCCTTAAAGCCGTAGGCCCCTGCCAGGGCAACGTGGTCCACCGGCTGCACATCGTTAAACGGACCATCGAGCATCGGCCGTTCGGTGCCATAGCCCCCGTTATCGAGCACCACCACCAGGGCTGGTATTTGGTAGCGGGCCAGGGTGGCCAACTCATTGGCACTCATCAGCAACGATCCATCGCCCAGCAACACCAGAGGTTTGACCCTGGGGTTGGCGGAGCCGCCCCAGGCTCCGATGGCGGCAGGTATGGCAAACCCGAGGGAGGCCCAGTAGCCGCAGGCCAGGAAATCGCTGGCGGCCGGTAGGCGCAGGTCGGCGGCGGCAAAGAGGGCATCGCCCGGGTCAACCACCACCAGCGTTTCAGCGGTGATGCGGGCGTTCACGGCGGCCACCAGGCGCCGCACCGTAATCGCCACTCCTTGGACGGGCTCGAATGGGGCCGGATCCCCTTTGGGGGGTAGCTCCACCGCATGGGGCCGGGGGCTGGGGGCGGTAGCCCCTTGCCATACCTGCAGCAGGGCCACCGGATCAAGGCTGTCCAGGTCCCCCTGGCTCCAGCGAAGGCCTTCACCCATCTCCACCCGCACCACCCTCTCGGCCTCCAGATGCATGGTGAAAATGCCCGTGTCGAGATCCTGCAACGGCATGCCCAGGATCAACAGGCCATCGCTGCCTTCCACCAGATCGCGCACCTCCGCGGGGCCGGCGGCCCCTTCGTAGAGCCCAAGGCAGAGACGATGGCGCTCATTCAGTAGGGATTTGGCGCTGAGGCTGGTGGCAAAGGGCCAGTTTTCCCGTTCTAAAACCTGCAGCAAGGCGTCCTGCAGGCCAAAGCGATGTAGTTCGATGCCCGCCAACACCACCGGCCGTTCACGGCTGCGCAGCCAGGTGAGCAGTTCTTCGGCCCGTTGGCGATGGATGGGGGCAGGGGCTGGGGCGGGGGCTTGAGCACCCAGGGGAGCCAGGGGCCAGGGCAGGGGCCGGGTGAGGCAGTCCCGCGGCAGTTCCAGATAGCCCGGGCGCGACTCCCGTTGCATCGCCGCCAACACCTTTGTGATTTCGGCAGCGGCCGTGCGGCCTGAATCCAGCCGAGCCGTTTCGGCGCACACCTCATTGAAAAAGCGTTGCTGGGTGTCGGAAGCCCTGATGCTGTGGTGCAGCAGGGCGTGGCCATCCGATTCCCGCACCCCCGGGGCCCCGCTGATCACCAGCAGCGGTGAGCGCTCGGCATAGGCGCCAGCCACCGGGTTGAGCAATTTCAGGGCTCCCACCCCGTAGGTCACCACCGCCACCCCCAGGCCATGCATGCGGCCATGGGCATCGGCGGCAAAGCCCGCCCCCTCTTCGCCGGCCGTGCAGATCATCTCGATCGGCGACTGCTCGAAGCGATCGAACAGACCCAACACGTAGTCCCCCGGCACCCCATAGACCCGGCGAATGCCGCGCTGCCCTAGGGCTTCGATCAGGGCGCTGGCGATGTCCATTGGGGGCAACTCCGGAATAAGGCTTGATGTTCGCAGGGCAGAGCCTGGTTTGGGGAGGTAGCTAACTTTGTTATCAACTAGGGGATTGCAGTGGCCGACCTCCTGGTGTGCGGCGTTTATTTGATCCGCCACCGCGGCGACTTAGCCCAGCTTTCAGTTGCTCACCTATTCTGGAGTATGGTTGTACAACTAATTAGCCCTAAAGCAAACTGCTATCAAAGCGCAGCTCAGCTGTATTTCCTTGAAAAGGATCTGAGCTGATAAATTTCCATTCTCTGCCAGCCAAGTATGCTTCAGCGCCAGGAATAGCATTGACTCTAATGCTTTCACCGCTGATTGCTTTATAATTAGCGCTATTAATAATGTCAGTGGGATGTATGTTGGCCATGGGGAGAGTGGAGAAACCTGCCCCGGCTAAAGTGCTTTGAGGCTGCCAACTAAATCCGGCTTTAAGCAGTTGATCGCTGGATCCACCACCTAGAAGTCCGCCTGGCTTCTGGCCTGTAAGCCAATCATTACCAGCCATACCCTGCCTCGAAGTGAGATTAGCAGTGGCATTGGCCATTGAAAAATCCTCCATGAATATCACCCAGCAATAAATTGCAGCTGGATGACGAAAGAATCCCTGTGAACTTAAATAATAGAAGAAATTTGCGACAAAACGATTGTTTATTTGTTCGGGCAAAGATTGTTCTGGAATAACAGTAACGGGTTGCTCCCCAGCCAAAGTGCCCCAGCCAACTGATAATTCGTGCTCCGGAGTTGCGAGGATGCGGTGCATATCACCGCCGTCAGGGCGAATTAGGTAAAGGTCGTAATTGCCCTCGTGGTTACTTGCAAATGCAATCCACTCACCATCAGGTGACCAGGCGGGGGTTACAGCCCCTCGCATTTCAGGGAAAATGCTCCCAGGGGCAAATGTAGGGCATGAATCGGGAATATTTGTGATCATCTGTTGGTTGCTGCCATCAGCATCCATCACAACAAGCTGCCCTATGTTATTGATGATGGTTTGACTAACAATCCTGTTGCCATCTGGGGACCAGGATCTACTTTCTCGGTTGTTGAGATTGGTGCTCAATCTCTGGGCTACACCCCCCTGGACTGGCATCAGCCATAGGTTCTGATAGTTGCCTCGATCCGCTTCGTCACGGTTACTGGCAAAAAGGAGCTGTTGGCCATTGGGTGAGTATTTAGGGCCAACATTCTGAACTTGATCCTTGGTGTTCCGATCTGGATCCTTGCTAAATGTTAACTGGTTTATCTGACTACCATCTTTATGCATTGTGTAAATATTATACCATCCATCATTGTTGCTGGTAAAGGCAATCTCCTTTCCGTTTGGTGAAACATTTGGTACCATGCTCCAGCTGTAATCACCAGAAAGAACTACTGCTTCTTTGCTAGTTAAATCTATGGATTTAATGGAGGACCCAGTTTGAGTAACTTGGCTGTATACTAAATATGCGCCATCTGGTGCGAGGCTGCCATGGGCTTGCACCCCTGACTCTCTGGTTAATTGTTGTTCACCGGATCCATTGGGTTTAATGGAGAAGATGTAGCTATCTCTATCTGTGCCTCCATAACGAGTGAAGGTAATGCTTCCTTGTGGATACTGGCTTGACATGGATAATTCCTGGGGCACTGTATTATGTTTGGATTTATTAAAGATTTTTTTGCATTATTTTGCTCCCCATGTGCACTCAAATTTCACGCGACCTTGTGTGGGTAATGGGAATCTCCGGGCAGAGATATTTTCGTGCTGAAATTCAGCCAGCTTTTCACGTAAAATAACAAATTTATAATCAATTATGCTGCCAATGGAATGGTTGAATGGAACCTCGCCAATCCATGTGTTGGCATTCACGTATTCAAGGCCATATGATTTACTTAAGTCCCATGCGCCAAGCTCAGGGCAGCCGCCTGTAATGGCAATCCTTTCGCCCGGCTGGGTGACAACACCATTTAGTTGAAAAACTCCGATTACGGCGCCTTCAACCCTTGGTCCGCTCACGCTAATGAGATGGGCCGACTTGCGCCCTAGGTTTAAATTAACTATGTCGCCATTTTGAACTATTATTTCGCGGCCTGTGAGCAAGCATTCATGGGTTCCATCCGCTAAATCTGTATGCTTTATTGAAATCTCGGTATGCTCAGCTTTGTTGAAAATTGCAAAGATCTTTGACTCTCTATAGGTCCGTGAAAATGCATATATTGATTCAGTAAGGTAGCGTTCTTTGTGGTCGCCTAGGCTGAGTGCTTGGTTTGTTCGTCTTAATGAAGATAAGGTTTGAAGTAGTTTGAATAGCCTGGATTGCTGATCCCAAGACTCCATCATGGGACGGTTGTAGGGATCGTAGCCACCATCAGTATTGTTTGCTAAATATTGCTCGGTTCCATAAAATACACAGGGAATACCTCGTAAGGAAAAAAGTAAGCTAATTGCCAATTCGAGGTCTAGGGGGTCTGGGCATATGGATAGGAAGCGCGGCATGTCGTGATTGTCAATAAAAGTTACCAGCTCATTGGCTCGTTTGTATACATGATCAAGTTCTAAGACTCTTTTTATATTATGAAATCCCCCAGCTTCGCTTCCTGAGAAGGCAAATCGTATGGCATCACTTAAGCCAAAATCTAAGATTGACATGCCTGCGTGGTTGGCATAGGAGACCGTGCGTTGATCCCATGGCTTGCCAAATCCATATTCACCGAAGATAAATAAGTCTGGCTTGTGGGCCTTCATGTCGGCAGTGAACTCCTGCCAAAACCAGATTGGCATATGCTTAACGGTGTCAATGCGCAAGGCATCAATGCCTATGTCAAGCCATGACTTAATGGCGCTTTTAATGTAATTTCTATAGTTAATATTTTTTTCGTTAAAGGTGGCCAGTCCTGCCATTTCGCCATGGATTAGTTGAAACTCATCATCCCAGTCGTTGATCTCGGGATAGTGATAGTAAAACCCATTGGTATCGTTGTTGTAGTCAACAAGCAATCTCCCATCATCGTAAACAACTCCTTTCTGGCCATTTACGTCAGGCGAGCTGTGATTGCATACAATGTCTAGAATTAGCTTGATGCCAGCTCCATGTAGTGCATCAACAAGATCTCGTAGGCTTGCTGATTCAGATAATCTATTGGTGTCGCCCGAGCGTAGAAATCTTGGATTCAGCCGTTTAAAATCTTTGGTCCAGTATCCATGCATGGGCGCCCGGTCAAACTGCATATCATCAACCTGCTCAAACAGTGGGGACAGCCACACTGCTGTAATGCCTAGGGCTTTTAAGTAATCAACGCGATCAATGATGCCCTGTAAATTTCCGCCCCAATATTTACCCCATTGCAGCCAAGTTTTGTCATATAGCCCTTCCTTCTCTCCGCGATCCCAAATGCCTGCCCGCTCTTCAGCATCACTGGTGCCATCTGAAAAGCGATCTACAATAATAAAATAAATGACCTCTTCGCGAAAATCTAATTCATTAACTGAAAGGCTTTTGGTTTGTTCGCTAATTATGCTGGATTGCATGAATATTGTGCAATTGATTGCCTTCACAGCCTAGCTCATTTTGATGGTTATTTGCATTTTTGGCTGCTATTCGCATCACGTTTGTGCTGATCAGGGCCCCAAGTATTTAGGGGCCCATGTACTAGGGGGCTTTTATTTCAGCGGTGCCCAGGCCATGGTGGCATTGGCCACCTTGCACCAGATCAAAACGGAGCCACTGGCCTTGATGTCTACACCATCAGGCAGGGTGTAGCTCTGGGCGCCCTTGTAGCTCTTTAGGGGAGACACTTGGGTGTAAGAGCCGGGGGTGAGGGGGTAGTGGGGGGCGGTGAGGGTTTTAAGGGGTGTAGCTGATTTCAGCAGCACCACCTGCAGGGCGGGAGCTTTGGGGTTGGTGCTGAAGTCGTCGCTGAAAACCAGCAGGGTTTTTTCACCCTCATGTTTCACGGCCACAGTGCCGGTAACCGGTGCCTCCCCCTGTTGCAACGGGATTGCCTGGCCGTGGGGCGTCGCTGCCAGGGCAGTGGGGGCCATGGCAGCGGGGGCAACGCTGGCTAGGCCAAGGATCAGGGCCAAGGGGGCGGAGCTTTTCAGCATGGGTAGGGATGCAGACTTTGGAGCTCTTTGAATTTACAGCTTTTCTATTAAGGGGACAGTATTTTGTTGCGTTAGCTGATGCAGGGCCACTGCCACTAATATCATTCCAGCTCCGATCGCCACTGGCAGACTGAAGGGTTCATGGAGCACCAGGTGGGCTTCAGTTAGTGCCACCACGATTGTCATCGAAGCCCAGAGGGTTACTGGTACCACCCCTAATTTCGTGTATGCCTGCATCAGGCTCCATTGGCTACCAAGCGTTATTACTGTGGCGTAGCCCGCAATCACCCCCGCCACCCACCAAAAACTCAGATAGAAAAAGTGGCTGGGGCCAAACAGGATTAGGGCGAGCATGCCGAACACCAGGCTGGCGGCGAGGCTGTTGATCCCCACGGTGATTCCCACCCCCCAGCCCCGTTGGCCATTAATTCGCGCAAGTATGCCGCTGCTGGTGAAGGCTGTCACCCCCACCAGGGCCCAGAAGACCCCTAGGCCATCGATGCCAGCCAAGGCCTGGGTTGGGGCTGAGGCCTTGGTGCACAATAACAATCCCCCTATGATTAGGGCACAGGTGATTGGAAATGAGCGCGGTAGGGATTCTTTCAAGCACCATTGGGCTGCTAAAGCAGTAAGGGGTATTGTGAGGCTGAAAAGTAGGGTTTGCTCCACCACACTAAGATGATCAAGGGCCAAAAAGAAGGCCACTGGGCCAAGAAAAAAGCCTGAAAATCCCTGAAGCGCTAAATAAAATTTAGCCTTACCTTTGATTAATGGCAGATTTCTTTTCAGCGCCGATCGATCATGGATAACCATGGCCAAACCGCAGATCAAGCTAGAAAAGAAGAACACATTGCAAAAACTGATAACCTGGGGACCGCCAGCGGCCTCAGTGAGGTTGCCTGCTTGCTGGAGGGTCTTCAGCAAGGTGCTATCACTGCCGCGTAGGAGGATATAAAGCGCTAGCAAATAAAAGCCCTGTTTCATGACCCCGCTTGGGCTTGGTGGGTGTTTGCTGCTGGGGCAGGGCAGGTGTGGCTGGTCCAGTTGCAGGTTTCAAGGTGACTCTTCTGCCAGTGCAGCGGAATCTCCAGCAGATCGCGGCTGCCGGTTAAACCCTGACCTATAAATAAAACTGCAGCTAAAATATTAGCGGCCACGTGTAACCGTCGCCAGCGCAGCTCTCGCAGAATTTCAGGTTTAGCCCCCAACGAAAACAACATCAGCCCCACCACGGCTACCCCCGCCCAGTAGTGGGATTGCCAGAATTCAGCTTGGAAGGGGTTATCGCTGAGCCGGAACACTTCCGGTTGGGCCCCAAGGCTAATCACCCCTGCCCAGGTAATCAAAGCAAAGGCAAGTCTTAGGCCCTTTTGGGTGGAACGCCAAAGGGCGATAAGCGAAATCACAGTGCCAGACAGCACCAAAAGCAGTTCGATAGCCCGGGGAGGGCCCCCGCGAAATTGGTCAAAGGGCGCATCGGTGGCAATCACCACGGCGAGGGCCCCCAGGGAGATGGCCACCACCCCAACCGAGAGCCATTGGCCCAGGTCCGTGTGCTGGCGGCCGGTGGTGGGGGGCAGCTTGGCCCCATCAACGCGGCGGGTTCGGGTTTGGATGCCCAACCGCGCAACGATCCCAATCAGGGGATAGATCAGCACCACTGCCAGGAAAGGGTGCAGCACCCAAAGCCAATCGATCGTTTCCACGGGGGGTGGAGCGCAATGGCTCCAGCATTGGTGCTTAAGCCCTTGGGGTCAACAAACAATGTTGCTTTGTGATTGATAGGCGCAGGCCCCAGGCAGCTACCACAGCGATCTACAACTTCAGGCTGATGGCTGCCCCCTTTGCCCTGGCCACACAGATGAGCACAGAGCCTTCCTCCACCCGCGCCGACGGTTCGCTTAGGTAGCTCACTTCACCTTCAAGTAAAGAGCAGGCGCAGGTGCCGCACACCCCCGCTCGGCAGGAGTAGGCAGGCTTCAGCCCCTGGGCTTCGGCAAAGTCCAACAGGGTCTCAGTGGGATCTGAGCCTTGCCAGGGGGCAGACCTGCCCGTGAGGGCAAATTTCACCAGGGTGGTGCAGGATTCTTCCGCCGCCGCCGATGCCACAGCGGGGGAGCTGGCCCTGCGGGGGCTGGAGAACATCTCAAAGTGGATCGCCCCAGGGGGAATACCAGCTTGTTGGAGTTCGCCAATCAAGCCCTGCATGAAGGCGGGCGAGCCACAGAGGAAATAGTCGGCGTCTTTATCCACCACGGCTTGCAGAAGGGCGCCATCCACATGGCCCTCACTTTGGTAATGGCCCGTATCCACTGCCTCCGGGCGGCTGTAGGCAATGTGCAAATTGAAATTTGGATTGGCTTGGCTAAGTTCAGCAATTTCCTTACGGAAGGCATGGAATTGGCCGTTGCGGCAGCCATGCACAAACCAAATCTGGCGTTGCTGGGGTTGGCTAATCGCCGCCTTTGCCATGGCCACCATCGGCGTGATCCCTACCCCGTTGCTAATCAAAACAATCGGCTTTGTAGATCCGGTGTTTAGTACAAAATTTCCGGCTGGGGGCCGCACCCGCAGGCTGGAGCCTTCCCCTACCTGGTCGTGCAGGAAATTGGAGGCAAGCCCAGGGGGCACGTTTTCTCCCTTGGCTGCCGGCTCCCGCTTGATTGAAAGTCTGTAGTGCTGAATGGCCTCGCCTCCGCTGGGGAAGTCTGAGAGCGAATAGGTGCGCAGCACCGGTTTGGCTTGACCGGGAATGTTTAGCTCAATGCTGAGAAACTGTCCCGGTTCAAAGCTAGGCAAGGGCCCCCCATCTAAGGGCTTCAGCTCAAACGAAGTGATTTCCTGGCTTTCCCTATGTTTGCGGCTCACCTTGAACTCCCGCCAGCCTTTCCAGTCCCCATGGGGCCCAGTTAAGGCAGCGTCATGGTCGCCAACGCTTGGTTGGCTACCGGCAGGCTTGCGCCGGCGCCGGGCTGAGCTGATTAGGCCGGCCAGGCCGCCCAGGGCGAGGCCATCAAGGGTGAAGCCCAGGCTTTTGCTACTGGTTGCGGTGCTGGGTTTGGCGGCTGGGGCCGGTAGCAACAGGGATCCGGCGCTGAAGGCCAGGATCGTGCCGGCGGCCATGCCAGCCAGCAGCCCTTCGAGTCTTGCGCGAATCACTTTGCCAGTGCGTACCAAACATTCATAAGCTAGCTCTCACATAGCCGCGGCAATATCTGCACCAGGTTGCAAGGGGAGGTGCGTTCATCCAGTTGGCCGCTGATTAGTTTGTCCCAGCCGGTTTCCACCGCATCTACAGAACCTGGCAGCACAAAGATCACTTTGCCATTGGCCACCCCCGCCAAGCAGCGGCTTTGCAGGCTGCTGGTGCCAATCGTTTCAAATGACAGCACCCTGAATAATTCCCCAAAGCCGTCGATGGTTTTATCAAGCAGTGGTGATACTGCCTCCGGGGTGCCATCACGGCCCGTGAGCCCGGTGCCGCCAGTGCTGATCACCACTTGCACCTGGGGATCAACAATCCATCGGCTCAACTCGGCGCGGATAAGGTAGCGGTTGTCGGGCACAAGGCAGCGTTCGGCTAGCCGGTGGCCGGCCAATGCCAGCCGTTGTTGCAGGGCATCACCGGATCTGTCGTCGGCCAGGGTGCGGCTGTCAGACACCGTGAGCAGAGCAATTGAAAGGCCCACAGGGAGCAGTTGCCAATGGCAGGCAAATCTAGGCAGCTTTCTGCCAAGGCTTCCTAGGCTCCCCAAAGGGAAACTTCTCCATGGCCGCTGCCTCGATCTACCTGCGCCCGATCCGCCTGCGTTTGTTTGCCTCACTGCGGGAGCAAGCGGGCTGGGAGCAGCAAGATTGGGCCTGGCCAGATCAGTCCCAGCCCCCCACCCCTGAGCAGATTTGGCGGTCTTTGGGGCTAATTGGTTCCCTCGATGACCTGCGCATCGCCGTCAATTTTGAGTTTGCGGGCCCCCAGCAGCCCTTACAACCTGGCGATGAGTTGGCCTTTCTTTCACCTATATCTGGCGGTTAATGGGCCCAGGGATTTCTGTTCAGGTGCAGCTCTCCCCAGGGCCCTTTGATCCCTACTCGCTTTTGGCGAGCTGGAGTGCTGGCCAAGCTGCGGCCGCCGAATGTCATTTCGTTGGTCGCGTCCGTCCGTTTACGGCCGCCAACCAACAGCTAGACGCCTTGGAGCTAGAGCACTACCCCGGCATGGCGGAACGCCAACTCCAACAACTAGCCACTGGCCAGGCCCAGCACCATGGGGTTAAGGCGGTGTTGGTGCACCATCGAGTTGGTGTGATTGCCCCCGGTGCTGCCATCGTGCTGGTGGCGGTGGCCGCCGATCGGCGCGGGCCAGCCCAGCGCTGTTGCCAGGGGTTGCTCGAGGCCCTTAAACACGATGCCCCCTTTTGGAAGCGGGAGTGGAGTGCTGGGGTGGGCACCTGGGTGCAGGGCAACACGCCCCTGGGCGATTGCCGTTAACGGCCATCAGAACAGGGGGAGTCGTAGCAGTTGGGCCCAGAGGCTGGTGCCTGCTGCCAAGTTGCCAGCCTCGGCTGGGATCTCCAGCAACAGGTCGGCCCCCTGCAGGGAGCCAATGCGGGAGGAGGCTTGGGAACCACTCAGCTCTGCCATGGGCCTACCCTCCGCGTCGAAGCACAGTTGGGCCCGGGCCAGTTCCGGCCGGCCGGCCCCCCGGCGGATGGGCTTAGCCAGGCGCACCACCAGGCGGGGCAGTAGTTGCAGTTCAGCCCCCTCAAGCCGTTGTAGGGCGGGCCATAGCAGTTGCAGGGCAGTTATGGCTGCGGCCACTGGATTGCCAGGCAAACCGAAGAAAGGGGTGCCTTGGATTTGACCCCAGGCAAAGGGGCGGCCTGGCTTGAGGAAGAGTTTCCAAAAGTGCAGGGCCCCCAGTTCGCTCACCAAGGGGCGAATCCAGTCGCTGTCGCCGGCGGAGATGCCCCCACTGCTCACCACCAGATCACAGCTCTGGGCTAACTCAACCAGGGCGCTACGCATGGGCTCCGGATCGTCGCTAACCATGCGGCACTCGTCTACCCCATAGCCCAGCCCTTGCAGCAAACCCCCTAGCAAGGTGCTGTTGCTCTCCCAAATCTGGCCCGCCTGCCTTGGCTGCCCCGGTGGGATTAGCTCATCACCGCTGATCAGTAGACCGATGCGCGGCTTTCTCTGAACCAGCAGTTCGCTAACGCCGCAACTGGCCAAACGAGCCAGATCGGCGGGCCCCAGCCGGGATCCAGGCGCCAGCAGCTCCATCCCCCCAGCGGCTTCCTCATCGGCCTGGCGGATCCAGGGGTTTGACCCTGCTGGTCGTAGGAGTTCAAGCTGCTCCTCAGTGATTTGGATTAATTCCTGGGGCAGCACCCTGCCGCAGCCGCCTGGGATGGGGGCACCGGTAAGGATGCGAATCGCTTGGCCTGGCCCCAGCTGGCCCTGGTAGGGAGCCCCGGCCGCTGAGCTGCCCACCAGTTGCCAGCGCTGGCCGGGGTTGGGGATTTCAGCACCGGCTATGGCGTAGCCATCCATCACTGAGGCGGCAAAGCCCGGCACCGCTGCCTTGGCCAGCACCGCTTCAGCGGCCACCCGGCCCAGGGCCTTTGCTAAGGCCAGCCGTTCGCAGCCGCCCAACGGTGCCAGGGCCTCCAGAATTGCGGCCCTCGCCTCGGCCAGGGGTAGACCTTCAGGGCCGAATGGCTCAACCATGGCGCTGCCAGTCCCCATGGCGGCCGCCCCGTTTGCTCAATAACCGCACGGGCCCGATGGTCATCGCTGGATCAGCGGATTTCACCATGTCGTAGAGGGTAAGCAGCCCCACCTGAACGGCCGTGAGGGCCTCCATTTCCACGCCGGTGTTGGCCCAGGTGCGGGCCGTGGCTTCCAGGCGCAGGCCGCCACCATCGCTGCTGGGTTCAATCAGCACCCCCAGGGAGGTGAGCGGGATCGGATGGCAGAGGGGAATCAATTCGGCGGTGCGCTTGCCCCCCTGGATGGCGGCCACCCGCGCCACCGCCAACACATCCCCCTTGCCGGCTTTGCCCTCTAGCACCAGGGCAAGGCTGGTTGGGTTCATCTGCAGAAACCCCTCGGCGATGGCCTCGCGCTCGCTCGGGGTACGCCCCCCCACATCCACCATGTGTACTTCCCCTGCTTTGTTGAGGTGGCTCAGGCCCATGGCTTGGGGGTGGCTGGTCATGGCAGGCGCGGCTACTGGCTTGATCCTCACCTAAAATTGCGTCTATTGCTTAATGAACGGAGGGTTGCCGCCCATGGCAGTGCAGCACAATCCGCTCTGGACCCGGTGGTTTCACGCCTTCGATGCCCTGGTGCTGCTGGTGATGGCGGGCAGTGGGCTGCAGATCTACAACGCCAATCCAGTTTTCGGCGGCCGAGGTGGTGCCACCTTTCCGCCACTTTTAACCCTGGGGGGCTGGCTTGAAGGTGGCCGCTTTTGGCACTTTGGTTTTATGGCATTGTTTGCCCTCAATCTGGGAATTTGGATTGGCCTGTTGCTCCAGCGCCGTCGCCGGCACCTGGCCAAAATTGCCGATCTGGTCAGTTGGCGGGGGAGTCAAAATCTGGCCAAGCGGCGTTATTCAGCCCATCGGCTCATCTACACCTTGATGCTGATTGTGTTGGGCTTCAGTCTTATTACTGGTTTGGCGATGTACAAGCCGGTCCAGCTCTGGTGGCTGTCTGGTTTGTTTGGTAGCTGGCAAATTTTGCGGATTTTCCATTTCGCCACCATTCCAGCCATGGTGGCTTTGGTGATCAGCCATGGGGTGCTCTCCTGGCGCATCGGCGGTTTGTCGCTGATGCGCAAGATGGCCGCTTAAGCGATGGGCCCAATGGATGCTGATCAAATGGATGCTGATCAAATCTCTGGCCCCGGCTTCAATCGCCGGCAGCTGCTTAAAGCTGGCCTAGGGGTTGGGGGCTCTTTGCTCTTAGGGGGGTGTTGGGCCGATGGCTATGGCGAGGATGTGGCCAATGCCACCCGCCCCCTAAATGAACGGATTGAGGCCTGGATGCAAAGCAAGGGCCCAGGGCCGGAATTTCCCCGAAGTCAGGTGCGGCCGGAGGAGCTGTTGATAAATAGTTTTAATGGGGTGCCAGCCCTAGACCCAGCCCGCTATCGGCTCCAGGTGGGAGGCATGGTGGGTCGTCCGCTCAGCCTTGATCTGGCGGCCCTAGCAGCTTTACCGCAGCAAGAAATGATCATCCGCCATATCTGTGTGGAGGGCTGGGCCGCAATTGTGGCCTGGGGTGGGGTGCGGCTGGCTGATGTGTTGAAGCTGGCCCAAGCCTCAAACCTTGGCGGTTATGTCTACTTTGATTCCGCCGATGGCTACTACGAAAGCTGGGATATCGCCTCAGCCATGCATCCCCAAACCTTGCTGGCCACCCACATGAATGGTGAACCCCTGCCAGCCCAAAACGGGGCTCCCTTGCGGTTGGCCACACCGATCAAACTGGGCTACAAGCTCAGCAAGTGGGTTACAGCAATCCGGGTGGAACCCACCTTGACGGCGAGCCGCAAGGGCTATTGGGAGGACCAGGGCTACGAGTGGTTTGCCGGGCTGTGAGCCTGCATCAAATCCCCATTGATCAACTCAACCGTCCCCTGGGGGTGCTGCGGCTATCGCTCACGGCCCGTTGCAACTTTGCGTGCCCCTATTGCCTACCCGATAGCCAGGAGCCCCCAGGGTTGCTCAGCCTTGATCAGAGGCTGGCCGTGGTGGGGGCGGCCGTGGCCATGGGCGTGAGGTCCCTTCGACTCACGGGGGGGGAGCCCTTGTTGCATCCCCAACTGGAGCAGTTGATTGCCGCTGTGCAGCCCCTACGGGCCCAGGGCCTCAAGGACATTGCCCTCACCACCAATGGCAGTTTGCTCACCGCCGAACGGGCGCGAGCTTTGCGGTCGGCGGGTCTGGATCGGATCACCATCAGCCTCGATGGCACCACCGCCGCCAGCGTGGCGGCCATGGCTGGCCTTCCCTCTGGGGCGGTGGCGGAGGCGGCCCTGGGGAAGGTGTTAGAGGCCCTGGGCCATGGGGTAGCTGCTGGTTTTGCCCCTGCCAACGGAGACATAAAGCTCAATGCGGTGATCCTGCGGGGCCGCAACGACGATCAGATCCTGCCCTTGGCCCGCCTGGCCCGGCAGTGGGGGGTTGAGCTCAGGTTGATCGAGGCCATGGATGTGGGCACGCGCAATGGTTGGCGGCTGGAGGATGTGGTGCCAATGAGCGCCATGGTGGCGCTCATTGGCGACCAATGGCCTTTGGCAGCCTTGGGCCGCGGGGTTGGGGCAACGGCCATGCGTTGGCGTTATCTAGATGGCGGCGGAACGATTGCTGTGGTGGCCTCCATCACCCAGCCTTTCTGTGGGGATTGCAATCGGCTGCGGGTAACCGCCGAAGGCATGGCCTACACGTGCTTGTTTGCCTGCCAGGGCACCGACCTCCGCCCCTGCCTGGAACCGACGAGTGATCCGCAGGCCTTGAGGGAGGCCATCGGAACCCTGTGGCGTCGCCGCTCAGATCGCTACAGCGAGGAGCGCCAAGGTCCCCATGCTGGGGCCAAGGAAATGGCCTACCTAGGGGGGTAATTCCCTCCTGGGCCTTGGGGCTTGTAATGCCAACAAATCGGCCGCTGATTCACCGAAAGCCAACGCCCCAGCAGCATCTACCCCTGCTCCAAAGGATGCCATGGGTGGCATGGGCCAGATGGGAGAGATGAAGAAATGATCACAGCCATGAATGGTTGTGGTTAAGCATGGTATTGGTTAAACGCCTCCCATCGGCCGGATTTGTCTTGCCGATGGGATGGTTTCCAGGCTGCGACTTAGGGCAAATCCCAACCAGCCTTCCTTGTTAGTGCTGTTGTGAATCTGGCCTGGTTATGGGCAAGAGTTGAGATGGTTAACAGCACTAAAAGGTTGCTGTCCAGTGGTGGCTTTCGGTTGGATAATTGCTTTTCTTAGTCAACCGCTTTTTTTTGGTGAATGCTTTTCCACTTTGAGGGCAATTGATGTTGCGCGGGTATCATGGCGATCGCCCTTGACAATCACGCCTTTGTAAACAGTTATAAAGTCATGGGGCGGACGTTGTTTCAGTTTATTTAGGGTCTCCTGAGAAAGTGAATTCGGAGTCAGCCTCAACAAAAAGGAGACCTGCTTGAGCCCGCAGCCCGATCATCACGCTGCAGCTATCTGAGGCTTTAGAGGCACAGTGCGAATACTCCGACCGCCTTCCTTGACCAGGAGAAGGCATAGCAGGGCCGTAAAAAAGACAAAAAGAAGCTCCAGCAGCTTCTCGAGGTTCATCACCAGCACATTCAGTGCAATGGTTGAACCTTGGGTGACGGCGAG
>CALRNU020000023.1:0-49046 GCA_943369595.1 Synechococcus sp. UW140
TTGGCTATTGCAACCACGGCATCAGCATCGCCTGCAGCTTTGAGTTTCTCTTGAAGACCAGCATCAGCCTTGACAGCTTCCAAAAAAGCTTTGAGTTGCTCTTCTGACATCGCTTGAATAGTGAGAACTCCCCCATCATCGCCCATACTTCAGCACACTTCAGTACCCCGCAGCACATCCTTACCAAGCCACCCCCATAGCCACCACGACCTTCCAGCCCCCCACTGCCCTACCCCAAGAGTTCTTCTGCCGCCCCGCCCAGGAGGTGGCACCAGAGCTGATTGGCTGCCTGCTGCTCAAGCGTCAAGTAGGTGGGGAGTTGCTGGGGGGCGTGATTGTGGAAACAGAGGCTTATTGCCAGTGCGTAGCCGAAGGCTTCTGCGAAGCAGTACCCGCTTGCCACGGACACCGCCGGCGCAGCCCCAGTAATGAGACGCTGTTTGGGGAGCCTGGGCATTGGTATGTGTATGTGAGTTATGGGATACACCACTGCGTCAATGTGGTGACGGATCGAGCTAATTGGGCCAGGTTGTTCTTACCGAAGGCTTTAAATAAGTAATTAAACTGATTATGAAAAGAAAAGATGTGAACATCTCCATAACCAGACTTAGCGGCCATGAGTCTCTGACTTGGTCTGATTTATTTTCTATCGCTAATGATTGGCCAAGTCATACTGAGAAGGAGTCACCTTGGCGGTTGATGGCAGTTCGCCCAATGTTTGCTGCAGAGGAGACTGCCTTGCGTGCCCTGTCGGAGCTGGATCAACTGGAGAGCGGCTACCGGTGGTGCATGGCATCAGGTTACCCTGAGGCGGTGGCGATTGCGATTCGAATGCTGGGGTGCCATCTGCTGATGACCTTGAAGCATTTGCAGTTGGCGATGGTTATCACGGAATCGGAGCAGCGATTGCTTACGGCTGAGCAAGTTGGCGGCCCCGCCGAATAGCTACCGCAGTGACCACGCGTGCTCACTTTTGTGGTCACTTCAGCCAGAAACCGCGCGACCAGCCTCCAGCAGACAGGAACCCTCCGGGGGCAGGTTTGCCCAGGTCAACAGCTCAGGCCAAGCACTTACCCGCTCAAAAATCCAACGGTGACCTTCACTATTGCAATGGATTCCATCGGCGCAAAGTTGCCTCTGCCAATCACCAGTAGCAATTGCCTCAGGCCACAGGGAAAGAAAAGGCACTTGCAGATTCAAACAAGCTTCCTCCAGCAACCGGTTGTACTTAGCAAGATCGCCATTGCTATACCAAAGGCAACCTGCAATCGGCATAGCCGCCTCGTTAACAGGCGTAAGCCCCAGCACAAATAACGGCGCCAAATCTTTTGCCTGGCCCAAAAGGCGCCCTAGGCCATAAAAGAAACCCTCGGGTTCCAATTGGTATCTGCCGTCTACACGGCCCACCCGGGCACTGTCATTGAGGCCAATGCCGATCAGCAAACCCTGGGGTTGTTGGCGGCGCAACTCACCGCGCACAGAAAATTCCTGGGGTAGGCGAGCGGCCAAGCGTTCCAGGCCATCGCCCCTAACCCCAAGGTTGTAGAGCACAGGGGCCTGGGGCTTTGGCATCCAGTGACGCTTGAGGCGCTCCACCCAGCCGCCACCTTCGGAATCCCCCCAACCAAATACACCGCTATCACCCAGGGCGATCAGTTTTTGCGGAACCTTAATCAACTCAACATCACTTACGAGTGATGATGATATAAATTGCATGGATAAATGCTACGGGCCATAGAATACCAAGCACAGGCAAGCCCAAGAAGCCAAAGCTCAATAGCCAAAGCACCAAATTAATCCAGAAAGGCTTAGTAGCCCCCACCTGGGTAAACACGCCCAGGGGAGGAATAAAGAAAGCAAGGATGATCCGCAGAATGTCGCCAGGGGTCATGGGAAGCAGCTTTTATATCCTTGGAACTTTACTGGCCAGTCCCAACCAGAACAGAGACCCAGCAAAAGGCCCCCACAGAGCCTGCCAGGCAGCCGTTCTCATCAGTCCCAGTGGCCTTGCCGATTGAATGAACCCCAGTGGTAATGCTCAATGCCAAAAAAAAGCCCCCGCCAGAGGCGGAGGCATAGGAATTAGATAAGCAGTTTGCAGAGGATATGCTCTACAAATCAGCTTGATCAGCCAATCGAAGGAGCGATCAGCGCCACAGGAGTGGTGCTGGCAGCAGCCAAGTCGAGGGGGAAGTTATGAGCGTTGCGCTCGTGCATCACTTCCATGCCGAGGCCGGCACGGTTGAGGATGTCGGCCCAGGTGTTGATCACGCGGCCTTGGCCATCGAGGATCGACTGGTTGAAGTTGAAACCGTTGAGGTTGAAAGCCATCGTGCTCACGCCCAAGGCGGTGAACCAGATGCCAACCACGGGCCAAGCAGCCAGGAAGAAGTGAAGGCTACGGCTGTTGTTGAAGCTGGCGTATTGGAAGATCAGACGACCGAAGTAACCGTGGGCAGCCACGATGTTGTAGGTCTCTTCTTCTTGGCCGAACTTATAACCGTAGTTCTGGGACTCGCTCTCGGTGGTTTCACGCACCAGGGAAGAGGTCACCAGGGAGCCGTGCATGGCGGAGAACAAGCTGCCACCGAACACACCGGCCACACCCAGCATGTGGAAGGGGTGCATCAGGATGTTGTGCTCAGCCTGGAACACCAACATGTAGTTGAAGGTGCCGCTGATGCCCAGGGGCATAGCGTCTGAGAAGGAACCTTGGCCAAAGGGATAGACCAAGAACACGGCGGAGGCAGCAGCCACGGGAGCGCTGTAGGCAACGCAGATCCAGGGGCGCATGCCGAGGCGGTAGGAAAGTTCCCACTCACGGCCCATATAGGCAAAGATGCCGATCAGGAAGTGGAAAATCACCAACTGGAAAGGACCGCCGTTGTACAGCCACTCGTCGAGGCTGGCGGCTTCCCAAATGGGATAGAAGTGCAAGCCAATGGCGTTGCTGGAGGGAACAACGGCACCAGAAATGATGTTGTTGCCGTAAAGCAGGCTGCCGGCAACGGGCTCGCGGATGCCGTCGATGTCAACGGGGGGAGCTGCGATGAAGGCAACGATGAAGCAGGTGGTGGCCGCCAGCAGGGTGGGGATCATCAGAACACCGAACCAGCCCACATAGAGGCGGTTGTCGGTGCTGGTGACCCATTCACAGAACTGGGTCCACACAGAAGCGCCTTGGCGCTGCTGAATAGTGGTTTGCATGAGTCCGAGATGGAATCGGGAAGGATGACGGGAATCCGTCCCCGCCATCGTAACGGAACATTGCGCTGTGTGTGGATCCTTTAAGGAGATTCCAGAAAAGGCCTGGCGGATCTCAGCGCACCATGGCCGCCACGTTGCCCCCATCCACGGTGACCAGGGCACCAGTACTGCGCTCTAGCCGGGCCAAAGCCACAAAGGCATCAGCCACATCCTCCGCCCGCACCTCTTGCCCCAACAGGTTTCCGCCCATGTAGGCGGCCTCACTGAGGCCCCGGGCCGCAGCGCGTTCGGCGATCATCGAATCGGTAAGCAAACCGCTGCGGATGCGGTCGGCATTGAGACCGTTTACCCGCACCCCCTCGGCCCCCCCCTCTAGGGCGTATTGACGCATCAGAGCCAGCAAAGCGGCCTTGCTGGTGCCGTAGGCACCAAAATTGGCCCCGGGGTTTAACGCCTGCTTACTGACGTTGAACAGCATCTGACCGCCGAAACCCTGGGCCTGGAATAGGGCCATCGCCCCTTGGGCCACCCGCTGGTGACTGAAAAAATTCAGCTCAAAACAGGCGCGCAAGTCCGCCTCTGGCAGTTCTGCCATCGCCCCGGTCCAGGCGGCACCGGCGTTGCTCACAACCACATCAAGGCCACCAAAGTGGGCCGCCAGCTGGGCAAAAGCCCCCTGCACCTGCTCTGGATCACAGAGATCACAGGCCAAGGGCAAGGCCCGGGGCCCGCAGCTGGCCGCCAGCGTTGCGACCGCCTCCCCATCGCGATCCCATAGGGCTAAGGCCGCCCCCTGGCGGGCAAAGGCCCGGGCCGTGGCGGCCCCAATGGCCCCAGCAGCGCCGGTTACCAACACCACCTGGCCAGCAAAGGGGGCCGCGTTGCCCTTGCCGAGCTTGGCCTGCTCCAGCGACCAATACTCCATTTCAAAGGTGTCGTTTTCGCCCACCGGTTCAAAGCGGCCGTAGCCCTCAGCGGCCAAAAGCGTGCGGGCCCAGGCCTCGCCCAGGTCGGCGGCAATGGCAGCGGCAGCAGCCTTATCCCCAATGCCCACCAGGCCAAGCCCTGGGATTGCCAACAGCCTTGGCAAGGGGTCCAGCGCCCGCCGCCTGCCCCCCAGCCGAACGTTTTGGCGCTCGAAATAGGCCTGGTAATTGGCCTTGTAACGGCCCAGGGCCTCGCCAGCAGCCTGAATCCAGCTCGACAGATCACCGCCGGCGGGCGGCAGCACCAGGGGCTGGGCCTTAGTGCGAATCACATGGTCGGGGGTGGCCACCCCCCGCTGGGCCCAATCAGCCAGCCGCTGGTCATTGACCACCGCCAGGGCCAGGGGGCTAGTGCGCAGGTCCAGCAACCAATGCTTGGGGCCCAACAGCCCCCGCAGCTGGGGCAATAGCTGGGCTGCCCCCAGGGTTGGGGTAACTAGTTGGATCGGTTGGGGCTGGGGGGGGTGGGCCGCCAGGGCCCCTTCGGCCAAGGCCACCAGCTCGATCATCCGCTGGTAGCTCTCTTCGGCGCTGGCCCCAAAGGAAAAGAGACCGTGCTTAAGCAGCACCATGCCGATCGGCGCTGAAGCCTGATCAGCCCCAGCGCTGGCGGCCGCCAACTCATAGGCCTCCGCCGCCGCCTTCGCCAGGGCAAAACCAGGCATCACATAGGGCACCAACACCACCCGATCACCAAACACCTCACGGCACACCGCCTCGGCATCCGGTTGATCGGCCAGGGCCAGAAGCGCCGTGGCGTGGGTGTGATCAACGAATTTATGGGGCAGGTAGGCATGGAGCAGGGTCTCCACCGAAGGGTTGGGCGCCTGGGGATCCATCAGGTTTTGCCGCTGGGCACTCACCATGGCTTCGTCACTGAGGGCCTGGAGGTTCCTCAGGCGCCGCAGGGGCTCGAGGCGCACGGCGGGATGGCCGGCTGGCTCAATCGTGGCCAGGTCCCAACCGCTGCCTTTTACGCAAAGCACCTCCACCGGATCGCCAAGCAAATCGCTGACGGTGGTTTTCACCGAAGTATTGCCGCCCCCATGGAGCACCAGCTCTGGGTCAGCCCCCAGCAACCGAGCGCTGTAGGTGCGCAGGGCCAGATCAACACTTATTCCCTCGGCGCCGTAGCGATCCACGGCCTCGGCGGCGGCCGCGGCCGACCAACGGTTCTGGATCGGCATGGGCAAACGCCGGTGGCGCACAAAAAGACCGTATGAGGCTACGGGCGAGCACCCAAAGGCTTCACCCCAGCAAGCTCAAACTGCGGCGTAAAGCGTTTTCAGGCCCGCCTCGGTGGCTGGCGCCACCCCCCGCTCGGTAATCAGCGCCGTCACCAGCCTGGCCGGGGTCACATCAAAGGCGGGATTGAAGCCAGCAGTGCCATCGGGGCTGAGCTGCACGCTGGCGATCTCACCGGCGGCGCTGCCGCTGGCGATGCGCCCTTGGATATGGGTTACCTCCAGCGCTGAGCGCGCTTCGATCGGGATCTCCGCCACCCCGTCATGGAGGGACCAATCGATCGTGGAAGCGGGCAGGGCCACATAGAAAGGCACAGCGTTGTCGTGGGCGGCCAGGGCCTTGAGATAGGTGCCGATCTTGTTGCACACATCACCACTGCGGGTGGTGCGGTCTGTTCCCACAATCACCGCATCCACCTGGCCGTGCTGCATCAGGTGGCCGCCGGCGTTATCGGCGATCAAGGTATGGGGTACCCCTTCCCGGCCCAACTCATAGGCCGTGAGGCTGGCCCCCTGGTTGCGGGGCCGGGTCTCATCGACCCACACATGGATGTTGAGCCCGGCGCGGTGGGCCCTGTAGATCGGCGCCAGGGCCGTACCCCAGTCGACGGTGGCCAGCCAGCCGGCGTTGCAGTGGGTGAGCACATTGAACGGCTGCCCCTGGCGCTCAGCCGGCCGGGCCGCTGCGAGCTGTTGAAACACCCGAAGGCCGTGGTCGCCAATGGCTTCACCCATGGCCACGTCTTCATCGGCGATGGCCGCCGCCTCCAGCTGCGCGGCCTCGGCCCGCTCGGCCTCGGGCAGGGGGGCCACCCGCTCGCGCACCCGCTCCAGGGCCCAGCGCAGGTTGATCGCCGTGGGCCTGGTGGCGTTGAGCTGATCGAACGCCGCGGCCAAGGAGCCGTCGCTGGGATCGGCCTGCAGGGCCAGCATCAGCCCGTAGGCCCCGGTAACTCCGATCAAAGGGGCGCCCCGCACCACCATGGTGCGGATCGCCTCAGCGGTCTGGTCGCAACTGACCAGCGAGCGGGTGCTGAACTGGTGGGGCAGCCTGGTTTGGTCAATTACCCCCACCGAGCGGCCCCCTTCCTCGAGCCAAATGGTGCGCCAGGCCTTGCCGTCGATGTTCATGAACCCCGCTGTCGCTTGCTTTGCTGATCATCCTTGCTCAGGCTTAAGGAGAGGGGGCACCACGGTCACCGGCAAGCCGTCGGCTGCCCCCGAAACCCCCGGTTCAGATCGGCCTATAGCCAAACCAGTCGGGCCGCTGCCGCTGGCTAAGGCCATCCGGGTGGGCGCTGAGCTGCACATACCAGCGCTCCCCCCCCAGTAGTTCCAGTTGCTCCAGGGCCAAGCAGTCGTCAACGGAGCAGAGATCATCCTTGTGCTGCTGAACCAGGCCTTGGAGCCACTGGCCCTTGGCCGCCGCCTTAGCGCCCGCGGCCGAGCGGGCCACCACCAGGCCGAAGTGGTGCTGCTCTGCGAGGCAATCGGGGCGATAGGCCCCCAAGTTCACAAACCACAGCCGCTCTGGCCTGGGCGAAGGGGGCCCCTGGCCCAGGCTCACGGTGAAGCCATCCACCGCCCGCACCGCCATGTAGCTATCCAGGTGCAGGCCCTCCCGCCGCCCGAACCACTGGCGCCGCAGCTCTGGGATGGTGTCATCGATGCATTTACCTGCCACAAACCGCACATCGTGCAGTTCAATCAAGCTGGTGCCATGGCGGCCCCCAAGCACCACCAGAAACAACAACTGAGCTTTGCTGAAGTCGCTGCCCATGGGGGTGAAAGCTGCGCCTCCTGCCAAAAGTAGCCTCGCCAGAAGCTGGCCAGCGCTGGGGGGCCCAGGTTCAACGACAGCAGCCCATCCTTGCTGCACCCTGGGGGGACCCGAGCAACTCAGCCATGGCTGCCCCTTCGATAAACCAGCTGACTTTTGCCAATGGCGATGCCATGCCCGCCCTGGGCTTGGGCACCTGGCGGGCGGCCGCCGGCGAGGTGGGTGCAGCGGTGCTCACAGCCCTGGAGCTGGGTTATCGCCACCTCGACTGCGCTGCGATCTACGGCAATGAACGGGAGATAGGCAAGGCCCTGGCCAAGGCATTTGCCGCTGGGGTGCTGCGGCGGGAGGAGCTCTGGGTTACCTCAAAGCTCTGGAACGATGCCCATGCCCCAGCCGATGTGCGACCGGCCCTGGCAAAAACCCTCTCTGACCTGGGGCTTGAGCAGTTGGATCTTTATCTGATGCATTGGCCCGTGGCCCTACGGCCAGGGGATGGGCCCGATCGCCCGGAACAACTAATAAGCCTGGAGGAGCAGCCACTAACCGCCACCTGGGCCGCCATGGAAGCGCTGGTGGATGAAGGCCTTTGTCGCCATATCGGCGTCTCAAACTTCAAGCGCAGCAGCTTGGAGCTGCTACTAGGCCATAGCCGCTTGGCCCCAGCCATGAACCAAATAGAGCGACACCCCTACCTGCAACAACAGGATCTGCTGCACTTCTGCCAGGGGCAGCAGATCCTGATTACCGGCTATCGCCCCCTGGGCAGCCCCCCTAGCCCCGAAAAACCTGGGCTGCTCAACGACCCGGTGGTACAAGCCATCGCAGCAGAAAATGCTGCCACCCCTGCCCAGGTGGTGTTGGCCTGGGGGCTGCAGCAGGGCACGGCGGTAATTCCCAAATCCGTACGGGCCCCCCGGCTGGCCAGCAACCTCGCCGCCAGCCAGCTGCGCCTCAGTGCCACTGCCATGGGTCAAATGGCCAGCCTTGAAAGAAACGAACGGCTGGTGTCAGCGAGCATGTGGACGTCCCCCGGCAGCCCCTACAGCCAAGAAAGTCTTTGGGGCTAAGCGCCTTCCGGGACAAGGGCTTCAACTGTGCTGCCGCAGGAAAGCAACACTGCTAGCCAGTTCCGCCAGGAAGGCATCTATCTCCGCCGGGGTGGTAGTGAAACCAAGGCTGGCCCGGGCGGAACCTGTTAAGCCCAGCTCCCGGTGTAAGGGCTGGGTGCAGTGGTGGCCGCTACGAATGCAAATGCCAGAGGCATCCAACAGGGCGGCCAGGTCGTGGGGGTGGGCGCCTTCCACCACAAAAGCGGCCAAGGCGCCACGGTCTGGTTGCCGTTCGGGACTGGGGCCCAGCAGCCGCATGCCCTCGATGCGGGCCAGACCCTCCCAAAGCTGCTCGGTGAGCTGCTGCTCCCAAGCATGGATGCGATCCATACCTACGGAGGAAAGGTAATTAAGGGCCGCACCCATGCCTATGGCCTCGCCAATGGCAGGGGTACCCGCCTCGAATTTATGGGGCAAGCCAGCAAAGGTGCTGTGGCCAAGGAATACCTCGTCAATCATTTCGCCCCCTCCCAGAAAAGGCGGAGCCTGCTCTAACAACTCGCGCCGGCCCCAAAGGAAACCCATGCCGGTGGGGCCACACAGCTTGTGGCTGGAACCCACCAACCAGTCGCAACCAAGGGCCTGCACATTCACCGGCAGGTGGGGCAGGCTCTGACATGCATCCACCAGCACCTTGGCGCCCACCCCATGGGCGAGCTCCCCAAGCTCAGCGATGGGGTTTAAGCAGCCGAGGGTATTGCTCATCTGCACCAGACTCACAATCCGCGTGCGCGGTGAGAGTTTGGAGCGCAGATCATCGAGATCTAGCTCACCGGTGGCAGTAAGGCCCCCATGGCAAAGCCGCGCCCCGGTTCGAGCGGCCAGCAGTTGCCAGGGCACCAGATTGCTGTGGTGCTCCATTACCGAGGTGAGGATCTCGTCGCCGGGCTTTAGTTGATCTAGGCCCCAAGTGAATGCCACCAGGTTGATGGCTTCGGTGGCATTGCGGGTGAAAACGATCTCAGCTGGATCGCCTGAGCCCACAAAGTGGGCAGTGGTGCTGCGGGCGGCTTCAAAGGCCTCGGTGGCCCGGGCGCTGAGACTATGGGCGCCGCGGTGCACATTGGCGTTGTCGAGACGGTAGTAGCTATCCAGGGCATCAAGCACCTGCTGAGGTTTCTGGCTGGTAGCGGCGTAGTCGAGGTAGATCAGTGGCCGACCCTGCATCTGTTGATCCAGAAGCGGGAAATCCTGCCGATAGCTACGGGCCAAATCAAGGCTGGCCCCATCAAGCTCAGCCATGGGCATTGGCCAAAAGGCGCTCCAGGGGTTGCCAGGCCGCAGCCAGGGGGGGAAGGCTGGCAACAATCTGGGCACAGAAGCCGCGCATCAGCAGCGAACTGGCCCGGTCGCGATCGATGCCACGGCTTTGCAGGTAGAACAGCTCGTCATCGGCAAGGCTGCTGACGGTGGCCCCGTGGCTACAGCGCACGTCGTCGGCAACGATCTCTAGCTCCGGCTTGGTATCCACCCGGGCACGGCTGCTGAGCAGCAGATGGCGACTGAGCTGGGCCGCATCGGTGCCCTGGGCCAGGCGAGGCACCTGCACAGAACCATTAAAAACACTGTGGGCTTGATCATCCACCAGGGCCTTCTGCAACTGATCCAAGCGGCCGTCTGGCCCCTCAAAACGCACCCGGCTATGCAGGTCACTGATCGCCTGCCCAGTGGCCAGGGCCAGATCGCGTAGCTGGGTATGGGCTTGGCCAGCACTCTGCAGCACCTGCGGGTCTTGGCGCGCCAGGCCCCAGCCCTGCACCAGCGCCGTGCGCTCGTAATGGCTATCGGGAGCTTGTTGCACGTGGCTACTGGCCAGCAACACCGCCGCCGAACAACCCTCCAGCCCCTGGCCCTCCTGAAAGCGTGCATTCCTGGCCAACTGGGCAGTGACCAAAGGCAAGCAAAGGGCAGACTCCCTGCACCAAATCCGCAACCACAGCTCCAGCTGGGCCCCTTCCGCCAGCTCCATGGCAAGCCGCGGGGCCAACAGGGCATCAGCCCCATCGGGCTCCAACAAAACCTCCAGCCGCAACTTGGCCCCCGCCGCCAGATTTATTCCCAGCTGGGGACCGGGCAGCACCGCCTGGAGTCGGGGGGCCAGATCGGTGGTCTCCGAATTGAGCGGATAGGGGGCCAGCGCCTCTGTTTGCAACTCCACCCCGGTGGGCCAGGGGGCAGAGCCCGGAGCAGCAACGAGGGTTAAACCATCGGCGGCCAGCATCAAGCGCACCACCCCCTGCTCCACCGCGGGCCAGCTGGCGATGGCAGTCTGGGCCCCACCCCGCGGCCGTAGGGCGGCCGGATTTAAAGCCAAAAGCGGCGCCAGATCAGTGAAACGCCAATCCTCCACCCGGCCGTGGGGCAAGCCAGCCTGGCGCAGCTCCCCTTGGGAGGTCAGGGGAGCATTGGCATGGGTGATTAGCAGGCTCTCAAGCCATTGGCTTCTAGTGCTCAATTGGTTTCCAGCACTCACGCCGAAACCCCCACGGCGAGATCGGCCCGGGAGCTAACTCCAGCTTCGGCATCAACCCAGTCGTAACCGCGGCGCTCCAATTCCAAGGCCAGCTCTGGGCCGCCAGTGCGCAGGATCCGGCCATGGGCCATCACGTGCACGTATTGGGGGGTAATCGCCTCTAACAAGCGCTGGTAATGGGTGATCAACAGGGTGGCATTGCTGGCATTGGCCAGTTGATTCACCCCCTCAGCAACGATGCGTAGGGCATCAATATCGAGGCCAGAATCGGTTTCATCCAGGATCGCCACCACCGGCTCCAGCAGCGCCATCTGCAGAATTTCATTGCGCTTTTTCTCACCGCCCGAAAAGCCCTCATTGAGGGAGCGTTCCAGGAAGGAGGGATCCATCTGCACCAGCTCAAGGCGCTGTTGCAGGTGATCTTCAAAGCTGAAGGTGTCGAGTTCCTCCAACCCCAAAACCTGGCGGCGGGCATTGGTGGACACCCGCAGGAATTCCAGGTTGCTCACCCCAGGAATCTCCACTGGATACTGAAATCCAAGGAAAAGACCGGCCCGGGCCCGTTCCTCCGGGGCAAGACCGGCCAAATCCTGGCCCTGAAAAAGAATGCTGCCAGCAGTAATTGTGTAATCCGGATGGCCGGCAATCACTTTTGAAAGGGTGCTCTTGCCACTGCCATTGCGACCCATCAAGGCATGGATCTCACCTGCATGCACCGTGAGGTTTACACCGCAGAGAATCTCCTGATCTGCCACGGATACCCGCAGGTTGGTGATCTCAAGCAGGGCAGGGGAAGCAGACACGGGATCCTTAAATGGGTTAGAGGAATTGGACTAAAAAAATGGATCGGTCAACCGACGGATCCTTCAAGTTTCAACGCAAGCAGCTTGTCGGCCTCGGCGGCGAACTCCAGCGGCAACTGATTAAACACATCCCGACAGAAACCACTCACCATCATTGACACCGCCTCCTCAAAGGCAATGCCACGACTTTGCAAATAAAAGAGCTGATCAGCGGAAATCCGACAGGTGCTGGCCTCATGCTCAACCGTGGCCGTGGGCTGCTGGGAACGGATGTAGGGATAGGTGTTGGCGGCAGCCTGGTCACCAATCAACATCGAATCGCACTGGCTGTAATTGCGGGCACCCAGGGCCTTGGGGCCCATCTGCACCAGACCTCTGTAGCTATTTGAGGAATGGCCGGCACTGATGCCCTTACTAACAATGGTGGAGCGGGTTCGCGCCCCCACATGCAGCATCTTTGTGCCCGTATCCGCCTGCTGACGATTATTAGTAAGTGCCACTGAATAAAATTCACCCACCGAATCATCACCCAGAAGCACACAGCTGGGGTATTTCCAAGTGATCGCCGAACCGGTTTCCACTTGGGTCCAACTGATATGACTGCGGCGACCCTGACAAATCCCCCGTTTGGTCACGAAGTTATAAATGCCCCCCTTACCGTTCTCATCACCGGCATACCAGTTTTGAACTGTGGAATATTTAATCGAGGCATCATCGAGGGCCACCAACTCGACCACTGCCGCGTGCAATTGGTTTGTGTCAAACATCGGCGCGGTGCAGCCCTCGAGATAGCTAACCGAAGCCCCTTCTTCCGCAACGATCAGGGTGCGCTCAAATTGACCGGTATCGCCGCTATTGATACGAAAATAAGTGGAAAGATCCATCGGGCAGGCCACGCCCTTAGGGATAAAAACAAAAGAGCCGTCGCTAAATACCGCCGAATTAAGTGCTGCAAAATAATTATCAGCGATGGGCACCACCGAGCCCAGATAGCGTTCAATCAACTCAGGATGCTCTTCTACAGCCTCAGCAAAGGAACAGAAAATCACCCCATGCTCAGCCAGTTTCGCCTTATAGGTGGTACCAATGGAAACACTGTCAAATACCGCATCAACGGCCACATTTGAAAGCCGCTTCTGTTCATTCAGTGGGATCCCAAGCTTTTCAAAGGTTTCCAGCAGCTTTGGATCTACCTCATCAAGGCTGGCTTTCTTGTCTTGCTGCTGCTTTGGGGCGGCATAATAAATAATATTCTGATAATCAATCTTGGGATAATTTAAAGCTGCCCAGTCTGGCTCCTCAAGGCCCTGCCAGAGGCGGAAGGCCCGCAAACGAAAATCAAGCAAAAAAGCTGGTTCTTTTTTCTTGGCAGAAATCAAACGCACCACATCTTCATCAAGCCCCTTGGCTATCTTCTCGGTTTCGATATCTGTAACAAAACCGTAGCGGTAGGGCTGGGCCACCATTTCCCCAAGGGAAGCAACACTTCCCACAGGGGAGTTAGAGACGGCAGCGGCAGAAGCAGTCATCGGCAACACTCAACCGGAGGTATGGGCCTGAATCTCCTCAATGGAGATTGTTTGACTTTCACCGCGGAAGGGATTCTCCTCGGTGAGAAAAAGCATGCAGTGGCATTCCTTGCGTTCCCGCATGGGCACGCAGGGGCAATTCCAGAAAGCCTGCTGCACTTCGGCCTCCTTGTCTTCGTAATGGCGGCAAGGGCAGAGCGCTCCCCCCAGCTCGTCCTTATGGCGGGCCAGGCCCTCCAAAACCACGGCGGTGACGCCGGGGTCACTGCAGAAGTAAGTGCCGGTGCGCAGGGCATAGGTTTCCGCAAAACGACGGATCACCTCGAGGCTTTCTGACACTGCAGGTTTCTGGATTGCTTCAGCCATGGAGCCAAACGGGGGATGCAGAATTACGAAACCCCTGGGTTTCCTTTCCCAAGAGTAAGGCAAGGGTATGACCCGCCGCGACCTAGGAATCCCCAAGGGCGTTCGCTTGCTGCCAGGCTTGACCTATGACCATCTCCCCCCCAGCCCCCACCCACGAAGCGGCCCTCACCCTGCTGCTCCGCCAGGGGGAAGCCAGTGCCGCTGAACTTGCTGATCAGTTGGAGCTCTCGGTCCAAGTGATGCGGCGGCACCTGCGCAGCCTGGAAGAGAAGGGCCTCGTTGAAGCCAGCCCCCAGGCCCTAGGCCCGGGACGGCCTAGCAACCGCTGGCGACTCACCGCCGCCGGCCGCGGCCGCTTCCCCGATGGCAGCGAGCAATTTGCCCTCGGTCTGTTGCAGTCGATGAGCCAGGCCCTGCCCCCTGACCAGGTGAAGGCCTTACTGCGTAACCAGGCCGAACAATTAGCGAGCAGCTACAGGCAGCAGTTGGGCGAAGCCCCCCTGGGGGAACGGCTGGAAAAACTGGTGGAGCTGCGCCGCAAGGAGGGCTATGTGGCCGATTGCCAGGCGGAAGCTGGCAGCAATGCCTGGATGCTGCAGGAATACCACTGCTCGGTGTCGCGGGTGGCTGAAGCCTTCCCAGTGATCTGCGACCAGGAGCTTCAGCTGATGCGCCACACCTTCGCCGATTGCTCCGTAGACCGGGTGCACTGGAAACTAGAAGGTGAACACGCCTGCGGTTTCCGCATCTGTCCGCAAGGCTGAAACCGAGAGCGCCCCATGGATCCGATTGCAGACGCCCTCAGCTTTTTCAAACTCAGTGCCGGCCGCTGGCGCTCCCAACGCACCAGCCATCACTTGCTGCACCGCAAGGCTGAGGCCGGCGGGTCCGTTATTGAGGTGGTGATGGTGGCGGCCAACGACCCGCGGCTGGGGGCCATCGCCCGGCTCCATGGCCAGGACCCCGCCACGCTGGCAGGGGGCTGCCAGGTGCGCTGGAGCGGATCCATGGCCTGGGATAAGGCGGGGGAAGATCACCAGGGGGAAAGTCTGTTCGGCCTGATTCCCACGGACCACAACGGCCGCCAGGGCTTACTACTGCGGGACCGGGGCTATGCGGAAACCGCTCCCGTGGCGGGCCAGTTCCGCCTTGATGAACAGGCCAATCTCTGGCTCACCACCAGTTACGAAACGATGGACAGCGTGGAACGTTTCTGGTTTGCCAGCCCAAACATCCGCCTGCGCAGCAGCACCGTGGAGGGCCTCTCCAACACCGCCTCCCTCTGCGTAGAAACCCGCCTCGACGCCAGTGGGCAAATCAGTGAGACCACCAACGAAGCGATGGCCCCATCACTGACCGCTGAAGCGCATCCCGCCCTTGGGGGCTCCTTGCTGGGCTGGTGAAGGCCCGCCCCAAACGGGCCCAGGAAAGTTACGGACTGTGAGTGCCTGGGCTTCGGCAAGGCCCTCTGGAGAAGCGGACTTCTACGATCGGCTGCGACGGATGCTGAGCACGCGTGGCACTGCCCCTTCTGAAGTACGCGCCCACAAGCCAAAACTCGAGGGTTAAAGCCTTTCGGGTTGGCTCTGATGAAGATGCCAAAGCGGCGTCCCTAGACAAAGCCTTTGACCGCGAAGACCAGAACTTTGTGATTGAAGCTGCCTATCGGCAGATCTTCTTCCACGCCTTCAAGGTGGACCGGGACCGCACCCTCGAGTCCCAACTGCGGGACGGCCAGATCACAGTGAGGGACTTCATTCGTTCCCTGTGCCTCTCCGACACCTTCACCCGTAGTTTTTACAACCTAAACAGCAACTACAAGGTGGCCCGCCACTTGGTGGAAAAACTGCTTGGTCGCCCAGTGCACGGCAAATCTGAGGAGATTGCCTGGTCTGCGGTGTTGATGACCCGCGGGGTTAAGGGAATGGTTGACGACATTCTCAATGGCCAGGAATACCTGGATGCCTTCGGCTACGACATGGTTCCTTACCACCGCAATCGCGTGGTGGGCTCCCGTGACCTGGGTGAAACCCCCTTCAACATCACCTCACCCCGCTACGACGCCTACCACCGCGGCATCCTCGGATTCCCCCAGATCATCTTCACCGGTTCGGCCCGCAGCTACCCGGAACGGGGCCGCCAGCGCCGGGGCGGCTTCCCCGAGGACTACCTACCCTGGGTGCGCACCCTGCCAGCCCTGCGCAGCCCCGCGGCGGCGGCGGGTATCAGCGGCAACTTCCTCGCCAAGGTGCCTTACCGCAGCGTCGGCCGCTGAAGCAAATCCCCTGGGCCAAAGCCCAGGATTGATGATTCACTTCTGCATCACTCTGCAGCGTATTCGCCCCCTAAAAGGGGGCTTTTTTGTGTCCACACCAGGGGACTAGGGCCCTGGGGCGATCAGCGATTGCTGACCCACCGCCACCGCTCTGTTGTGTCAAAGCGCAACTAAGGCCAAAGTGATCCCAAATCAATTCTTTAGCCGTGGTGTCCAAATCCCTCACGTCGTTAGCCCTACTCACCCTTCGGCAATTGCGCCGGGTGGCCAGCGACCTGGGAGTGGGCCTCTACAGCCGTAAGTCGAAGGAAGAGCTGCTTAATGCGATCAGCCAGCAGCAGGAATTCAGCACCGGTCGCACCCGCCTGGAAACCGCCATTTCCCTAGCCGAAATGGAAAGCGAAATGGGTGACACCCCCCTACCCGTTTCGGAAACCCGCGTGGTGTTCCTGCCCCGGGATCCCCAGTGGGCCTATGTGTTTTGGGAAATCTCTAGCGACAGCCTGCGGGCTTCCCAGGCGGCGGGAGCCCGCCAGCTCTGCCTGCGGGTTTCAGACGTAACCGGACTGAAAGACGGCTCCAGCCATCCCCACACCCTCCAGGAAGTGGTGGTCGATAGCAGTGCCAACGAGTGGTACCTGCCCGTGCCCCTCTGCGACCGTGACTACCGGGTGGAGCTGGGCTTCCGCCAGAGCAATGGCGGCTGGTTCTCCCTAGCCTTCTCCTCCGTGGCCCGGGTGCCAGCCATGCACCCCAGCGAACAGATTCTCGATAAGTTCGTACCCTTCTCCCTTGAGGCAAACCCCACCTCAAGCACCAGCACAGCCCCTGATGCCCCCTTTGAGGCAGCTGATAATAGCCTCCATGAACGCCTCTATCAAACAGCCACCATCCGTTGGCGCCAGCTGGGCCGAGGCTCTGAAGCCTTCCATGAGTTAAACCACAGCGACTCCCATACCAGGAACCTGAACGATTCCGGCGTGGGCCGTTGGGCCAGTGGTCGCAGCGAAAGCGGCATTGGTGGGGTTGCCCCCCGCCAACGCTCCTTCTGGCTGGTGGCTGATGCCGAACTAATCGTTTATGGCGCCACGGACCCTTCAGCCACCCTCAGCATTGGTGACGAAGTTGTCCCCCTCGCCAATGACGGCACCTTCCGGGTGCAGGTGCCCTTCCGTGATGGCCATCAGCTCTACCCAATTAAGGCGGTGGCTGCCGATGGGGAGCAAACTCGCAACATCACCTTGAAGTTCGAGCGGATCACCCCGGAAGACAACAGCAACACCCCTGAGCAGGCCAAGGCCGAATGGTTTTGAGCTGCTTTGGGCTGATCTTCTTGGCCTAAACCAACCTGGCTAGCCCAAGGGGGGAACCCTAAGGGCTGTTAATGGCCTTGAGACCTTGATATCTGCCCTGCCCAGGCGGCCATTACTGCTGTCACTACTGGCGCTGATCTGCACTGGTTGCACCGTAAAACCCACTTTCCAGGGCACCAACACTGCCGAATTGGCCCTGCCCCCTGGCTTCGAGTTGGCATTCAACCAACGGCAGGACCTCAGTTACCGCAGTCCAATTAGCGGGCAACAACGGCCGGGGGACAACCTGGAAGAGTTGCTGCTGCAATCCATTCGCCGCAGTCAGCGGGAAGTGCTAGTGGCCGTGCAGGAGCTCTCCCTGCCCCAGGTGGCCCAGGCCCTAGCCGAAAGACATCGGGCGGGAGTTCAGGTGCGGGTGGTGGTGGAAAACAGCTATCGCCAACCCTGGAGCAACCAACACCCAGCCGGGCTCTCCCCCCACCAACGCCAACGGCTGGCCCAACTAAAAGCCCTGGCAGATCGGGACCGCAATGGCGAACTCAGTGCCGCCGAACTGCTGCAGGGGGATGCCATGGCTTTGCTGGAAGGGGCAGGGGTGCCGACCATCGATGACACCGCCGATGGCAGCCAGGGCAGTGGGCTGATGCACCACAAGTTTCTAGTGGTTGACCAGCGCTGGGTGGTGGTGGGCTCCGCCAACTTCAGCAGCTCAGACATCCATGGGGATGCGGGAGCACCCCGCACCAGGGGGAACGTGAACCACCTGCTGCGCGTTGATAGCCCAGCCCTGGCTCAGCTATTCAAACGGGAATTCGAACTGCTCTGGGACAAAAAATTTGGCCTAAAGAAACAGGAAGGGCCCGCTCAAACCGTACAGATAGGTGCCACGGAAGTAACTGTATTATTTGCCCCCCACAGCAAAGCAAACCCAAACAACGGCCTACAACTACTTCAGGAACTCTTAGCCACTGCAAAGCAGCAAATTGACCTGGCCTTGTTTGTATTTTCCGCCCAAGAGCTAGCTGATGTACTGGTGGAGCGGGCAGAGGCGGGCGTCAAATTAAGGGCCCTGGTGGATCCAGGCTTTGCCAGCCGTAGTTATTCTGAACTTCTAGATCTAATGGGAATTGTCTTACCTGATCAGCGTTGCAGCCTAGAAGCTGGCAACGCCCCCTGGCAGAGGCCAATCAGCGGAGCTGGTAGCCCTCAGCTAGCCCCAGGGGATAAATTACACCACAAACTTGCAGTAATCGACAACGAAACAGTGGTTAGCGGTTCATTCAACTGGAGTCCCTCGGCCGCCTACAAAAATGATGAAACATTGTTGATAATCCATTCACCAACCCTGGCAGCCCACTTCGGTCGGGAGATGAAGCGGCTTTGGCAAGGGGCTGAACTGGGCATCACGCCAAAACTGGAGCGCAAGCTGAACAAAGCCCGCCGCAACTGTGGGGCAAGCAAGGTAAAAGGCTAAAGATTGCCTTGGGATCAGCATCCCCAAAGCACACCGTAGGCAACAGACGCCATCAGCCGCTGATGTCACTAACAGCAGACATCAAGAACATCAAATTGCCTGACTTCACTTATGTCCGCATCACTCAATCGACTGGCAGCCATCCCTCGGCTATTCTTAGCTGAAAACATGGCCCAAAAAATTCAGCGATGGTCCACCCCTCAGCACTTCTGAATGGCAAGCTCTGCTGCCATGGCCTATTACTGGGCCTGGTGCTGCTGGCAGGGAATGGAGCCTTGGGGCAAACAAAATTAAACAGTAAACAACTGGAAGAGCAGAGAGAACCACTCACAAAAGATGATTTAAAGCCCACCTTTGATGCGGTGGTTGAGTGTGCCCAACAGAATCAGGAAGCCAGCTGCCTAGCGGCCAGACAGCTGGCAGACAGGCTTCTCGATCGCCCCTACTTGACCGCCCTCTGCAAAGACACTGCCTTTGTGGTGATGCAAAAAGCTAAGACTGTGGCTGTTAATAACTACGACAGAAAGGATCTACTACTCACAAAAGCCAATGATCTGATTCAACTCTGCCAAGGGAAGGAACCAGAGAAAGCGCCAGCCCCTGCCGCCCCCAGTGGCCCCCAAAAAAAGGGCGGGCTCTAGGGCTTAGCGGTCAATTTCAAGAACTGCTGGGAGGCTTCATCCATCATTGGCAGGGTCAGATTTGATTCCAGCACCACCTGATCGGCCAAGCTGCAGAGACTGTCCTTTCGGGCACTGGCATCGCAGCTGCTCGACAGGGCAACCATCGCATTGGTGAGCTTGCCCCTTAGGCACATCTCAGAGCCGGTGCGCCCCAATACGGATTCCGCAGCCAAGCGGCCCTTCTGCACCGCCTCCGGGTAGGGCAACACCGGAGATGCCAGCCCTGGGCTAACCAGCAGCTGGGGAGCCAGCAATGGCAAAGCCAGCAGCCAGGCCTTAGTAAAGGATTTGATACCAGGCATCGCGCTACCCATAAGAGCTAGGGACAAGTTAACGGCCCTAACCCCCAACTAGAAAAGATGTGCCACTCTTTGGGCTCCGGCCCTAGGTTGAGGCGCGCCTTAGGCCCCCGGTGACCAACGTTTCCACCAGTGCTCAACCCGCAATTCAGCGGATTCCCCTGGCACAAGCTTTCCAGGACCAGAAACCTGGCACTTCCGGACTGCGCAAAAGCAGCCAACAATTTGAACAGCCCGGATACCTGGAAAGCTTCATCGAAGCCATCCTGCGGGTGCTGCCAGGGGTCCAGGGAGGCACCCTGGTGGTGGGTGGTGACGGGCGCTATGGCAACCCCCGGGCCATCCAACTGATCGCCCGCATGGCCTGTGCCCATGGGCTCAAGCACTTAGTGCTCACCACCAACGGCATCCTCTCCACCCCCGCCGCCTCCCACCTGATCCGCCAGCGCCAAGCGATCGGCGGCATCATCCTCAGCGCTAGCCACAACCCCGGCGGAGCCGACGGCGACTTCGGCGTCAAGGTGAATGGCGCCAACGGCGGACCGGCGCCGGAATCCCTGACCAATGCCATATATGCCTGCACCAAGCAGTTAGACAGCTATGCCATCAGCGCCAGCGAAGATATTCCGCTGAACGAACCGGGCAAGCACCAACGGGGCCCACTGACTGTGGAGGTGCTAGATGGGGTTCACGACTATCTGCAGCTGATGGAACAGCTGTTTGATTTCGACCTGATTGGCCAGTTGCTGCGGAGCCCATGGCCCATGGCCTTTGACGGGATGCATGCGGTAACAGGGCCCTATGCCACCCAATTATTTGAACAGCGACTTGGCGCTCCAGCCGGCACGGTGCGCCATGGCATACCCCTGGAGAATTTTGGCGGTGGGCACCCTGACCCCAACCTCACCTATGCCCATGACCTGGCGGTGCTGTTGCTAAACGGCGACGACTATCGCTTTGGGGCAGCCTGTGATGGCGATGGCGATCGCAATATGATCCTGGGCCAGCGCTGCTTTGTGAACCCCAGCGACAGCCTGGCGGTGCTCGCGGCCAATGCCTCCTTCGCCAAGGGTTATGCCAAGGGTCTAGCCGGCGTTGCCCGGTCGATGCCCACCAGCGCCGCCGTCGATGTGGTGGCCCGCGAACTGGGAATCCCCTGCTTTGAAACCCCCACGGGCTGGAAATTCTTCGGCAATCTGCTGGATGCAGGCCGCATCAGCCTTTGTGGTGAGGAAAGTTTTGGCACCGGCAGTGATCACATCCGTGAAAAGGATGGGCTCTGGGCTGTGCTCTTCTGGCTGTCGATCCTGGCCCATCGCCAATGCTCCGTGGCCGAACTAATGGCGGAACACTGGCAGCGTTTCGGCCGCCATTACTACTCCCGCCACGACTACGAAGGGGTGGACACAGACCGGGCCCATGGGCTGTACAACAGCCTCAGGACTCGACTCGACAAGCTCAGGGGCGAGCGCTTCGCCGACAGCAGCATCGCCATGGCCGATGACTTCGCCTACCGGGATCCCGTGGATGATTCGCTTACCGAGCAGCAGGGCCTGCGCCTATTGCTAGAGGACGGCAGCCGGGTAATCCTGCGACTTTCCGGCACAGGCACCCAGGGGGCCACCCTGAGGCTGTATCTGGAGCGCTATGTGGCCAGCAATGGCAACCTCCAGCAGGATCCCCAGGCAGCCCTCAGCTCGATGATCGCCGCGGCCGATGGCCTAGCTGGGATCAGCGCCGGCACAGGGATGGTCAAACCAACGGTGATCACCTAAGCGGAGCCGAGCCAGGGCGGACCTAGGGCGGATCCTGGGGCTCTGGCTCTGGATCGGTGCTTTCCTTACGCACCAAAGCCAATTGGCGCATGCCTTCAGACCAGGCGCCGCAGAATCCGGCGCCAATCGCCACCAGCACTAAGGGCAGCCGCTTCAGGGCTTGGAGCTCGGTACTCGGCACCTGGGCTGCCCGCTGGGCCAAGCCCATGAGCCCAGCAGCAAAAAGCGAAAAGATAAAACCTGCAAAAACCACCCGGCGGCGATCAACAGCCCCCTGCTGGGGCTCTTTGTAACCAGGGGGATGGGGTAGAGGCATCAAACTGGTAATTCCGCAACCTCAGCCAGGGGATCCCCCTGCACAGAGTTGGGGAACCATTTGGCCTCCAGGTTTTTCATCACCACATATAGGGCAGGAACAACAAATAAACTGAGCACCGTGGCCACCAATAGTCCGCCAAAGATCACTGAACCAATCGAACGCTGGCTAAGGGCCCCAGCCCCAGAGGCCACCACCAGGGGGAAAAAGCCAGACAGGGCAGCGGAAGCCGTCATCAGGATGGGCCTGAAACGCGATTCTGCAGCCCCCGTTGCCGCCTCAATGGCTGAAAGGCCAGCCTCCATCCGCTGGTTGGCCAAATCAACAATCAGGATGCCGTTCTTGGCGGCCAAGCCAATCAAAGTCACCAAACCCACCTGGGCATACACATTGTTCACTTGACCCATCAGCACCAGGAACATCAGGGCTCCGAGCATGGCCAGGGGCACAGTTATCAGAATTACCAAGGGGTCTAGGTAACTGCCGTACTGGGCAGAGAGCACCAGGAAAACCACCACAATGCCCAAGGCAAACACCAGGGCCGCCAGGGAACCAGCCGCCACCTCAGAGCGGCTAAGGGAAGACCAAGCCATACCAATATTACTAAAATTTAACTGGCGGAATGTACTGGCAAGGGTGTCAATCGCCTGGCCACTGCTTTTACCAAGGCCCTCCATGCCCTGGATCAGCACCGTGCGATAAAGATTGTAATGACTAATAATTGGCGGTGCACTATCTAGACGCACCTTAATCAGATTCGCCAGGGGGATTTGTTGGCCACTACTCGAGGGCACATAGAGATTGTTTAGGTCTTGAACCACCGAACGTTTTGACCCCTCTGCCTGCACATACACCTGACGATATTGACCATTTTCATAGGTCTGATTCACAAATGTGCCGCCATTTAGAGCCCCTAACACTTGCATTGCCGTACCAAAGTCCACATTCATTGAGGCCATCCGATCCCGATCTGGCTCCAGCCGCCACACCGGAGCATCGCTAACAAACTGGGTATACAGCTTGAAGAAGTCTCCAGTGGCACTGGCCTTGGCAATCAACTGATCAGCCAACTTGCTGAGGTCCGTGGGGCTATAGCCGCCATTGCTGAGGTCATTGAATTGGAAGGAAAGTCCCCCCTGGGCACTGAAACCAGGTACGGCCGCCGGGGACTGGGCCAACACAAGCGCCCCAGGAATAGAGCGAAAAGCCTGGTTAAGGCGCCGGATAATTGCATTGGCAGACTGATCTGGAGAATTGCGATCCTCAATGGGCTTAAGCCCAAAGAAAAATAAGCCCTGGTTCAGGGAACCACCGTTAAAGCCGGCGCCACCAATCACTTCTCCACTAACCACATCAGGCTCGCGGGCAATGATCTCTCTCACCTTGCGGCCCACCTCCATGGTGGAATCGAGGGAAGCCTGGGGGGGCAATTGAATAATGCCAAGGCCGTAGCCTTGATCTTCGTTTGGCACAAAGCCGGTGGGTATGGCAACAAAGGCAAAGCCTGTAAGCACCACCCCAGCGAGCAGCACAGCCACTACAAACTTGCGGAAGCGAATTGCTTGGCCCAGCACCACGGCATAGGTCTTAGACAAGCCCTCAAAAAAGTGATTAAAAGCCTTGAAGATTGGCTGTAAAAACAGGCCCACCACAGCCCCTAACAAACCAAAGCCAAGACACCAGGGCCAGCCACCAAACAAATACCCATAACCACCGCCAAAGGCGCCACCAATGAGAATCCAATGCCCACCACTGGGATTTGTCTTACCACCCCCCAGCAGCAGAGCTGATTGCAAAGGTTTACCGGTAATTGCATTAAAAGTAGAAACCACAATGGCGAACACAATCGTGAGCGCAAATTGGCGATAGATCACGCCGGTGGCCCCCGGGAAGAATGTGACCGGCACAAACACTGCCATCAGCACCAAGGCCGTGGCAAGGATCGCTCCAGTGAGCTCCTTCATGGCATTTGAAGCGGCCTTAAAAGGGCGGTCACCAGCCTCAATCCGCGCCGAGACCGCCTCCACTACCACGATGGCGTCATCCACCACAAGGCCAGTGGCAAGGATGACGCCGAGCAGGGTGAGTTGATTGATAGAGAAGCCAAAGGCTTGCACAAAAACAATGGCCCCCAAAAGGGCAATCGGCAGGGCTAGGGCAGGCACCATTGTGGCCTTCCAGTCCTGCAGAAAAAGGAAAATGATCAGTAGTACCAATACCACCGCATCGCGCAGGGCATCGAGGGCGCCGTAAATAGAAGCATTAATAAAGTCAGTCTGATCAAAAACCTTCTCAAGCATTACCCCAGGAGGTAGGGTTTTCTGGAAATCTGCAAGCACCTCATCCACCGCCTTAGCGGTGCTGATCGCATTGCTACCGGGTAGCTGAATCACCCCAAAACCAATGCTGGGATATCCACTAAGTGCATTGATGGCGGATTGATTGAAGTTCTGAAATGCATATTCAGCCCTTCCCACATCCCTTAAACGGATCAGGCTGCCGTCGGGCCCCTTGGCGGTTTCAGTGCCGCTGGGGCCCTTAGTAAGGATCAGATCTTCAAAAGCCTCAACGGTTTTAAGGTTGCCCTCCACCAGAATCGGAAAAGTGGTGCGAGTGCCAGCCACAGAAGGCGGACCACCAATATTGCCGCCAATCACAATTTGGTTCTGGGATTGCAGAGCGCTAGTTACATCCTGCACCGATAGATTAAATCGGGCAAGCTTGAGCGGATCTACCCAAAGCCGATAGGCGGGGTTGCTGCTGCCGAAAACATTTACTTGGCCCACCCCCTGGGCTCTTCCCAAGGGGTAAGCAAGGTTTAACTGGTAGAGACCATTGAGATAGTTACTATCAAACTGGCCCTTGGTAGAAGTAATATTATAAACAAGCAGATAACTACTTGCCGTCTGCTGCACCGTAACCCCTTGGCTGGTCACCTGCTGGGGCAATTGAGCCGTGGCGGTTTGCACACGATTCAACACATTTACCTGGTCAATATCTGGATCACTATTTGCCTCAAAGTAAACATTAATCTGACTAACACCCTCACTGGTGCTATTTGAGGTTATGTAATCCATTCCAGGAGCCCCATTTATCTGTTCCTCCAGGGGACCTGTAACAGCACTTTCCACGGTGAGGGCGTCGGCCCCAGGCAGATTGGCAGTGACCTGAATGGTGGGGGGAGCAATATTAGGAAGATTTTCTATGGGCAGTAGTGGCAGACAGATAATGCCTGCCATCAGAATGAGAATGCTGCACACGGTGCTGAGCACCGGACGGCGAATAAAGGTGTCGGAAAGACTCATTTGGCTGGCACCGCCATACCACTGCGCAACTGGGCAAGATTACCCAGCAGCAAGCGATCACTGGTTTTAAGCCCTGTCTTAACAGCAAACTTACCGTTCTGCAGACTGCCCAGGGTGACAGGCACCTGCAGGGCCACCAAAGAACCCGCAGGCGGTGGCGGATCCAATGGCCTGCCTAGCTGCTGCCTTGCCTCAGCCGCAGAAACCGCCAGAAAAACAAAGCTTTGGCCCGCCTGCAATAGCACCGCAGCCTCGGGAATGGAGAGGCTGCTACCGGAACCGAACCGCAAGATCGCATTAACCCTTTGGTTATTGCGTAGGGCCCTATCAGTGTTATTGAAAGTGGCCTTCACCAACAGGGTTTGGCTCTGCTTGTCGAGGGAAGGGGCAATAAAAGTTACCCGACCATTGGCAATCAGTTCCGGGCGATCGGGTGCTTCCAAAACCACAGGTAGCCCTAGCTTGACCCGGTAGGCCAGATCCCCAGGCACATTCAAACGCACCCAGAGCTGGCGATTATCCACAATATTTACCACCGTTTCGCCCTGGTTAACCACATCTCCTAACTTGTGGTTGATATTGCCCACTTCACCGGCAATTGGGGCCAATACTGTTTTGTAGCCAAGGGTTGCCTTATCGGCCCTAAGCTGATCGGCACTCTGAATTGCCTGGGTTACATAGAAATCACGATCCATAGTTGACACAGCCCCCTGGTTATTCAAAAAGACATAGCGTTCTGCATTAACTAAGTTCTTGCGGGCCTCAGCGGCATTGGCGTTTACTTGGGCCCGCTGTTGCACCTGATCAAGCACAAATAGACGAGTCCCCGGTTGAACCATCTGACCCTCACGCATGGACATTGCAATGATCCGTCCGGATATCTCGGCCGCTAGATTTACGTTTCGCACCGATTCAAGGGTGCTTTGGTAGTTGGCTTGATCATTGAATATGCCCTGCTGGGGAGACACCAAATTGAACTGCGGTGGCTCCGTCGGCAAAATATTTGGTTTAGAGCAACTGGCCAAGGGCAGGGCCAAGAGGGATCCGGCGATTCCGCCCCACAGAAGCCGCTGGGTTTCAGAAAGCAGCAAAGCGTCAGAGTATTTAGCGGTGACCCTACGTAAAAGCCCCTTGCAGGTCAACGATCCGGAGAGCAAACCGGCGCAGAGCGCTTGCTAGGCCGGGGTTTCACCACAGTGCCATTGCGCAGACTGAGGAGGTTGCTGTTAATCAGGCGTTGGCCCCGCCGCAGGCCAGCCAACACCGGATAACAGTTGTTTTGGAGGGGACCCAGGCGCACGGGCAGCTTGATCGCCAAGGGGGTGTTAGGCGGGAGGGGCCCCAGGCCCTGACGTTGGTCGGCGGGCAGGTCAGCCGCCCGGCCCAGCACATACACAAAGCTCTGGCCAGCGCTCTGGCTCACGGCCGCAAAGGGCACCGCCAATTGCTGTTTCTGGCCAAATTGCACCAAGGTGCGCACCCGCAGGCCACTGCGGAGGGCAGCGGAGGGATTGGCGAATTCAGCTTTAGTTAGCAACGCCTGGGTGCTTGCATCCACCATGGGATTTACAAAGCTAAGGCGACCTTCCGCTAAGGGCCTACGGCTGCTGGGATCCTGCAGATACACCGGCAACCCTGGCCGAGTTTTCGCCACCTGGGTGGCGGGAATCTCGATGCGAGTGAGCAACCTGTCGTTGCGCAGGATGCTGGTGAAGGGATCGCCTTCTTTGATCACATCCCCCAACTTCACCTGGATAGAACTCACCTGACCAGGTATTGGGGCAGTAACGATTTTGTCGGAGAGCCGCGAGCCGGCTGCCTCGAGGGCAGCTTTGGCGGCCAGAACGCCGTCTTGGCTGGCCTTGAGGCTCGCCTGCTGGGAGAGGAATTGGGAACGGTAGGAATCAAGTTCCTGGGCACTGGAGGCGCCCTGGCCCTTCAAATATTGATAGCGCTGGTAATTGGCCTTGTCCTTTTCCAGGCGAGCCCTCACCTCCGAAACCTGGGCTTCACTATTTGCCAATTTGGCCTTGGCTTCCATCAGGTCCGCAGTGCGTTCCCGCACCCTCAGCCGCAGCAACACCTGGCCCTGGCGCACCTGATCTCCCTCTTGCACCAGCCGTTCAGCAATTCGGCCGCCGGTCACCGCCGCCAGCTTTACCTCGTCCACCGCTTCCAAGGTGCTGATGTAATCACCTAAATCGCGAAAGTTGGCCGCCTTGATCTTCACCGTGCTCACTGGCACAGGTTTTGGTTTGGGCGCCTGGGCGCCACAGCCCCCGAGGCTCAACACTGCCATGGGCAGCAGGGCCAAGGGCAGCGATCCCAAGCCCCCCCTGGGATGAACCGCCGGCGCTGATCGCAACAAAAGCTTCAAGCCACTCCCCCTAAGCCTGCCTGACCGGTGGCACTCCGACCAGGGCCCGGCACAGTTAGGACCATGGACCTGTTTGACCACCAAAGGGAACAACAGCTAAACCGGCAGGCCCCCCTGGCGGAACGGCTTAGGCCCCAAGGCCTCGATGATTTCATCGGCCAGGAAGACATCCTCGGCCCCGGCCGCCTGTTGCGCCGGGCCATTGCCGCCGACCGGCTGGGCAGCCTGATTTTCCATGGCCCCCCTGGCACAGGTAAAACCACCCTTGCCCGGATCATCGCCAACAGCACCCGTTGTCATTTCAGCAGCCTTAATGCCGTACTCGCCGGCATCAAGGAATTGCGCGCGGAAATCGAGCAGGCCCGGGAACGGCTAGGGCGCCATGGACTACGCAGCCTGCTGTTTATCGATGAGGTTCATCGTTTCAACACCGCCCAGCAGGACGCCCTACTGCCCTGGGTGGAGAACGGCACGGTGACCCTGATCGGGGCCACCACGGAGAACCCCTTTTTTGAGGTGAATAAGGCCCTGGTGAGCCGGTCCCGGTTGTTTCGGCTCCAACCGCTGGGCCACAAAGAACTGCAACAAGTACTCGATCGGGCCCTCAATGACCAGCACCAGGGTTATGGCCACCTGAAGGTGATTGTTGAAGGGGCCGCCCGCCAACATCTGGTGGGCGTGGCCGGCGGTGATGCCCGCACCCTGCTGAATGCCCTGGAGCTGGCGGTGGACACCACCCCGGCCAATGGGGAGGGGGTGGTAGTGATCGACCTGGCCGTGGCAGAGCAATCAATTCAGCAGCAGGCGGTGCTCTACGACAAGCAAGGCGATGCCCACTTCGACACCATTAGTGCTTTCATCAAGTCGATCCGCGGCAGTGATCCCGATGCGGTGCTGTTTTGGCTGGCCCGCATGGTGGAAGCCGGGGAGGATCCCCGCTTCATCTTCCGCCGCCTTTTGATTGCCGCTGGCGAAGACATTGGCCTAGCTGATCCCCAGGGGATTGTGGTGGTGCAAGCCTGTGCCGCCGCCTTTGATCGCATTGGCCTGCCGGAGGGGCTTTATCCCCTGGTGCAGGCCAGCCTCTACCTGGCAGGCACCAGCAAAAGCAACAGCGCCCTGGGGTTTTTTGATGCGGTGCGCAGCCTGCGGGAGGAACGGGCCCAGCAGGTGCCCGCCCACCTGCGCGATGCCCACCGGGATGGCTCCGCCTTTGGGGACGGGGTGGGCTATCGCTACCCCCATGCCTACGCTGAACATTGGGTGGCCCAGCAATATCTACCCACGGCCCTGCAAGGGCAAATCTTTTGGCAGCCCGGGCAGCAGGGCTGGGAAGGCCAACGGCGCAGCCAATTGCAACTACAGCGGGCTGCCCAACTCTCCGCCGCCGCGGAATCTGCCAGCGAACAGGGGGAACCGCTCAGCAGTGGCCCCGGCGATGCTGGCCTGGACCGTTGGCTGAAGCGCCAAATGGCCCAGGAGGGGGAAAGGCTCCAGGCCCTGCAGCAACGCTTTTGGGCACCGATCCCGCTGGAAAGGCACCACCGGGTGCTCGCCCTGGGCTGCCGCTCCCTGCTCTGGGTGCTGCCAGCCCTGGCTGGCACCCCGGAGGGGGGGGTGGTGCTGCAGGTAAATGAAGGGGCCGATGCCGAACGGCTGGCGGCCCAACTGCAGGTGCTTGATCAGTTGCGCAGCCCCGAACTGCACCTAGCCCCCAACGCTGATCTAGTAAGCCTTCGCCAGGGCCTGGCCACCAATCACCGCTTTGAGCTGATCATCGGCCGCAATGTGTTGCAGGGGGCCAGCCCCAGCGAGATTCAGCCCTGGGGGGCAGGCTTGGCGGAGCTGCTGGCCGATCGTGGCCAACTGGAACTGTTGTTTAGCCGCCCCCTGGGGGGCCCAGCCCAACTGCTCCGCCAAGCCACTGGCCAGTCCTGGCCGTTCAGCGCTGAACTGGAACCTATGGAACAGGAATGGCTCCGCTCCTCGATGGCCTGGGAGTTGCTGGATTCCTCCCTGGAAGCAGCGGGATGGCAAATCCAGCGGCAGGAATGGACTGAAACCCTGCAGCTGCCTGTGGATCAAACCCTGCTGCAGCGCTGGTTCGGCAGTGAGGCCACCTACCGCCCACTGCTGGCAGACCGATTACCAGCTGAGGTGCTCCAGACCCTTGAGCAGGCCTTCAGGGCCCTCCTAGGCAGTCAACTGCCCCAAACCCTGCACCACCAGAGGCTCAGCGCCAGGCTGTGGGCGGAGGCCAGCGATCACCAGAGGCCCCGAACCCCTTCCATCCGATAACCAGCGGCAACGGGCGGCAAAGGCAGGCTGTAAAGGGCGTAGTACTCGCAATCACCACAATTTTCCCAAACGCGCATCAAGCCATTGTCCTTGGGGGTTTTGCAGGTAAGCACCACTCCCCCCTCGTCATTGAGGTATTTCTCTTTGCTTAGCGTATCTGCCGCAGCAGGGGTGGGAAGCATTGAAATTACGCCGGCGCTAGCGGCCAAGAGCAAAAGAGCAGAACGCATGGGAGGGAATTGAGCTACTTCACCAGCGTGGGGAGAACTATTCCTCCCCACGCGATCCTTTCAGCCTTTCTAAAGAACCAACCAATAACCCCAACAACCTCTAAATCAAGTCCTTTAAAAGCCATAAAAAAACCCCGCCTCTCGGCGGGGTTGCTGATAACAAACTGAATCTTTGATTCAGCTAACGATCACCAGAGGCCGCGAACAGGGGCTGCGCCGGCGGGAGCAGGCCTGGAGGCCAGCTTGTCAGCGATCTGGTTGGCCTGGATGCAGGCGGGGAGGAAAACGTACCAGGAAAGCAGGGAGGTGCACTGGGCATCGCCCTTGCACTTGCCTTGGGCACAGATGTTCTGCTTACCGTCGAAGGTGTTGCAGGTATCAGCCAGGCGGAAGTCCACTGGCAGGGTCTTCATGATGCCGGCGGAAGAAATCTTGCCGTCAGCGGAGTCAAGAATGATGGCAGAACGAAGGGCCTGAACGGCGGTCTTCTTTTGGGCCCAGTAGGGGAAGTAGCTGCGGGTTTGATCTTGCAGGAACTTCACGCCATCCTTGGAGTAGAGGAAGCGGGAAACACCCACCAAATCCACGTTGTATTCCTTGGAGAGGCCAGCTTGTACTTCCTTGGCAGTCCAACCGGAGGCAGCCAGGCCGGAGGTGAGGCCACGGTCAGGGGCTTCAGCGTTCTTGCTCTTGAGGAAGCTGGAAACGTTATCGAGGGTGGTGGTCCACACGGCAGCGCCGGAGTTCCAACGGATCACAGAGCCGGTGTTTACGTCGGCGCTGGCGGGCAGGGCAGTGGTGGAGAGGGCAGCACCGGCAAGAAGACCGGCGGCAATGCGCTTCAGCATGGGAGAAGAGGCGGACACGTCAATCCAAAATTAGCGCCTTAACGGAAATTCGCCAAGTTGACTTTGAGACCCTCATAGTCTCAATGTGATTCTGAATTGGCCCTCACCAGCGGATCGGTGATAGCTATCCAGCCCCCAGGGCAACCAAGGCGACGGCCCTGCAGTTGAAAGGGCCCAGCTTTGCCTTGGCCCCGACAGGCCACACCCCGGGGCATGTTGTCCACCAGCTGGACCTCAGCCAGATAACGCTCCGCCACCCGGCGAGGCCGCAGGGCCAGGCTTGCTTTTTCCGGAGAAATATTGAGCTCGGATTCCATGGTCAGGGGCACCTCCAAACCCAAAACGTCGAGATAGGGGGTGAAGCCGCCCCAGTAGTGGCGAGTAATTTCCCCCCCCACAAACCGGCTCATCAAGGACGCCGCTTGCTGGCGCACCTCTTGCAAAGACTCTTGGGCCTCCAGCTCTGAAAGGGTGCCATCACCGCTGGTGCGGGCCACCAGCGGTGGCATCAACGACAGCCGCAGCAGCCCTGCGCAACCGAGCAGACCCAGCAGCACGATCAGCAGCAGGCGGGCGGTCCTTTGCATCCCAAAGGGGCAGGCAGGTTGACCCTAGCCGCCCCCCCCTGCCTAGGCTCCCCCCGCCAGACGTTGCCTGCCATGGCCCTGCAGATCGGTGATCCAGCCCCTGATTTCAACCTTCCAGACCAGCAGGGGCAGCCGGTGGCCCTCAAGGATTTCCGCGGCCAGCGGGTGGTTATTTACTTTTACCCAAAGGACGACACCCCAGGCTGTACCAAGGAAGCCTGCAACTTCCGAGACCAATGGAGCGCCTTTGAAACCCATGGCATCAAGGTGCTTGGGGTGAGCAAAGACGGGGCCAAAAGCCACGCCAAATTCATCGACAAATACAGCCTGCCCTTCACCTTGCTAAGCGATGAAGAGCCCTGCCCGGTGGCCGCTGGCTACGACAGCTACGGCCTCAAAAAATTCATGGGCAAGGAATACATGGGCATGATGCGCCACAGCTTCGTGATAGATGCCGAGGGCAAGGTCGAACTCATCTACCTGAAGGTGAAAGCCGAAACCATGGCCAACGACATCCTCAGGGACCTGGGGATTGAGCAGGTGGAGCCAGAGGGCTAAGCGCCAAGCAACTGGCCCAGGGCCCCCAGGGAAAGGTTTGGCGCCCAGCGGGGCCGTAAACCTTGGGCCTCAAGCAGCGGCAACAACGCCCCGCCATCGCCGCCGGTGAGCCAAAGACTCCAGGGGGCCTCTGGCCAGGGGCGCTGGCTAAAGCCCAGGGCCACGGCGCCGGCCAACCCCTGCAAAACCCCCTGGGCCATGGCCGCAGCCGTGGCCTTAGGCCAGGGGTCTTCCAGAGTTGTGGGGTTCATTTCGAGGCCCTCCAGGGCAGGCAAAGCGTTGGTGGCCCCATGGAGGGCCCGCAATTGCAATAGCCCCCCAGCCATCAGACGGCCGCCTAGGAAGCTGCCCGTTTTATCCACCAGGGTGAAGCTCAAAGCGGTGCCGGCATCGGCCACAAATACCGGTGCCGCCGTGCAATGCCAGGCGCCCCAGGCCGCCAGGGCCCTATCAACCCCAAGGGTCGGCGGGCAAGCCTGCAGGGGCACCCCCGCCAAGCGGAGCCGGCGACCGGCCCAGGGGGCCAAGGTGCCCGGCACCGGACCCACCGCCGCCCAAAGGTCTGGCACCTCCCCCGGGGGTTCAGCGCCGGGGCCCAACGGGGCTTCATGCCAATGGCGGCGCAATTGGCCTTGGTGCCATTCCCCCCAATGCCAGCGGCTGTTGCCGATCAACAGCAAGCGGGCCATGGCTCAGATGCCGGCCCCTTCCGCCAGGGGAGTGGGCAGATGGATGCCACATTCCTGATGTTTGCCCCCAAAGCGACTGGCCCGGCCGCGGCCATCGTCTGGGGCACTGGAATGCCAATCTCCAACGCTGCTGTAGCCCTGGTCAAAAAGCGGATGCTGGGGCAATTCATGCTCCTGCATGTAATAGAAAACCTCGCGATTACTCCATCGCAGCAGCGGCCGCAGGCTCCAACAACCCCGCACCTGCTCCAGTGGGCGCATCGCTGCCCGATGCTCCGTTTGACGGGCGCGCACCCCACTGGCCCAACAGCCCACCGCCCCGGCCGCCAGAGCCCGGTCCAGCGGTTCCACCTTGCGGAGCCGGTGGTAGGTCTCCAGGTCTGCGGGATCGTCACTTTCCCAAAGGCGCCCCAGCAACGCTTCCATGCGGGCGGCACTCCATGCCGGCTGCACCACCCGCAGGTCTAGCTGCAGCAACTCAGTGAGCTGGGCTGCGTAGCCATAGGTTTCCGCCGGCAGGTAACCCGTGTCAATCCAGTACACAGGCACCACTTCCTTCAAACCCTGAAGCATGTGCAGCAGCACGGCCGACTGAATGCCAAAACTTGTGGTGAGCGCAAAACCAGCCCCAAATTGCCCCAGGGCCCAGCTCAGCTGCCCAGGGGCGTCCTGCCCCTCCAGGCTCTGCTGAATTGCTTCTAGGTCCCCCAGAGACTTCATTAAAACCACTACCAATTCCCATAAACCCAGCCTGCCGCATCAACAGCTGCCCCCCTAGCTTGAGCCCAGGGCTGAGAAAAGCGTGACGGCACCGGTGGTGATTATCGGCGGAGGTTTTGGGGGCCTTTACACCGCCCTGGAGCTGGCACGGCGGCCAGGCCATCCGCCCTTACTGCTGCTGGAACCAAGGGACCGCTTCATATTTTTACCGTTCCTTTACGAACTACTCAGCAAGGAGCTACCGCTCTGGCAGATCGCCCCGCGCTACGACGCCCTGCTGGCAGGCCATGGCATCGGCTGGCTACGGGACCGGGTGGTGGAGCTGGACCCAGACCGGCACCAACTCCGCACCCAGGGCGGCCAAACCCTTAGCTACAGCCGCCTGGTGTTGGCCTGGGGCGCCGAGCTCGACAGCTGTGGGGTACCGGGGGTTCTTGAACATGCCCAGGGCTTCCGCAACCTGGCCGACGTGGAAAGGCTGCAGGCCCTGGTTCAACGGCTAAAGGCCACGCCGCGGCCGCTGCAGCGGCTGGTGGTGGTGGGGGCCGGGCCCGCGGGGGTGGAGTTGGCCTGCAAATTGGCAGACCTGCTCCAGGGGGCGGCCCTGGTGGAGCTGCTGGAGCGGGGGCCCATCGCCCTGCCCCAAGCCCGCTCCTTCAACCGGGAACAGGCGCTACTGGCCATGCAAAGAAAAGATGTGCGCCTGCGCTGCCATTGCCAGGTGCAGGCGGTGACCGCCGAGGGGCTCCACCTGGGCCAAGGGGAACAGCTGGCGGCGGCGGGGGTGATCTGGACCGCTGGCCAGCGCAGCCGACCGCCCCTGGGGATCAGCCCGGGACCGGTGCCCTGCAAAGCCACCCTGGAGGTGGAGAACCTCCCAGACGTCTTTGCCCTAGGCGATGGGGCAAAGGTGAGCCACGAGCCAGCCTTAGCCCCCACGGCCCAGGTGGCCTTCCAGCAGGCCCCGCTCCTGGCAACCAACCTGCTGCATTCCCTCGCCGGGGAACCCCTGGAGAATTTCCAATGGAAAGATCTGGGGGAAATGCTCAGCCTTGGCATCGGTGAAGCCAGTCTCACCGGCATGGGCTTCACCTTGGCCGGCCCCGTGGCCCAACAACTGCGGCGCTGGGCTTATCTCACCCGCCTGCCAGGCCAAAGCCTGCCCCTAAAGGTGGCCGCTGACTGGTTGGCTGAATGGACCGCCACCCCCCTGCAGCGATGACCGCCCCCAAGGCCCTGCTTCTTGATGCGATGGGCACCCTGATCGGTTTGCGCCGCAGCGTCGGCGAGTTCTACGCCGAAGTGGCCCGAGAACACGGCCTGGAGCTGGCCCCAGAGCAACTGGATAACGCTTTTATTGAGGCCTACCGCCAGGCCCCACCGCTGGCCTTCCCCGCCACGGCCCCTGCCCACCTGGAGCAGGCAGAACGCCATTGGTGGCAGCAACGCATTCAACAAACTTTCCAGGGGGCTGGGGTGAGCCAGCTGCCCATGGGCCTGGGCAGCGACCTGTTTGATCGTTTTGCCAGCCCTGAACCCTGGGCGGTGTACCCAGAGGTGGTGGCAGCCTTGGGAAGATGGCGGCACCGCGGCTTAAAGCTTGTGGTGGTTAGCAATTTTGACCAGCGACTCCACCGCCTACTGGCACTGCTGGGGCTGGACGAACTGCTGGATGGGGTTCTGGTGTCGTCGGCCTTGGGCGTAGCCAAACCGGATCCAGCACCGCTGCAACGGGCCCTGGCAATGCTTGATCTAGGGCCAAACCAGGCCTGGCACCTGGGGGATAGTGCCGCCGATAGGCAGGCCGCCGCCGCCGCCGGCATCCGTTACCTCCACCTAAACCGCCCCGGCGGTTTGATCGTTAGGCCAGCTGCCCCAGGCGCTCCTCCAGACGCAATGCCGTTTGCGCCCAACTGAACCGGGCCGCCCGGGCTGGGCCCGCCGCGGCCAATTGCGAACGCAGGGCTGGTTCGGCCAGAAAGGCTCCAAGGGCTGAGGCCATCTGCTTGGGATCGCGGGGATCCAATGGCAGCGCCGCCCCCCCCACCACCTCCGGCAGCGCCCCAGCGGTGGCGGCCAACACGGGGGTGCCGCAGGCCATCGCCTCCAGGGCCGGCAGGCCAAATCCCTCCCAGAGGCTGGGGATCACCAGGGCCTGGGCACGGTTCAGCAACTGCAACCGTTCGTCGTTACTTACCCAGGGGGTCCAGCGGCAGCGCTCGGCCACCCCCAGCTCCTGGGCCAGCCGTTGCAAAGCCGGGGTGTAGCGGCGGTCATGGGGCCCCACCAGATGCAAGCCATGGCTGCGGTCGGGCAGTAGGGCAAAGGCGCGCAGCAGGCGGGCCAAGTTTTTATGGGGATCGTGGCGGCCCAGCACCAGGAAAAATGGCTGGCGCTCCAGGGCCAGGGGCCTCAGCAACCCCGGCGAAAACCCCAGGCGCAACACCGACAAACGCTTAAGGGGCACCCGCAGCCGCCCATGCACCTCCCGGGCGGTGGCTTCGGAATTGCAAAGCACGTGGCGGGCGCGATGCAGCACCAACGGCACATAGGCCAGGTGGTAGGCCAGCAGCGGGGTGAACTGGGGGAAGCGCAGGGGCAGCAGATCGTGGGCAAGCACCACCGAGGGCACGCCAACGGCGATGGGGGCTTCCGGCAGGGGCGATAAAAGTAGGGGCGCCCCGCTGGCCCGCCAGAGTCGCGGCAGCTGCTGCTGGGTCCAGATCAACCGGCGGCGGTGGCCCCGGGAACCATGGTCTGGGGATAGCCCTTCCGGCCACACCGCCGGCAGCAAGTCCGCCCCCAGGGCCGCGGCCAGGTCGCGGGCAACCACGCCGATGCCGGTGGGCTTTTCCCCCACATAGCTGCCGTTGAACAGGGCCAGGGGGCTGCGCATCAAACCACGCTGTCACAGCAGGCCCAAGGGTTTGTGCCAGCATCAAATAGCTGCAGCTTTGCCATGGGCACCACGGTGCTGGGGCTGATGAGTGGCACCAGCGCCGATGGGGTGGATGGCGTATTGGTGCGATTTTCGGGTCGGCCCCGCCAACCGCGCTGGCAGCTGCTGGGCTCCGGCCACCACCCCTACCCCAGCAAGCTGCGCCAGGCCCTGGTGGCGGCCGGCCAGGGGGAAGCCCTGGCCGCCGCCCGCTGGCTTGAGCTGGAAGAGGCAATCACCGAGGCCCAGGCCCAGTGCGCCCGGGCGGTAGACCCCCAGGGCCAGGCCCAATTAGTGGGCTGCCATGGCCAAACCCTCTGGCACCGCCCCCCCAGCGGCGACCAGCGGGGCACCAGCTGGCAGGCGCTGAATGGGCCGTTGCTGGCCGAATTGCTCGGGAAACCGCTGGTTTGTGATTTCCGTAGGGCCGACCTGGCCCGCGGTGGCCAGGGGGCACCGCTGGTGCCAATCACGGATGGGGCCTTGCTGCCCCGCATCGGTGGTTGGCGCGCCCTGCTAAACCTCGGCGGCATCGCCAACCTGACGCTGCTGCCCCCCCAGCAGGGGCCAGACCGGGGCGCCCCGATCCGCGGCTGGGACTGTGGACCGGCCAACACGCTGCTAGATCTGGCTGTCCAACGCTTCAGCGCAGGCCAGCTCAGCCATGACACCAACGGCAGCTGGGCCCTAGGGGGCCAGGTGAACGAGGGCCTCGTTCAGGAATGGCTGCGGGAGCCCTATCTGCAACAGGCCCCGCCCAAATCCACCGGTCGGGAGCTATTTGGCCGCCACGACCTGGAGCGGCGCCTGGGGGCCATGGCATCCATGGACCAGGCCGCGGCCCTCGCCACCCTGGCCGCCTTCAGTGCGGCGGCGGGGGCGGCGGATTTGGAGCGGGGGCCCCGGCCCCTGGAACTATTGGTATCTGGGGGGGGCTGCCGCAACCAAGCCCTGATGGCCCAGCTGCGCCAACGCTGCCGTGGGCTCTGGGTGCGGCCCCTGGCCGAACTCGGCATTGCAGACCTGGAAAGGGAGGCGCTTGCCTTTGCCCTGCTGGCCTGGTGGCAGTTGCTGGGCATCCCGGCGGGCGAGCCGGCGGTTACCGGGGCCCGCCGGGCGGGACCACTGGGGGTGCTGATTCAGCCCTGAGGGCCGCGGAGCCGGATGCGCCTGGGCCTTCCCCGCAGCTTGGGGCTAGGGGTCTGCTGCTGGCGTTCCAACTGGCGCCGAAGGGTCTTGCTGCTGGGCGCGGCGGCGGCCCTAGGGCTCTGGAGTCGATCTAAGCCCTGTTGGATCAACACCTTGGCCATGTTGCTCACGGTGCGGCTGTCCCCCTCCGCCGCGGCCGCCAAACGATCAAGTAGCTCCTCCGGCAACACCACCTGGATGCGAGGCGACTTTGGCTTGCCGCTGCTGGAGGTTTGACGGGTGGCCAAGGGGGAAGGAGCCCAGCTGGGAGCCCAGGCAGAAAACCCAGACCCAGTCACACCCAGAAGTGTACTGAGATCGTCATGGATAGTATCCAGCACTATATTTGGGGAACCGATATGGCGATCGCCCCCCGCCGGATCGCCCCACTCCCCATGGCTCCTTACGCCGAGAAAAGCGAAGTGCAGGTTTCTGCGGTGATCAGCACCTACCTGCTCACCCACCTCCACCACGTGCTGCAAAGGGCCGAATACGGCGCCACCCGCGAGGGTCGGGCCGCCCTGGCCCGCAATTACGCCCAGCTGCGCAAGCTGCTCTGCCTTGATGCCCGATCCGTGGAAATGGGCGCCGCCTCAGAACAAAGCGAAGATCTCGCCGCCTGAGCCCTAAGACCCAGCCAATTTTCTTGCTGAAATAAGCAAAGCTGATAGTCAAACGTTTTCCCCAGGGGGTGAGACTTTTCCGCAGCTGGGCCTGGGTTTTTCCCCAGCCCTAACCGGTGGTCCCCTGGGGGTGGCTAAGCAGCTGGGGAAAGTGGGATAGGTCGCCGGTCCCCCCTTGACGCAGGGTTGCCTCAACTTTCTGGCACCTAACCCAGCTTCACCAGAGCCCAGCTTTTAAGCGCTGCCAAGCAATTTCGCCCCTGAGACCCTTGGGATCTGCGCCAGCCATTCCCCTTTGACGATCGCCCCTCGCCGTGGCGAACTGGTGGCAACTACCCAGCGCCACTGCCGATGACCAGCCTCGCCCCCACTTGCAGCGACCCGCCTATGGCCCCCAGGGGCGCCGCCGGGGCGGAAGCGGCATCAGAGGCAGTGGTGAGCTTCCAAACCCCCCTGCCTGCCCCCCTGTTCAAGGCCATGGGCCATTTCATCGAGGGCCATCCCCAGTGGGACCAGTACCGGCTACTGCAGGCCGCCCTCTCTGGCTTTCTGCTCCAGCAGGGGGTGAAGGAGCGGACCCTCACCCGCCGCTACATCGGCAGCATGTTTGGCCGCGCTTAATGGGGCGCGGGGGCCTGCTGGGCAGGGGGGGCTGGTACCACCCGGGGGGAACTGCCCCCCTGGGCCCAACTAAAAAACAGCCAATAACTGACAATCGCCAGCCCAGCCGCCACCACCAGGGCCGTTACCTGTTCCAAGCGCCTCAACATGGCCGGCCCCCAGTGGCATTGCTATGGGGAGTCTGGCGCTACCCACGCTTGGTAGGGTCGCCCCATCGGAGAACCTGCAGTGCTACGGCTGGAGCGCGTTAGCAAGATTTATCCCACCGGCGAGGTGCTGAGGGATGTCACCTGGGAGGTGAAGCCCGGGGATCGCATTGGCCTGGTGGGGGTAAATGGTGCTGGCAAGTCCACCCAGATGCGGATCATCGCTGGCCTCGAGGAGCCCAGCAGCGGCCTGGTGGTCAAGCAGGGGGATCCCCGCATCGTTTACCTACAGCAGGAATTCGATGTAAACCCTCAGCACACCGTGCGGCAGGAACTCTTCCAGGCCTTTGGCGAAGCTGCCCAAGTGCTAAACCGCCAGCGCCAGGTGGAAGAGGAGCTCGGCAGCGAGAAAGCCGCCTCTGACCCTGATCACCTGGATGAGCTGATCCAGGAGCTGGGGAATCTGCAAACCCGCTTCGAATCCCTCCATGGCTACGAACTCGACGCCCGCATCGACAAGCTGCTGCCGCTAATCGGCTTTACCCCTGAGGGGGCTGAGGTACTGGTGGGCGACTACTCCGGGGGCTGGCAGATGCGCATTGCCCTGGGAAAAATCCTGCTGCAGGAGCCGGACCTACTGCTACTCGACGAGCCAACAAACCACCTGGACGTGGAAACAATCCAGTGGCTAGAGGGCTACCTGATTGATCAGACCGTGCCCCTGGTGGTGATCAGCCACGACAGGGCCTTTCTAGATCGGGTGTGCAATCAAATTGTTGAAACGGAAAGGGGCATCTCGCGCAGCTACCTGGGTAACTACAGCCAGCACCTCGAGCAAAAGGCCTTTGAACGGGAGTCGAGCCAGGCCGCCTTTGAACGCCAGCAGAAGGAACTCAGTGCCCAGCAGGCCTACATCGACCGGTTCCGGGCCAGCGCCACCCGTAGCACCCAGGCCAAAAGCCGCGAAAAACTGCTCGACAAGGTGGAAAGGATTGAAGCGCCCCTGGAAGGTCTCGGTGGTCCCCGCTTCGAATTTCCCCTCGCCCCCCGCTGTGGCCGCCAGGTGGCGGTGCTGGAGGATCTCAGCCATAGCTACGGCGAAAGGATCCTTTTTCTAGGGGCAAACCTGGAGGTGGAGCGCGGCGACCGGATCGCCTTTGTGGGCCCAAACGGGGCGGGCAAGTCGACACTGTTGCGCCTGGTAATGGGAACGGAATCCCCAGACGACGGCAGCGCCCGCCTCGGGGAACACAACGTGATCGCCGGCTATTTCGAGCAAAACCAGGCCGAGGCCCTCGATCTGCAGAAAACCGTGATCAACACCTTGTTTGAGGCGGTACCTGACTGGACCCAGACCCAGGTGCGTTCCCTGCTGGGCAGCTTCTGCTTCAGCAACGACGCGGTGTTTAAGGAGGTGGGCAAACTCAGCGGCGGCGAGAAGGCACGGCTGGCCCTGGCCCTGATGCTGCTCACCCCCTGCAACCTGCTGGTGCTGGATGAACCCACAAACCACTTGGATATTCCCGCCAAACAGATGCTTGAGGAGGCGCTGATGGAGTACGAGGGCGCCGTGCTGGTGGTATCCCACGACCGCTACTTCATCTCAAGGGTTGCCAACAAGATCGTCGAGCTCCGCGATGGGGAGCTGGTGGTTTACCGGGGCGACTACGCCTACTACCAGCAAAAGAAAGCCGAGGAGGCGGAACTGCTCCTGGAAGCCGAGGCCGAGGCCGCCCGGGAGGCCCAACGGGCGGCAAACCGCTCCAAACAGAAAACCAAGGCGGAGGCCCGGCGCAAACGCCCCACCTGAGCGAAAGCCACGCAACTTCACATGGGACTAGGCAGGAAGACTCATTTCCCTGGACCCATCCGGCAGGTGTTCATATGCTGACGGTATCCCTCGCTACATCCAGCCATGGATCGCCGCCCCAGCCATGCCCCCCGGCCCCCAGTCACCCCCCAAGGGCAGACGCAAACCTGGGATGCGGTGGAGACCTATTTCGAATGCATCACCGAGTGCTCCCTCGATGACGGCGCCTGTGTAACCCGCTGCGTAGAAGACCTGCGCCAGGGTGACGAAGTCAAAACACAAACCGAATACATGTAGCTGCCGCTACGCAAGCGACTGAAACACTTCTTACTATCTGGGTAGTTGACGGGTGAACCATGGACAACGCCCTGAGCCTGACCCTGGGCCAAAAGTTTGAAGTTGAGCGCATGAGCAGGGCCATCGACGCCGAGGCCGACCTGCAGGTCTTGCGGGGGCTGGCCAAACAGCTCCTAGAGGCCTGGCATACCCAGAAGGCCGCCACCAGCTGGGTCATGCGCCAGCAGCTTTCAGTTCCGCTGCCACCCCTGGGGTAACACCGAACTGTGATGGGATAGGCAGAGCTTCCTCCTATCCCACCGCCTAAAGCCATGGACTCGATCCCCGAGCCTCAGAGCCATGAGACCAAAGACTCAGCGCCCCCCCTGCCAGCAAATTTCTCCTATCGGGATGCTGAACTGCTGAGTCGCCCAGCCGACCTGCTGGACGCCGCCGAAAGCTGGGAGCAACTGCGGGACGACGACCTGGACGACCGCCCTGACCTGCCATGGGAATGACTCTCCCCAGGGAGAGTGCTTGCCTCGGCTAATTCACTCCGCTTGGCTACGCAGTAATCGCCCCATTTCCACGGGCACCACAGTCACGGTAAAAGCCTTGCCCTCACGCTGAAGCTGCAGCGCCAGGGGTTCCCCAACGCCACTGGCCTCCACCAGGCGCAGGAACTGGGCAGGATCACGCACCGGCTGACCAGACGCCTTGAGCAGTAGATCGCCTGGCTGTAGGCCAGCCTTGGCCGCTGGCCCCCCTGGCATCACAGAAGCGACCCGGGCCCCCTTGGGATCCGCCTGCAGGGCCAGGCCCACCAGGGCATGGCTGGCCCTGCCGCTGCGAACCAACTGATCAGCAATGGTTTTGGCTCGGTTTATGGGGATCGAAAACCCCAGCCCGGCCCCAGGTCCCGAACGGACCAGGGCATTGATGCCCACCACCTGCCCCTCTGAGTTGAGGAGGGGGCCGCCGGAATTACCTGGATTGATGGCCGCATCGGTTTGGATCAGATCAAGGCGCTTGTCGGTAATGCCGAGCTTGCTGGCATTGCGGTTGGTACTGCTGATGATTCCCAGGGTCACGGTGTTGTCTAGGCCAAAGGGATTGCCCACGGCGATCGCCCAATCCCCCACCTGAACCGCATCGGAGTTGCCTAACGGGGCCACCGGCAGGGGAGTGGCAGAGGCCACCCGCACCACCGCCAAATCGGTAATGGGATCAGTGCCCACCACACTGCCCTCGAGGGTGCGGCCATCCACCAGGCCCACCTGGACGCGGCTACTGCCATCCACCACATGGGCATTGGTGAGAATCAGCCCATCGGCCTGAAAAATCACCCCGGTCCCCTGGCCCCGTTCGGTGCGCTGGCTGGGCGGGGCCCCCAGGGCAGTGCCGCCAAAGAACTGCCGGAAGAGGGGATCCAACAGAAACGCCTGGGGAATCCCCCCGCCGGTAATAACCGTGCGCTCAGTGTCAATGCGCACCACCGCAGGGCCGGCCCGACGCACGGCCTCGGCCACAAAGGAGCTGTGGGCCCCCGCCGCCGGCGGCAAGCCCCCCTGGGCCATGGCCGGCCCCATAGGCAATGCCAAGGCTCCCTGCAGGCAGAGGGCCACCGAAATCCCAAACCCTGGGCAAATTCGTCGCTTCAGAAGCTCCATTGCATTAAAAAATCAGTTCCATCAAAAAAACCACTGCCCTCGAAAAATCAGCCCGATCAGAAATCCATTCCTGCAGGGAGCACTGGTTTTCCACTGTTTGAAGGTATTCGTTTCCGGGCCCCCTGCCAGGGGCCCAATCCAGGAGAGATGTGTCCAGTTGTGCCACAGGTCCCTCGCCTCGGCCCAGAATGGATGTCATAGGTTTCGCCCGGATTCCAGCGGTTGAATCAATTATTTCCCCTGCTGTATGGGGCCTGCATGGCAGCGCTGCTCTGGCAGGCCTTCCGAGTCATGGGTCAAGGCTTTTCAGCGGTGGCCACCCCCCCGGAAAAGCCAAAGCCCACCATTCATCCGGAACTGCTTGATGCGGAGGGCCAAATCACTCGGGAGGAGCTGCTCACGGTGCGTTTCAGCGAAGAAAGTGGCAGCAGCCGGCCCGAACCACACCCCGAAAGCTAATTTCCCCCCCCAACCCCTGGCCGGGCCGCACCTCGATCACGCAAGCTGGGGTGACCTGCCTAGATGAGCTGATGCAGGCCGGAGGAGTCCAGTTGGATCAGAGAACAAAGGTTGTGGCGGCCGTCCTCAAGGCGGTGAAACTGCCGCCGCGGTTTCGGCTAAGGCTGGTTAAAGAAGATCCAGTCCGCCTGGAACTCACGATCACCCCTGCCTACGGCAAGGATCCGATCCTGGTGGGCCTGGTGGAATCCCAGGACCTGGTGGCCCGCCGGGACCGGGAAGGCCGCATCCCCAGGGATCTCCAGGGGACCTGGGACTGGACCGTGCGCCACGGCAAGGTGTCTACCGGAGGCTGGAATCCTTACCTGAAGGAAGCGATCCAGACCATGTTTGAAACGGGTCTACCGGCCATCGTGTTTGAAGAAACCACCGGCGAGGTGTACCACCCGGTTGATGGCACCCGCCATGTGCGCTGAGCCAGGCAAGCTTTCCAACTAAATGCAAAGTGGTGCGAAGCGACACCGCCAGGCCCAGACCCATGGGCTAAAAAGGAGTCGGCAAAATCTTTAGATTCTATTTATGTTCTTCTCCGCCCTCCTGGCCGGCTCCCTTGTCCGACTGCTGGCGGCGGTGGGACTAGTGAGCTCAGCCCTATTTGCCTTGGTGCTGTCGTTGGCGGCGTAGGGCCCCCTGGGCCTGAAGTTTGCGCTCCAAGATCGCCGCTGAGGCCGGAAAGGTCACCAGGTTGGCCACGAACACCGGCCAATCCCGATTGAGATAGCCATAGATCCCCCAGCCCGTGATCCCCAGGGTGAAGAGCAGATACATGCGCAGGGAAATCCCCCGGGTTTCATTGGTGCGCAGGGTCTTTATCGCCTGGGGATAGAAGCTGCAGGTGGTGAGCACCGCCGAGCCATAACCAAGAATTTGTACTGACGTAGTCATCTCAAACCAGCGGGGAGAGCAGCGGCCCGAAGCCGAAATGGGCCAACCCCTCCAGGATGCCGCCACAGCCATGGGCTGAGGCCAGATAGGTGTCCCTCAGTTGGGGTAAATGGGCCCTCAGCGCCTTTTCGGCATTACCCACCATCACCCCTGGATAGCCTGCCTGAAACATGGCCAGATCGTTGAGGCTGTCGCCCGCCACCAGCACAGGCACCTCCCCTAGCTCCAGCACCTGGAGCAGCCGTTGCAAAGTGCTGCCCTTATTAACCCCGGCGGGCAACACATCGAGGTAACGGCCGTCAGAGAACAGGCAATCAACGCCCTCCTGGGCTAAGCGATCTAAAAGCAGCGGATCCAGTAACTCCGGATCGGCGTAAAACGCGTGGCGCCTTTGGCTCCAAACCGGCTGGGGGCTCAGGCCTGGCTGCCCGGCGGTGATGGCCCGCACCCGCGCGGCACAGGGCCCCCAAAGCGCCTCAATGGGTTCCACCAGCAGCGGCACCACCTGGAGGCTTTCCCCACAGGCAACGGTGCAGCCCACATCGCTGATCACCAGGTGGGGCTGGCGCAATTCCGGGTGATCAGGGTCTTGGAAGAGGGCGGCAATGGAGCGCAGCTCCCTGCCGGTGGCGTAAATATGCAGCACTTGATCCCTACGGTCAGTCAGCCAGCGATATAAAAACTGACGCTCCTGGGGATCACCGGCCAAAAGCGTGCCATCCAGGTCCGTTACCAGTACCAGCCTGGGATCTACGGGCAAGATCACCTGCACCTGGGCCTCGAATTGGGCGCGATTGACCAAGGAACTCAGCCCACAGCAAGCCCCTGCCTAACCCGAAGCCGGGCGGCTGTCAAAAAAGCCTTCCCCTGGTATCGCCGAACACTGTCAAGAAAGCTCAAGGATTCGTTACAATTCCCGCAGTTCATCTCTGAGCACCCCCAATGGCTGACACCAATCAATCCCGCTTCGGTTTCGTCGCTTTCGCTGAGACCTGGAATGGCCGCCTTGCCATGCTGGGCTTCGTTATCGGTCTGGGCACCGAGCTCCTGACCGGCCAAGGCATCCTTTCCCAAGTGGGTCTCGGCTGAGCCGGTTTACAAAAAGAATTTTGAGGGGGCATCGCCCCCTCTTTTTTTTGCTCTCGCCTCGGCTCTATAGGCTGGCAACTTAGGTTTCAAATCCTTGCGACTGTTCGTAACCAACCGGCGCGATGGCTCGCGGCTACTGAGCTCCGCCCTGATTTTTGCTTTCGTGGGGCTTGTGCGTAGCGACACCGCTTGGGGCCTCGGGTTATTACTAACCACAGGCCCCTTAAGCCTCTTCTGGTGGCATTGCTACCGCCAGCTCAAGCACTGATGGAGCTGCCCACCTACTCGGTGCGCCAGCTCAATGAAGCGATCGGCGTTTTGCTGGACCGAGGTTTTGCTCCCCGCTTCCTGCTGGAGGCCACCGTAATCAAACCAGTGCTGAAGAAGGGTCACCTTTGGCTCAGCCTCAGCGATGGAGATGCCTCGATACCAGCCGTGATTTGGGCCTCCAGCCTCAGCCGTTTGGACTATCGCCCCGGGGACGGCGATGGCGTAACCGTGGTGGGAAAACTGAATTTCTGGGCCGCCAGGGCCAGCCTCAGCGTTCAGGTGCTCGACCTGCGACCCAGCCTCTCCACGGTGCTAAGGCGATTTGAGAGCGTTAAAGCAATCCTTGACGCGGAAGGCCTGCTGGCCATCGAACGCAAACGTCCCCTACCTCGCTTCCCAAGGGCCATTGCCCTCCTTACCAGCGTGCCAAGTTCTGCCTTGGCAGATCTGCTGCGAACGGCCCAACAACGCTGGCCCAGCTGCGGCCTGCTGGTGGTGGCGATTCCCGTGCAAGGGGAGGTAGAGGCCCAGATTTGTCGGGTGCTGGATCAACTGGAAGACCACTGGCAGGCCCTGGGCATTGATGCCGTTGTGCTTGCCAGGGGCGGCGGCAGCCGCGAAGACCTAGCGGTCTTTGACGGCGAGCAATTGGCCCGCCGCCTGGCCCGCTGCCCGGTGCCGGTGATCACCGGCATCGGCCATGAGGATGACATCACCGTGGCAGACCTGGTGGCAGACCAGCGGGCTGCCACTCCCACCGCAGCCCTCGTGGCCCTGCTGCCCCACCGCCAAGAAGAACTCAATCACATGGAACAGTTGGGCCGACTCTGGCGCCAGCAGATCCATGGCACCCTGCATAGGGAAGAGCAGCGGCTCATGGCCGGTCGCCAGGGGGAACGGCGGCGCTGGGCGGCCCAGCGGTACCTGGAGCGACGGCAGCTGCCATTGGCCGGACAATCGGCCCTGCTCCAAGCCCTTGCCCCTGCCCGGTTACTGCGCCGGGGTTACAGCATCCTGCGTAATCGCCAGGGCCAAGTGCTGCGCTCCGGCGCTGGGATTGAACCGGGAACCGAGATCAGCGCCCAACTGAGCGATGGGGTCCTTCAACTTTCTGTGCAGGCATGGCAACCTGAAACAAACGGGGAAGCCTGATGGCTAGCGCTGCGGCCAAGAAAAGCAAAGCCAGCCCTGGCAAGCAGTTGACCTATGCGGAAGCCCAAGGGGCCCTGGAGCGCAGCTTGGTACAACTCCAAAGCGAAGATCTGGAAATCGAACGGCTCCCGGAGCTCTATGCCGAGGCCATGGGCTACGAAAAGCGCTGCTTAGAGGTGCTGCAACAGGTGAGCCAGGAGATCCAGCAACTGGACCCAGAGAATCTCAGCCTCAGCCCCCTGGCTCAACCGGAAGCCTGATCCAAAGAAAAATCACCCAGGAGCAGCGATGAGCCCAACGGCGCCATCCCCAACCTTGAACCTGGTGGCAAGCCTGCTGGAACTGCCAATCGTTTCCGCTGGCCTCCAACGGGCCCAGAGCCAAGGCATCCAGTGGGGCAGGCGGCTGCGGCTGAGGAATCCCGATGGTGATGCCGATGGCCTAGTGGAGCAAGCGATTCAAGCTGCCATGTGGCGCACCGCCGGCACCGGGGCCCTAGCTGGCCTGGGCGGAGTGCTGACCCTGCCCGCCGGCGGGGGTGATCTCTTGTATTTTCTCTACGCGGAAATCGAACTAGCCGCAGCAATCTTCACCCTATTTGGGGTGGAACTGGAAGCAGAACAACACAGACCAATCCTTATGGCAGCGGCCATGGGCTTAGGGGTGAATGAACTATTGCGATTACTGGGTAGCCGCCTGGGGGAACAAGCTGCAAAGAAACTTTTAGTCAATCTGTCAAGGGAAGCCGCCCAGCGACTTCAGCGCCTGCTTGGCGAAAAACTAAGCCTGGCCCTTGCCAAACGCAGCTGGCTTGGGCTTGGCAGGCTGCTACCCGTGGGCGGAGCAGTGGTAGGGGGCGGTTTAAATGCTCTGCTAATGCGAGGGGCTGGGGAGGCCATGCGTCACACCGCCAGGCACTACCGCAGCTTCCTAGATGAAACAATGGAAGTGGAAGAAGTATATGTGTTAGTGATCGAAGAACACCCAGACTGACAGATGCAATGCACACCTTAAACGCAATTAACTGCAGCCAAAAGCAACAATCAAAATCAGCAATCAAGATCAAGAACGAATAAAAGCAGAAGCAAATAACCAGGCAACAGATATTACTAGCTTCCTGCAATAATTGGTGCAGAGTTAATGCCGGAAGCGCCCATCACGCTCCATCCAACGCTCTATAAAGGCAAGCAGTTCCACCACGGCCCAGCTCGATAGCACCAACCCCACTCCGGCCACCAAACTGAAAAACAGCAGCAATATTGCCGGCACCACGGTTAGCAACGCCAACGGTACAAATACAAACGCACCCACTGATAAAACTGCGATTAGCGGCAAAGGCAGACGCAGTTTCCTGATTAACACAAGTCGATCCATAAGCCTGGGGCAGCAAACCTAAATCAGTATTATTCTGCCTGGATATCAGCCACTTGAATCAGGCTTCCAGATGCGGATCCCCGCCCTGGGGGCCGAGGCGCTAGAGCAACAGCAGAGGCCATCCCGAAATAAAGAATCAGTCCCACCAACCAAACCCAAAGGGTGAGAAGAATCACCCCACCCACCAAACCATAGGCCAGAAAGCGAGAACTAGCCCAAACCAGCAAGCCCCCAAGCAAGGGATTTACCAGGGTGAGTGCGGTAGAGATCAAAACCGCCCCCGGCCATAAAAACAGCAACGGTGGCCGACGGCTAGGCAAATAAAGTAGCAATAGAAGCGATATGAATAGAAGACCAACCCAACTGGCAACGGCAAAGGTAAAAGAACGAGCTGGCATTTGCCAGAAATCTGGCAACACCAAAGACCAATTAGAAAGCCCCTCCCAGAGAGTCAAAAGCATCAATTTCAGCGGCGTGGTGACTTGATTAATCAATAAAAGAATTGAAAGTAACAAAGCCCCCCCCACCGCTTTCAATCGCTGCCTTAAGAGATCACGTAAATGCCAAGCAAATGAATGGGCACCGGCTAGTTGCGGAGAATAATCACGCCAAAGTCGGTCAGCCCCCCTTTGCAAAGAAAGAGTGGCATTACTGGCAGTCACCAAAAGAACCAAACCACCAACCAGTCCAGCACCTCGGCCCTGGCGGTACAACTTAGCCAACGCCTCACTAATTATTACGCTTGTACCAGGGGGCAATAACTGTTCAGAAGCTTCAATTATTTGATGAAATGCACCATCTTCCTGACCAAAGACCCTTGCCCCAACACCCATGCAAAGCAATAGGAAAGGGAAAATCGATTGGAGACTATGAAAAGCAAACGCAGCACTTAGATCAACACAACCATGGCGATTCCAGATGGCAATCACCCTAAGCACCAGGGGAAATAGGGGCCTCAGGCGGCGGCGACTCATGGCACCAAGGACAGAGATCAAATGCAGCTGCTTGATCGGGACTATCCGATTAAAGATTAGCGAAAGAAGTCTAATAGGTCATAAAAAAAGCCACCCCATCCAGGGTGGCTGATTTAAAAAGAGAAATTTTTACCTGGCATCGAGCTATTTTTGCAGGGGGCTACCCCCCAACTATCGTTGCCGCTGCAGTGTTTCACCTCCGAGTTCGAGATGGATCGGTGTGGGACCACTGCGCCATGGACACCAGGATAGAGTTCAACCATT
>CALRNU020000024.1:0-47333 GCA_943369595.1 Synechococcus sp. UW140
GTGAGCTGCCCGTTATGGTGTTTCCGGTACATCTGCAGTGCTCAGCAGTTGTAGCAATCGTCAATTGCCCTGATCGAGGCCAGTTTATCGGGTTTTGATCGCTGAAACAAGCTGCGCTGCAATCGATCTGGCTTTTTCAGGAGTCCCTATTTATTAATATATTTGAATTCTATCTTTTTGAATATCATCTTTTCACCCCCTCCCCATTTGTTTTCTATTTATTGGATGGCGGCGTAGGGATTTTTAGCTTTCAAAAGCTTTGTTTGTGTAAAGGTTTATTTGGATCTTCCGAGTGGTTTTCGCTGGGTTTGTTTGGTGAATTTTGCCTCGGCCGCTGGCATCGGTACCCAGTGGTCGCTGCTGCTGCAAAACTATGGCCATGCTTAGGTTCCTTCCCCTGATCCCTTTGGTGCTCTTGGCGCCACCGCTGTTGGCGCAGCTGGAAGATCCTGGGGCCCTGCCGCCGGCACCAATGTTGCCGGCCCCGGCCAGCCCTGCCCCCTTAGCCCCAAGCCTGCCCCCACCGCGGGCCGCCGCACCTCCTTTGCAGTTCGACCGTTCGCTGCAGGAGTTGGAACGCCAGGGGGCGATCACCCTGCGGGAACGTCGGCAGTTGGAGCAAGGGGGAACCCCCCTGCGCCCAGGGGTGGCCGGCATGGGGGGGCCACCCCTGCGGGAGCTTTGCCGTACCGGGGTGATGAGCCAGCGGGAATGTGCCCGGGCCCAGGGGGTGGCATTTTTAGGCCGCGACAGTGAAGGACGGCCCTTCAGGGTGAGTGCCGAGGGTTTGCCGCTGCCGCCCCTCACGGTGCCGGTGAGTGCCCTATTGGTGGGGGGCGAAGGCAGCTTTTCCCTGGCGAATGTGCTGCGGGTGACCCCCCGGCCGGCGCCCTTGGTGGGTAATGGCAACCGCGGCCTGCTGTTTCCTTTGATCGGCAGTGCGATCACCACCAGTGGCTTTGGCTGGCGGCTCCATCCGATTTTGGGCAGCATGATCTTGCATGCCGGCAGGGATCTGGCGGCGCCCGAGGGGACGCCGGTGGTGGCAGCCCTCGATGGCACAGTAATGAGCGCTGGTTTGGCCGGTGGCTATGGCTTGGCGGTGGAATTGGAGCACCGTCGACCGCTGCGGCGCACCCTTTACGGGCACCTTTCGGAATTGTTTGTGCAGCCCGGAGAGAAGGTGCACCAGGGGGATGTGATTGGTCGGGTGGGAAGCACCGGCCTAAGTACGGGGCCCCATCTGCACTTTGAGGTGCGCCGGCCGGAGGGGGATGGTTGGGTGGCCATTGATCCGGGCAGCCTTAGCCCGAGCCCTGGCGACCAAGGCCAAGCGGATGTGATTGCCGTGCTGATTGATCAATTGCTGAAGGGTTTGGCCCGGAAAAGCTGAGGCTGGCTAGAAGCTCTAGCCTTCGGTTTCGATGCTGCCATCGCGAAAACGCAGGATGCGTTGGGCCCTTTGGGCCACATCAGCCTCATGGGTCACCAGCATCAGCGTGATCCCTTCGCTGTGCAATTCATCAAAGATGTTCAACACCTCTGCGGTGGTTTCCGAATCAAGGGCTCCGGTGGGTTCATCGGCCAGCAGCAGGGCGGGGCGATTGATGATCGCCCGGGCAATGGCTACCCGTTGTTGTTGGCCGCCGCTCAATTGGTTTGGTTTGTTTTGTAGCCGTTGACCTAACCCCACCCGTTCCAAGGCGGCAATGGCCCGCTGGCGCCTTTCTGTTGCCGGCACGTTTGCATAGATCATTGGCAGCTCCACATTTTCCAGGGCGCTGAGGTGGGCCAGCAGATGGAATTGCTGAAATACAAAACCGAGTTCGCGGTTGCGCAGGCTGGCCAGGTCGTCGTCGCTAAGCTCTGCCACCGATTGGCCTTGGAGCCAGTAATCACCACTGCTGGGTCGGTCCAGACAGCCCAAAATATTCATGGCAGTGCTTTTACCAGACCCTGAGGCCCCCATCACCGCCAGGTAATCCCCCGGTTGCACGATCAGGCTGAGGTCATTTACGGCCCGTACCTCAGTCTCCCCAGATCCATAGACCTTGGACACATGGCGCAGTTCAGCCACCGCTGGGGGATTAGCCATTTCAGCCACTGGGAAGGCGGCCGCTGGCGGCGATCACCTCCTTGAGTAGCGGTGTGCCTTCCACCGTTTGGTTTGCCCAGGCAAATAACGGGTTTGAGAGCACCCCACCCACGGCTGTGATCAAAAGGCACACCAGCAGTGCTGCCCGTAGGGGCTGCAACCCAGGCAAAGTCCAAGTTATTTCTGGATAGGCTTTAACCACATCTGAAGCTTCTTGGGGTTCTTTCACTACCATCATCTTGATCACTGAGATGTAGTAGTAAATCGAAATAACAGAGGTGACCAGGCCCACTACCACCAGCAAATACTGGCCATCGGCCCAGCCAGCAAAGAACAAATAGATCTTGCCGAAGAAGCCCAACATCGGCGGAATTCCCCCCAGGGATAGCAGGCATAGACTCAGGCCGAGGGTAATTAATGGATCCTTTTGATAAAGGCCGGAATAGTCGGAGATTCGATCACTGCCGGTGCGCAATGAGAAGAGAATGATGCAGGCAAAGGCCCCCAGGTTCATAAACAGGTAGGCCGCCATATAAAGCACCATCGCCGAGAAGCCTTCCTCGGTGCCACATACCAGGCCAATCATCACGAAGCCGGCCTGGCCAATGGAGCTGTAGGCCAACATCCGTTTCATGGATGTTTGGGCCAGGGCTACCACGTTGCCCAGGGTCATGCTTAACACCGCCAGCACAGTGAATAGCAACTGCCATTGGGTTTCAAAGCTGCCGAAACAACCCACCAGCAGCCTTAGGGCCAGGGCGAAACCTGCGGCCTTTGAACCCACGGAAAGGAAGGCCACCACCGGGGTGGGCGAGCCTTCGTATACATCAGGGGTCCATTGGTGGAAGGGCACCGCTGAAATCTTGAAGGCCACCGTGGCCAACACAAACACCAGGGCTAGGGCTGTTAACGGGGTGGCGTTACTGCTCTGCAGGGCGGTGGCAATCGCCTCCAGGCTGGTGGAACCACTCACCCCATAAAGCAACGAGGTGCCATAGAGAAATACCGCCGCCGCCGCCGAGCCAATCAGCAAATACTTAAGAGCCGCCTCCGAGGAGCGGGCATCACGTTTCATGTAGCCAGCTAGCAGATAGCTGGAAACCGAGAGGGTTTCCAGGGCCACAAAGATGCTCACCAGATCGGTGGCACCGCACAGCAACATCGCCCCCACCGTGGCCGCCAGCAGGATTGCGGCGTATTCGCCCACAGGGGTGCCGCTGCGTTCCACGTAGCGCCAGCTGATCAGCAGCGACAACAACGTGGAGGTGGCCACCACCGCCCGGAAGGCCACGGAAAGGTTGTCGGTAATAAATGAACCGAAGAAAGCTGGCGCTGCCGGCAGATCCCACTGCAGGGCCAGCAACAGCAAGCTGATCCCCAGCCCCAGATATGTGAAGGGGGGCACGAAGCGGGCAGCGGCCTTTTCCCCCGCCAGATCAGCGAGTAAACAGGCCACCAGGGTGATCAGGATGGCCGCCTCCGGTGCGATGGCCCCCGCATGGAGTGACTGGGCGAGGGTGTCCATGGGCAGCGCTGGGGCGGCAGGCCACTGGGCCGTACTTAGCGGGATGGTAGCCCTGTCCATAGGGCCCTTCGGATCTACCCTTCCAACTCCAGGTCCATTTCCAGGCCCAATTACCCCCCTGCCCCGGCAGCCTGTGTCCCACACCCTTGTCATCGTTGAGAGCCCCACCAAGGCCCGCACGATCCGTGGCTTCCTGCCACGGACCTTCCGGGTGGAGGCCTCCATGGGGCATGTGCGCGATCTACCGAATAACGCCAGCGAAATCCCGGCCAGCCACAAGGCAGAGAAATGGGCCAACCTCGGCGTGAACACCGCCGATGGCTTCGAACCGCTCTATGTGGTGCCGAAGGACAAGAAAAAAATCGTTAAAGAGCTGAAGGATGCCCTCAAGGGGGCCGACCAGTTGTTGCTGGCCACGGACGAAGACCGGGAGGGGGAATCGATCAGCTGGCACCTGCTGCAGCTGCTGCAGCCCAAGGTGCCGGTGAAGCGGATGGTCTTCCACGAAATCACCGAGGAGGCGATCCAGCGGGCCCTCAACGACACCCGCGAGCTCAACATGGAGCTGGTGCATGCCCAGGAAACCAGGCGGATCCTTGATCGGCTCGTGGGTTACACCCTCTCGCCGTTGCTCTGGAAAAAGGTGGCCTGGGGCCTTTCCGCCGGAAGGGTGCAGTCGGTGGCGGTGCGCTTGCTGGTGCAGCGGGAGCGGGCCCGCCGGGCTTTCCATAGCGGCAGCTATTGGGACCTCAAAGCCCAGCTGGAACAGGACAAAATCAGTTTTGAAGCCAAGCTCAGCCACCTGGCCGGCGAACGCATCGCCAGTGGTGCTGATTTCGATGAGGCCACCGGTGCGATCAAGGCGGGCGCCAAGGTGCGGCTGCTCACCGAGGCCGATGCCCAGGGATTGCTGAAGGCGATTGATGGCAAGGCCTGGACCGTGGCTGAAGTGGAGGAGAAGCCCAGCCTGCGCAAGCCGGCACCCCCCTTCACCACCAGCACCCTGCAGCAGGAGGCCAACCGCAAGTTGCGGCTCTCGGCCCGGGAAACGATGCGCACGGCCCAGGGGCTCTATGAGCGCGGGTTCATCACCTACATGCGTACCGATTCGGTGCATCTCAGCGACCAGGCGATCGGGGCGGCCCGCTCCTGTGTGAAGGAGAAGTACGGCGCCGATCACCTCAGCCCCCAGCCCCGCCAGTACACCACCAAAAGCCGCAACGCCCAGGAGGCCCACGAGGCGATTCGGCCGGCGGGTTCCAGCTTTCGCACCCCCGCCGAAAGCGGCCTGGCGGGCCTGGATCTCTCGCTCTATGAGTTGATCTGGAAACGCACGGTGGCCAGCCAGATGGCCGATGCCCGGCTGACGCTGGTGGCGGTGCAATTGGAGGTGGAGAACGCCCGCTTCCGGGCCTCTGGAAAGCGGATTGATTTCGCTGGTTTCTTCCGGGCCTATGTGGAGGGCAGCGACGACCCGGATGCCGCCCTCGAGGGCCAAGAGGTGCTGCTGCCCCACCTGAAACAGGGGGGCCATCCGTCCTGCCGGGGCGTAGATGCCCTCGGCCACCAAACCCAGCCGCCGGCACGCTTTAGCGAGGCAGCCCTGGTGAAAATGCTGGAGAAGGAGGGCATCGGCCGACCCTCCACCTATGCCTCGATTATCGGCACCATCTGCGATCGCGGTTACGCCACCCTGCAGAACAACGCCCTTACCCCCAGCTTCACCGCTTTTGCGGTGACGGCCCTGCTGGAGGAGCACTTCCCCGATTTGGTGGATCCGAGCTTCACGGCCCGGATGGAAAACACCCTGGATGAGATCTCCAATGGCTCTGCCCAGTGGCTCCCCTATCTCGACCAGTTTTTCCGGGGGGAGGCGGGGCTAGAGCAGCAGGTGGCCCAGCGGGAGGGGGATATCGACCCCACTGTGTCCCGCACCATTGAGCTGGAGGGGCTGCCCTGCGTGGTGCGCATCGGTCGCTTTGGCGCCTACCTGGAGGCCAAGCGCCCCGGGGAAGACGGCGAAGAGGAACTGATCAAAGCCACCCTGCCCCAGGACCTCACCCCCGCTGATCTCGATGCCGACCACGCCGAGCTGTTGCTGAAACAGAAGGCGGAGGGGCCGGAAAGCCTTGGGGTTGATCCAGCTACTGGTGAAGCGGTTTATTTGTTGTTTGGCCAGTACGGCCCCTATGTGCAGCGGGGCCAGGCCACCGAGGAAACCCCCAAGCCCAAGCGCGCCTCCTTGCCCAAGGGCACCAAACCGGAAGATCTCAGCCTGGAGGCCGCCTGTGGCCTCTTGCAATTACCGCGGCTGCTGGGGGACCACCCGGAGGGGGGCAAGATTCAGGCCGGGTTAGGCCGTTTTGGCGCCTATGTGGTCCACGACAAGGGCAAGGGGGAGAAGGACTACCGCTCCCTCAAAGCCGAAGACGATGTGCTCAGCGTTGAAATCGATCGGGCCCTCGAGTTGCTGGCGATTCCGAAGAAGGGCCGCGGGGGCCGCACTGCCCTGCGGGACCTGGGGGCCCCAGAGGGCTCCGAGGAGTCGATTCAGGTGTTTGATGGGCCCTATGGCCTCTATGTGAAACAGGGCAAGGTGAATGCCTCCCTGCCCGAAGGGGCCAGCGCCGAAAGCATCACCGTGGAGCAGGCCTTGGAGCTGCTGGCGGCCAAGGCGGCCACCGCCAAGGGTCGCAGCCGCAAGCCTGCCGCCAGCGCCGATAAGAAGCCTGCAGCCAAGAAACCTGCCGCCAAGAAGCCGGCAGCAAAAACCACTGCCGTTAAGAAGCCCCCGGCTACTACCAAAACTGGTCGGCCCCGCGCCAGTGCCGTGCGGGTCAGCAGGATCGGCGACAGCTGATGGGGCGCTTCCTGCCACTGCTTCCGAAGGGCCTGGGGGCGGTCCTGCCCCTGCTGCTGGCCCTGGGGCTGGGCGGCTGCAGCAACACCCCCTTGGGCCAGCAGTTGGGCAATAGCTTTGGCCCAACCCCTGAATCAGCCCCTGGGGCAGCAGCCAAACCCTTAGAGAAACAAAGGCCCGCTGAGCAGCCAAAACCAACGCCAGAAGCCAAGCCCGCTGGTCAGCAAAAGCCAGGGCAGCAAAAGCAAGTAGAGCAACCTAAAACTGTGCTCGAGCCCAAGCCCATGGCTGAAACCAAACCAGTTACCCCTGTGCCCTATCGGGTGGTGTTGCGCTTACCCATGGCCGATCCTTCCGCCCCGGCGGAGGCCCTCACCAGGGCCCTGCGGGCCGCCAATCTTCCCTTTGAAGTGGAAACGATCGAGCGGGTAAGCCCGGCGGCCCAGGCCCAGGCCCAGAGTCCGAGCCCGAGCCCTGGGCCCACCCCAGCCCATGGCCGCTGATCGGCAGTTGGCCCAGCGGCGGCGCCAGGCCCGGCGGCTTACGGAAACCGCCTACATGGCCGCCAGCACAGGTCTGCTTTGGGTGGCCATCTATTACCTGCCCATCGGCGACGCCATATTTCGTTTAGCAATCCCCCTGCCCCTCGCCCTGCTGCAACTGCGCCAGGGGCCCCGGGCGGCCCTGGAGGGGGTGGCCGTGGCGCTGCTGCTGCTGGTGGTGCTTATGGGGCCGGTGCGGGGGCCTTTGATGCTTTTCCCCTATGGGTTTTTGGCCCTCTGGTTGGGGTATTGCTGGGGGAGGGGCTGGTCTTGGTGGGGCTCCATCTCAGGGGGGCTGGTGATCGGCACCGTGGGTTTTTTGGTGCGGGTGGCGGTGCTCTCGCTGCTGCTGGGCGAGAACCTTTGGGTGGTACTTACCGGGGCTGCTGCTGGGGTGTTGGAGGCCCTGGCCGATCGCCTGCACTTGTTTAGCTCGCCGGACTTGCAGCAGGTGCAGTTGATGGCCGTGGGCCTGGTGCTGCTCCAAAACCTGGTGTATGTGAGCGCAATCCATGCGGTGGCCCATTGGGTTTTCCCAAGGCTGCGCCAGCCCATTCCAGCGCCGCCGCCCCTATTGCAACCGCTGCTTGCCCTTGATCCCCTCTGACCCTGGGGCTGCCTGGCGGGCCGAGGCCCGCATCGCCCTGGGCCTGGGCAAAGCCCAGCTGCTACTGGTGCTTGGCGGTACTGCCACCGCTGCCGTGCCGGGGATATCCGCCGCTGGAGCTACTCCGGAGTCACGGCTGTTTACGGCGGCGGCCGATGCCGAATTGCTGTTGCTGGGGCCCATGGCCCAGAGGCCCCATGCCCTGCCGCCCCTGCCGGCGGGGGTGAGTCCGGCTTTGATTAGTTGGGTGGCGCTGCAGGCCCTGGCTTTTCCGGCCCTGGTGCTGGATGCCGGCTGTGCCGTGGCGCCGGCGGTGCCCCACCTGCGCCTGGGGCTGCCCCCGGCCCAGTGCCTTAGCAGCGGTGCCGCCATGGCCCCGGCTGCAGTAGCCCGGCGGCGGGCCATGGGTAAACGGCTGGGGCGCAGTTGGCGGGAGCGCCAACCCGGGGGCCTGCTGGTGCTGGCGGAATGTGTGCCCGGAGGCACCAGCACCGCCGAGGCAGTGCTCACAGGCCTGGGCTTGGAGGTGCAGGGTTTAGTAAGTGGCAGCCTGCGCAGCCCCCCCCACGGGCTGCGGGCCCAGCTGGTGGCCCAGGGGCTGGCCCTGGCCGGGGGCCGGGACCCTGGCGATCCCCTGGCGGTGCTCTGTGCCCTGGGTGATCCGATGCAGGCCTTAGCCGTAGGGCTCCTGGAGGGGCTGTTTGAGCCGGCTTTTGCGCCGGGTCCCCCCCCAGGGGCCCAGTCGGCAGAGCCGCTACTGCTGCTGGCCGGTGGCAGCCAGATGGCGGCGCTATTGGCCCTGGCGCTGGCCCTGGCGCCCCCGGCCCAGCGCCGTCGGTTGGCGGCCCGCACGGCCCTTGTAACCACCGCCTGGGTGGCGGAGGAGCCGGGCAGCAACCTGGGGGAGCTGCTCCAGCGCATTGGCCAGCGTTGGCAGCTGCAACCGCTGAGCTTCAGCAGCAGCCTGCGTTTCGATGGCTGTCAGCAGCAGGCCCTGCGGGACTACGAGGCGGGCTATGTGAAGGAGGGGGTGGGGGCCGGGGGCCTGGCGTTTCTTACCGAATTGGCCGGCATTGAGCCAGAGCTGTTGGCCGCTGCCTGTGATCGAGCCTGCGGCCTGCTCTTGGCTGCCTAGGGTCGGGGGATGGGCCCTTTCCTCTCCCGCCGCCAGCTGCTCCTGCTCGCCGGTACGGGTCTGTTGACGGCCTGTGCCCCCAGCCCGCGGCGGCGGCTGGCGATGCCAACAGGGCTGCTGCCCAAAGCTTGGTTACAGCGCTTACCCGGCGATTGGGGGGTGGAGCCTTGGCAGCTGCAGGCGGCCGCGACGCCCCCCCGCGGGGCCGCCCTGCTGGCCCTCAGCGATGGCTGGGCCACCGGCCTCCCAGCCAGTTCCTATGCCCCTTGGCCGGCGGGGCCGGCCAGCGAGGGCCTGTTGCCCCAGGCGGAGGCCCTGCGCCCCTGGGGGTTGCCGGTGGGTTTCGGCCCCTGGCTATTGGTGCTGCGGGATCGCTTTGACCTGGTTGGTGACAGCTGGCAGCTCCTGCTGGACCCCAGCCTGCGGGGTCAGTTGTTGTTGCCCGCCAGCCCCCGGCTGGTGATCGATATCGCCAGGAGGATCGGCGACCCCGCTGCGGTGTTGCCGCGCTTGCGGCGCCAGGCCCTGGGCTTCAACGACCGCGATGCCCTCACCCTGCTGCTCAACGGCACCGCCCAGGCGGCGGTGGTGCCCAGCGGGGCAGTGGTGCCCTTGCTAAACCGCGATAGCCGCCTGCGGGCCGTGCTGCCTAGGGAAGGCAGCGTGCTCTGGTGGAGCCTCTTGCTACTGCCCCGTAGCGGCGCCGTGCTGCCCCCCCCCGACTGGCTGGGGGCCCCCCGCCAGTCGCCGCTGCTTGATCAGTTGCTGCGGGCGGGCTTCACCCCCCCCCTGCAGCGCCCCCAGTTGGCGGCGGCCCTGGCCCGCCAGCGCTTTAGCGAACTGCTGTTGCCGCCGGAGCCGCTGCTGGCCCGCTGCAGCACCCTGCTGCCGACCACGGCGGCCCAGCGCCAGGCCGACTCAGCCCTTTGGCAAAGTTCAATCCCATAGGCGCCGGCCCGGGGGGGCGGCCAGCCTTTGGTGGGTGTCGGCCAGTAATTCTGGGATTGGCAGGCCCAGGGGGCAGCGGGGCAGGCAATCGCCGCAGTGCTGGCAGGCGGCGGCATTGACCGTTTCGAACCAATGGCCCGCCTGGCCCACCATGGCGTAGCGCTCCTTGGCGTGGCTTTCCATGCCGTGGCCCACCGCCAGGTTGCGAAGCCGCAGCAGGGCCGGGATCGGCACCTGGTTTGGGCAGGGCAGGCAGGCACGGCATTGGCCGCAGTAGCTGGCCCCCAACCGCTGGCGGCGCCGCTGCTCCAGGGCTGCGATCACCCGTTGCTCCCCGGCGCTTAGGGGGCCACCGCCCTGGGCCAGCCGCCCGGCCCAGGCCAGATCCGTGGCTTGGGCGGCCCCCAGGGTGAGGCTGCTGATCCCCTGGGCCAGCAGGAAGCGGTAGGCCAATTCCAGGGGATGGAAGGGGGCACAGTCGGCGCTCAATTGGGCTGGGGGTGCATACAACTGGCCGCCCTTATCGGCGGGGGAAATGGCCAGCACCCCCAGGCCCTCGGCTAGGGCCCTTTGGGCCAGGGGCAATCGTTCCTGATCGAAGAGGTGCAGGTGCAGGCTCACAAACCGAAAGGCCCCGCTGGCCAGGGCGGCGGCGATCAGTTCATTGCTGCCGTGGCTGCTGAAACCCACCTGGCCCACCAGCCCCTCCCCCTGGGCCCAGGCCAACAGCTCAGCCCCGGGACCTGCGGTGGCCCAGGCCAGGTGTTCGGGCAGGTTGAGGCCATGGACGGCCAAGTTGTCTAAGCGCTCCAGCCCCAGCCGTTGCAGGCTTTGGCGCAGCTGCTGCTTGCCCTCCCCAAGGCCAAACCCAGGCAGCATTTTTGTGGTGATCACCACCTGGTCTCTGGCGACCCCTAGGCGAGTCAGGGCCCGGCCCAGGTAACGCTCACTGGGGCCGTAGGCCGGGGCTGTTTCCAGGTGGTTAATGCCCGCCGCCAGGGCTGCTTCCAGCACCTGCTCAAGCTGTTGGGGGCTGGCAAGGGCCCGCATGGTGCCCAGGGTGAACAGCGATATCTCCGGCCCAGAGCCAAAGGCTCGCCTAGGGGCTTTCGGGGCTGGTTTCATCATCAGCTTGGGGATCCGGGTGGCCCTTGCCCTTGTTGCGGATCAGGGCCGCTGGGCTGAGGCCTTCCACAAAGCGGCGAAAATCTGCCACTTCTTCGGCATCGGCCTCGGCATCCACTGGAATCGAGGCATCACCCACCACTTCCTCCAGCATCCACAGGCTGCTGCCAGTGCGCAGGGCTAGGGCGATCGCATCACTGGGGCGGCAATCAATCTCGTGGCTTTCCCCTTGGCCATCGGTCAACTTCAACACCGCCCGGAAGGTGTTCTCCTCGATGGCGTGGATGATCACCCGTTGCAGTTCCAGCTCCCCTAAGGCCATCAACGTGGCCATCAGATCGTGGCTGAGCGGTCGGGGCGGCTCGATCTGGCGCAGGCCCGCCAGGATGTTGTGGGCCTGGGCCTGGTCAATCCAGATCGGCACCTGTCGGCGGCCGGAGGGATCGCGCAGCAGCACGATCGGACTGCGGGTTGCGGCATCAAGGGCAATGCCAGCCACGGTCATTTCCACCATGGCAGCGGTGCCGACAGCTCCCATGATTATGGCCAGAACTGTCCAGGCCCCTGCAGAGATGTTTACGGGATTGATTCAGGCCGTGGGTGAACTGCGCTCTATCCCTGAGGGGGTTGGGGTGCGTTGCCCAGGGGAGTTGGCGCCCCTCGCCCTGGGGGACAGCGTTGCCGTGGATGGGGTGTGTCTCACGGTGCGGCGCCTTTGCAGCGATGGCTTTGAAGCGGATGTGAGCTGGGAAACCCTGCAGCGCACTGCCCTGGGCGCCAAGGCGCGGCGGGGGGGCTGGGTGAATCTGGAGCCGGCCCTGCGGCTCTCTGATCGCCTGGGGGGCCATTTGGTTAGCGGCCATGTGGATGGCCTGGGCGAGGTGGTGGCCCTGGAGCACCAGGGCCATTCCTGGCGCCTGGAGTTGGCGTGGCAAGACCCGGCCCTGGGCCGATACATCTGTGACAAAGCCAGTGTGGCGGTGAACGGCATCAGCCTCACCGTGGCGGGCTGCAGCGCCGATGGCTCCCGCTTTTGGCTGGCGGTGATACCCCACACCTGGGAGCACACCACCCTGGCCCGCCTGGGGCTGGGGGAAGCGGTGCACCTGGAGGCTGACCTATTGGCTAAATACGTGGAACGGCTGCTGGCACCTGCCAAGTTGGCTGGCTCTACAAACCCAGCCAATGCAACATTGACCAGTGGTTGGCTGGCCGAGCAGGGCTGGGCTTCCTAGGTTCCGAGGGAGTTCCTCTTTCCCATGCTCAAGTCTTTCTCCATTGCCGAGGGGGTACTCCTCCTTGTGCTTGGTCTGCTGGCCCTGATCTTCCCCGTGGTGGCTTCCTTTGGTGTGACCGCCGTGGTGGGCATTGCCTTCCTGGTGGGCGGCATCGTGGGCTGGATCAACAACATCTTCCGCCGGCAGGGCCTGAAGGGCTGGTTGGTGTTCTGGCGTTTGGTGGTTTCAACCCTTTTCCTGGTGGCTGGCGGCACGATCCTCAAGCAATTCGCCGAGGGGGGGGTGCCCGCCGCCACCCAGGTGGCAGCCCTGAGTGTGGCCATTGGAATTGTGTTTTTGGTGGAAGGAATCGTGGCAATTTTCGCCGCCCTGAGCCACCGAAACATTCAAGGCTGGGGCTGGGGTTTGACCAATGGCGTTGTCACCTTGGTGCTTGGTGTGTTGATCCTTTCAATGAAGTTCTGGGGGCTGCTCTCGGTGCTCGGCATCCTGGTGGGAGTGAGCTTCCTCTTCTCAGGCATTGATTTGATTGCCTTTGGCAGCATGCTCCATGGGGATAAAACCCCTGGCTCCGAGCATCAGTCTTCAGCCACTGCCGCCTGATCGATTTGGTCATCTGGCTCGTCCCCCAGGGGGCGCAGCCAGATGGTGCCTGTTTCCTGGTGCAGCTCGATCCGGCATTCCTGGCCCGGTTCGAGCCCCAGGCGGCGGGTGTAGGCGTTGCCAATTAGGAGGTTGCCGTTGCCATGTACCCGGGTGCGGTACTCGGCCTGGCGGCCCCGGAAGCCACTGCCATCGGCCTCGGGTAATACAAAACCTTTGGCTTCCACCAGAGCGCGATAGAAGGCTTTTTTCAATACGCGGCCGCCGGGTCCCACATAGCCGCAGGCCCTGGCGATTTGTTCGGGGCTGCTACTGCTCAGGTCCCGGGCTTTATTGAGCAGTGGCTCCCCCACCAGGGTTGCAATTTGGGCCATGGGTACTTTTCGGACCAATGGGGCGATTCTGCCCTGTTTGACCAGGCCTAGATAGGGCAAGCCCCACAAAATCAAGCGGGGGAGGCAGCACCGCTCTCCAGCTTTCCGCTGGGGGTGCTGAAAGCCTGACCTCCTGCTGATCGATTCGGGTTTCTAAGACTTCGAGGCCGGTTTGATCGCTACCTTGCCCCTAATCCTCTCGCCAGAGGAGACCCCGTGGCCCTTGGCGTGATCGCATTCCCCCCAGTTTTTTTCACTTTTGCCCCCACCCCCCGGAGCCTCACCCGGCAGTTGGTGGTGGCCCTGGTGGCCCTGGTGGCCGTGGGCGGTGCCACGAGGGTGATGGAGGCGGGCTTGGCCTGTCCCGATTGGCCGCTTTGCTACGGAAGCCTGCTACCCACCCGCCAGATGAACCTCCAGGTGTTTCTGGAGTGGTTTCACCGTTTAGATGCCTTTCTGGTGGGCATTGGCTTAATCCTGTTGCTGGCCATGGCCCTGCTCGACCGGGCTGGCCAACCGCGCTGGCTGCCCTGGTTGAGCGCCGCCGCCCTGGGGCTGGTGGCTGCCCAGGGGGCCCTGGGGGCGCTCACGGTTAGCCAATTACTGCGCTTCGACATCGTGAGCGCCCACTTGGCCCTGGCCCTGGCCCTGGTGGCCCTGCTCAGTGCCACGGCCCAGTTACTGCAGCCACCCCTGGCCGGTCCCCGGCCCCGGGGGGCCATCTGGCTCACCGCCGGCGCTGGCCTGCTGGTTTACGGCCAATGCATTGCCGGCGCCCTGATGGCCACCCAGTGGGCCAGTGGCAGCTGTCTGCGCTTGGCCCAAGGTTGCCAATGGCTGCTGGGCCACCGCCTGTTGGCCACCCCGGCGGCGGCGGCCTGCAGCCTGGCGGCCCTCTGGGTGCTGGCCCAGCCCTGTGTGATGCCAGTGCGGCGCCTGGTGGTGGCGGCGGGGTTGCTAGCGGCCCTCCAGGTGATGCTGGGGGTGCTCACCCTGCGCCTGGCCTTAGCCGAACCGCTGGTGACCGTGGCCCACCAACTGGTGGCTGCCCTCCTGGTGGCCACCCTTGCTGCATCAGCCCTGGCCCTACGGCCTTTCCCCCCTGCGGATCCCCTCCATGGTTGATGCTGCCCTCAGCCGCGAGGCCGTGGTGCCCAGCCGAAAACGGCTGAAGTTGCCCCCCTGGCTCGAGATTGCTAAGCCTCGACTAATTCCGCTTTTGCTGGCCACCACCTTGGGGGGGATGGCGCTCACGGAAAGCTGGCCGATGCCCATGCCCCGGCTGGCCTGCACCCTGGGGGGCGGCGCCCTGGCGGCGGCCGCGGCGGGGGTGCTGAATTGCGTTTGGGAGCAAGAGCTGGATGGCCGGATGCTGCGCACCAGCGGCAGGGCCCTGCCCTCTGGGCGGCTAAGCGGCTCCCAAGCCCTGAGCATTGCCGTGGCTTTGGCCTGCAGCGCCGCCTTGCTGCTGGTGATGGGGGTCAACTGCCTGGCCGCCAGCCTTTCCCTGCTTGGTCTTTGCAGCTATGTGCTGCTTTACACGGTGGTGCTGAAGCCCCGCACCCCCCAAAACATCGTGATCGGCGGCCTGGCAGGAGCGATCCCCCCCCTGGTGGGGGCTGCGGCCGCCACGGGCCACATCGGTCTCGGCGGATGGTGGTTGTTTGGCCTGGTGATGCTCTGGACCCCGGCCCATTTCTGGGCCCTGGCCCTGTTGTTGGCAGACGACTACCGCTCGGTGGGGATTCCGATGCTGCCGGTGGTGAAGGGGCCTGTGGTGACAACCAGGGCAATCAGCCACTACGCCTGGGCCACCACCCTTGCCAGCCTGCTGGGCATATTTACCTTGCCAGCGGGGGGCTTGTTTTATGGCCTGATGGTGCTGCCCTTCAACGGGCGCCTCCTGCAGATGGGCCATAACCTGCGCCAGGACCCCACGGATACTGGTAGGGCCAAGGGCCTGTTCCGTTGGTCGATCCTTTATCTGTTTGGTATTTGTTTGCTGCTGTTGCTGGCCCGCACAAGGGCGGCAGAGCAATTCAGCCTTCAGCTGTTTGAGCTGATCTCCCTGTTCCCCGCCGCTGGTTTTTAAGGTGGAGCGGTATCCAGGCCCTGCGGTGATTCGACTCGAGCAGCTGAGTAAGCATTACGGCAGTGTTCAGGCCCTGGCTGGGGTCAGTTTGGAGGTGCCGGCTGGCTGCCTCTATGGCTTGCTTGGGCCAAACGGGGCGGGCAAAACCACTGTGCTGAGAATTCTCTGCACCCTGTTGGCCCCAGACCAGGGTTCGGTGTCTATTGCCGGGATCGATGCCCTGGCTGACCCCCGCCTGGCGCGGCAGCAGCTGGGCTATGTGGCCCAAGAGGTGGCCATCGACAAGATCCTCACGGGCCGCGAACTGCTGGAGCTCCAGGCCAGCCTTTATCACCTGCCCAGGGGCCAGCGCCAGCGGCGCATCGCTGAGCTGAGTGAATTGCTCTCGATGGACGATTGGCTAGATCGCCGCTGCGGCACCTACTCCGGGGGCATGCGCCGGCGCCTGGACCTGGCCAGTGGGCTGCTCCATTCCCCTGCGGTGCTGGTGCTCGATGAACCCACCGTGGGCCTAGATATTGAAAGCCGCACCGCCCTTTGGCAGGTGCTGCAACAGCTCCGCGATGGGGGCACAACGATTTTGTTGAGCAGCCACTACCTGGAAGAGGTGGATGCGTTGGCCGATCGCTTGGCGATTCTGGATGGGGGCCAGGTGATCGCCGAGGGCAGCCCCGCTGAGCTCAAGCGCAACCTCGGCGGGGATCGCGTCACCCTGCGGGTGCGGGAATTTGCCAGCCCCCAGGAAGCGGAACAGGCCAAGCGCCTACTGCAGGGTTGCGCTGGGGTGCGCCAGGTGGTGATCAACCGGGCCCAGGGCCATGCGATCAACCTTGTGGTGGACGGAGATGAGGTGCTTGAGCGCCTGCGCCATCAGCTCAGCGAAGCTTCCCTGCCGGTGTTTTCCCTGGCCCAAAGCCGCCCTAGCCTTGATGACGTGTACCTGCAGGCCACCGGTCGCACGCTCCTAGACGCTGAACTGGCAGCTTTGGCGAGTCGAGACCCGAAGGCGGAGAAAAAACAGGCCATGCGCTGACGGCCCCTTTGTATTGCCGTTTCTTCCCATCTTTATTTAGCTATTTCCTCCCTATTTCCGATTCGCCATGACCGGCGCCACAGCCACCGCCCTCGCCCCTGCCTCGGCCCCCTCAGCCCTGGCGGAAATCAGCCAGGAAACCCTTGCCCTCACTAAGCGCCTGTTTTTGCAGCTGCAAAGACGGCCCTCCACCCTGGTGGCTGGCATCCTGCAGCCCCTGATCTGGTTGGTGTTGTTTGGCGCCTTGTTTGCCAAGGCACCGGCGGGGTTGCTCCCCGGGGGCGTGAGCTACGGCCGTTTCCTTGGGGCCGGTGTGATTGTTTTCACCGCCTTCAGTGCGGCCCTTAATGCTGGCCTGCCGGTGATGTTTGACCGGGAATTTGGCTTTCTTAATCGATTGCTGGTGGCGCCGCTGCGCTCGCGCTTTTCAATCGTGTTGGCTTCGGTGCTTTACATCACCAGCCTGAGCCTGGTGCAGAGCCTGGCGATCATGGGGGCCGCCTGGGCCCTGGGCTATGGCTGGCCTGGGGGCGCTGGGCTGCTGGTGGTGCTGGGCACCCTGCTGCTGCTGGTGGCTGCGGTTACGGCGCTCAGCCTGGGTTTGGCCTTTGCCCTGCCCGGTCACATCGAACTAATTGCTGTGATCTTTGTGGCCAATCTGCCCTTGTTGTTTGCCAGCACCGCTTTGGCACCAATCAGCTTTATGCCCAGCTGGTTGGGCTGGCTTGCGGCCCTAAATCCCCTTACCTTCGCGATTGAACCGATCCGTGCGGCATATCTGGGCCAGTTCTCCCTGACCCAGGTGGTGTTGGAGGCCCCCTATGGCAACCTCACGGCGGGCCAGTGCCTTTTGGTGCTAACCCTGCTGTCAGTTGGTCTGTTTCTGTCCATCCGGCCACTTCTGGACCGGAAACTGAGCTGATTCTCCGTGGCTGCCCCCCTGCTTTCCCCCTCCGCCCGCCAGCGCCAGCAGCAGGAGCAGTTGCGCCAGGCTCTGGTGCAGAGGGATGGGGGGGGACTGCGGCATTTAAGTGAGCGGTTGGTGCACCGCCAGGGGCCAGCTGCCCTGCGGGCCATGGTTGCCAAATTGGCCCAAAGTCCGGAAGAAGTTGCTTTTTGGTGGGCTCAGATGCAAGCGCCCCACGCCCCGGCTGGCTCCCAGGTTTTGCCGGCAGTTTTGGTAGATGTTTCTGGCGATACTTCTGGGAAATTACTAGGGAAAGTTCCAGTTGGTTTAAGCGAAGCCAAAGAAATCAAGGAAATCAAGGAAGCCTCAGAAGTCAACGAAGCCTCTGAAGTCAAAGATATTAATCGGGTGATTCCTGAGGAATTTAAATTAGATGTCCAGGCGGATGTTGGCTTAGAGCCTCAAGGGCAAGTTGAATCAGGGATTCCATTGGGGCTTGAAGCAGAAGTTAAACCAGAGGTTCAGGTGGAACTTCAAGTAGAGCTTCAGGAAAATATTCAGGTAGAAGTTCAAGAAGATATTCAAGAAGATATTCAAGAAGAAGTTCAGCTTGAATTTTCCCAAGAGTCTCAGGCTAAGGTGCTAATTGACTCTCAATTTGCCAGCCAAGCGGCTGATCAGCCGCCGCTTCCAGCGGAGCAAGTTGTTGATAGCAACCAAGTTGTTGTCAGTAACCAAGGGGATTCAGTGGAAACCCCAGCTCCAACCCCAGCCCCTGGTTCCAGTTCAGCCATCGCCAGGGGGCAAAAGTTGCGCGGCTGGTTGCCCAGTTGGGATGGCCCCATCCGTAAAGCTTCTTAATTTCTGAGTGCCCCAATGACCAGCCAGCTTTCCCTGCCCCGGGGCTTAATTGTGTCGGTGCAGGCCCCGGAGGGGTCCCCCATGCGGGAGCCCAGTGTGATTGCCGCCATGGCGGAAGCCAGCCTGGCCAATGGCGCCGTGGGGGTGCGTTTGGAAAGCCCTGAGCACATCGGCGCCGTGCGCCGCCGCTGCCCCGGGGCGCTGATTATTGGCCTCTGGAAACGCAGCTTTGCCGATAGTTCCGTGTACATCACCCCGGGTTGGCCGGAGATCCAGCAGGTGTGGGCGGCGGGGGCCGATGTGATTGCCCTCGATGCCACCGCCCGGTTTCGTCCTGGGGGCCAACAGCTGGCGGAACTGGTGCAACGGGCCAAGGGGGAGCTGGGGGCCCCCTTGATGGCTGATGTGGATAGCCTGGAAAATGGCCTGCTGGCGGCGGCCCTGGGCTGCGACTGGGTGGGTACCACCCTCTATGGCTACACAGAGGCCACTGCCGAGCAAAAGCCCCCTGGTTGGCAGCTACTGGGCCCCCTGCGCCAACAGCTGCCCGCCGCCACGGGCCTGATCTGTGAGGGGGGCATTGCCAGTGCCGAGCAAGCGCACCGCGCCCTTGAAGAGGGGGCTGATGCGGTGGTGGTTGGTACGGCGATTACCGGCGTAGACCTGCAGGTGGCCCGCTACGTGGCAGGCCTCAGCCCCAAGACTGCAGCGGCGAGCCTGGGTCGATAGCTTCGGGGCAGTGGCGCTGAGGAATGCCGATGACCTTCCTGGTGTTAACGGGGCTGGGGCTGGTGATGGCACTGGTTTATGTGCCAGTGCGGATCTATCTCACCCTCACGGCCCGGGGTCGGCGGCTGCGCCTGCTGCTACGGATTCGGCTGTTGCGGCAGCAGTTAGGCGAAGAAATCACGCCATCAACATCCCTCCATCCACCTGCAGCACCTGGCCAGTGATATAGGCGGCCGCAGGATCAGCCGCCAAGAAACGCACGGCCCCAGCCACCTCTTCCGCTTCCCCGTAGCGACCTAGGGGTATGGCTGCCAGCAGGCCCTCTGCCTGGAGATCCTTGGTCATGTCGGTGGCGATGAAACCGGGGGCCACCGCATTCACCGTGATCCCCCGGCTGGCCAGTTCCCGGGCGCTGCTGCGGGTGAAGCCAATCACCCCGGCCTTGGCGGCGGCGTAGTTGGCTTGGCCGGCATTGCCCATGAGCCCCACCACGGAGGTGATGTTCACGATTCTCCCCCGTTTTTGCTTGAGCATGGGCCGGGTTACGGCGCGGCTGCAGAGGAACACCCCAGTCAGGTTCAGGTTGATCACCGCCTGCCAGTCCTCCAGCTTCATGCGCATCAGCAGGCCATCCCGGGTGATGCCGGCGTTGTTCACCAACACATCAAGGCTGCCGCTGCGTTCCAGCACCGTGGCCACCAGGCCATTCACCTGCTCCTCTTGGCTCACATCCGCCTGGAGGGCGTAGGCAGTGCCGCCGCCGGCGGTGATGGCAGCCACCACCGCCTCGGCGCCGGCGGCGGAGTTGGCGTAGTTCACCACCACCGTGGCCCCTGCATCGGCCAGCTGCAGGGCCACGGCCCGGCCGATGCCCCGGCTGGCGCCGGTGACCAGGGCGGTTTGACCGGCCAAGGGGGCGGGGGCTGTCATGGCAGGGGAGGATCTAAGCCGGCGATCGTACGGGCCAGCTGGCCGCAGAGCTCAGGCTTGAATCACGCTGGTGGTGTCTAGGGCGGCCCCAAGCAGCTCTTCCATGGCCTTTAGCTGGGGCAGGCTGCCCATCACCACCAGCCGTTGGCCGGCGGCCAGGGTGGTGGCTCCGCTCGGATTGGCGATCAGCCCTGAATCGGAATGGATTGCCAGCACCAGCGCCCCGCCGGTGCGGCGGCCCAAATCCAGTGCCACCAGGCTGCGGCCCTGGAGGTGTTCTGTCCTTTGGCGGTCACTGCTCAGTTGGAATTCCTCCACCTCGCAGTTCGACCCCGCCAACAAATCAAGAAAGTTGAGGGCCAGGGGCCGTAGGGCGGTGGCCGCCATGATCCTGCCCCCGGCGATGTAAGGAGACACCACCGCATCGGCCCCCGCCTGGCGCAACTTGCGCTCGGCCTCATCGCTGTCGGCCCGGGCGATCAACCGACAGCTTGGTCTTAGGCCCCGGGCGCTAAGCACCACGTAGAGGTTGGCGGCATTGCTGGGTAGGGCCGCCACCAGGGCCCTGCAGCGGTCCACCCCGGCCTCCTGCAGGGTTTCATCGAGGGTGGCATCCCCAGCTAGCACCGCCAGCTTGCGGTCTTGGGCGGCGGCAATGCGCTCGGGGCTGGATTCGATCACCAGCACTGGCACCTGTTCGGCACAGAGTTGTTCGGCGATTTCCCTGCCGATGCGGCCATAGCCGCAAACGATCACATGGTTTCGCATGCGTTCAAGCTCCCGCAAGTGCCGCTGCCGGCGCCGCCGTTGGAAGTATCCCGTTTCCTGGAGGCCGAGCAGCCACCGGAGGGTTTGTTGCACCACAACGATGCCCCCCAGCAGGATCAGGGCGGTAACCCAACGGCCCGCCGTGTGGGCCGGCACCTGGTCGCCGTAGCCCACGGTGGTGAGGGTGATTAACACCGTCCAAAAGCAATCGCCCCAGTCCCAGCCTTCGGTGATCCGGTAGCCCACGGCTCCGCTGAATACCAGGCCCACCAGGGGCATGAGCGGCGTATCACTGAAGGGTTGCAGGCGCCGGCGGCCGCTGCGGATTAGCCCCCGAAGTTGTTTGGCTGCTCTGGTTGGGCGGGGGCTCCGGCCCACTTAGCTAAGGCCCAGGGCCTGGAGCACCTGGCTGCTTTCCAGGTGCTCCAGCTCCCCGGTGGTGCTTAGAGCTGCCAGGTTCACCAGGGTGACGCCGCTCAGTTGGGCCAATTGGTTGGCGCTGGGATCACTGCTCACCAACACATCGGCATTGGCCACCTGGGCGGCCTGCTCCAGGGGGCTGCCGGGGCTCAGGGTGCTCACCCGCGCCTGGGGTAATTTTTGGCGCACCAGCGCCGGCAGGGCTTGCCATTGGGCTGCGGCCCAGTCTTTGCTGTCGCCCCGGGGGGCCAACACCAATAGCGGGCCCTCGCCGGCGGGCTGCTGCTGAACCGCTTTTTCCAGGGCCTTGGCGGGCAGGCTGAGCCGGAAGGGCTGGCTGGGAAGGCTGAGCCCCAGGGGGGCGAGAAAAGCCTCCAATGGGGCAGCAGGGTCTATCGGGGCTGTGCAGGAGAAACCGCCGCGGGCCACCCGCAGGGGGATATGGCTGCAGCTCAGCAGCAAATCAATGGACCAGCCACTGGAGAAGTTGAGCACCGCCTGGAAGTCGGGTTCGCGCACACTGCCCAGCAGATTGGCCCAATCGGCCAGGGCGCCACCACTGCTGAATTCGTAGGGCAACACCTTTTCCACCGCCGGCAGCAGTTTCCAAACACCGCCGGCCGCCGCTGGGCAGGCCACCTGGAGCTGGACCCCTAGCTGCTGGGCCACGGCGGCCGCCAGGGGCAGAATCCGCAGCTGTTCCTGGGGGCCACCCGGTATCAGGAACAGAATGCGCATCGGCGGTAAGGGCCCAGAAGTGGTCGAATTGTATGGATCTGAACCCAAAAAGTTTGCATCTTTTGATCGTGGCCGCCGGCAGTGGCCGCCGCATGGGCCAGGGCCGCAACAAGCTGTTGATTCCCCTAGAGGGCCGGCCGTTGCTGGCCTGGACCCTGGAGGCGGCCCTGGCCAGCGCCTCAATCCAGTGGCTTGGTCTTGTGGGCCAGGAGTGCGATCGCCAGGAGATCCACACGATTCTCCAGCAATTGGCCCCCCCTAAGCCGGTCCAATGGGTGCAGGGGGGGGAAACCCGCCAGGCCTCGGTGGCCCAGGGCCTGGCGGCGCTGCCCGCCGGGGCCAGCCATGTGTTGATCCACGATGGCGCCCGGTGCCTGGCCAGCCCAGAGCTGTTTGATCGCTGTGCGGCGGCCCTGGTGGAGGGGGACCAGGCCCTGGTGGCGGCCACCCCTGTCACCGACACGATCAAGCAGGTGGACGGCCAGGGGCTGATTCAGCACACCCCAGACCGGGCCACCCTTTGGGCCGCCCAGACCCCCCAGGGGTTTCCGGTGGAACCCCTGCGCCGGGCCCACCGCCAGGCCCTGGAGGCCGGCTGGGAGGTCACCGATGACGCCGCCCTATTCGAACGGCTGGGGCTGCCGGTGCGGGTGCTGGATGCGGGTGCCGCCAACCTCAAGGTCACCAATCCTTTGGATCTAGAACTGGCTGCGGCCCTATTGAGGCGCCGGGCAGGGGTTTGAGCAGAGCTTGATTAGAGCAGGGTCAGTTGGCCGCGGTTGCCATCGAGCCGGGCCCTCCGGCCCAGGGGCAGGGCGGCATTAACGCTGCCGTGGCCCACGGGTAGATCGGCCAGCAGTGGTATGCCCAGGTCGGCGCTGCGTTCCCTGAGCACCTGCCCCAGGGAAAACCCTGGCCGTTCGTCGTCTTCTGGCTGCTCACAGTTGCTGAAGCTGCCAAAGGCGAGGCCGGCCAGCTGCTGCAGGGCGCCACTGAGGCGCCACTGGGTAAGCATCCGATCAATGCGATAGGGGGCTTCACCCACGTCCTCCAGCACCAGCAGCGCCCCCCGCAGCGGCGGACACCAGCGGCTACCGAGCAGGTGGGTGGCCACGGTGAGATTGGCCACCAGCAGCGGCCCCTCCGCCACTCCCCCCGCCCAGCCCTGGCCCTCCAGGGGCGCCAGTGCCTCGCCAAACAGGAGTTGCCGCAGCCGTTCCTGGCTCCAGGCCGGTTCAGCCGCCAGGGTGGTTACCAGGGGGCCGTGGATTGCTCCGGGGCGGCCGGCGGCCACCTGGGCCCAGAGCAGGCTGGTCACATCGGAAAACCCCAGCAGCCAGCCCCCTAGGGGTTGCCAATCCTGTTCGAGCAGCCGGGCCGACCCCCAGCCCCCGCGGGCGCAGGCCCAGAGCGAGGCTTGCCCGGCAAAGTCGGCGAGGCGAGCTTTGTCCTCCCCGGCCAGGTAGCCCCAGCGCCGATCCAGCGCAAAGCTTTGCTCCACCTCTAGGCCCCAGGCCTCCAGGCAGCTGATGCCGGCCTGGAGCTTTTCCGCCCCGGCCAGGGCAGAGCTGGGGGCCACTAGCCGCACCCGATCCCCCTGGCGCAGCGCCCTCATCGGCTGGCCTGGCCAAGGATCAACGCCAGCAGCAGCAGGGCGCCGATCCACACCTGGCGCTGGAAATGGCGGGCCACGGCCAGCTTCCCCTGGCGCTCCTGCCGCTGCAGGAGCCAGCTTTCCCGGCCAAAGGCCAGGGCGGCCAGCAACGCCCCGGGCCAGTAGGCCGGCCCCAGCCCGGCGCCACTGGCAGCGCTGCTCAGCAGTAGCCAGGTGCCCCCATAGCAAGCGGCCACCACCGGCACCGCCGCTTTGCCGAGGCTGAGGGCACTGCTGCGCACCCCCAGCCTTTGGTCATCGCTGCGGTCGGCCATGGCATAAACGGTGTCAAAGCCGAAACACCAGAGCAGGGTGGCCAGCCAGGCCCCCCAGAGCGGCCAGCCCGCCGCCAGGCTGCCCCCGGCGGCGGCCCAGGGAATTAGCACCGCAAAGCCCCAGCAGAGGGCCAGCAGGGCCTGGGGCAGCGGGCACCAGCGTTTGGCGGAGGGGTAAAGCAGCACCGGCGGCAGGGCGGCCAAGGCCAGCCCCCCACAGAGTCCCCGCTGGGCGGCTGGTAGGGCGAGCACCACCGCCAGGGCCAGCAGCAGGCAGCCGATTAGCAGCCCCCAGGCCGCCTTTGGGGAGATGGCTCCCCGGGCCAGGGGCCGCTGGGCGGTGCGGCTCACCTGACGATCGATCTTTCGATCCCAGAGGTCATTGGCCACGCAGCCGGCCCCACTGACCGCCAGACCCCCCACCAGGATTAACAGCACCAGGGCCGGGCTGGGATCAGGGCGCTCCAGCCAGAGCCCCCAGCCGGCGGGGATCAGCAGGATCAAGCGCCCGGTGGGTTTTTGCCAACGCAGCAGTTCCAGCCAGGCGGGCCAGGGTGGGCCGGGGCTGGGGGCTGGGTTGGGGCTGTTGTCCACCCGGGCTGGTGTAGCGATGCGAGAGTGTGCCACGGCCATCCCGGAATTTGTGGTGACTGCAAAACGGGCAGCGGCGGTGGAAGCGGAGCTGGAGCAGTTGGCTCCGATGGCGCCGGTGGGGGAGGGCCTCCGGCGCGTGGCGGCCATCGACCTTGGCACCAATTCCACCCACCTGCTGATCGCTTCGGTGGATCCGGTGCTGCGTAGCTTTTCGGTGTTATTGGCCGAAAAATCAACCACACGCCTGGGGGAAAGGGATCCAGACACTGGTGAACTCACCGCGGCAGCCATGGATCGCGCCCGCCTGGCCCTCCGCCACTGCCGCGACCTGGCCCGGAGCCATGGGGTGGAGCAAACCATTTGTGTGGCCACCAGTGCCATGCGGGAGGCCCCTAATGGCCTCAGTTTCTTGGCTGAATTGCGCCAGGAATTGGGCTTGGAGGTGGAGGTAATCAGCGGCACCGAGGAGGCGCGGCTGATTTATCTGGGAGTGCTTTCCGGCATGGAATTTGGCGACCGCCCCCATCTGATTCTTGATATTGGTGGCGGATCCACCGAATTGATCCTGGCCGATGCCCGCGAGGCCCGGGCGCTCACCAGTGCCCGGGTGGGGGCGGTGCGCTTACAGCGGGATTTTGTGCGGCGGGAGCCCCTGGCCCGGGATCGGGTCGCCTTCCTGCGGGCCTTCATCCAGGGCTCCCTCGAACCCTCGGTGGAAAAGGTGCAGCAGCGCTTGCGCCAGGGGGATGAGCCGTTGATGGTGGCCACCAGTGGCACTGCCATGGCCGCGGCCTCCCTCCTGGCGGCCCTTAACCCGCGCCCCTTGCCGCGGTTGCATGGCTCCGTGGTTAGCCGTTTTGAGCTGGATGGCCTGGTGGACAGGGTTTTGCCGCTCACCCCCCAGCAGCGGCGGGGGCTGCCGGGCATCAATGAGCGCCGCTCAGAAATCCTTGTGCCCGGGCTGCTGGTGCTGCAAACAGCCATGGAGTTGCTGGGGGCCTCGCAGTTTGTGATCAGTGAACGGGCGCTGCGGGAGGGATTGATTGTTGATTGGATGTTGCGCCACGATCTGATCGTTGATCGTTTTGCTTACCAGAGCGATATTCGGCGGCGCACGGTGTTGCACCAGGCCCGGAAGTTTGGGGTGGATATCCCCCGGGCGGAACGGATTGCTGGCCATGCCGTGGCCCTATTTGATCAAACCAAGCAATGTTTTCCACCGGCCCCCCCTGAGGCGCGCCAATTGCTTTGGGCCGCCGGGATCTTGCATAACTGTGGTTTACACATCAACACCAGCGGCTATCACAAACACTCCTGGTATTTGATCCAACATGGGGAACTGCTGGGTTATTCCCAAAGTGAACAGCTGGTGATAGCGGCCCTGGCCCGCTATCACCGCCGCAGCTTGCCCAAAAAGCGTCATGAGAGTTGGCTATTGCTGGATCGCGACCAGCGCCGGCTAGTGGAAAACCTGTCGCTGTTGCTGCGCTTGGCGGTGGCGATGGATCGCCGGCCGGAGGCAAGCATCGCCAGCTTTGAAGCGCACTTTGAGGCCAAGAATCTGCAGCTAAGCCTGGTGCCCCTTGATCCCAATGACGACCTCAGCCTCGAACTTTGGAGCCTAGATAGCTGTGCCAAAGCTTTCCAGGATGCCTGTGGCATCAGCCTTGGCTGTGACTTGGCTAAGGCTTTGGATTCGCGCCAGGGGCCCCCTTTGGCGGTGTAAGGGTTACCCATTCGATCCGCTCGATCGGACCAAGCACCCCCTTGGTTTGGCCATTGAGCTGCACCTGCACCAGGTCGGGGCGGCCGGCACGCACCTGCAAGCCAAGGCCCAAGGGAAAGCTTTTTACCCCGGAGAGGTTTCCTTGGAACAACATCTTTTGGTTGGGGAGTTCGCGCACCGCCAACCAGACCGTTTCCTTACTGCTCAGTTGCAGGCTACTGGCGCTGGGTTTTTGAGGGGTTGTCAGTGGTTTTTGGGGCTTTTCGGCAGCCTTCTCAGGGGTTTTGTATGCGGTTTTCCCTGGGGGCTTTGCCAGGGATTGCTTTCGGGGTGCTGCGCTAGGTAAGCCGGCTGGCTTGGGCTGGGATCGCAGCAGGAACAGCATGGCGCCGATCCCACCGATGCCCAGCAAAGCCAAGAGAGCTAGGGGTTTTAGCCAGGGCTTTGGTGGGGGGGCAGTGGCACTGATCCAATCGCGCCGGCCCTCCTCCCTGGGCACCTGGGAATTGCCCCGCAGCTCCCCAGCTCGCATCACGGCGCTGGCGGCCAGGCTCGGCTGATCACTGGGTTGCTTGCTGAGCAGCTCCCTGAGGTCGGCCACCAGGGGCTCTGGATCAAGTTTCAGGGCTTCGGCCAGGCGGCGGAGCTGGGCGATGGCAAAGGCTTGTTCAGGCCAGCGCCCCCGGTCGCCAGTTTCCAGGGCTTCGATCTGGTCTGGGCGCATATGCAGCCGTTGGGCCAGCGCCGGTAGTTCGATTTGCTGTCGGAGTCGCTCTTGCCTTAGGCGGCTGCCCAGGCTGGCAAGGCTGATCTGGTCCACGGAAGGTTCAGTCGCTGACACCAGTTCCGGGCCAAGTTGGCCGAATTATCGCCCATCAGGCCTGCCCCTGAAAGTGACGGGTGATGCCTGCATCAGATATGGGCGATACTGGACTCGAACCAGTGACCCCTTCCGTGTGAAGGAAGTGCGCTACCGCTGTGCTAATCGCCCGATAGTTGAAAATCTTACCCCCTGGCCTGCGGCGTTCCCAGGGCCCAGCAACAAGGAACCACCACAGGGAAGAATGGAACCTTGTTGCCCCCAGGCCGTGCGCCAGGTTGATGTGCTGATTGTGGGGGGGGGCGTTTCTGGGGCGGCCCTGCTCTTCTGCCTGGCCCGCTACACCGACCTTGGCTCCCTGCTGTTGCTGGAGAAGGAGCCGCAGTTGGCGGCAATCAACTCCAAGGCCACCAACAACAGCCAAACGATCCACTGCGGTGATATTGAAACCAACTACACCCTGGAGAAGGCCCTCAAGGTGAAGCGCCGCGCCGACATGCTTGTGCGCTACGGCCAGCTGTTGGCTGAGCCCGAGCGCCAAAAGGTGCTGTTTTCCTTCCCAAAGATGGTGCTTGGCGTGGGCGCCAATGAGTGCAGGTTCCTGCGCCAGCGCTTCCAGCAGTTTTCAGCCCATTTCCCGGCCATGGAGTTGCTGGAGGCCGAAGCGATTGCCCGTTGGGAGCCAGCGGTGGCCCTGCTGGAGGGCCAGCCCCGCCCGGAGGAATTGGTGGCCATCGGCATCGCCCACAGTGCCTCCGCCGTGGATTACCGCGCCTTAACTGAATCCTTTGTGGCCCAAGCCCAGGCCGCTGTGGCTGGCGGCCCCCGGCAGCTGGACCTGCAGCTCAATTGCAAGGTGGAACAGATTCAGCCCCAGGGGGAGGGTTTCCTCGTGCGGGCGGGGGGGGAAGAGATCGCCGCCCGGTATGTGGTGGTGAGCGCCGGGGCCCACAGCCTGCTGCTGGCCCAGGCCATGGGCTATGGCCTCGAGTACTCCTGTTTGCCGGTGGCGGGCAGCTTCTACTTCACCCCGCAGCTGCTCAACGGCAAGGTGTACACCGTGCAAAACGACCAGCTGCCCTTTGCCGCCATCCACGGCGATCCTGATGTGTTGGTGGCAGGCAAGACCCGCTTTGGCCCCACCGCCCTGCTGTTGCCCTTGCTGGAGCGCTACAACCCGTCCTCCTTCTGGGAATTTCTCAAGGTGCTGCGCCTAGATGGGGCGGTGTTTGCTGTGTTTTGGCAACTGTTCCGTGTGGCTGATATTCGTAATTACATCTTTAAGAACTTGTTGTTTGAGGTGCCCTGGTTGCGGCGCTGGTTGTTTCTCCAAGACCTGCGCAAGATCGTGCCCGGCGCCCAGCTTGGGGACCTGCACTTTGCCGAGGGCTATGGCGGCGTGCGGCCCCAACTTATTGATAAGCGCAATCGCAAGCTGATGCTCGGCGAAGCCCGCATCGCCACCGATGCGCCGATTGTTTTCAACGTGACCCCTTCCCCGGGGGGGACCGATTGCCTGGGCAATGCCGAGGAAGACCTGCGGGCCATCGTTAGGGCCTTGGGCTGTGAATTCAGGGCCGAACAGTTTGAGGCTGAGTTGCACGGGGCCTGAACAGGTGGTCGTGTTCCGGGCTGTAGAGCTTTGAGCGGGCCACGCCCGAGGCCCCTAGGGCCGGACTAACCACATAGAGGGTGGTGCGTTCCAGGCCCTGGGCTTGGCTGTAGGCGGCCAGGCCCTGCAGGGGCACCAGCTCCAGCCGTTGGTCGGGCCAGCTCACCCGATAGCCCACGGCCACAGGGGTGTCGGCCGGGTAGTGCTGCAGCAGCACCTGTTCCACCTCATCCACGTGGCGGGCGCTCAGGTAGAGGCAGAGGGAGGCCCCGAGGGCGGCCAACCGTTCCAACGACTCGCGTTCGGGGGTGCCGGTGCGGCCGCTGGCCCGGCTGAGCACGATGGTTTGCACTAGGCCAGGAATTGTTAGTTCGGCATTGAGGGCGGCGGCGGTGGCCTGGTAGGCGCTGATGCCAGGGATCACCTCCACGGCAATCTCGGCATCGGCGAGGCGGGCAATTTGTTCCTGGAGGGCGCCATAGAGGCAGGGGTCCCCGTCGTGGAGCCGCACCACCCGCAGGCCGCGGCGCACCCCATCCACCATTGCCTCTAGCACTTGCTCCAGGGTGAGGTTGCCGCTGCGCAGCTTTTGGCAGGAGGCCGGGGCCAGGGCCACAATTTCCGGGGAGACCAGGGAGTCGGCCCAGATCAGTAATTCCGCCTGTTCCACGGCCCGCATGGCCCGTAGGGTCATCAGGTCTGGGGCGCCGGGGCCGGCACCAACGATTAAAACTTTTCCGGTGGGGATCAAGTGGGGCGACCTGGGTCGGGGAGTGGGCGGTTTAGGCCATAGAGCCAGGCCAGCCCTGCCGCCCCGAGCAGGGCCAGCAAAAGGCTTACCAGCTGGGCGATGCGCAGGCAATTGCCCTCAATCAGGCTGCCCCAGAGGCAGAGGGGATCCAGCCTTAAGCCTTCAATCCAGAGGCGGCCAATGCTGTAGCCGATGGCATAAATACAACTTATGGCCCCAGTTTTTAGCAGTGGTTCGTTGCTGCCTGCCCGCTTGCGGTTAAACAACACAATCAGCACCACAAACAGGCCCAGATCCCAGAGGGATTCGTAGAGAAAGGTGGGATGGAACCAACTCTGATCAATGAATTGGGCGGGCCTATTGGCCGATGGTATCCAGAGCTTCCAAGGCAGATTTGTGGGCAGGCCAAAGGCTTCTGAGTTGAAGAAATTTCCCCAACGGCCGATGGCCTGGCCCAGCACCACCGAGGGCAACAGCACATCCATGAGGGTCCAGAAGGACAGCCGCCGCCAGCGACAAAAAACCAGCATCGCCAGGGTGCCGCCGATCAGGGCCCCATGGATGGCGATGCCGCCCTTCCAGATCTCAAGGGCTTCCAGCCAGTTGATCTGGTACTGGCGCCATTCAAATGAGACGTAATAAACCCTTGCCCCCACCACAGCGGCCAACACCAGCAGTGGCAGCAGATCAGCGATCAAGCCGCCATCAAGGCCGCGGGCCTTGGCCAGTTTTGTGGAAATCCCCAAGCCGAGCAGCACAGCCAGGGCAATCAGTAGGCCATACCAACGGATTGCCAGGGGACCGAACTCAAAGAGCATCGGTCCCGGCGACTGGAACACTGCAAATAACCCGGCCAGAAGGGGGGCGGTCAAATCAGACGCCCTCGGAGGCTTGCACCTTCTCGAACTGCTTCTTCTTCAGCACCAGCATGATTTGGGCCAGGGCCACCGCCGCCAGGAAGGCGAGCAGGCCATAGAGGCGCACGGGGTTCTGAAGCACCACTTCCACATCCAACTGGCCGAAGCCACCCACGTTGGGGTCGTTGGTGAGCGGGGCTCCTGCCACAACCACATCGCCCTGCTTCACCAACAGTGTTGGGCCGGCGGGAATGGTTTCATCAACGCTGGTGCCGTCAGCCTTTTGGATGCTTACCACCGAAGCACCCTTGTCGTCGCTGCTGATGGCGGTCACATTGCCGCCCACGGAGGCGGTGAATAGACCGTTATTGGTTTTTTCGCCGGCGGGGGTTACTTGGCCGCGGCCGCGGTTTCCACCAACGTGGATCTGATACTTCCCGAAATGAATGGAGGAATCAGTTGCCGGATCGGGGGAGAGGATCGGGAAAACAATTTCTCGGTGCTCGTCGCCGGGCAACGGACCCACCAGGAGAATGTTTGGCTGACTATCACTGTATTGGGTGTAATAAACGCCCTTGGTTTCTTCCTTGAGCTCGTCACTGAGCCGGTCCTGGGGGGCCAGGGTGAAGCCATCGGGCAGCATCACCACCGCCCCCACATTTAGGCCGGTGCGGCTGCCATCGCCAGCCACCTGCTGCACTGAGGTGTCGTAGGGAATTTCAACCACGGCCTTAAAAACCGTGTCGGGGAACACCGCCTGGGGCACTTCCGCCAGGGTGGCTTTCTTCGCCAGGTGACAGTTGGCACAAACCAGCTTGCCGGTGGCTTCCCGGGGATTGTCGTAGTTCTGCTGGGCCCAGAAGGGATAGGCCCAGCTGGCCTGGGGACCAAAGAGCAGGGCGGTGGCCACCAGCAGGGAGCTCAGCAGCAGGGAGAGGGAACGGCGCATCGGAAGGCAGGGACGGTGCGGGGGGAAATCAGGCGGAAATGATCAGGCCCACCAGGGCTTTTCACCATTGCGGAAGTCGGTTTCAGTCCAGGGGCTGAGGAAAACGTTGTCGTTCTCCACGGCCACATGGGCCAGGGCTAGGGAGAGGGGGGCGGGTCCTCGCACCACCTTGCCGGTGTTGTCGTATTGGCTGCCGTGGCAAGGGCACATGAATTTATTGGCACCGCTGTTCCAGGGCACCACACAGCCCAGGTGGGTGCAAATCGCATTAATGCCGTAGGTGCCGATGGCATCAGGGCCCTCAACGATCAGGTAGGTGGGATCACCCTTGAGCCCTTGCACCAGGCTGCGGTCCCCTTCTTTATGGGTGGCAAGCCAGCCACTGGCGGTAACCGCATTGCCCAGCTCATCCTTGGCGCTGCTGGCACCGCCGCTGCCGGCGGCCTTGGGGGGGATGAAGTAGTTGACCACCGGATAGAGGGCCCCCAGGGCGACGCCGGTGACTGATCCGAAGGTCAGCAGGTTCATGAACTGCCGACGGCCCATGCCGGGAACGTCATTCGCCGAGATCTGGGTCATGGGGGTGGGCGCACCGGCTCAGGTGCCGCCCATTATGAACCTTTCTGGGCCCGTAACGCTTTGCAACTACTGAGCTGCTGTTGCCCCTAGGCGTGCTCGCCAGGTCGCATTTGTTCTGTGAGGGCCACCAGCCCCACCCCAACCAGGAAGAGGGCGCTAATGGCCCCGCTCAGCAGCAGCATCGTCACTGGGTCAGTGGAGGGGGTGAGAACCGCCCCCGCCACCGCCGAGAGCAAAACCACCAGCCGCCAACTGGCCAGCATCTGCCGAGAACGCACCAGCCCCAGGGCCCCTAGCAGCAGCTGCAGCACTGGCAGTTCAAAGGCCAAGCCCGTGGCCACCATCAGCAGCAGCACAAAGTCGAGGTAGCGCTCGATCGACCAAATTGGCTCCACCACATCAGCGCCGTAGCTCACCAGAAAGCGCAGGGCCGCTGGCACCAGGGCCCACCAGGCGAAGGCCAACCCGGCCAGAAACAACACGGCCGAGGCGGCCACGGCCGGGGCCACCAGCCGCCGTTCCCGGCGGCTCAGGCCAGGCAGCACAAAGCCCAGACCTTCGTAAAGCACGTAGGGCAGGGCCAAGGTGAGCCCGGCATAGCCAGCCACCTTTAGGGAAACAAAAAGATATTCACCGGGGGCCAGCTGTAGGAAACGGATCCCCTGGGCCGGCTGCTCCAGCAGTTTCACCAGCGGTCGCACCCAAATCAAACAGAGGCCAGCCCCGGCCAGTAGGGCGCCAAGGCTGCGCAATAGCCGCCAGCGCAGTTCCTCCAGGTGATCTACAAAGCTCATCTCCACTTCCCCGGGGAAGTCCGGATCCCGGGGGGATTCCCCGGTGGGGGTGGGCAGGCTGTCCAGCGAAGTCATGGGGCCAGGCTAGGTAGCAGAGGTATGGCGCGATCCGGTTCCCCCCAGAGAATTTCCCCAGGGCCGTGGCGCACTAGGCCGGCAGCCAGGCCGGGAATCCGCTGCAATTGCTCCACCGGCACCATCACCACCGGCACCCGTCGGTTGCCGCGGCTGCGGCTGAAGTGGGCGGCCAGGTGGGCGGCGGCGGCCAGGTCCGCATCGCCGGCCACCCCCTCCGAGCCCTTGAGCACCACATGGCTGCCCGGTTGTTCCTGGGCATGGAACCACCAGTCGCCCTTGCGGGCCTGGCGGAAGCTGATCCAGTCGTTTTGGCGGTGGTTGCGACCCACCAGCAGCCTCAATCCGCCGGGGCTGAGTAATTCCAAGGGTTGGGGCTGGTGCTGGGTGGGGGCATGGCGGCGCCGGCTGCGACCTTTGGGTTGCTGGAAGGGCAATAAATCCTCCTCCAGGGCCTCCAGCAGGGCTTCTTCCCCCTCGCCGCTGAGCTCCAGTTGCAGCTGGCTGTTTTCCAACAGTTGTAGCCGTTGCTGGTGGTGCTCCAGCCGCGGTTGGATTGCCTCCACGGAGCGGCGCAGTTTGCGGGCTCGCTTGTAGAGCTGTTGGGCTTGGCTCACCAGGCTGAGTTGGGGGTCGAGGGTCAGTTCCAGGGCTTCGCCGGTTTCGGGATCTTCGAGCCGCAGTTTTTGGTGGCCGCTGCTGGCCACGTCTGGCCTACAGAGCAGTAGATCCGCCTGCTTTTGTAGCAGCGCTTCCCCAGCGGTGCGGCCCAGCAGCCCCTGCTGGTGCAGCAGCTCACGGTTTTCCCGGGCAATAAGTTGGCTGAGCTGTTGGCCCAGCCGTTGGCTCCGCTGCTGGCAGCGGGCCCGCAGGCCGGCTTCTCCGTAGTAACGGGCTAGGGCCAGATTTAGCTGCAGGGGCTTTTGCCCAGTCTCTATCTGGGTTCCGGTGTTGATATCGGTTTCGTTCTTGGTTTTGCCGCCCCCAAGCTTTGTTTGCCAGCAGCGGTAGCCGCTGCGCCAGGGCAGAAAACTGAAGCTGCCAGTTTCCAAGCTTTCCAGCCAGGCCCCCCAGGCCCGGTTTAGGCGGTCCCATTGCTCGGGGCTGAGGCTTTGTACCGGGAAATCAGCCCCGAGGCCGGCGTCCTCCAGTAACTGATCCCGCAGGGCAGGGCTCAGCCCCCGGTAGGCCTGGCCCAGGGCCTGGCCTATGGGCTGGGGCAGCAGGGCGAGGCGGGCCCGCCATTGGGAATTCGGTTCGCTAAGGCTGGGCAGGGCCCCCTGGAGCGCTGGGGGGGGGCTGTAGCGGTCGCCCGTGGCGATCGGCCTCAGTCTGGATTGGTGTTCGCGCACCTGGCGGCCGGTGGCAATCACCTGGTGCTGGGCGTCCAGCAGGAAAAGGTTGCTGTGGCGACCCATCAGTTCCACCACCAGTTCCCGCCGCAGTTCCCCCCCCGGCCGTTCGGCAAAGCCCAGGCGCAGCACCCGTTCCCAGGGGGGTTGTTCCAGCTGCACCAGGGCGAGGCCGCTGAGGCCGTGTTGCAACTGCTGGGCCAGGGTGCTGCCCTCCCCCTGGCGGGGGGGCGGCGGGATCGCATGGAAGCGGGGGCAATCGGCCTGCCAGTGCAATTCCAGCCAGAGCTTTTGCTCCAGGGTGCGGAACCCCAGTTGCAACCCTTGGGGCTGGGGTTGCTGGGCCTTTTCAAACCGGGCCGGCAGCAGCAGGGGGCTGAGTTCTGTGACCACGGCCCTGAGGCTGGTGGTGTCTTGGGGTTGCATCACCCCATGCTGCCCTGGGCCATGCTGGCTGGGTTAAGCCTCCCCCCTGCCGATGCCGATGGCCCCTGCTTCCCCCAGGCTCACGGTGCTCACTGGCCCCAGTGGGGTGGGTAAGGGCACCCTGGTGACGGCCCTAAGGCAGGGCCATCCGCAGTTGTGGCTGTCGGTGTCTGCCACCACCCGGGCGCCGCGGGCGGGGGAGCAGGAGGGGGTGCATTACTTCTTCCATAGCCCCGAGGGTTTTCAGGCCCTGGTGGCGGCCGGCGGCTTGCTGGAATGGGCCAGTTTTGCTGGCAATAGCTACGGCACCCCCCGGGGGCCGGTGGAGGCGCAGCTTGCCGCTGGGGTGCCGGTGCTGTTGGAAATTGAACTGGAGGGGGCCCGCCAGGTGCGACGCAACTGGCCCCAGGCCTTTCAAATTTTTCTGAAACCCCCCTCCCTGGAGGAGTTGGAACGGCGCATTCGCGGCCGGGGCACCGAAACGGAGGAGGCGATCCAGCGGCGCTTGGAACGGGCCCGGGAGGAGCTGCAGGCGGAGACGGAATTCGATGCCGTGGTGGAAAACAACGATCTGGCCCAGGCCCTGGCTGAGTTGGAGCGGCTAATCGGCCTGGTTTAGGGGCCATAAAAAAACCGGTGGGGGACCACCGGTTTCAGGGTTGATGTATTGAACTGAATCCAGCCCTAGAGGGGGTGGAAGAGCAGGTCAGGGAAGAAGCGGTTGAATTCGATCATGATCCCGGCCGTGACTGTGAACCAGATCGCGGCGAATACCGGGGCGGTGGTAAGGAACTTTTTCATGGGTGGTCAACCGCTGGGTCAGCGGGGGGAAACGGTGACTTGGCTGTCGGGGGCCGTGAGCTTGTTGCTCGTGAACTCTTTGAAGGCAGCCAGGGGCCAGGTGGCCGAGGCGATGGTGCTCTTCAGGGCCAGGGGAAGGTCGATCTGGATCTCCTTCATGTTGGCGTCTTTGCCCTTGATCGCTTGCAGGTAGGAGCGACCGGCCCAGCCGATGCAACCAGCGATGTAGAGGAAGGCGATGCCAGGGATGGTGAAGTCACCGGCATGGTCCCAGCGGCCATCCACGATCAGGTGGGGCAGGCCATCGGTGCCACATACAGCCTTGCTGTACATGGCAAAGCGGGCTTCAGCCTGGGGGGTTTTGGCCCCTGCGGCCCGTTGCTGGAAGCGGGCGTTTTCGCTGCAGGGGGTGAGCCCGGCCACGTCAGCGTGGGCCAACGGCGCGAAGCCGAAGATCAGAAAGCCGGAAAGAAGAACGGCGAAGAGTCGTCGCATGATGGGCAGGGCCGCTCCGCGGTTGCTGAGGGGAGAATAGATCCACTTCCCCCAGCCTGATGCCAACGGTTCTGGCCCTCGAAACAAGTTGTGACGAGTCGGCGGCGGCGGTGGTGCGCGCCGGCGTTGTTTTGAGCAGTGAGGTGGCTTCCCAGGTGGAGGAGCACGCCCGCTGGGGGGGGGTGGTGCCGGAGCTGGCCAGCCGTCGCCATGTGGAGGCGTTGCCCCTGCTGGTGGAAAGGGCCCTGGGGGGGGCTGGCCTCACCCTGGCCGATATGGACGCCGTGGCGGCCACCGTGGCCCCGGGCTTGCTGGGGGCCCTACTGGTGGGCTCAGTGACCGGCCGCAGCCTGGCCCGTTTGGCCGGTTGCCCCTTTATCGGCATCCACCATTTGGAAGGCCATCTCCACGGGGCCCTGCTGGGGGAACCGCCCCCGGCGGCGCCGCTGCTGGTGCTGCTGGTTTCTGGGGGCCATACGGAACTGATCGCCCTGCGGGGGCTGGGGGCCTACGAGCGCCTGGGGGGCAGCCGCGACGATGCCGCCGGCGAAGCCTTCGACAAGGTGGCCCGCCTGCTGGGGCTTGGCTACCCAGGGGGCCCGGCCCTGGAGGCGGCGGCCCGGGGGGGGGATCCGGCTCGATTTGGCTTTCCCCCCGGGCGCATTTCCCTGCCGGGGGGCGGTTTTCATCCCTACGACTTCAGCTTTAGCGGCCTGAAAACGGCGGTGCTGCGCGAGGTGCAGCGCTGGCAGGCCCAGGGGGAGCCCCTGCCGGTGGCCGACCTGGCCGCCTCCTTCCAGGCGGTGGTCACCAAGGTGTTGGTGCAACGCAGCGTCCGCTGTGCCCGCGACCATGGCCTGCCGGGCTTGGTGGTGGTGGGGGGCGTATCGGCCAACCTGGAGTTGCGGCGGCAGCTGATTGAGGCCTCTGGGGCGGCGGAGCTGGATTTGCATCTGGCCCCCCTGGCCTACTGCACAGACAACGCCGCCATGGTGGGTCTGGCTGCCTGTCGGCGCCTGGCGGCGGGGCAGATTTCTTCGCTGGAATTGGGGGTGGCGCCAAGGTTGCCCCTGGCCGCCGCCAACAGCCTCTATGGGCCGCCCCCCTTTTGAGGGTTAAATCCCTTTAGGCTTTCGTTATTAAGCAGTTTCAAGCATGGCTATCCCCTCCGAAGGGCCCAGCGGCGCCAGCCTGAAATCACCGCTGGGCCCCGTGGACCGCAACGAACTGAATGCCTGGCGCCGTGGTTTTACCCCCCAGGCGGAGATCTGGAATGGCCGCTTGGCGATGCTGGGCCTGTCGGTGGGCATGTTGCTGCTGGTGGCCTGGCGCCTACTGACGCCCGCGTAGGGCCTGGGCCAGTTCGTTTGGTTTGAGGCTTTGGGCTATGGCGTCACTGGCCTCCACCCGCCCCGCCTCCACCAGGGCCTGCAGCGACTGGTTGGCCGTTTGCATCCCCTCAAAGCCGCTGCGTTCCATGATTTCCTCCACCGATTCCAGGTCCCCCCTCTGGATGTAATCCCGGCAGGCATCGCTGTTGATCAGGATGTCGTGGAAGCCGGTGCGTTTGCCATCGCTGGTTTTGATCAAGCCTTGGGCCACCACCCCCAGCAAGGATTCAGCAAAGGAACGGCGCAGGCTTTCCTGATCCTGGGGCGGCACCATGCCCAGCACCCGTTCCACCGTGCGCACCGCTGAATTTGTGTGCAGGGTGCCAAACACCAGGTGGCCGGTTTGGGAGGCTTCCAGGGCGGTGGTGAGGGTGTCGCCATCACGGATTTCGCCGATCAGAATCACATCTGGGTCCTCCCGGAGGGCGGCCCGCAGGGCGTTGTGAAAGGCGAGGGTGTGTTGGCCCAGCTCCCGCTGGCGCACCAGGCAGCGCTTGCTCGGGTGCACAAATTCCACCGGATCTTCGATGGTGATGATGTGGAGCGGTTTATGGCGATTTATCCAGTCGATCATCGCGGCGAGGGTGGTGCTTTTACCTGAGCCCGTAGGGCCTGTCACCAGCACCAAGCCCTTGGGCCGATCGGCCAGGGTTTTAAGCACCTCAGGCAGCTGCAGTTCCTCCAGGCTGGCGATGGTTAGGGGGATCAGGCGCAGCACCATGGCTGGCCCTAGCAGGCTTTCCAGCAGGTTGATCCGCACGCGCCCCTGGGCAAAGGCGTGGGAGCCGTCGAATTCCTTTTGCCGTAGGAAGCCCTGCCATTGGGCTGGGCTGAGCATTTCCGCCACCCAGCGCTCAAAGCCTGCGGCAGTGGTTACGGCCCAGCCGCTGCGGCGCATGTCCCCCCGTTGGCGGAAGCGTGGTTCTTCACCCACGCTGATGTGGATGTCGGAATAGCCCTGGCGGCGGGCCAGGTCAACGATTTCCGCCAGGGTTTCGGGGGGGGCGCCGGCCTCGGGCGGGGGCAAGGGGGGCAGGGGGCTCATCCGGGGGGGCTGGCCAATGGGGCAGGTTCCCAGGTTGGATCGGCGTGGGCCTGGGTGGGGGCCTCCGCTGAAGGCTTTTCCCAAGATCCTTAGGATCATTCGACTGCTGTGTTCTGCTTTTGGCCCCCCTACCTCGCGTCACGCTGGTGCTGGGCACCCGTCCTGAGGCCATCAAGCTGGCGCCGGTGATCCTGGCTTTCCAGGCTTCACCTTTATTTGAGACCAGGGTGGTGCTCACGGGCCAGCACAAGGAAATGGTGGCCCAGGTGATGGCGCTCTTCCAGTTGAGCCCTAACCAGGACCTGGCCTTGATGGCCCCGCGCCAAACCCTCACCCACGTGACCTGTGCGGCCCTGGAGGGCCTGCGTTTGGAATTTGCCGAACATCGCCCCAACCTGGTGTTGGTGCAGGGCGACACCACCACCGCCTTTGCCGCCGCCCTCGCCGCCTTCTACGACCAGATCCCCGTGGGCCATGTGGAGGCGGGTTTGCGCACCGACAATCTCTATGACCCGTTTCCAGAGGAGGCAAACCGGCGCTTGATCTCCCAGGTGGCTCAGCTGCACTTTGCGCCCACCCCCCAATCGGCGGCAAACCTGCGCGCCTCGGGCGTGGTGGGGGAGATCCACATGACCGGTAACACGGTGATTGATGCCCTGTTGCAGATGGCCGCCGCCGCCCCCAGCTGTGAGGTACCAGGCCTCGACTGGGAGAAGCAGCGGGTAATCCTGGCCACCGTGCACCGGCGCGAAAACTGGGGCGCACCTTTAAAAGAGATTGCCACCGGTTTCCTGCGGGTGCTGGAGCGCCATCCCGATACGGCGTTGCTGTTGCCGCTGCACAAAAACCCCACGGTGCGCGAACCGCTCCAGCAACTGCTGGGTGACCACCCTCGCGTGTTCCTCACCGAACCGCTTGATTACGACCGCCTGGTGGCTGCCATCCGCGGCTGCACGCTGCTGCTCACTGATTCCGGTGGCTTGCAGGAGGAGGCCCCTTCCCTGGGCAAGCCGGTGTTGGTGCTGCGCCGCACCACCGAACGACCGGAGGCGGTGGAGGCAGGCACCGCAAAACTGATTGGCACCTCCGCAGGGGCCATTGAGCGGGAAACCTGCCAGCTGCTGGAAGATCCCGCCGCCTATGGGGAGATGGCCCGGGCCCACAATCCCTTTGGCGATGGCAAGGCCAGTGAACGGATCGTTGCCGCCAGTGCGGCTTATCTGGCAAATTGTGTTTGAGTAAACATTCAACTGATTTAGAAATCCCTATAACGCTTTTACCACTAGGAGAGTTAAATCATCAAATCTTTCTGCTCCATCCCGGTGGCTTTCAACCTTCTGCAGAATTTGGCTCATAACTTGCTCTGCTGAGGTTGTTTTAGGCTCTATGCCTAGCAATGAGTCTTTCAGCATTTGGAAGCCCCATGCCTTGCCTTCCGGGGAACGGGCATCAACTAATCCATCAGAATAGCCGAATAAAATATCTCCAGGCTGGAAATTAGCCCGCTCAACCTTGTAAATGGCATCGGGAAAGATGCCAACAATGGGGCCGCTGGAATAAAGAATATCGTGTTGATCAGCAGACTTAATGATGACCAACTTCTCATGGCCTGCGGAAACATAATGGATGTGATCCTCTTTCGGAGAATAGGCAGCCATGAATACTGTTGCAAACATCGCTGAATCGGCGTGGGTTTTGGCGATGTAATTGTTAACACGGCTAATTGTATTTAGAAGAACTTCTTCAATTTTTTCGCTTCCCAGTTCTGAGTACTCGTCTTCGCAAGCAAAGCGTACTAGGCTTCTAAAGACAGACATAAACAGAGCGGAGGGGATACCCTTGTCGCAAACATCAGCAATTAGAAAAAATATTATTTCATCAATTATCAGTGCGTCATACCAATCAGCCCCCAAGTCATAGGCGGGTAGAAAAGCAGCCGATATTTCTATATGTGAATTGTTAGGTAGTAACTTTAGTATAAAGTCTTGGTGGATTTTTCTTGCGGTTTTTATTTGGCTCTGGGTGACTATATTCTCTTTTTCCTGTTTGATTAAGCGAACAAGATTTGAAGACAAGCTATTTATATTGTCGAAAAGGTCTCCAATTTCGTCCTTTCGAGTGGTCTTAATATTTAAGTGAAGCTTTCCAGTGCTAAGTTTTTTAATTGCATTTGTTGCTACATTTAATGGCTCAGTAAAGCGACCAGCTATAATATAAGTGATGACGCTAAAAATTAAAAGCCCTAAAATCTGATACATCCTCTTTGAGGCCATTTCAGCACGTACCTTCTTTAAGGCTGTGGCCGAGTCAGCAAGTGCAACAACGTTCCAAGTGGGGCTTAGTCGTTTGGTAAATACGAAATATCTATGCCCTGATACTACAACTTCTTCTCCCATGATATCGCGCTTATTTTGGATGCCAAGCTTAATGAAAGATGCCCACTCAGTTTTCATGAGTTCGCTTGGTGTTTTTAATGATAAAAGATTATTTATTTTGGAAATAGGAAAAATAACATGCCCAGCAGGTGATGCAATAAAAACTTCCGTGCCAGAATATATTTTATTTTGAAAAGAAGTGGTAACAGGAGCGTTGGCATATTCATCTAAATCCTTCGTTAATCCATCTTTCATTAATCCCTCCCTGTAATAATCTAAATTTGAATTTTTTTCGATGTCATCCAACGTAACTGCCGAGGTAATCACGCCGATGGGCTTTGACCTAGGTAAGCGTGATGATTTTGGATGCTCAGAATATACGGGGATGTTTAAAATAAAACAAGGTTTATTCATCAAGCAATTGTGTCGAATGGAAAATGACTCCTTGCCATTCATTGCATCAATAAAGTATTTATGATTGCGCATTGATGCTGCATTTGGGGCTACAGATATTGCTGAAGATGCCACAAGGTTGCCATATTTATCCCACAATCTCCAATGCCGGTAGGGAAAAATTGATTTAAGTTCGTTAAAAATTAAGTTTGATTGAATACTATCTAGAGACCTGACGGATTTTGTGCTACTTAGTAAATGCAAGGTTTGGCTGAAATTTGTAGTCCATTCATTGGTAATGAATGCAATGTCATATGCAATACTGCCCAGGTGACTGACTGTAACATCAATTGCTTTTTTATTTTCTATTCTGGCTGAAATTAGATTTACAACTAAAAGGGATCCGCCAACGCCTAGCCACAAGGATGCAAGTAGCTGCATTCGTATGGATTTAGGTGAGAAAATATTAGATAAAAATGCCAGGGCTTTCAATGAATAGCGCTTACTTGCTTCGCGGTAAATTGAGATATCTTTTACGATTTTCACAGGGGAATTAAATGCTTTGTTTTATCTTAGCCTGTAAGGCCTAGGCTTTCGACATTGAAAATTCGTTTTTTCTCCATTGGCTAGATAGGGGCTTAATTGGATCAGAACAGAGAACCACTAGTTTAGAGAAAAAATGGCAGTATAATGGTATAATTATCTAATCATGTTCAAGGCAAAGGGCTTGGATGGACCTGAGGCTTTGTCACGGCAGTCATCCAATTGAACCAGGCAAATAACATAATTAGCCATAGGACATAATTGGCCATAGGTGCAACTTCTGCTTCATTTTTCAAAGCAAGTAAGTGATGACTGTTTCATGTTCTTTAGGTATCAATGAAATTTGGTAAATAATTCAGACAAAAATACCCCCCACCGTAAATTTAAGTGGAGGGGTTGTGATTTCCAGAATTTAGTAAGCTATAAATTTTTTGGGCTGTCCGTAATGTCAAATAAAAATTAATTAAATTCTGATTTATCTGGTGAAGCCTGACGTGAAGGTTGACATGTGGGGGTTCATGCCATGCAATGTTTCTTTTAAGGATTCAGTGGGAAAGCCAAATACTGTGACTTTTTTGATGTCTAATAACTCTAGAAATTTTCCAGCATATGCCGAGCCAAATTTTTCAATGTGTTTTTGAGCTGATTCAGAGTTTGCATACCGCTCATGGAGCAGGTAGATTCCCAGCTGATCACAATGGGACCACTCAAAATTTAAGGTCTCAGGTTCTGATTCATGGAAATCAGCACTCATGGCATCAGCCAAAGCGAGGATTGCTGATGCATCTTCGGTTTTTGCTTTGCACTCAATGATCCAAGAAACCCAGGTTTTTGTAGAATCAGCCATGGCTAGAAGAAAAGTTGAAGTGTGCGATTAAGTATAAGTGGAAAATTCGCAGGGCGACGAAAATTTATAACCTTTTTGCTAAATACTTCTGGTGTTTGGCCGAAAGATCTTAAAACTTATCGTAATCCTCCCCTGGGAAGCTGTCAACTAATTGCCCGATCGAATTATGTCAATCATTTTCTCGGCAACTACGTAGCAGGTTAACATTGGATTTCTACTTACGTGATCTGGGAATATGGAAGTATCAGCCACCCGCAGATTCTCGCATTCATGAACTTTTAAGTTTGAATCTACAACGGCATGATTATCTGTTGATGGACCCATCTTGCAGGTTCCACTTGCATGCCAAATGGTGGCAGATCTATCAGTTATGTAGCTTTCAACAGCCCTGGTATTTTCAATTGTCTTGTCATCAAGTACTGCTATGCCTTTAGAGATTTCCTTAAGGCTACCAGAGTTAAGTAGTTGATAGCCTCGTCTTACACCATCTACCATTTTCCTCATATCTTCCCCGTCAGAATTTAATCTGTGATCAATTCTTGGCTGAATATTGGGATCACTGGAATCAAGTAATACCCTTCCCCGGGAGTCAGGTCTGTTGATCACAATCCCTGCGCCAAACATGTAGCCTGCATTGGGGTCTGCCCCAGGAAATCTTTCACTGCCTAGTTTGCCTAAGCAATAAATCTGCATGTCATTTACATGGGCACTTCCAGGCGCTGTGTAATGAATTACCATTTGGACATCTGCATCATCCTCATGGATAATATTATCCTTGGGGTAGGAGGCAACAACCGCCAGTGAGTGGTCGATTAAATTGCTGCCTACGCCTTGAAGTTCATTTACTACATTTACCCCTAAGCGCGTTAGCTCATCATGGGGGCCAACTCCAGATCGTAACAATAGGGCGGGCGAATTAATGGCTCCACAGCATACAATTACCTCGCCACCATAAATAACTTCTGGGGTGGAGTTTTTGTGAGATACCTCAATTCCTTTGGCTACCTTGCCATTAAATACTATTTTGTTGGCTATGGTATGATCCATAATCGTAAGATTTGATCTGTCCTGGGCTTCTAATAGATAAGCAATCGAGCTTGATACTCTTAAAATACCATTTGCCCCTCGGTTCATTGGAATGGGGCCAACACCATCCAGTCCAGCGGGATGGTTGTGATCGGGGACCCATTGATAACCTTGTCCCATGGCTGTTGCCTTGAATTCAGCCACAACCTTGGTATATTGATCATCCTTAAATCTAACAATTGGCAATCGACCATTGCTGCCATGGTAGTTTTTGTATCCATAATCCATATCATTTTCTATGCGATTGTAAAGGGGTAAGATATTTTCCCAGTCCCAGCCTTTGTTGCCAAGCTGATACCATTCCCTGAAATCTTGCTCTAGCCCACGCAATGCTATTACGCCGTTTACCGCAGAGCATCCACCTGTTACCTTCCCTCGGGCATAGGGGAACTCTCGACCGGGGATAACATCAGTTATGTAATTCCAATCGTGATTAACCACTGAAACTGCCCGTGAGTCTGTCAGGTCAGATGGTGTCTGTTCTAAGCTGCGATAATGGGGTCCTGCTTCAATGAGAAGCACTGTTAGATCAGGATTTTCGGAAAGGCGCGAGGCAATTACTGCTCCGGCATTGCCTCCACCTACAACAATGTAATCAAAGTTTTTCATTGATAAGAGCAGTATGGAGGAAAGGTGAGAAGGGTCTTTTCCCATCCGTTTCACATGGTAGCTTGCTTTTGAGGCAATCCAAGGCTCATGATTAAACATATGTAACTACGTTTTCAGCAATTTGCTGCTATGTCAGGTTTTCCTGGTTTTCTGTGAAAATCAACTCTCCACATCCATGCGCTTGCCTTCCAAGGCATGGGATAGGGCGATTTATCGCCAAAAATAAAACTGTCCCATGTTTTATCCCCTGGGTGAATTGTGTTACGATTAATTCAATCATTTGTATTAGGAAATTCAATGCTTTTTCCCATGATTAGGGGGTTTATTTCTAAATACTTTGATGTATTCGCAGCCACCTGCGCCCTAGGCATTGGCATTGGGCTGGAGAGAACCCAATTTGCCGCCCTGGCAGAGCTGATGGTGCAAAGTAAGTGGATTGCTGCCGAGAGCATCGGCCTGTTGGCTGGATTTCATCTGGCTGGTTATATTATTGGCTGCATTCATCAAACAACACTTAAGAGTGAAATTCAATCGCTCACAATGATCAGGTTGGGCTTATTTGTTTGTGTTGCCACCTTTTTTGCCGAGCCAATTATAACAACGATGGGTTGGCAAATACTCTGGAGGTTGTTGGCAGGGTGGGGCGCAGCCCATTTGGTTACGGGGCTTCCTGGCTTTGCCACTAGGAAACTTGAAGGTATTGAAAGACGCCGTTCCACTGCTTTTATTTTTGCTGGTGGTGGCATTTCTGCTTTAATCGCAGCGGTGTTGGTAAGTGCAATAAGTAGCCCTTCTGCCTTGAACTCATGGATTCTTACTGGTGTAATTTCAATCTTATTCGGTTTGCCAATTATAAGCTCAGTAAATGCTGGTATTAATGAAGAATTGGCTGGTTACCGCGACCGTGCTAAAGCTGATGAAAATTTGGCAAGGCCCACCTCCTCAAGTGATTTCAGTTGGACTGCTGGACTTTATTTTCTCGCCATAACAACCTTTCTTTTTGGTGCAGCCCAAGTATCAGTTATGACATATTTTCCGATATTTTTAAGCACTAAATTTAATGTAACTTCTGCTGTTTCAGCGAGTTTCTTTTCTATGTTCGGTCTTGGCTATACTGTTGGGGCCATAGCGGCTGGCTTCATGCCAAAAAAATGGAGTACAGATTCTATTCTAATATCCAGTGCTTTGATAGGCGTTGTTGGTTCCTTTCTGACAGTTTTTGGAATTAATGTATACATAGCTACCATTGGTTGCTTCTTGTTTGCCTTTTGGAATGGCAGCATGATTGGCTTAATAGTTGCCAGGTTGAGAGAGGTGGTTGGTCAGCAGGCCACCCGTAAAGCCTGGGCTATCTTTAGCTTTTTGCTTAGTATTGGGTATATTCTCTACACCTTTGCCTCTTCTTATCTTTATAAGTATTCCATCGCTATCATCCTTTGGGTTGGCTTTGCTCTGACCGCTGCTCAACTGTTGACAATGTTAATAGCAGCTATGGAGTTTAAAAAGCAATCAGATCATCCTTTTGCTTAGGCAATGAGAGAACTATCTAGGCTTGCAGGCTTTTTATTTGGCAAAAATTCGGGCGTAGATAATTTTGATAAACAATTTATCATTGTGCGAGCTAATTTATTGAGATTTTCTAGAGTTAGTCCAGGTTTTCTATTCTTTTGTAGTCTATGGATTTGTTTAATTGGATTTCCACGGCCAGCTAGTGCCCATGAACAAAATAACTATCAAAATGTTGAGGGCGAGCCTGGCGATGGTTATCTGCGTAGCAGCTTTGCCCCCGTTCAAAATGAATTAATATTTGATAGAAATTTTGCAGATAGCATCAGGCTTGTTTCTGCCCAAACTTCTTTGGCGCAAGCTGAGAATATAGGGATTAAGCAAATCTCCATGTCTACAAATCCTAACTTTATAAGCAATGCTTTGGCATTGCCGCCCTGGATCTCAATTGATTTCTCGGCGTTAAGTCAAAACAATGGTACGGTAACAGGCACAAAAAGTTCCCAATTTACCTCTTCAAACCTATTTAATCTTGGCATAAAGATAGCCCCTTTTTATTCGGGCAATTCCCTTGTTGAACCTTTGGCCAATGGTCCCGGGTCTGTTGATTTTGCCATGGCTAAGATTTTAAAAAATTCTAGCATTTACGCATTGTTTACTCAGAGAATTGGTCAAATACTGTCCAATGAGATACCAAATATTTTAAATACCCAATGGAACTTTGGCAATGCTCCAATTGGTAGGCTAAATATTCTTGCATTGCAGTATGAGAGCAAAAAAGACTTCTTGTCTCTTGTTAAAGTGGGCAAGTTGATGCAAGCCGCTGACTTCACTGTTAATCCGGTACAGTGCTATTTTTCAAATTTTGGCCTTTGCGGCTGGGCCCAAGGCACGCCATATATGATTCAAATACCAGGCAATCCGTTTAATTCCTATGGCGCAGTTTTTAAGATTGGCCATGAAGGGCATCCATCTCTTAAGTATGGGATCTATCAAATTAATCCTAGTTCATTTAATCCCATCTATCACGGGTTAGATTTTAGGTTTTCTGGTAATATTGGCTATGCCCAGTTTTTGCAGTTAAATATACCTTTGCCCTCCTCTGATAAAATTGCAGCAAGTAGTAGTCCAAATGGGGCGGTTTTTCGGGTTGAGCGAGATGCTGCTGAAATGAATGCTGAATATATGACGATTTTGCCAAAGCCTGAGTTGCAATTGGGTGGTTGGTTGGGGGCGGGAAGTTTCCCGGGTATTTCTGATTCGAATATCTATGGTCAAAATAATGGCATATATGGGATTCTTAGCCTGCCAATTAACCCCCACGGCTTGGGAATGGATGCAAGGTTCTTCGTATCTGGAGGCTATGGATTTAGTCCTAAAGTTCAAACTGTAAATGCTGGCGGTAGTGCTGGCTTTGTCTTGGCGGGACCTATTAAGTCTAGACCGTTTGACACTTTATCCTTGGGGTGGTCTTTTGCAAAATTTAGTGAGTATTCATCGGGCTACTATCCCCTCGGCACTGAGCAGTCACTTGAATTGAATTATCAGTATTTTGTAACGAAAAGATTATCCCTGATGCCAAATGTACAACTTATTTTAAATCCATCAGGTTATGCTTCTGGGGGCTCTGTTTTGGTCCTAGGTCTGCAAAGTCAATTTAGGCTTTGAAAATCGATGGCCCCTAAGGGCTTTTGGCTGAATAATGGTTATTGATTTGGATCTCTGATTGTTAAATCTGAGATCAGAAGTTGAACTGGGTCTTGACCACGCCACCCCAAACATTGCCACCACCGATGCCATCGGAGTTTTGGCTGCCGGAGATGTAGAACACACCAGGGGTGATGCTGATGTTGTCGGTAACTTGGAACTGATACCAGGTTTCCACGGCGGTGGGCATGCCACCGTCCTTGTTCCAACCGGATTGGTTGGAAACCACGGAAGGTACGCCACCGATGGCCACCCCAGCGCTGTTGCCCTTCAGGAACACGTTCTTGAAGTTCAAAGCAACCATCCAGCTGTTCATCACAGCGGAATCGCCGGCATTGGTTTGCTTCACGCCGAGCACGCTGCTGTCGTAGCGGGCTTGAACGGAGGCGTGGCCGTAGGCGCCGGTGATGCTGAAGTCCTTAGCAGCTTGCCAAGCCAAGGTGAAACCAAACTGGTTGGAATCGTTGAGGCTGGCGTACATGAAGGGGGTAGTAGCGAGCTGCGTACCCACTTGGCCCATGGAGTTGTTGCCACGCTCGTA
>CALRNU020000025.1:0-35515 GCA_943369595.1 Synechococcus sp. UW140
GTGAGCCAGGAGATTCGCGCCGCTGAAGATCCTGAATTTGAAACCTTCTACACGAAGAATATTCTTCTAAACGAAGGTCTGCGGGCCTGGATGGCCCCGGCTGATCAGCCGCACGAAAATTTCATCTTCCCTGAAGAGGTTCTGCCCCGTGGAAACGCCCTTTGATTCCTCGCTGATCATTGGCGGCAAAGACCAGGAATCCACCGGCTATGCCTGGTGGTCTGGCAATGCTCGCCTGATCAATCTGTCTGGGCGCCTTCTCGGTGCCCACGTAGCCCACGCCGGCCTAATGGTGTTCTGGGCTGGCGCGATGATGCTGTTCGAAGTGAGTCACTTCTCCTTCGATAAACCGATGTACGAACAGGGTCTAATCCTGTTCCCCCACGTGGCCACCCTTGGCTACGGCGTCGGTCCCGGAGGCGAAGTCACCAGTTTGTATCCCTTCTTTGTAGTTGGGGTGCTGCACTTGATCAGCTCTGCGGTGCTAGGCCTCGGTGGTCTCTATCACGCCCTGCGTGGTCCTGAGATCCTTGAAAAGTATTCCGCCTTCTTCTCCCAGGATTGGCGCGATAAGAACCAGATGACCAACATCATTGGTTATCACTTGATCCTGCTTGGCGTTGGTGCCTTGCTGCTGGTTTTCAAGGCCATGTTCTTTGGTGGTGTCTACGACACCTGGGCCCCTGGTGGCGGCGACGTGCGTTTGATCACCAACCCCACCCTTAGCCCTGGGGTGATCTTTGGTTATCTCACCAGAGCCCCCTTTGGTGGCGAAGGCTGGATCATCGGCGTCGACTCGATGGAAGACATCATCGGCGGCCACATCTGGATCGGCCTAATCTGCATATTTGGCGGCATCTGGCACGTGGTCACCAAGCCCTTTGGCTGGGTGCGCCGTGCCTTCATCTGGAATGGTGAGGCCTACCTGAGCTACAGCCTTGGCGCCCTGAGCTTCATGAGCTTCATCGCCTCGGCCTACATCTGGTTTAACAACACCGCTTACCCCTCGGAGTTCTACGGCCCCACCAACGCCGAGTCCTCCCAGGCCCAAAGCTTCACCTTCCTGGTGCGCGACCAACGGCTGGGCGCCAACATCGGTTCTGCCATGGGCCCCACCGGCCTTGGCAAATATCTGATGCGCTCCCCCACCGGTGAAATCATCTTCGGTGGTGAAACCATGCGCTTCTGGGACTTCCGTGGTCCCTGGCTGGAGCCCCTCCGGGGTCCCAACGGTCTGAGCCTTGACAAGCTTCAGAACGACATCCAGCCCTGGCAAGTGCGTCGGGCCGCCGAGTACATGACCCACGCCCCCAATGCCTCACTTAATTCAGTGGGTGGCATCATCACCGAACCCAACTCGGTGAACTACGTAAACATCCGTCAGTGGTTGGCCTCAGTGCAATTTGTGCTGGCCTTCTTCTTCCTGGTGGGCCACCTTTGGCACGCCGGTCGCGCCCGCGCTTCCGCCGCGGGCTTTGAAAAAGGTATCGACCGTAAGGCCGAGCCCGTGCTGGCCATGCCAGACCTTGACTGATGTACCCAGGTCAAACTGGCTAAATAACTAATTTCCAGCCCCGACGCTGGGATTATCTCAACCCCTGCAAAAGCAGGGGTTTTTTATTGGCCTCCCCCAGCTCCCCATGATTGTTTAAACGGGGGCCAACCACTGCCGCAGCAACGGCAAACTCAAACCGATCACATTGCTGAAACAGCCGTCGATCCTTTCCACCAGCAAACCGCCGCGGCCCTCCAGGGCAAAACCCCCGGCACATTGCAGCGGTTCCCCAGTGGCCACATAGGCCTCGATCTCCGCAGCACTGAGGGGCGCAAACAGCACCCTGGTGGTAACTGTGGCCAAGCACTCAGCCCCAGTCCCTAGCCCAGGGGGCAGGGCCCCATCCCTGAGCAAGCAATGGCCGGTGTGCAACTGCCCCCAGCCCCCGGCCAGGCGCCGCCAACGCTGGCTTGCCTCCTGGCGATCTCGGGGTTTACCAAACACCTCCCCCTCAAACTCCAACACCGAATCGCAGCCCAATATTCCCAAGCCTGGCCAACTACCGGCGCCGAGGCTGCTGGCCACTGCCTTGGCCTTGGCTTGGGCCAACAGCTGCACCAGGCGAAGGGGATCACCACTGGTGATCTCTTCCTCATCAACGCCACTCACCTGCACCTGGTGGGGAATCGCCGCCTGGGCCAGCAGCCGGCGGCGGGCCGGGGAGGCGGAAGCGAGCAGAAGATGGGCCACGGTTAAAGCTGCAGGGGCAGGGCGGGGCCATTGCTGATCCCAGCGGTATTCTCAGTGGGGCAATGCCTAGGCTGGGGTGCCAATCGGCCAATGATGGGCTCCAGCAGCCATCCCACAGATAATCGAAACAGCGATCCCAACGGTGATCCCAACGGCGACCGCCGTTCCTTCAATCGGGCAGCGCTAGCCCTGAGTTGTTTACCTTTTCGCCGCAGCTTCTACGTACACCTAATCAGCGAAGCCCTCAGTAGCCAGGCCCTGGAAAGCCAGCATCAACTCTGCTGGCAACCCCAAAGCGCCGAAAGCATTGAAAGCGATTTCCTCTGGTTGATCTGGCTGGGGGTTTTGCGCCGGGAGGTGGACGGCCAAGGCCTAACCGAACGGGTGAGACTCACGCCCATGGGCCGCAAGCTGCTGGATCGTTGGCCCGGGGAACTGCCCCGGGCGGGGGCGCTGGCAAGGCTTTTCCAGGGCTTACGCCGCCGCTGGCCGCGACTATGAACAAGCCAATACAGCGCCCTCTCATGGTGCTAGGCACCAGCAGTGGCGCGGGCAAATCACTAATGACCGCAGCCCTTTGTCGGGTGCTTAAACGGCGAGGGGAGCAGCCCCTGCCCTTCAAGGGTCAAAACATGAGCCTCAATGCCTGGGTGGATGGGGCCGGCGGTGAAATGGCTTACTCCCAAGCCCTGCAGGCCTGGGCCGCAGGGCTAGAACCGCAGGTGGCGATGAATCCAGTGTTGCTCAAACCCCAAGGGGACAGCACCAGTGAATTAATCCATCTGGGCCATTCAGTAGGCATAGCCAGGGCAGAAACCTATTACGAGGAGTGGTTTAAGCCGGGATGGCAAGCGATCCGTAGGGGACTTGATTCAATCCAGGGCCAATACCCCGGCGGTCGCCTGGTGTTGGAGGGGGCCGGCAGCCCCGTGGAGGTGAACCTGCAATCCCGTGACCTAACGAACCTACGTTTGGCCCAATACCTACGGGCGCGGTGCCTACTGGTGGCAGACATTGAACGGGGCGGTGTGTTTGCCCAGGTGGTAGGCACCCTGGCCCTGCTGCGACCGGTGGAACGGCCCCTAATTGCTGGAATCTTGATAAATCGATTTCGGGGGCGGCGGGAGTTATTTGACCAAGGACGCCTGTGGCTGGAGGCACACACTGGCGTGCCGGTGCTGGGGGTAATGCCGTGGCTCGATGAACTCTTCCCCCCAGAGGACTCCTTGGATCTGTTGGAACGCCGGGCCCGCAAACCCGACGCTGAGCTGGAAATTGCCGTAATACGCCTGCCGTCGCTTAGCAATTTCTCTGACCTCGATCCCCTGGAGGCAGAACCCAGCCTGCGGCTGCGTTGGCTGAAACCTGGGGAGCCCCTGGGCCAGCCCGATGGGGTGCTGATTCCCGGTAGCAAACAGACCCTGGCGGACCTGGCAGCACTGCAGGCATCAAGCACCGCCGCGGAGTTACACCGCTATGCGGCCGCCGGCGGGCCTGTGTTTGGCATCTGTGGTGGCTTGCAAATGCTGGGGACCCTGCTGCGCGATCCCCTGGGAATGGAGGGCGGTGGGCAAGGGAGCCAAGAATTTCGCGGCCTAGGGCTGCTGCCGATCACTACTACCTTTGGCGCCTCCAAAGCTCTCCAGCAACGGCGCAGCCAAGCCCTCTGGCCCCAGCGGGGGCGAGCTGACTTAGCAACGGCTGAACGGCAGGGCTTTGAGCTACAGGGCTTTGAGTTGCACAGGGGCCATAGCCGTTGCGATCAAGCGGAGCACTGTCAGCCGATTGCCAGCGACGAAGAACTTGGCTGGGTGCAGGGCTCGGTAGCTGGCACCTACCTCCATGGGGTATTTGAGAACGGCCCCTGGCGCCGGGCCTGGCTGAACCTGCTGCGTCAACGGCGCGGGCTCAGCCCCCTACCCCCCAACCCGGGGAACCACCTGCTTCAGCGGGAATCACTACTGGATCGCTTGGCCGATGCCTTTGAGACCCATGTGCAGCTAGCGCCGTTATTGGACTAAAAACCGTTATGCCTACCCTTATGGGTCCCCCTTGCAGAAGGAACCTGTGGAGATCCAACAGCTTGTGATCCACTGGCCCAATGGCTGCGTCAGCCAGGCCAATGGCGACTGGGATTGGCTCACGGCGGCCAGGCAGGCGGGCTTCCCCATTCCCACCGGTTGCCTAGGGGGTAGCTGTGGCGCCTGCGAGATCCAGGTGAATGGCGAGGTGTTGCGGGCCTGCATTAGCAACCTGGGATCGAGCCCTGCCGCTGAGCCTTCAGATAAAGCTTCAGCTAAAGCCTCTGATAGGGCCCCAGCAAAGTCTTCATCAACCCTTGCCCTCAGTCTCAGCTGCAAAATTTCTGAAGATCTGCCTAGGCATCTTTGGGTGGAACTGGCCAGCGATCCCTACTGGTAAAACTTGCCCCCAGTTAGCTAGCGCTGGATCAAACCGCCCCCCAGCAGCACCTCATCGTCATAAAACACCGCCCCCTGGCCAGGGGTAATTGAAAACTGCTCCTCAGCGAAGTCCAACCGACAGGCCGTGGGCCCCAGGGGGGTGAGCAGGGCCCGCTCGGGGGCGCTGCGGTAGCGCACTTGCACCTCCAGCTCCAGGGGCTCCTGGGGCGCGGGCACCGACACCCAGTTGATCTGGGCCACTTCACAACCGGCGCGGCCCGCCTCGGCCCGGGGGGCCACTACCACCTGGTTCATCGCCGCATCTAGACGCACCACATGCAGCGGCTCACTCCAGGCCACCCCCAGCCCCTTGCGTTGACCAATCGTGAAATGCTCGATGCCATCGTGGCCCCCGAGCACCTGGCCATCGGCCAACACAATCTGACCAGGCCGGTCCGGTAGGTAAGCATCCAGAAAAGCCTTCATCGAGCCGTGGTGATCCGCCAGGCAGAGGTCTTGGCTTTCCGGTTTATCTGCGGTGCGCAGCCCCAGGCGGGCAGCTTCAGCGCGGGTGTCGAGCTTGGTTAGTTCCCCCAGGGGAAAGAGCAAACGGGCCAACACCTCCTGGGGCAGGTCGTAGAGGAAATAGCTCTGGTCCTTGCGCCCATCAAGGCCCCGCAACAACTGGGTGCGTCCATTGCTGCTTGCGTTGGCGTGCCTCAGCCGGGCGTAGTGGCCGGTGGCCACCCGGTTGATACCCCTTTCCTGGGCCGCCCAATCGAGCATGGGCCCGAATTTCACGGCCCGGTTACAGCGGGAACAGGGCAGCGGCGTGAGCCCAGAGCCATAGCCCTCCACCAAAAACTGCACGATCTCCTGCTGGAAATTGGCCCGCGAATCCACCACGTGGTGGGGCACCCCCAGCTGCTCACACAAACCGGCCGCATCCACCAGCCCTTCTGCGCAGCAAGCGCCCTTGCCACTCATCAGCCAAAGGGTCAGCCCCTCCACCTGCCAGCCAGCGGCGCTGAGGAGGGCCGCCGTCAGGGAACTGTCCACCCCACCGGAAAGGCCCACGGCAATGCGCTGCTCCCCTGGCCAGGCCCGCAGGCGCTGCAGCACCTCCTCCACTGCCGGAGCAACAGCCACCGCCGGAGCAACAGCCGCAACCGGAGCCGGAGAAGCAGAAAGGGGCAAGGGGCTAGTCATTCCTTCATGTTGCCTGTACAGCTGGATCAACCGCGGCGATCCCGATGGCCTGGCCCCCCGCCGACGCCCAGCACCTCTTAGTTACCGCTGCTGTGGTTAAGGGGTTGGAGCAGGAACTGTTTGCCAATGGCCTACCGGTGGCAGCGCTGATGGAAAAAGCCGGCCTGGGCCTTGCCCAAAGGCTGCTGGCCACCCCAGGGCTGCGCCAGCGGGGGGTGCTGGTGCTGGTGGGTCCTGGCCACAACGGCGGCGATGGCCTGGTGGTGGCCCGGGAACTGCAGCTGGCGGGGGTGCCAGTGCAAATCTGGAGTCCCTTTGAACAGCACAAACCGCTCACCGCAGGCCATTTACGCCAGGCGCTCTGGCTCGGTATTCCGCGCCTGGCCCAGGAGCCCGATCCCCATGGGCCAGAACTCTGGCTTGATGCCCTATTTGGCGTGGGCCAGAACCGGCCACTTACCGCCCCCATCGCCCGCCTATTCGACCGCCGATTCCAGGCCGGAGGCGAATGCTGGGGGCTTGATGGCCCCAGCGGCCTCTGCAGTGACACGGGCCAACCGTTGGGGAGCACAGCCGCCCACTGCAGCCGCAGCCTGGTGGTGGGGCTTTGGAAACAGGGCCTTTGGCAAGACAGTGCCCTCGCCTGGGTGGGGGAGCAGGAACGCATCGACCTGGCCTTGCCCGCCAGCCTGGTGGAGCGCTGGGGGGCCCAGCAAACCTTGGGGCTCTGGGGCCACGACAACCAACCCAGCCCCAAACCCGCGGCGGCGGCGGCAAAACATGGGCGGGGACGCCTGCGGGTAATTGCTGGCAGCAGGGCGTATCCCGGCGCCGGCCGCCTTGCCCTGGAGGGGGCCGGCGCCAGCGGCATTGGCTGGCTGGAGGGGGCCCTACCGGCTGAGCAAGCCCAGCAGCTCTGGCAGGTGCTGCCCCACGTGCTGCTCCAGGGGCGGCAAGACCCCCTAGACCGCCTAGATGCCGTGGCCTTTGGTCCAGGGCTGGGCCTAGGGCCTGAACCAGGAGACAAGGGCATGCTGGAGGCCCTGCAGGGCTTCAGCGGCCTACTGCTGCTGGATGCCGATGGCCTCAACCGCCTGGCAAGCCAGGGGGCCAGCGGCCCCTGGCTGCGGGGGCGCCAAGGACCCACCTGGATTACCCCCCACCGGGCGGAATTCAACAGACTTTTCCCTGAACTCACAGACCTACCCCCCCTGGAGGCCGCCGCTGGGGCCGCGGCCGAGGGCGGCGCCTGGGTGCTGCTTAAGGGGGCCCATACGGTGATCGCCTCCCCCTTGGGCCGGCGCTGGCAGCTCCTGGAAAGCAGCCCCTGGGCCGCCCGGGCGGGCCTCGGCGACGTGCTTGCGGGCTATGCCGCTGGCCTAGGGGCCCTAGGGCTGGCCGCTGGCCTAGGCCCCCACGACCAAGCCCTAGGCCAACTACTGGCCCTGGCCGCCCTCCGCCATGGCCTGGCGGGCCGCCAATCTGCCGCCCGAGGCGAGGGGGCTGCCAGTCCCCTCGCCGTGGCCCAACAGCTGGCCAAGCTTGAAATATGCAAAAAATGAAAAATATGTGCCAACGGCGCAGCATCCTGCGGCGTTGATCTTTGGTTTTTTTAAACGAATTAGCCAGGGGAATTAGCCAGGCAATTTGACTGAAATGTTTGGATTTCCCCTTGTAAATCTAAAAGGTTACTGAAAACACACCCATTCCTGATTTCCCCGTAGCAGTCTCCTCCTACTTAAGCAACGAATCCATGGCAGCAACGCCGCTTTCCCCAGCCGAGAGCAGTCGCAAGCGGGGCAATGACCCAGTTAGCTGGTACCTAACCACCATTGGCAGGGTGCCCCTGTTAACCCCTGCCGAAGAAATCGAACTGGGCAACCAGGTGCAGGTGATGATGAATCTGATCGAACGGGGGGAAAATGCCGAATTCAGTAGCCATGAAAACAAACTAATTCGGGTCGGTCGCCGTTCCAAAGAACGGATGATGAAGGCGAATCTGCGCCTGGTGGTGAGTGTGGCAAAGAAATATCAAGGCAAAGGCATGGAATTATTAGATCTGATCCAGGAGGGTTCCCTCGGCCTGGAACGGGCGGTGGAAAAGTTTGACCCCACCAGGGGCTACAAGTTTTCCACCTATGCCTTCTGGTGGATTCGCCAGAGCATGACCCGGGCGATCGCTTGCCAAAGCCGCACGATCCGTCTGCCGGTGCACCTGAGTGAACGGCTGGCCGTGGTGCGCAAGGTGACCATGGACTTGGCCCACAAACTGGGGGCGATGCCCAGCCGCAGGGAAATTGCCGAGGAAATGCAAATCAGCGTTGAGGACCTGGACGGCCTGCTGCGCCAATCCCTCACCACCTCCAGCCTCGATGCACCGATCAGCGGCGATGAAGGTCGCAGCTTCCTAGGCGAATTGATCGCCGACACCCGCAACGACGAGCCCTTGGAGGCCGTTGAGAGGCGGATGCACCACGAACAACTGGGCCGTTGGCTCAGCCAGCTCACCCCCCAGGAACGCCAAGTGCTCGAACTGCGCTTTGGTCTCCACGGCGAGCAACGCCACACCCTGGCTGAGATTGGCCGCCAGATGGAGGTTTCCCGGGAACGGGTGCGTCAAGTGGAACTGAAGGCGCTGCGCAAATTACGCAGCCTTACCCGCCGGGTGCCCAGCCAGCTTTAATCCTCAGCCCAGATGTAGCGGGTGAGCTCGGCGGGGTCTGGCTCGGGGGCGGCCAGGGCGAATTCCACGGCGTCCCTAACCTCTGCATCGATCTCCTTATCAATGGTCTCCAAATCTTCCGCCGTGGCTAGGCCGCGGCTCTGGAGGAGACCCGCCAGGTGCTTGATCGGATCCCGGGCGGCCCAAAAGGCCTTTTCTTCGGGGTCCCGCAGTTCATCGGGATCCGCCAGGGAATGGCCCCGGAAGCGGTAGGTGAGGCACTCCAGCAGGGTGGGTCCTTCGCCAGCCCGGGCCCGATCCACCGCCCGCTGGGTGGCGGCGCGCACGGCCAACACATCCATGCCATCAACTTCCTCCCCCACCATGCCGAAGGCACTGGCCTTACGCCAAATCTCGGTGTCACTGGTGGCGCGGTGATGGGCCATGCCGATGGCCCACTTGTTGTTTTCCACCACAAACAGGATCGGCAGCTTCCAGAGGCTGGCCATGTTTAGGCATTCATAAAACTGACCGATATTGCAAGTGCCATCGCCAAAGAAGGCGGCGGTTACGGCATTGCTGCTGCTATCACCGAGGGCATCGCGCTTGTAGCGACTGGTGAAGGCGGCACCTAGGGCCACGGGAATCCCTTCCCCAATAAAGGCATAGCCCCCCAGCAAGTGGTGCTCCTTAGAAAAAAGGTGCATGGAGCCGCCCCGCCCCTTGCTGCACCCGGTTTCCTTGCCAAACAGTTCACTCATCACCTCCCGGGCCGGCACGCCGGCACTGAGGGCATGCACATGGTCGCGGTAGGTGCTGCAGAACCAGTCGTGCTGGGTCTTCATCGCCTTGATAACCCCGGTGGAGACCGCCTCCTGGCCGTTGTAGAGATGCACGAAGCCAAACATCTTGCCCCGGTAGTACATCTCGGCGCACTTGTCTTCAAAGCGCCGGCCCAGGCTCATGTCGCGGTAGAGCATCAGCCCTTCAGCGCGGCTGATTTCAGGGCTGAAACTTGCGGGGGGGCTACTGGCTGCGGTTTCGGTGGTCATGGCGCTCCAGCCCTAGCTAGTGGCCGACTTTAAGGTGATGACCTGGGGACTGGCTGCTCACGCCAGTCAACCCAGCCAACAGACGTAAACTCGGACCTCCCGTACACCCCGCGGTGGAGCTCCCCCTCGACCATTTCCGCCTGCTGGGGGTGAGCCCTGTGGCCAACACCGAAGTGGTGTTGCGAACCCTGCAACAACGGCTGGATAGAGGGCCCGGGCCTGGGTTCACAGCTGAAGCCCTCCAAGCGCGGGCAGAACTGTTGAGGGCCAGTGCCGATTTGCTCGGGGACCCCAAAAGGCGCCAGGACTATGAGTGTCTGCTCACTGAGCAGGCCAACGAAGGCGCCGGCACCCTGCCCGCCCTGGAGGTGAGCTCAGCCCTGGAAGTGGGGGCCCTACTGCTGCTGATGGAATCCGGCCAGGCGGCTGAAGCCTTTGAAGGGGCCAGCCGCAGCCTCCAACCACCCCAGGCCCCCGCCCTGGGCAGTGGCCGCGAAGCTGATCTCACCTTGCTGGCGGCCCTGGCCTGCCGCCAGGGGGGCCAAGAACGTCAAAGGCAAAAGCTGTTTGAATCCGCCGCCCAGTTGTTGCAGCAGGGCATCCAGCTGCTTCAACGGATGGGACAACAATTAGAAAAACGCTTTGAGCTGGAGACTGATCTCCAGGGGCTGTTGCCCTACAGGGTGCTGGATCTAATCAGCAGGGATTTGGCCGATGGCCAGGCTCGGCAGCTGGGCATCAACTTATTAATCGAGCTGATTAGCCGCCGGGGCGGGCTCGATGGGGAGCAAGACCCCAACTTCCCCCAGGAAGCCTTTCAAGCATTTTTTCAACAGATCCGCACCTTTCTCACGGTGCAGGAACAAATTGATTTGTTCCTGCGTTGGTCAGAACAGGGTTCAGTTACCGCTGAATTCCTTAGCGCCTACGCCCTCACCGCCTCCGGCTTTGCCCAACGCAAGCCCGAACGCATTGAAGCGGCCCTGCAACGGCTAGAGGCCCTGCGGGAGGTGGGGGTTGAACGGGAACTGGCCTGCCTACATCTGCTCTTGGGCCACACCCGCGAGGCTGAGCTTTGCTTTAACCGTTGCAGCGACCAGGAGCTCCAGCGCTGGGCGCGGGAGCAGGGGGATGACCCCCTTGCCGGCATCTGCGCCTACTGCCGCGACTGGCTTGAACGTCAGGTATTGCCCTGTTACCGCGACCTGGAGTCGGACCCAGATCTGGAGGCTTATTTCGCCGACCGTGATGTGCAGGCGGCGATCGAACGGGAGGACCGGCGCCAGGCCAAAGGCCTGACGCCCCCTGGCACCTCCATTACCGAATTCGAGCTGCTACCCACCCCCAGTCGCAGCGCCTTGGAATCCCTGGTGGATGCGCCGCCTCTGCCCAGCCCTAGCCCCAGCGCTATGCCCCCAGAGGAAGAGGCCCCCCATCCCGGCCTGGCCGAGCGCCTGGCCGACTGGTGGTACGCCCAAAACTGGGATCGGCCCCGGAGCTGGCTAGAAAAACTGCGTCAATTTTCCACCCCCCAAAGGGCGGCGGTGCTTGGGCTGGCCATGGTTGGTGCCGCTGCCACCGGCGCCCTGCTCGGCCACCACCGGCCCAGCAGTGCCCCCAGCCGCCAAGAGCTACTAATCCCTGCCCCGCCCCTGCCAAAACCCAGCTCTACCCCCCCATCAGCTGCAAAAAAACCAGAGGCCGTCAAAAAACCAGAGGTGGCCCAGCAACCAGCCGCCAAGGCAGAAACGCCGGAAACCGAAACCCGCTCGCTGCTCCAGGGCTGGCTGGGGGCCAAGGCCCTGCTGATGGCCGGCGGTAATAACCAGGCGGCCCTTGACCCATTGGCTGTCCCCAATCTGGTGGCCAGCGCCCTGGCCAACCGCCAGAGCGATGTGCAGCAGGGACTGCATCGCAAGATCAACGCCGAAGTGCAGGATTTGAAACTGATCGCCACTGGCCCCGACCGCCGCGAAGCCCGGGCCCAAATCCTCTATTCAGAGGAAGTGCTGAATGGCCAAGACAAGCTGCTGGAACGCTCTGGACCGATCCAGCTCGCCAACATTTATGTGTTCCACCGCCAAAGCCCCACCGGCAGCTGGAAATTGGCGGACTACCACGGGGGCCAATGATAACGGCGGAGTTTGAAGCCGGCTGCGTTTCTAGAGTGGTGGGCTGCTGAAGCCACCGGAAGGTAACTGATGTTTGAGGAGCTTTCCCAGCGGCTAGAGGATGCCGTCCGTGGCCTTCGGGGCCAGGGGGCCATCAGTGAAACCAATGTGGATGGGGCCCTCAAGGAAGTAAGGCGGGCCCTGCTCGAGGCCGATGTGAGCCTCTCGGTGGTCAAGGAATTTGTGGCGGGGGTGCGCGGCAAAGCCCTCGGCGCCGAGGTGGTGCGGGGGGTAAGCCCCGACCAGCAATTCATCAAGCTGGTGCACGAGGAACTGGTGGCGGTCATGGGGGGCGCCAATGCCCCCCTGGCCCAGGCCGACACCAACCCCACCGTGGTGCTTATGGCGGGCCTGCAGGGGGCGGGCAAAACCACGGCCACCGCCAAGCTGGGCCTGCACCTCAAAGAACAGGGGCGCCGGGCCCTGCTGGTGGCCGCTGATGTGTATCGACCGGCTGCCATCGATCAACTCCAAACCCTGGGGCGCCAGATCGGCGTGGAGGTGTTCAGCCTTGGCGCCGACCAGAAACCCGAGGCGATTGCCGCCGCCGGGGTGGCCAAGGGCCGGGAGGAGGGCTTTGACACGGTGATCGTGGACACCGCCGGTCGGCTCCAGATCGACACGGCGATGATGGAGGAAATGGTGCGAATCCGCGCCGCTGTGCTGCCCGATGAGGTGCTGCTGGTGGTGGATTCGATGATCGGCCAGGAGGCCGCCGAACTCACCCGCGCCTTCCACGAGCAAGTGGGTCTCACCGGGGCGGTGCTCACCAAGCTTGATGGCGACAGCCGCGGCGGAGCCGCGCTCTCGATCCGCCAGGTGAGTGGAGCGCCGATCAAATTCATCGGCACCGGCGAAAAGGTGGAGGCCCTCCAGCCCTTCCATCCGGAGCGGATGGCCAGTCGAATCCTGGGCATGGGCGATGTGCTCACCCTGGTGGAAAAGGCCCAGAAGGAGGTGGAGATCGCCGATGTGGAGCGGATGCAGCGCAAGTTGCAGGAGGCCTCCTTTGATTTCTCCGATTTCGTTCAGCAGATGCGCCTGATCAAACGCATGGGCTCCCTGGGGGGGCTGATGAAAATGATCCCGGGCATGAACAAAATCGATGACGGCATGCTCAAGCAGGGGGAAGCCCAGCTCAAACGGATCGAGGCGATGATTGGCTCGATGACCCAACAGGAACGGGAAAACCCCGACCTGCTGGCCGCCCATCCCTCCCGCCGCCGCCGCATCGCCAAAGGCAGTGGCCACAAGCCCGCCGATGTGGACAAGGTGCTGGCCGACTTCCAAAAAATGCGCGGCTTCATGCAGCAGATGAGCCGTGGCGGCGGCTTCCCTGGAATGCCGGGCCTAGGGGGCATGGGCGGCTTCCCGGGGATGGGCGGCGGCATGCCCGGTATGCCTGGGATGCCTGGAACGCCCGGTATGCCTGGGGGAGCCCCTAGCGCCGGCCCCCGCAAGCGCCAGCGGCCTGAGAAAAAACGCAAGGGCTTCGGTCAGCTTTGAGCAGCAGTTGCCCCGGGCGCAGGTGGCCAGGTAAAGTGTTTGATTCCAGTTCACGCCCCATAAGGTTCCGATGATCAAGCTCCGCCTGAAGCGCTTCGGTAAGAAGCGGGAAACGAGCTTCCGGATCGTGGCGTGTAACAGCACCAGTCGGCGCGATGGCCGTCCCCTCGAGGAGCTGGGTTTCTACAACCCCCGCACCAACGAAACCCGCTTAGATACTGAAGCGCTGCGTCGCCGCCTTGAGCAAGGTGCCCAGCCCAGCGACACCGTGCGCACCCTGCTGGAAAACGGCGGACTCCTCACTAAAACCCCTCGCCCCGCTGAAGTGGTTGGCAAGGCCAAACAAGCTGCTGCCCGGGAAGCGGCAGTGAAAGCCGCTGCCAAGGCTGCGGCCGAAGCCAAGGCTGCCGAAGAAGCTGCCGCCGCTGAAGCCAAGGCGGCGGCTGAAGCCGAAGCTGCTGCCGCTGCCAGCGCTGAAACCGAAGCCCATACCGAAGAAGCAGGGGCCGAAGCCTGAGCCCTTCCCCCATGGAAGGCTCGGAGCGCCGCCGCTTCGTCATAGACCTGCCGGACCAGGGCGCTGCCCTGGCCCTGGCCGGAGAAGGGGAAGCCACCCTGAGGCGACTGGCTGAACTTACCGGCGCCCAGGTGGTGCTCAGGGGTTTGCAATTACATATCGATGGCCGGCCCAGCCAGCTGGAGCAGGCCGCTGCGCTGGTGGAGCTGCTGCGGCCCGTTTGGCGGGAAGGCCAACCCATAACCGCCGTAGACCTGCAAACCAGCCTCCAAGCCCTAAGCACCGGCCAGAGCGATGACCATCGCCAGCTGAGCCAACAGGTGCTGGCCCGCAGCCAGAGCGGCAAATTGCTACGGCCCCGCACCCTGCGCCAGAAGGCCTATGTGGAAGCCATGGAGCGCCACGAACTCACCCTGGCCCTAGGGCCCGCCGGCACCGGTAAAACTTTTCTGGCCGTGGTGCAAGCGGTGCGAAATCTGCAGGAACGGCGGGTGGAACGCATCGTGCTCACCAGGCCAGCGGTGGAGGCTGGCGAACGCTTGGGTTTCCTGCCCGGGGACCTGCAACAGAAGGTGGATCCCTACCTGCGCCCCCTCTACGACGCCCTCCACAGCCTGCTCAGCCCAGAACGCACCACAGCCCTGCTGGAGAAGGGGACCATCGAGGTGGCCCCCCTGGCCTACATGCGTGGCCGCACCCTGGCCGATGCCTTTGTGATCCTGGATGAGGCGCAAAACACGAGCACGGGCCAGATGCGCATGCTGCTCACCCGCCTGGGGGAAAACTCGCGCATGGTGGTCACCGGTGATCCCACCCAGGTGGACCTGCCCGCCGGCCAGTTGAGCGGCCTCGAGGAGGCAGCCCGGGTGCTGGAAGGGGTGGAAGGGATTGCGATCTGTCGGCTTACGGCCGCCGATGTGGTGCGCCACCCGTTGGTGCAAAGGTTGGTGCAGGCCTATGCCCGGGAAGACAGCAAACGCGAACCTCCCGGCCGGCCGCGCCGGTGATCCGCACGGCTAATTCGCCCCAATTCAGCTACCCCCCTGCCAGCATGGGGAGGTTCCGATATCTCTGATGCGCCATGCCGGCCAGCAGTAATTTCCAGGAGGCCATCCGGGAAGCGCAGAGCAGCGCCCTGGTAGGCCCCAACGTTGTCAATAAGGCCCTGCCCTTTGTGGGTGGTGGCATGGTGCTCACCTCCGTGGGAGTGCTGGGCGGTCTGTCGATGATCGCCAGCCCTCTCTTCATGCCCCTGTTCTGGGGAGCCCTAATCGGCAACTTCATTCTTTTCTTTGTGGCCCAAAACGTTGCCCTCAAGGGCAACAACGCCACGGCACTGCCGCTGCTGGCGGTCTACAGCCTGCTCACAGGCTTCACCCTCAGCGGCCTGGTGGCCATGGCCCTCAGCGGAGCCGCCGGAGTTGGTGGCGTGGCCACCGCCGCCCTGGCCACGGGGATCACCTTTGTGGTGGCCTCAGTGTTTGGCCGGCGCATGAGCGATAGCGTTGCCCAATCGCTCACCGCTGTGGTGGGTCTGGGCATCATCGGCCTGCTGATTGCCATGGTGGTGCAGGTGGTGGGTGGCATCTTTGCCCCACAAATGTTCCTGGGCGGTGGCTTGGAGCTGCTGATAGCCGGTTTCGGCACGGTGCTGTTTGTGGGGGCCGCCTTCGTGGACTTCTACACGATGCCCCGCACCTACAACGACGACCAATACCTGGCGGGGGCGCTAGGGATGTATCTCACCTACATCAACCTGTTCATCTTCATCCTGCGCCTAATCATTGCCCTCAATGGCGGCAGCCGCCGCGACTGAGCCCAAGCGGAAGAGCACTCAAACAATTCCCCCCATACCTAACGCCCCCTAGGGGCGTTTTTTTTGGTTATTTAGCTTTGGATATTTAGAAATATCCCCAGGGGGAAAACTACAAGAATTCTACAAATAGTCAACGGTCAGTGCTCATAAAAAGAAATTAACGCTCTTTAAGATAAACAGTACAATGGGCAGGATAGCGAACAGGATAGTGTCTGATCTTTTCCTGGATATTTACAGGGCATTTCATAGATATTCCCTGGCCTCATCCTTAATATTGACTGGGCATTGCTTAGCCATCGAAGCGGTTGGCGTTGACTTTCCCTTCGGCTTTTGTTGGCCTAAAATCTAAAATTAAGCGAAATCACAAACCGTACGGCCCGTACAGAATTGAAATTCGACCCAACCAGATAAAAGCCCCCACCATTGCTGACAGCGCCCAGGGAGCAAGCAAAAACTCCAGCCTCAACAACCAAGCCGCCACTCACTACCCAGCCACCAACTACTCAGCCACCGACAACAGGGCTGCGGCAATCGCCTGCCTCTGGTCCCCGTCGTAGCCCCAGCGCTCTAGGAAGGCCACATCTTCCCCCTCCCCCCGGGTGGCGGCCAGCATCGCCTCAAGGCGCGATTTCACCAGGTGGGGCTCCAGCAAGCGCAACAACTCAAGGCAACGGCCCTTAACCCGAGCGGACCCCTGCTGCTGCTCCATTGCCCCCGAACGACCATGGGTCAAGACCATGGCGGTGCTCATGGCCAGATTTCGCACGCTCAAATCCACCACACCCGCCCCAGCGGCCCGCAACACCATCAGCAACGCTTCCGGCAAACGATCCATCAGGGGGTTTTCCGCCGGCAAACTCACCACAAAAAATCCCCGGGCCCCATCCCGGCTGGCCACCAACTCCGCCACCCGATCAGCCAGCACCTCATCACTGAGCTCCCCCTGCTCCCAGGCACCGCACCAAAGTGCCGCGGCTTGCATGGCCTCTTCAAAGCTGGGATCGGGGGTTGGGTCCCATGGGGTGGTCACCGGAGGGGTTGTCATCACGGAGCAAAAACCACTGGGGCAAGGCTATGGGGCCAGCGATGGGGCCGGCGATGGGGCCGGCGATGATGCAGCCAATAGCGCCATAGCCATGTCCCTGCCCAGCCACGACCTGCATTTGAGCCTGCCCCCAGGCCATTGGCAGGCCCTGCAAAAACATTGTGGTCAAACCGGGGAGAGCTACAGCCAAGTGATCCGCAAGGCCCTAGCCGACTACCTCGACCTAGAGCACCACACCCTCTGGCAGCTCTCCACTTCCACCGCCGTGGTGGAGGGAGTGTTCAACGGGACCCTAAAAGTGGCCAACTTGCTTGAGCACGGTGATTTCGGCATCGGCACCTTTGATGGCCTAGATGGCGAGGGGATCCTGCTGGATGGTGAATGCTGGCAAGCCAGGGCCGATGGCAGCCTTAGTCGAGCCCCAGCGGAGGAAACTGTCCCCTTCTGGATAGCCACCCATTTCCAGGCAGAAAAGCAATCAAAACTACCTCGAATAAATAACCTTGAGGACCTGGGCCGGAGCCTCGACCCCCTGCGCCCCAGTGCCAATTTATTTGTGGCCATCAAGATCAAAGGCTGTTTTGAACACATCAGGGTGCGTTCAGTGAGCCGAGTGGAGCAGGGAGCAAACCTGCTGGAGGCAGCTAGCCAACAGAGCGAATTCGAACACCAGCAACTCAACGGCACCCTGGTGGGGTTCTGGAGCCCCAGCTACGCCAGTAGCTTGAACATTCCTGGATATCACTTCCACCTGCTCAGCGATGACCGCTGCCATGGGGGCCATCTGCTGGACCTAAGGGCCAACGAGCTCACGGTGGAGATAGACCTGCAATCCAACCTGCGGCTGGCCCTACCGGAAACGAAGGCGTTCCTGGAGGCGGACCTCAGCGGCGATCCCACTGAAGCGCTGGAAAGAGCTGAAACCGGCAGGGGGGCCGCCAGCCCCCACACTTAAGCCATGGAGATACCGCTTCCCCCATCCGCTGCTGATTCCCCTTTCAGCCCCACGCCGGAGGACTTCCGCTCAGGCTTTGTAGCCCTGATCGGCCGCCCCAACGTGGGTAAATCCACGCTGCTGAACCAACTGGTGGGGGAAAAAGTGGCGATCACCTCGCCCGTGGCCCAAACCACCCGCAACCGGTTGCGGGCCATCCTCACCACCCCCACAGCCCAGCTGGTGCTGCTCGACACCCCAGGCATCCACAAACCCCACCACCTGCTGGGGGAACGGCTGGTGCAAACCGCCCGCAACAGCATCGGCGAGGTGGATGTGGTGCTGGCCCTGATGGATGGCAGCGTGCCCATGGGCCGCGGCGACCAGTTCGTGCTCGACCTGCTGCAGCAATGCCGACAACCGGTGCTGCTAGGCCTAAATAAGCAAGACCTGGTGGATCCAAACCACCGGCAAGAACTGGTTGATAGCTATCAGGAGGCGCTGCCAGGGGCCACGCTGCTGAGCTTCAGTGCGGCCACCGGCGACGGCTGCCAGGAACTGGTGGCAGCCCTAGGGCCGTTGCTGCCCCTGGGGCCCATGCTTTATCCAGCCGCCACGGTGAGCGACCAGCCAGAAAAACTGCTGCTGGCAGAACTAATCCGCGAACAGGTGTTGCACCAAACCCGCGAAGAGGTGCCCCATTCGGTGGCAGTACAAATCGAACGGGTGGAGGAGGACGGACCACGCACGGCAATACTGGCCACGGTGATGGTGGAACGCAGTAGTCAGAAGGGCATCCTGATCGGCAAGGGCGGGGCCATGCTTAAAGCAATAGGGAGCGGCGCGCGGCTGCAGATGCAAAAGGTGTTTGACGGCCCCGTGTATCTGGAACTTTTCGTAAAAGTGGTTCCCCATTGGCGCCAGAAACCAGGCCGCCTCGCCGAATTGGGCTACGCCAGCGAATAAACCCAGTTGTCTTAATTTTCCGCCAATCCCCCCTTAACCCAAAGGAAATAATTCGGCAATCAAAAGGCAAGGTAGTTTGAGTAAATTAATGCTCATTCAATCTTTGAGCCCCATGGCAGTTGCCGATTACACCCTTCAGATTCTCCACTACTACGGAGAAAGCGGACTGCTAGGGGTAACCACGGCACCAATCATGGGGGCCCTGATCGACAAGTTTGATGATGTATACGCCAACACCTTGGTGATAGGGGAGGGGGATAGCTTCATCCCTGGGCCCTGGCTAGTGGGGGGCGCCGACCCCTCCCTAAATGCCAGCCCCTTAATTAAGAGCACCGCCCTGGCTCGCCCCGATGTGGCGATCATGAACGCCTTTGGTACCGATGTATCGGCCCTGGGCAACCACGAATTCGACCTGGGTTCCCCAATCCTCCAGGGGGCAATAGCCGCCTCAGGCACCTGGGTGGGTGCCCAGTTTCCGCTGATCACCACCAACCTCGACTTCAGCAAGGATTCATCCCTTGTTGCCCTGGCGGATAAAACCCTTGGGGGAAACGCTGCCAACAGCTACGCCGGCCAGGAATCCACGGCCATCAAGGGCAAAATTGCTCCTTACACTGTTATCACCCAAGGGGGCCAGAAGATAGGTGTTGTGGGAGCAACAACCTTTGAGCTGCTAGTTAAGTCTTCTCCCAACGGCACAATTGTAAAGGGAGATAGCAGCACCCTTAGCGAGGCCCAACGGCTGGCGATAGTTGCCGGTTATCTGCAACCAGCCGTAGATGCCTTGATCGCCACCGGCGTGAACAAGGTTGTAATGGTTGACCAGCTTGATGTGCTGGATCGCAACAAGGCTCTGGCACCATTACTCACCGGGGTTGATGTAATGGTGGCCGGTGGCAGCCACGAACGCATGGGCGATGCCACCGATACGGCCGTGGGCTTTAACGGACACAGCGCTGATTTCATTGCAGACAAATACCCGATCGTTACCAAAGGCAAGGACGGCAAGCCGACCCTGATCGTTACCACAGACACCGAATACAGCTACCTGGGCCGGTTGGTGGTGGACTTCAACGCCGCCGGTGAACTGCTCACTGAAAATCTCAGCACAGCAATCAACGGAGCCTATGCCTCCACAGAAGCAAATCTAAAAGCCGCCTACGCCTCCACTCAAACAGCTGCTCAAATCATTGCCAGCAGCACCATAGGCAGCCAAGTAAATGAAATCACCACAGCAATCAACAATGTGATTTCCTCCAAAGATGGCAACATCTTTGGCTACACCAATGTATACCTAGAAGGCGATCGAGCTTTTGGAAGGGCCCAGGAGGTAAACCTGGGAAACATCTCTGCCGATGCAAACATCTATGCGGCCCTTAAAGGCTTGGGATCAACTGCAATTTTGGGCTCGCTCAAAAATGGTGGTGGCCTCCGCGCCTCTATTGGCTCAGTGAGTGCCGATGGAACTAAGACAGCGCCAACGGCCACCACGGTGAAACCTGCCGGTGCAATCTCCCAACTAGACGTGGAGAACGCCCTGCGCTTTGACAACAAGTTGATGGTGTTTGATAGCACCCCCCAACAGCTGCTGAATATTCTTGATTTTGCCGCCGGCCTCAGCGCAGGTAATGGTGGCTATGCCCAAATCGGTGGCATCTATTTCTCCTTTGATCCCACTAAGGCCGCTGGCAGCCGAGTCCAGGATGTGGCGGTCTACGACATCAGTGGAAATCTAGTTTCCAAAGTTATAGATAACGGCAAGGTACTCAGCTATGCCCCAGCCAAGATCAGCATAGTTTCCCTCAACTTCACCGCCAACGGTGGGGACGGTTATCCCACCAAGGCCAACGGCAGTAATTTCCGCTTCATACTCAGCGATGGCAGTCTTTCCCAGGCAATTGATCCAAGCCTTGATTTCACTGCAGCTGCTGTGGTGCCAAGCAATGTGATCGGTGAACAAGCTGCCCTGCAGAATTACCTGAAGGCCACTTACCCCAGCAAAGACAAGGCCTTTTCTGCAGCAGATACCCCTGTCACCCAAGATCAACGCCTGCAAAACCTCAGCGTTAAAACCACCGACACAGTTTTTGCTAAGACGCTGGATCAAACCCGCTTTGTGGACCCCCTCACCGGCATCCACACCTTCTCCGCCGACAGCACTGAAATCGCCCGGCTCCGCAGTTTCGGATGGAGAGAGGAAGGCTATGCCTGGAGCCTGCTGCCAGCGGCCGGGGGCGAAAGCGGTGGCTTACAAGATGTCCACCGCCTCTTCAACCCCACCTCCAAGGATCACCTGCTCACCATCAACGACGCAGAAGTAACCGCTGCCCAAAGGCAGGGATACATATATGAAGGCGTGGCAGGTCGGGCCCTCCGGGCGGTGGAAGGTGCCACGGACGTGAGCTTTGTACAGCGCTTTTACCGTGCCGCCAGCGGTGAACACTTCTACACAATTAATACCCAGGAAGCCGCCCAACTAACAGGCCTTGGCTTTACTAACGAGGGGCGAGCCTGGGCCATCTGAGCCCAGCAAAACTGGGCCAAAACCGCCGTTGCGGCAGGATGGTCACTTGCATTGGGCCTGGGCCTAAGCCTGCTGTGACGGACGTGTTTCCCCCCACCACCGCCGAAGGCCTTCTTGCCCTCTGTGCGGGTGACTGGCTCAGTCTTCGTTCTCGTTTTCAGCCCGCCGTTAGCGATGACGATTGGCATGACAGCGACCGGGGAGAACTGAAAATCCAGTGGAGTCCCGCTGGCAACGGCGATGGTGGCCTCGGCACCATGGAGGTATCAGGGCCCAACCAGAGCCAGGGCAAGCTCACCTTCCACTGCAACGGTGCCCTAACCAGCGGCGAAGGCCATCAAGGCCAGTGGAAACTCCAAGCCGATGGCAGGCTTGAACTAGACCACAGGGCTGGCGACTGCCAGATAACAGAAACCATCTGGTTTCGTAAACCAAACCTGCGGCTGCGGAGTTTATTGATTTGGCGAGCTGGGGAACTGCAGGGGGCCAGGTTCTGCTCAGAAATCCGCCGCGTTAGCCGTTAACAGCATGCGCCTTGATGTGGTGAGCCTGGTGCCTGAGGCCTTTGAGCCCTTGAGGCATCTGGGGGTAATCGGGCGGGCCTTCAGCGCCGGCATTGCCGAACTACACAGCCATAATCCGCGCGATTACGCCACCGATCGCTACCGCAAGGTAGACGATGAACCCTATGGCGGCGGTGCTGGCATGGTGCTCAAGCCCGAACCAGTATTTGCTGCTTTTGGTGCCATTCCCCTGCAGCCGCCGCGCCGCAGCCTGCTGATGACCCCCCAGGGCAAACCGCTCTGCCAGGCGGATCTGCAGCGTTGGGCCAGCAACTACCAGCAACTGGTGCTGCTTTGTGGCCACTACGAGGGCTTCGATGAACGCATCCGTGGCCTGGCCGATGAGGAAGTGTCGTTGGGGGATTTTGTGCTCACCGGCGGCGAACTGCCGGCGATGACAATCATCAATGGCGTGGTGCGGCTGCTGCCCGGCACCGTTGGCAGCGCCGACTCATTGCTGGAGGAAAGCCACAGCGCCGGGCTCCTGGAGCACCCCCATTACACCCGGCCAGCGGAATTCCAGGGCCAGGCCGTGCCGGAGGTGTTGCGCAGCGGCGACCACGGCGCCATTGCCCGCTGGCGCGCAGACCAACAGCAGCAACGCACCCGGGAACGGCGCCCAGACCTGTGGGCCCGTTGGCAGGCAATCCAGGGCCAAAATGGAGATTCGGCTCCTAAACCATGAACCTGCGTATCGGCAACGGCTACGACATCCACCGGCTGGTGCCAGGTAGGCCGCTGATCATCGGCGGCCAACGGCTGGAGCATCCCGAGGGGCTGGGCCTTGATGGCCACAGTGATGCTGATGTGCTGGTGCACGCCGTGATGGATGCCCTGCTAGGGGCCCTGTCGTTGGGGGATATCGGCAAATATTTCCCCCCCGAAGATGCCCGCTGGCGGGGGGCAAACAGCCTGGTGCTGCTCGAACAGGTAATCGGCCTAGTACGGCAACGGGGCTGGCAGGTGGGCAATGTGGATGCGGTGGTGATTGCAGAACGGCCCAAGCTCAAACCCCACATCGAAGCTATGCGCAGCGCCATCGCCGCCCGGCTGGGGGTGGATCCCGACCAGGTGGGCGTAAAAGCCACCACCAATGAAAAACTCGGCCCCTGCGGCCGCGAGGAGGGGATCGCCTGCCATGCGGTGGCCCTGTTGACCCGCCCATGAGCGCCCTGCTGGCGGTGCTGCTGAGCCTGGTCACCCTGGTGGCCCCCGCCTGGGCCCTGCGGCCCCTCGATCCAGCGGCCGGGGTAGTGGAGGTGCTGCAGATGCCGGTGGCCACCGCCCAGCAACCCTGCTGGCGCCAGGCAGAACAGCAAATCTGGGAACCCTGGCTGGAAAAGCAATCGGGCTATCGGGGTAGGGAATTGCTCTGGGATCCTGAGCGGCAGCAGGCAGTGGTGCTGGTGGGGTGGGCCAGCCAAGCCGCCTGGGATGCCATCCCCGCCACCAGCATTAGCCGCACAGAAGCCCGTTTTGATATGGAGCTGCGCCGTTGCTTGGGTAATGGCGCCAGCAAACCGCTGCCACTGCAACGCACCGGCTCATTGCAACCCTTGCTTGCTAACGCCGAGTCCAACGCCAGCAAGAGTGACTCCCAAAACCAATGAGTTACGTATTGGGCACCCATGGCGCTGAACGGGAGCGGCTCGGGCGCCAGCACCAGATCTGGCGCAGCGACAGCCAGGCCGCCTGGCAACGGGCTGGCTTCCAGGCGGGGGATCGGCTGCTGGATCTGGGTTGTGGGCCGGGCTTTGCCAGCCTCGACCTGGCGGAGCTAGTGGGGGCCCATGGGCGGGTGCTAGCGATCGACCAATCCCACGACTACATCAGCCATCTGCAACAGCAAGCCGAAGCCCATAAGCTCCCGCAGCTGCACAGCAAAACCCTCAACCTGGCGGAGCCTCCCAGCGCCGAGGCCCTGGGGGAGATTGGTGCCGGCAGCTGGGACGGGGCCTGGTGCCGCTGGCTTTGCATGTTCCTAAACGACCTAGATCCCCTGCTGGCACTGATCACCACCGCCCTGCGCCCCGGGGGACGGCTGGTGCTACACGAATACATCCGCTGGGATAGCTTCTCGCTCCATCCCCAGGGAGAAGCCCTAGGGGAGTTTGTGCGCTGCTGTATTCAGCACTGGCGCCAGCAGGGGGGCGATCCGGATGTGGCCAGTCGCTTGCCGCGGCTACTTGAAAACCAGGGCCTGCAACTAATCAGAAGCCGCAGCCTGATGGCCTGTAGCCCCGCTAACCAGCCGAAGGCCCTTTGGCTCCAAGATTTTCTCGGTAGCTATCCCCTACAACTCGCCGACGCCGGCCTATGGAGCCCAGAGCAACAAAAGGCGTTGGCCCAGGAACTGGAAGAGGCAAAAACCCACCACAGCCTCTGGGTGACCCCAGCCCTGGTGGAACAGATCTGGATCAAGCCATGAACGACCAACAGCAGCAGCAGCCCCTAAACCATCGCCTCGACCTCGACCGCCGCCGCCGCCTTGGCATGGTGGAAGCCGTGTGGGGCGAACACAAAAGCGCTGGGCAGATCATCGCCATTGGTCGGGAACTTCAGGCCGCCGGGGAGCTGATGCTGGCCACCCGTGTGGATCAGGCCAAGGCCCTGGCGGTGCAGGGCGAGCTAAATGGCGTACTGCACCACCCCCTGGCCCGGTGCATCACCCTGGGGGATTTGCCCAAGCCGGCCGCAACCAGCGTGGCTGTACTCACCGGCGGCAGCAGTGATCTCCCAGTGGCCGCCGAGGCAGAGCTAGCCCTGGCCTGCCATGGGGTGGGCACGGAGCGGATCGCCGATGTGGGGGTGGCCGGCCTCCAGCGGCTGCTGAACCAACTGACCCACCTGGAGAGCCATCGGGTGTTAATCGTGTGTGCCGGCATGGAGGGCTCCCTGCCCACGGTGGTGGCTGGCCTGGTGCCCCAACCAGTCATTGCCGTACCGGTGAGTGTGGGCTACGGCGTCAGTGCCGGCGGACGCGCGGCCCTAGAGGGGATGCTATCCAGCTGCGCCCCCGGGCTCACGGTGGTAAATATCGATAACGGCTACGGCGCCGCCATGGCCGCATTGCGAATTCTCAGGGGTATTTAGTGTCTAGAATTGATTCTAAATCCGGCGAACCATGCTCACCATTGCAGCCGTGAAGTTTCCCAGGAACCAGTCACTTAAGAGCAAGTTTCCCAAAATCCAGCCATTGAAGATGCTGCTGGCTGCCCTACTTTTGACCCTGGGCCCAGCCCCTAGGGCTGCCCATGGGGAGACAAACAAAAATCAACTGGATCGCTGCCTTGCTGGGCAGCCAGGTAGGTATGTGGTGATGGCTGAGGGCAGCCGCAGCGGCACCCCCATCGCCCAACTCATCCAAGAAGACTGGGGAGCCGACGGCAGCATCAACGGCACGGCTTATACACGAATTGGCAAAACCTTTCAGGAACTCCCCTACAAAGGCAGTTGGCATTCTTTACCCCATTGCCTAGTAGATGTAAAGCGCCAAAACAACGAGGCCACCAGCCATAGCCGAACGGTGCTGAATCAGCAAGGCTTACCCCTATTCGGCCTTTCCCAGGTGCCTGGCACGGTTCTGAGCGAACGCTATTGGCGCCAAACATCCACAACCTGCAAGGCCTCCAGCCTTAATGGCCTGGTGCTAAGCCAACAAAAAGGACTGAGTTGGAGCCAGGGACAATGGCAGCCCAATGCAGTGCTCCAAAGGGAGCAGTGGCTCGAGGGCAAGGTGCAGGGCCTAGCCCTATCCAGCTACAACGGCACCATTGAACAAGCTCCCTACAGCGGCCGCATTGAGGTGAAGCCCAACTGCATGGCCAGACTGGAAGAAACCGACAGCAAGGGAGAGACCTACAAATACCAGGCGATTGTGCTTACGGGAAGCCGCGGTTATCTCTACCTGCAAACCGACAGCGACGACCTAACCCTTGGACTATTGGAACACCAGCCATAGGGGCCATGGGGCACAATTCACTCAGCTGAACCATGCCTCTATAGCCACTAGGACAAGTAAGCCCAAAGATACAATTTGAAAAAGCTGATCCACTCGATCAAGCCTAACCTGCACGGCAGCCTTCTGATCATCTGACGCAGCCGAATAACGATTAGACGACCAAATAAATAAGATGAAAAGACCAATACAAATCAAGTAGGCTACCGCATACAATTTATCGAGATAGGAAAGATAAGGAGTCTGGGGCAAGCCAGCCGAATAACCCTGCTGCAAAAACACCAGGGTTAATAGGGCCGTAGACGGAATTGCCAACCGCGCATCGCCCAGGGAGCTCTCTAAATAAGGCGAAACCAAGACCAGAAGCAAAATAATTGCCATCGGCAATACATATTTTATAAAACCAGGCCAAAAACTACTTCGATAATTAAATAAACACTGTACCTGACTAACACAAACCAATCGCTTCAAGCCATAATCAGTGCGATAGGTGCGCACCACAGGCTCAAGAGTTGCGGAGACAAGCGAATAGCCATCCAAGCTGGCATCTTCCCCAATAATGCCCTGCTGGTTGCGCTCAGGCAGCAGCAGCAACGGCCTTCCATCAACCAGCGAATGGGCTGGCACAACCTGCAAAATAATTGGCAATTGCAAGGAGCCAAAGGGATATTTACGCAGATCAATATTACGCACATCAAAATGGCTAGAAAAGCGAAAACTCTGATACCAGGTTCCACCTGGCCTTTGCTGGGGCTCACTGCTATCAGGCATCACCTCAGAATTCCAATCTTCCACCTGATTTACAAAATCCACCACCTCCAAGGGGGTGAGGCGCTCCCGCTTCATCCACTCTTGAACATTATTTGGCCACTCCAACCAAAAGCGACCATCCACAAAGTAATTCTTTTGAGCCAACGACAATTCATAGATTGAATCGGCGTGGATCCCCACCTGCATGGAGATAGCCTTGCTCTGCAGCCGGGGAAAGTAAGTTAAGGGTTGAATAATTGGAGACTGGGGCCGCTGAATCGCCCAGGGCATGCTGATCGGAGTAGGCGTAGTCAACCCCATCTGAACCCCCATGTGATGTAGGGGAACTCTGAACAGGTTGAGCATGCTGCTGATGGGCGCCCAGGCCAACAGCAGGGCCAGTAATCCGCCCAGCAGCGCCGGCACATACCAGCGGCCAAGCCGGTGAAGACCAGGGGGAAGCGGCATTGCCTGGGAGCCTGTCTTCCCAGGTTGGCACCCCAGCCCTAGCTGATTCGTAAAGGAATCGAACAGCTCTCTGTTTATCTCAATGGCCTAGATAGGGTTCAAAGGATCCAAATCCGTTACAGCGGACCCAGGAAAATGTCTGAGTTGAAGTGTCCATTCAGTGGTCACGTGGGTGCGGTGACCCCCGCAGGCGGCACCTCAAATGAGCAGTGGTGGCCGGATCAGATCAAGATCGGCCTACTGCATCAGCACCACCCCGCCTCCAATCCCCTCGGCAAAGACTTCGATTACGCCGAAGCCTTCGCCAGCCTGGATTACGGGGCCCTCAAGGCCGATCTAGGGGCCCTGATGACGGATTCCCAGGACTGGTGGCCGGCGGATTGGGGCCATTACGGAGCACTGTTCATCCGTTTGGCCTGGCATAGCGCCGGCACCTATCGAATGGCGGATGGCCGCGGGGGTTCCGGCCATGGCAATCAACGCTTTGCACCGCTCAATAGTTGGCCCGATAACACCAACCTGGATAAGGCCCGACGGCTGCTCTGGCCCCTCAAGCGCCGCTACGGCACTGCCATCTCCTGGGCCGACCTGATTGTGCTAGCCGGCACCGTGGCCCTGGAGTCGATGGGCTTCCGCCCATTGGGCTTTGCCGCCGGTCGCACAGACATCTGGCAACCGGAAGAGGATGTGTTCTGGGGCAAAGAAACCACCTGGCTCAGCGATGAGCGCCACGGCGCCGATGGATCGCTGGAGCAACCCCTAGCGGCGGTGGAGATGGGGCTGATCTACGTGAACCCCGAAGGGCCCCATGGCAATCCCGACCCAGGGGCCTCAGGCCGGGAAGTGCGCGACACCTTCGCCCGCATGGGCATGACCGTGGAGGAAACCGTGGCCCTGGTGGCTGGAGGTCACACCTTTGGCAAATGCCACGGCGCAGCACCCGCCAGCAACCTGGGCGCCGAACCCGAGGGGGCTGCCCTAGAGGAGCAAGGGTTGGGTTGGGCAAACCGCCACGGCAGTGGCAAGGCGGAGCACACAATCACCACCGGCATTGAAGGGGCCTGGAAACCCAACCCCACCCGCTGGGATCAGGGCTACTTCGAGATGATGTTCACCTACGAGTGGGAGCTGATCAAAGGCCCAGGGGGAGCTTGGCAGTGGGCGGCCAAGGATGTGCGCCCTGAACATCTGATTCCCGATGCCCACGTGCCGGGATTGCAATCGGCGCCGATCATGACCACCGCCGACCTATCCCTGCGCCATGACCCGATCATGGAGCCGATCGCCAGGCGCTTCCACCAGGATCAGCAGGCCTTTGCCGATACATTCGCCCGGGCCTGGTTCAAGCTCACCCACCGCGACCTGGGACCCCGCGCCCTCTACCTCGGGCCCGACGTGCCGGCCGAGGAGTTGATTTGGCAGGATCCGCTCCCCACGGTCGACCATCCCCTGGTGGATGGCAACGATTTGCCTGCATTGAAGCAACAGATCCTGGCCACAGGCCTAACGGTGCCGGAGCTGGTGGCCACCGCCTGGGCATCAGCCTCCACCTACCGCGGCTCCGACAAACGCGGCGGCGCCAATGGGTCTCGGCTGCGGCTACAGCCGCAACGCACCTGGGAGGTGAACGACCCCGGGCAACTCTCCAAGGTGCTTACACAGCTAGAAACCGTGCAGGCAGCCTTCAACGGCAACCGCTCTGACGGCAAGCGCATCTCCCTGGCGGATTTAATTGTGCTGGCCGGTGGTGTGGCCGTGGAGCAAGCGGCAGCCGCTGCCGGTCAGCATCTGAGCGTGCCCTTCCGGCCCGGGCGCACCGATGCCAGCGCCGAACAAACGGACAGCGCCGCCTTCAATGTGCTCAAACCCTTGGCTGATGGCTTCCGCAACTGGCAACGGGCCGATCTACCGATCCGCGCCGAGGAGTTGTTGCTGGATCGAGCCCAGCAATTGGGCTTGAGCGCCCCAGAACTCACGGTTCTGGTGGGGGGCCTGCGGGTGCTGGGAGCCAACAGCGGCGGCAGCACCCATGGGGTGTTTAGCGATCGCGTGGGCGTGTTGAGCACAGATTTCTTCGTGAACCTGCTCGATATCGACACGGTTTGGAGACCAGGCACTGGCGAGAACGTGTACGAGGGCCGCAGCCGTGCGGACGGCAGCCTGCGCTGGTCGGCCACCCGGGCGGATCTCGTCTTTGGATCCAACAGCCAGCTGCGGGCGATCGTGGAGGTGTATGCCCAAAACGACGGCGCCGGGCGCTTCATTCACGACTTCGTGCAGGCCTGGGTGAAGGTGATGGAACTGGACCGGTTCGATCTAAAAACGAGGGTCACCGGATAGGGCTTTGGGAACCCACAGATTGGGAACCCACAGATGAGGCTCCCGGGATTGTTGGTCCCGGGACGCCGTCCATCGGATTGAGCTGACCACTGAGGCGGGCGGCCTCCCGATAGACCAGCGGCAGATGCAGGCCCCGGCGCCGCAGGGAAACTTCCCTAAGGCCAATGTCGAAGTGGTCATCTTTGGGAATAATTGGCGGGACACGTTTATTACTGGGATCAAGCCATTTCAACACCGATTCCATGGCCATGGCTCCCAAATAATGGGCCGAGGGAAACACCCCCAGTGATCCACCAAGGGGGACGTAGTCGCCAATTAAGCCCACTGGCAAAGCTTTTTTGCTGTGGGCTTCCGTCCAGCGCACAACCTCCTCAGCCGGCACCAAGGGGCCATTAGGGGAGCGATGCACCCCGTAAATTGCTGTTATTAAAAGGATGTCTGCCTGCTGGTTTGCCCTAAGCACCGCAGCCTGCCATTGCGGCCAAGTATCGATCAGATCGCTGGCAACCAGGCGCTGGGGACCCCATTGAAAAGTAGTTATCCCTTGGGCTGTGTCCCGGCCCCGGGGGGTATTAGTGCCCAAGGCAGCAATCCTCATGCCCCCGGCTGGACGGATAACAGCGAATAGCTCGGCAAGGGCAGGGAAGGGAGGCATAGCTTCGATACCAGCGACGCCTGAATTTGCACTGTATCCAAACTTAATAGCAGGCCTACTATTTCCCAAGAAAAAGACCAGGCGATCCTTGTGAAGATAGGGATAGTGGGAAAGAACAAGATTAGCCTGATTATTGACAGCAACAATGACCGTGGGGTTGAAATTACTAATGACCCTTTCCGCACCAGTCAATTCAGCATTGCCCATCGATTCCACATCATTGCGGTCGCGGTTCAAGTAGTACCAGCGCACACTAATGGGCATTCGATTAACAGACAAGGCCTCTCGCATGCCTGCGTCAGTGTCTCTTACCAAACGAAGCGATTGCGAGAATGAATGCAGAATTAATACGCGGGGCTTCCAGATATTAAATCCGGTCATCAAAAAGACATAGACAATCACCAGGCCCGTGGCCAAGGATGCCCTACGAAACCAAAAATCAAATCGCATTAGCGCCATGGGATTAGTCGCATTAGATCAAACCCAACCTGCTCCACCAGGGAACCGATAACAGGGCCCCCGCCAATGCCGCCACATTGAGCCATTGCTTGGAGGCCAGGAAACGGCGCTGGTCAAATTGGTCACCACAGCTAGACAGAACTTGGAGATAAGCACTATTTTGATATGGAAGAAACCAAATATCGCTAAATACACTGCATAAGAAAAGACATATCCAGGGGTTGATGCCCTGGGAAGTGGCCAAAGGTAAAAGCACAACAAAAGCAACCAACATGCCAGCATTTAGAGGCAAGAAAAGACGAACTAATACCGTAAGCAGCAAGCAAGCCCCAAGGAACAGCCAAATGCTAGCGCCAGTAAATCCAAGAATCTGGTTGGTGAGTTTTCCCAAAACAGATGAGAAGCCCACATAGTCCATAATATTCACAAGACAACCATTACCGACCAAGAAAAAAATCATTGGCCAGTCCAGTGCTTCGCGAAAACGCTTCTTGGTAAGAGCACCACTAACCAACAGTAAAATCAACGATAGACCCGAGATCCAAGCCACATCAATATGGTGCCAAGACTCTGTTAGCAGTCCTAGGGCATAGGTGGCCAGGGCAATCAAGACCAGCCCCTGCTCCTTGGTAACTGGCCCCATCCCATCTAACTGCTGCATCAAAGAGGCGCGGTCTAGGGGGGTTGCAGGTTCATCACCCTGTAAAAACTTGAGCAGCAACCCCTGGCAAACCAGCAGCACTAAAACCACTACGGCCGCAGCCTTCAGCCAAAACAAGCCGAGGAAGGTTTCTTGAATCTGAATAGGTAGCAAACTCAAGCCAATGATGCTGGCCGATTTACTCGTGGCCAACATTGGCGAAAAAATACTAGCTCCCCCGAAGGTGGCTGCAACCAGAGCGGTAATAGCAGGCCCCCTAGGCGGTAGCTGTAAGAGCCTACTAGTTGATTCAAACAGTGGCAGCAATAGGGCGGTTCGACTGTTGCTGGAGGAGACAAAGGGAGATAACAGCAAACCAGTAATGAGAAAACCCAACTGCTGAATGAATGGCCGATTAGGTAATTTCAGCAGCAACAAAAGCCCGAACCGCTCACCCAATCCACTGAAATTAATGGCGGCAGCTAGGGCAAAGACGCCAAGCAGGGTGAAAAAGGTTGGAGAGGCAAAGCTACCCAAGGCGGCCGATGGCGGAGCCAGCCCAATAAATAGGCTAATTAATACAGCAATCAGAGGTGGGATAAACTCATCGAGCAGACTGAAAGCCCATAGAACAACGGTGATCACCAAGATCACACCAAATAAGGCAATCGCCGTGGCATAGCCAGCCAATGCCAAACCCAGTCCCACCACCGGCGGCAACAGGAGGAGTAGCAAAACCCCTAGGGAGGAACGGCTTAAACGCATAAAGTGAAATTAAAATTGCGAGAAGTCAGCAAATCTGGAAAATTAATCACGGAGAAACGGGGGCCAGGCGAAGAAACTTTTGCACACGATCACCGGTATCGACTTCTGTCGTATAAATATTACCGACCGAATCAAGGGCTACATTGTGGAGCCCCAAGAACTGACCAGGCTCTATACCAGCACTGCCAAAACGATCGACAACACTACCATTATCCCGAAGGATTGTTGTCATTTGATTATGCGTACCATCAGCATTAAGTAAAAGGCTTTGCTTGCCATCAATCCAAAAACCAAGATCCCAAGGATTGCCAGCTGTGCCCCCATCACTTGCAAGAATAAGCTCCTGCACAAATGAGCCATCCTTACGGAAGACCTGGATACGGTTATTTGCTCGATCACAAATGTAAACAAGACCATCCTTGGCGATCTTTACACAATGGACAGGGTTCCCAAACTGGGGAGAAGCAGGATTTTGAGTGGGAAGCTGCAGATCAGTGGGACTATTGCCGTAGGCCCCCCAAATGCGGCGATAGGCACCTGTATCGGCATCAAAGACAATAACGCGATGGTTAAAATAACCATCAGCTATAAAAACTTGATTTGTCAGTGGATCGATGGCAGCACTTGCTGGCTGACCTAGGCGCGTAGGGTCATCACTGTTAGTCTGTTCGCCAGACTTTCCAATTTGCAACACAAATTTCCCATCCTGGGTAAATTTTAGATATTGACCATCTTTTTTCCCATTACCTCCAAGCCACACATAGCCCTTGTAATCAATGGTGATGCCGTGCTCCCGTTCAGGCCACTCATAGCCCGCCCCAGGACCGCCCCAAGCCCGCAGCAAGTTCCCACGCTGATCAAACTCCAGCACCGGAGGAGCAGGGTCACAGCTCGGAAGGCCCGCCGCCTTGCAGGCAGCACCCTTTTTACCGGTGCGGATACTGTTGGGACGCTGGAGCACCCAAATATGATCCTTGGCGTCAACGGCAACACCAGAAGCCTCCCCTATCACCCAATGGTTAGGCAATGGTTTTGGCCAGGTGGGATCAACCTGATAGCGGGGAATCTCAGCGGCAACAGCCGATGCTGAAAGAGCTAAAACGGCAAGCACACCAGAAAATTTCATCGCTGCAGTCAGTGAGAGCGAGGGCCCATACCGATAGCCCAATCCTTAATACAATACCAAAGAATAGAAGAAATTCACCAAATAAAAAAGTTACAAATTACGACCTTACTCTCATCTTTGCAACCAAAAATACAAGCCTAGGCATTAGCCAAACAACAGGCGTCAAGTGGCCCAAAAAACCCTTAATTGCCCAACAACATGACAATCCCCATCAAGCCCATCATACCATTCTCAGCAAAGCTAATGATACCAAGGGGCGCCTTGGAGTTACCACCAACGCACGCACAATTCAATGCCAACTTATCAATCACAATAGCCTTATAAACAGACACCATTCCAGAGATCCCTACAAAAACCGCAAGCCAGCCCGTGGGAACCATTGCCGTATTTGACAAAAAGCCAAGGGCAATCAACATCTCAAGTGCTGGGTATAAGCGGCCATAGGCCGACCAACGCTGGGTGAGGAGGTCGTATTTAGAGAAGCTTTTAGCAAAACCTGGCACATCCATTAACTTGGGCATGGCCAACATGGCAATTGCCATGCCCATAAATCCGCGCCACCCAAAGCTTGACGCCCAGGCAACCAAAAACGCCGAACCAAACACAGCGATCACAGGGATGTACGAAACCTCAAGCTCCTCAGGCTTGACTTTAAGCAAGGCAGCCAAATCGGTATAGCCACCAAGCCGTTGGTCGCCAATAAATATCTGTGGTGTAGTTACCACACCGTGACTACGCTTAAATGCATCTACTTCGTCATTTGTTGTGAGATGGATATCTTCAAATGCTATATTTTGTTGCTTAAGTAGCGCTTCCGCTTTAAGGCCCCAGGGACACTCATGGTCCACCATCACCATACGGTAGAGGCGAACGTTCTGGCCCTGGGTTAAGGAAGAAAACAAAGGATTTTTTAGATAAAGTTTAAGTGGTAAAAAATCAAGCTATGTGCAGCAAGGAGGCCATCCCACCGGCCAAGTGCCATTCCACATGGCAATGGAAGATCCAGTGGCCTGGATTACTGGCTTTCCACTGAACAACTAGATCAGAGTGGGGCCATATATTCACAGTGTCCTTGTAGGGTGGATCAATAAGGTTTAATTCATCTGGTCCACCGAGAATATAGAAGGAGTGGCCATGAATATGGAAGGGGTGCTCCATATTGGTGGGATTACGCAGGCGCATCCGCACCATTTCATTTTTGCCAATCTTGATTGGCGTTGTGTTTGGGTAATACTGGCCATTCACACTCCAGCGGTAAACCGGTGCAGGCCCCTCCAGGAGCATGTCAATTTCGCGGAAGGGGCCCTTGGTGAGATCCACCGGCTTGGGGCTACGCATCTGGGTGGGCAGCAACAGGGCGGGCCCCCATGTTTCAGGCGATGGGGCCGGCTCAATGGGCGCTTTCTCGCCGTAGCGCAACACGGCCTTGATCGTTTTGTGCTGCCCCGTTATGGCCCTAATCCAGTGGGATCCGGATCCTTTACCGTGAATTAGCACGTCATAGCGCTCACCAACACCAATCACTAGGTTGTCAACAGTGACGGGCTTCATCGGCTGACCATCGCTGGCGATCACCGTGAGGGGGTGGTTGTCGATCTGAAAGCGCAGGGAATAGGTGGCACCGCCATTTATCAGCCGCAACCGCAATACTTCCCCATCGCGAATTAACACCTGCTCAAGGGGTGTGTTCTTACCTGCCGCACGGCCCTTGCCATTTACCAATCCCGAGAGAAAGGGAACATCACCCCAATCGAGAGCAGGGGAACCCCACTGGGATTCAAGCAACTGATCTAGGCCCTTGGTGAAGTGGGGCTTGGCCTGGCCCCCAGAGTCACCGCCCATGGCACCCATGGCTCCACCGCCCATGGCGCCCATGCCACTGCCGCCCATGGGGCCCATGCCCTGGGTACTTAGGCGCTTCCAGATTTGATCAGCCCACTCATGATCCCAGTCGTTGATGAGAAGGATCTGCTCGCGGTCGTAGCGGGCAATGGGCTTTTCCTCCTCAACTATCAAGGGGCCAAACAAACCATCGCTGTACTGAACACCCGCATGGGAGTGGTACCAATGGGTGCCGCCAGGGGTTGCCGTGAAGTCGTAGGTGAAAGATTCACCGGCGGGAATGGCCGGGCCGGATACGCCCTCCACCCCATCCATCTTCCAGGTGCCCGGCTGGTGCATGCCATGCCAGTGAACGATCGTGGGCACCTTGAGGTTGTTCTCTACCGTGAGGTTGAGGCGCTCCCCTTCCTTCACCCGGATGGTGGGGCCAATCAGCTGGCCGCCATAGCCAAAAACCCCTCGCTTCACGCCATCGGGTGCCGCCTCAAAGGCATCGGCACTCAAGCGCTTGCGCGGCCCACCCAGGGAGATCACTGGCTTGCGCGTGCGGAAGGAACTACAGGCAGACAGCAAGTTGAAGCTTGGAGCAGCCGCTACGCCCAATCCCAACGCGGTGATGAACTGGCGACGACGCAAGACCGCATCAAGAAGCTGGTAATTCGCCATGGGTTGCTGAACTGCCCCAGTCATGGGAGTTAGCTTAAATCCATGGGAAAGAGCAACAACAAACCACCAACTCCTCAAACTAAATAGGGCCTCCTGAATAAGGCCAGACCAGGTGCGCCGCAATGGATCTGGGCAGTTTCTGGCGGTAAAATGTACGCAAATAGGGCCATTTGTGCCCAAAAGCCGCCCAGGGTTTTCCACATGTATCGGCGCGAGCATCGTGATCAGCTCTCG
>CALRNU020000026.1:0-34330 GCA_943369595.1 Synechococcus sp. UW140
TTGATGCTTCCTTGATGCTCTTTATGGACCTAGAGGCACTCTTGTGGGTCTTTGAGCTTCCTTGAGGGTCCTTGAGGCATACCAGAAGCAGTTTCAGTTGAATCCCCTACGGGGATTGCCTACGGCAGCTCTGGTGGTATTCATTCTTGTCTTTATTGCTTCCCTTGAGTTTAGTTCCCAGAGGTTCCTTGAGGGTCTTAAAGAACTTATAGTCCAATAATCTATCAAACTACTGCGTAGTTATTTATGATTTTCTATTCTTAAGGTATAATGCAATCTTGAAACTGGTGCATAGTTATTCTAGTTGTCTTTTGATGCTCTGTCAAGCAGTATTGCGATTGACAGGTATTCATTGATGGCTTATAATAATAGAAGAACATTGATAATCAAATATCTTATGAAGTCAGCAGTTATTGCAAGGTCTCAAGTCAGAGAAAGCCCTATAGATGAAAGGTTTAGGTTGATTGCAGTTAATCGTTACCTAAAGAACGTTAAAGAGGTTCCAGTTGCTAGTGGATTAAGTAAATGGGTCTTTTGCTGTCCCTTTTGTTCTTATTTGCAATCAACAGAATCTAAAAGAAATCAACGTAATGCTGTATTGCTCTGGAATGCTACTCAGCACTCTTGGGTGTTCTCCTGTGTCCTCAAGGGCAGTGCTGAGTGCTCTGGTGGTGGAAAGACCTTTGAGAAGTTCCTGAGTGCTTTAGATGGTGAGCTGGCAGAGCAGTACCGCATAGAACGATGGCATTCAGGTACGACAGGGAAAGGGCATAACTGTGGGGCACCAAAGGCAATGGTGGGGGTTTCTACATTAAGTAGCGACTTCTGGAGGAACACTGAGGCAAGCATCCAGCAGTTACCAACCTCATCAAACTCAAGCAGGTGCCATCAGGTTAATGAACTCATAATCATCCGCAATGCCCCGCTCACGACGCCATCTGCCTCAGGGGCATTCGTTTCACATCACACTCAGGTGCAACAGCCGTCAGTTTCTGATTGCCAAAGGGTTGAGAAGGGATGTGCTGCTCTCAGTGCTCGCCAAAGCACAAGCAAAGGTGCCTCACAGATTGTATGCGGTGTGTCTGATGGCAAATCACCTGCATCTTCTCATCAGACCTGATGATGCCTCCCAACTGCCAAAGCTGATGCATTGGATTAGCTGGTATTCAGCAATGGCACTCAACCGCCTGAGTGGGCGTTGCGGGCACTTCTGGGAAGCAAGGTATTACGCCACTGCGATTGCTCCTAAAGACCACAAACGAATGCTGAATACACTCAGGTATATCCACGCCAACCCTAAAGCGGCAGGGATACGAAAGGGATTTTATGACCCCTATTCCAACTACGGGCACTACGGCAGGTTGGAGAGTGATGGCATCAGTGAATGGCACCCATCCTTTCTGCAACTGGCATCAACCCTAAAAGGCTGCTCCAAGCGTTATGAGCGTTTCTGCCAGCAGTATCGCCATCACAGCAAAGGAGGACCTAAGTGCCACTGGGGCTCAAGGATGCTGAAGCGATTGGTTGAGACCAATGGCAGCAAGAGCAAGCGAATATCACCAGGGCAACAGCAACTACCTTTTGCGTTTGATTTGCGGCTCAATCAAATCCCAGAAGAGTGGCATCAGATAGCGGTGAGATTTAGAAGAGCCAATGGCACCCATGATGGTAACAGGTAGCGAAGTATTTGGTAGTTGCGTTGAGGAGATAGATGTATCAGTAGAAGTGGAGAATGGAGGTGTCTTGCTTTGCTGCGGGTGGAAATAGTTGGGATTTATTTTGGCAGGAAAAGCGGCTCAATATCTGGGGTGGTGGTGGGAGATGGTGCCAGGTATCGGATGTGCTTTTTAGTGCTTTGGGCTTGATTGAAGAATTAAAAAGCCCCTGTGCTTGCAGGGGCTTTTTGGTGGTAGGGTGTTATTCACCATAGTTCTCGGGTGTTGTTATATGCAGGTTGGCCAAGGAGCGCAGACAAAGAAGTCCTGGACCCGCACATCCCTATTGGCTGGCGTTGTTGATAGTGCCTGAATGACAGGCGAGGTATTGGCTGGGTTGTTGCTTCTCTTGCTGGGAGCGCCATAGCCATTGGTGCCAAAGCGATATTTGATATCGCCAGAAACACGGCTGTCAAAGGCTTGGTCATAGGAGTAGTTGACGCCAACGGTGAGACCATTGGTGAGATTGTAGGCAATCCTGCCCCGAATACCTGAACCATCAGCGGTATTGAGGTCACCATTTTGGTAGTAATAACCCAGTGATGCTTTGAAATCAGGAGTGATGGCATAGCCCACATCAAGACCGTAGGTATCCAACGTTCCTCCTTGATAGACACTATTGAGTTGGGCATTGGTCGTGCCAACAGGAACGAGTGCATAGGCATTGAAGTTCCAGGTGTTTGAAACGGCTTCTAGCCCTGCTGCCACCTGCTGAAAGAAGACCGTATTGGAATTGCTAACGTGCAAACCAGTGTCAGCGGCACCTGTTGCCATCGGTCTGCTGTCGTAACCAGCATTAACACCAAACAGCCAGGAGCGGTCGTCATTTACCCAGCGGTAGCCAAGGCGGCTTGAGGTGGAGATGGTGCCACCTTGAACGGTTGTATTAATGATGCTGCTTGCCCAGGAATTATCGGCAGAAGATGTGAAATCTGAGAAGTTTACGTTCGCCAGGGCATCTAGAAAGAAAACACTGTTATCACCAACGACCAACGGCAGAAAGCCACCAATGCCTGCCTCATTTGGGGTGCCAGCCCCTTGGGTTTGCCCTTGAATGCCGATGTTGGGCTTGATGGCATCCTTGAGGTTCACGCCCATCAGCCCCAGGTCTTGAGCGTTGCCAGGGGCTTGAGCGACCTTGGTGTCCTCTGCTTTGGCAGCCCCAAAGGGTATGGATGCCAGTGCCAGGGCAGCTGCGGCGGCAAGAGCTGAGGATTGGCGGATGGAGCGCTGCATCTAAAGGAAATGCAGCATCTGTGCTGCGGAACTGTTGCGATGCGCAGATGGTAAGAAGAGCAGGCTGAGGGTGGGAGATGGACAACAGCAGAACTGGACAGGGCGTAGTCCAAGCCACCCCCATAGCCACTACCCCCATAGCCACCACGACCTTCCAACCCCCCACTGCCCTATCCCCAGAGTTCTTCTGCCGCCCCGCCCAGGAGGTGGCACCAGAGCTGATTGGCTGCCTGCTGCTCAAGCGTCAAGTAGGTGGGTCGTTGCTGAGGGGCGTGATTGTGGAAACAGAGGCTTATTGCCAGTCAGAGCCCGCCTGCCACGGACACCGCCGGCGCAGCCCCAGTAATGAGACGTTGTTTGGGGAGCCTGGGCATTGGTATGTGTACGTGAGTTATGGGATACACCACTGCGTCAATGTGGTGACGGATCGCCACAACTGGGCCAATGGCGTGTTGCTCCGCGCCGTGGCCCTGCCCGATGAGCCTGCGAGGGTGGCGGCCGGGCCAGGACTTTTGGCGCGCCGTTTTGGCATTGATCGCTCCCATAACGGCCAGCCGGTGGCGGAGGCTTCGGGTTTGTGGGTGGCGCCGAGGTCGCCAGAGTTGGGCGCACTTATGTCGACTGATCTAGTGCAAACCACCCGCATAGGCATCAGCCAGGGGCAGGAATTGCCCTGGCGTTGGTATCTGCGCAGCAGTGCCAGTGTTAGCCGCCGGGCAGGGGGAAGTTCTGTTTAGTCGCCGTAGTGGTAGCGGCAGGCAAGAATCACCAAGTTATGGGCATCCACTCGATAAACAAGGCGATGACAGGCGTCGATCCGTCGGCTCCAACAACCGGAGAGATTTTCCCTCAGGCGTTCGGGTTTGCCGATGCCACTGCTGGGGTCCCGCAGGCAGCTCTCAATTAGCTGATTGATCCTTCGCAGCATTCGCTTGTCTTGGTTTTGCCAAAACAGATAGTCGTCCCAGCCGTTGGTGGTCCAGCTCAACCGCTCAAGCATCAGGATCCAGCAAGCCCCGCTCCAGCAATTCCCCAGCTTTTGCCTGGTGCAGTGATTGCTGTAGGTGAGCTGCATTGGCTGGAGAACCGAGTAGATGCACGGTTTCCATCAGGCTGTTGTAGGTGTCGAGCGACATCACAACGGCGCTGGGGGCATGGCGCCTGGTGATCAGGGTCATGTCGGCATCGTTGCTCACCCGATCCAGCACCGCCTTGAAGTGTTCCCTGGCTTCGGAAAAACTCACCACATCCATGCTGTTGACCTATGGGTCGTACAACCATAGGTACAGCGCCCACCCCCGCTGGTCAATTTCCTCCCTCCCCTTACCTTGAGGGTGTTTGCGCTGCGTTGTCTTGAGTCGCTGGTCCCACCGCCATGTGCTTGATCTGGCGGCCTTCAGTAGCCACGACTACGCCACCGTGCTGGAGCTGGCCAGCCGTTTCCATGCCCTGCCCACCGCCGGGGCCCGGCGCTTGCCGGCCCTCCAGGGCCGTTTGGTAACCACCCTTTTCTTTGAACCCAGCACCCGCACCCGCAGCAGTTTCGAACTGGCTGCCCGGCGGCTCTCCGCCGATGTGCAGAGCTTTTCCCCCGCCAGCAGTGCCCTCAGCAAGGGGGAAAGCCTGCTGGACACGGCCCGCACCTATGTGGCCATGGGTTCCGATGTGCTGGTGGTGCGCCATGGCTGTGCCGGCGTGCCTGCGGCCCTGGCCCGCGACCTCGACCAGGCCGGAGAACGGGTGGCGGTGCTCAACGCCGGTGATGGGCTTCACAGCCACCCCAGCCAGGCCCTGCTGGATCTCTTCACCCTGGCCCGCCATTTCGCCCCCGAGGCCCCCACCCCCGAGGCGTTACGGGGCAAACGCATCGTGATCGTGGGCGATGTGTTGCATTCCCGGGTGGCCCGCTCCAACCTCTGGGCGCTCAGCGCCTGTGGGGCCGAGGTGGTGCTCTGCGGACCGGCCACCCTGCTGCCCCAAAGCTTTGCTGATTTTGTGGCGGCCCCACCACCGGGCCAAGGCCCCGATCCCATTGCCCAGCGGGGCAGCGTGCGCCTGGAACGGCGCCTGGAGGATGCCTTGCCTGGGGCCGATGCGGTAATGACCCTGCGGCTCCAGAAGGAACGCATGCGCCAGCACCTGATCACCAGTTTGGAGTCGTACCACCGCAGCTATGGCCTCAATCACCAACGGCTGGAGCTCTGTGGCAAGCCCGTGCCGGTGTTGCATCCCGGGCCAGTGAACCGCGGCGTGGAACTCAGTGGTGCCCTGCTGGATGACAGCAGTTGCAGCCTGGTGGAAGAACAGGTGCGCAACGGCATTCCGGTGCGCATGGCCCTGCTTTATCTGCTCAATGCCTAGGCCGGAGTGCCTTCCGCTGGGGGGCTGGCGGGGCTGCTTTGAATGCCGCCAGCTTTGAAGTTTGCGAGCGCCTTTTCCATGGTGCTATCGATCGCGGCAAAGGAAGGTTGCTGGCCCTGGCCCATGGGGAAGGGGGCATCGCTACCTTCCAGCCCCACATGCTGGCTGGGGAGCCCGGTGATTATTAGGTCACTGCGCTGCTGGGTGAGGATCGCCCACAGCCATTTCACCAGCAGGGTGACGCGGTTTTCGTCGTCGGGCATGAAGGCCAGGTGGGCAGCGGCCCAGAGGGCCCAGCCCGCCCCACCGGCAAACTTCAGCCCCCGCAGGTCGGCCACGGCATTGATCCGACCCAGTACGGCCATGCTGCCGAAATCAAAGAAGGAGAAGCGGGCGTGGCTGCCGCCTTCCAGCTTGGCGCGGATGTCTTGGGCCACCCAGCCGCCCATCTGGGTGGCGGGGCCAGCCATGCCCGGTAGCGGTTTGCCATCGGCCGTGTGGCTGTAGCTGCAGAGGTCGCCTACTACCCGAATTTCCGGGTGATTGGCAATGGAAAAATCCTCTTGAACGATCACCCGGCCGCCCCGGTCCAGTTCGCAACCGGTGGCTTCTTGCAACCTTTTACCCAGCCGTGAGGCCCTTACCCCGGCGGTCCAGAACACATTCGCCGCTTGGATCCTTACTTCGCCATCGGCGGTATTTATCAACACCTCGCCCGGCACAATCTCCTGCACCCGCCCGTGGAAGAGCAGTTCCACCCCCACGGAGTTGAGGTGCTTGGCCGCCGCCGCCGATAGTTCCGGAGACATGGCCCGCAGTAGTCGTTCGCCTGGATCCACCAGCACGATGCGGGTGGCCTTGAGGTCCACCTGCTTGAAGTCCTCTGCCATGGCGTTGCCCATCAGCTCCGCCACCGCCCCCGCCAGTTCGCAGCCGGTGGGCCCCCCGCCCACGATCACCACGGTTTGCAGGAAATTACGCTCGCCTTGGTCGCGGGTTTGTTCCGCCTGTTCCATGGCCATCAACAGGCGCCGCCGGATCTCCGAGGCGTGTTCGAGGATCTTCATGGGTGGGGCAATGCCGCGCCAGTCCTCGTGGCCGAAGTAGCTGCTGCCGGAGCCACTGGCGAGGATTAGGTAGTCATAGGTGAGGGTTTTGCCGTTGAAGCTGATCTGTTTGGCAGCCGCATCAATTTCAGACACCTCCCCCAACAGCACTTGCACATTGCGTTGGGCCCCCACCAGCAGCCGCAGGGGGGTTGCCACATCGCCTAGGCCCACCAATCCAGTGGCCACCTGGTAGAGCAGCGGTTGGAAAAGGTTGAAGTTGCGTTTATCGATCAGGGTTACGCGCACATCGGCGCCCTTGAAACGCTTGCAGGCCTTAACGCCGGCGAAACCGCCGCCCACTATCACCACATGGGTTTTATCGCGCAGTTCCTCCACGGGAGGTTCCAGTTCCAGAAAGAACCGTTGGGGCGCGAGGGCCATAGGGGCGCTGCAGAAAAGCTTGACTACAAGCTATGCCGATTTTTGTTAAGGGCGAGAGAACGTGCTCAGACGCTGGCTTTAAAGCCCTCCAGCAGCAGTCCGTAGATCAAGCCGATGCGGCCCATGTCCAGCAGGCCGAGGCTGAGCTGGTCGCCCCCATGGTTTAACAACGGTCGCCGCATGCGGATCGCTAGCTCCGTCAGCCCCACGCAAAGCAGCGCCGCCAAAGGATCCAGAAAGGCCAAGGCCCCGGCCACGGAGCCCAGGCTGGCGCCGATGCTGAAGCCGCCGAGAAGCACGATCAAAAGCAACGACAGCCGCCGCCAGGGGTTGGCCGCCCAGCCCTCTAATTGAAGTAAGGCCTGGGCCCCATAGCGCTGTAATCGGGTGTTTTGCATGGCTAAGTCCCATGGGAATCACTTTGTGGGCTGGCTCTTTGTTTTGCTTTTGACCCCCAAATCCGCCAGGCTCAGCCCACTTTGGCCCTGGCTCAATGTTGCCGCTGTTCCTGGCTGTGGTGCAAGACCTGCCGGCCCAGGGGCCGCCCCCGCCCCTGGCCAAGCTGGTAGAAACCGAGGCCCGCCTGGAGCTGGCCCCCACCCAGCAGCGCGACCAAGCCGGAAACCGCCTCTGGGAGCTGGCCCTATGGCGGGGCAAGGAGCTCTTGAAAATTTGGCCTTCGGTCACTGGGCGGCCCGAAACCGAACTCCACGATCGCTTAAACCGCCCCGGGAACCATGCGCCCTTGCCCCCAGGGGCCTACGCGGTGGGCTCGCCCTTGCGACTTAACAATTCAGACCATTATGAGATCGGTCGCAGCTGGTTTATCCCCATAAATCCGCTGTTTCAAACCCCCCGCAGCCATTTCGGCATTCATCAGGATGTAAGCCGCGATGGCACCGACGGCTGCATTGGCCTAGCCAGCAGGTTGCTCACCGAGGAGGTGGCCGACTGGGTGCGTTCCGTGGGGGCCCGTTACCTCTGGGTGCGCAGCTGAACTTGGCTTAGGTGGGTTTAGCCGTCTGCTTCCTTGGCCTTGCGGGAGGTTTTCCCCTCCAGCAGTTCCAGCAGGGCCTCCATCTGGGCCATTACCCCCCGCACCTCACCGGCTTCGGGTAGCAGGCCATCGTCCATCACTCCCTGGTGCATTTCACGCAGTTCCTGGCGGATGTAGCGGAGGTGGCTCACCACCTGTTCGCGCTTGGACTGCGACATAAGTAAGGATTGATCAACGGTGTCCCTTTGTACCCTATGGCGGCGCCTGCTAGCGATAAGCTCGCCCGCCCTTGGGGCAAGAGCGCCCCAGGAGCCGGCTGCCCAGGGTGAAAGGTTTCTCCCCAAACCAGTCGCCGGCCTCGTCCCCTGGGGTAATCAGCTGGGCTGGGCCGCCCCCAGGGGCCAGGGGTTCACTCAGCCGCCGCAGCCGCCGTTGGCGGCAATCCAATTGATAAATCACGGTCCAGCGGCCGCTGCCGTCCTTGCGATGGCGCTGGGTCCACACCCAATCGGCCGGGGCCCCCGGCGGGGCAGGAATCTGCCAAATTTGCTCCTGATCGGTCTCCAGCAGCGGGCTCGCCAGCTGGAGGGCCGCCGCCAGCAACCAGGGCAGGGAATGCATGGCCATGGAGAATAGGGGACTCGAACCCCTGACCTCTGCGGTGCGATCGCAGCGCTCTACCAGCTGAGCTAATTCCCCGGGGGGACCCGCAAAATCAACGTATCACCCATGTCTGCACCAGTCTTGATCACCGAGGCCCTGCTGGCGGCCCAAACGGAAGAGACCGTGGCAGCCCTGGCCCAGCGCCTGGAGGAGGACGACTATCCCAATGCTTTTGACAGCCTCGCCGACTGGCATTTGATGCGATCCCTGGCCATTCACCACCCAGAACTGGCTCGCCCCTACGTGCACCTGGTGGACCAGGAACCCTTTGATGAGGAGTGACCCGCTGGCGGGCCGGCGCCTCCTGGTGGCGGTGAGCGGCAGCATTGCGGCGGTAAAGGTCCCTGGGCTGGTAAGTGCCCTGGTGCAACGGGGCGCCCAGGTGCGCTGTGTGCTCACCCCCAGCGCCGCCCAGCTGGTAAGCCCCGTCTCTTTGGCCAGCCTCTCGCGCAATCCCTGCGCCCTAGACCACGACCAGTGGGCCGCGGCTCAGCCCCGGCCCCTACATATCGAGCTGGCTGCATGGGCGGAGCTGGTGTTGCTGGTGCCGCTCTCGGCCAGCAGCTTGGCCCGCCTGGTCCATGGCCTCGCCGACAACCTGCTGGCCTCCACCCTGCTGGCCTGCCGGGCGCCCCTGCTGGTGGCGGCGGCGATGAACACCGACATGTGGGAAGCGGCGGCGGTGCAGCGCAATTGGCACCTGCTCAAGGCCGAGCCCCAGGTGCTACCCCTGGCCCCGGCGGCCCAGGGCTTGCTGGCCTGTGATCGCCAGGGGGCCGGTCGCATGGTGGAGCCGGCCCTGATCCTGCTGGCGGCTGAATCGCTACTGCTCCATGGGCCCAGCCAAGACTTGGCCGGTCGCCGCTTGTTGGTAACCGCTGGCCCCACCCGCGAAGCCCTAGACCCGGCCCGCCACCTCTCCAACCCCTCCAGCGGCCGCATGGGGGTGCGATTGGCCCAGGCGGCCCGCCTGCGGGGGGCCCAGGTGCGTCTGCTCCATGGTCCCCTCGGGGATGACCCAGCCCTACTGGAGGGTTTGGAGTGCCATGGGTTCACAACGGCGGCGGAGCTGCAACAACTGCTGGCTCAGCACCAGCCCTGGGCGGAGGCGGTGTTGATGGCGGCGGCAGTGGCCGACCAGCGCCTGCGCCAGCCCTTGGCGGAGAAGCTGCCAAAGCAGCAACTGCAGGAGCTGCTTTGGCGGCCAGACAGCTGGGAGCAGGTGCCTGATCTATTGCAAGAGTTGGGGGGGCGGCGTCCCCCTGGGCAGCTGTTGTTTGGTTTCGCCGCCTACACCGGCAACGGCCTAGACCAGGCCCGCCAAAAGTTTGAAAACAAAGGCTGTGATCTCCTCTTCGCCAATCCCGTAGATCTACCGGGGCTGGGATTTGGCAGCGGCAGCAACCAGGGCTGGCTCCTTAGGAAGGGAGCTGAGCCCCTGGCCCTGGGGCCCTGCGGCAAGTTGGCCCTCGCCCACCAGCTGCTGGGGGCCCTGGCCAGCCATTGGGCTTAGCCCGGGGCGCCCTCCAGCCGCTCCATCAGGTTTTTAAGTGGCGGCCGGGGGATGTAGGGCCAGCCGCCGCTGGCTTCGATCGACTGCAGCAGTGCATAAAGCTTCTGGCGATCGTTGGGCAGGCTCGCCCGGAAGGGCCCCTCCTGCAGGCTGCGGTGCAGCTGTTCCAGTTGGCGTAAAACCGAAAGCAACACCAGTGGATCGCCACTGGCTTCGCTGGCCAATTTTTCGGCTTCCTCACACCAGGCCCCATAGCGGCTGCTCCAGTCGGTGTCGGGGGCGGCCATTAAGGATGTTGAGAGGCGCGACATCCTATCCGGCCCAAGGGTTATCAGATGTACGATCGCGCCCACGCCCCCCTGCCGGTTCCCATGCGTCGCCTGCGTACCCTGCTGCAGTCAGCCGTTGCCCTCTGTCTGGCGGCCTGTCTCACCTTGCTCACTGCTTGTAGCGGCGGTGCCAAGGCCGTTGACCGGGCAGACCTCACCTACGCAGATATCCACAACACCGGGCTCGCCAACGATTGCGGCACCCTGCCGGATTCAGCCCGGGGCAGCATTCCGATCCAGGCCGGCAGCCGCTATGTGCTCAAGGAGATGTGCTTCCACCCCAGTGCCGTGGCCGTGAAGGGGGAGCCCCTTAATAAGCGCCAGGAAGCGAAATTTGTTGATGGCCGCATCCTTACCCGTTACACCTCCAGCCTGGATTCCGTGTACGGCGATCTCACCGTTGAAGGTGATGGCCTGCGGTTCAAGGAGCAGGGCGGCATCGATTTCCAGCCGATCACGGTGCTTTTGCCCGGTGGTGAGGAAGTGCCCTTCACCTTCTCCAGCAAGAAGCTAGACGCCAAGGCCGATGGCCAATCGATTTCCACTAGCACCGATTTCGAGGGTGATTTCCGCACCCCCAGCTACCGCACCAGCAACTTCCTCGACCCCAAGGGTCGCGGCCTTACCACCGGCTACAGCAGCGCCATGGGCCTAGTGCCCGACGGTGACGACCCCCGCCTGCTCAAGGAAAACGTTAAGCAGTACGTGGATGGCACCGGTTCGATGAGTTTCTCCATCACCAAGGTGGATAGCCAAACCGGAGAATTCGCTGGGGTCTTCACTGCGATCCAGCCCTCCGACACCGACATGGGCGGCAAGCAGGCCGTTGACGTGAAGGTGAGTGGTGAGATCTACGGCCGCCTCGAACAGGCCTGATTTAGCTGATTTAGCTGGGATTTAGGCCGTAAGCCAAGCGGAATTCTGCTTCGTTTCCCGCTCATTCGTATTTCCCACCTACTTATTTAAGGGGGCCCATTAGGGCCCTTTTTTTTAGGCATTTCCTGGGCCCGGCTGCCGCTCTGGAAGAATTTCCCTCTGACTTCCCCTTAACCCCTCCCCCCAAAGCCGATGACGAGCACCGCCACCTCTGGCAAAGCTGCCCAGGCCCTGATTGCCCCCCATGGCGGAGTGCTGGTGGACCTGCGCTTGGCGGCCGAGCAGCGCCAAGCAGCGGTGGCTGGCGTTGATCACGTGGTCGAGTGCTCCGATCGCAACGCCTGTGATGTGGAGCTGTTGATGGTGGGTGGCTTCTCGCCCCTGCGGGGCTTCATGCACCAGGAGGACTACCTGTCGGTGGTGGAGAAGCACCGCACCAGCAGTGGTTTGCTATTCGGCCTGCCGATCGTGATGGACACCGATCGCGAGGAAATCAGCGTGGGCCAGCGCCTGTTGCTCACCTATCGGGGCCAGGAGCTGGCGGTGCTCACGGTGGAAAGCAAGTGGGAACCCGACAAGGCCCGCGAGGCCCTGGGTTGCTACGGCACCACCTCCCTGGAGCATCCCGCCGTGAAAATGATCGCCACGGAACGGGGCCGTTTTTACCTGGGGGGAGCGATCGAAGGCCTGGAGTTGCCAGGGCGCCCCTTCCCCTGCAAAACCCCGGCCGAGGTGCGAGCCACCCTGCCCGCCGGGGAAGACGTGGTGGCCTTCCAATGCCGTAACCCCATCCACCGGGCCCACTACGAGCTGTTCACCCGCGCCCTGCATGCCACCAATGTGAGCAAGGCGGGGGTGGTGCTGGTGCATCCCACCTGCGGTCCCACCCAAGACGACGACATCGCCGGTGAGGTGCGCTTTCAAACCTATGAACGTCTGGCTGAAGAGGTGGCTAACCCCCGCATCCGCTGGGCCTATCTGCCTTACTCGATGCACATGGCCGGCCCCCGCGAGGCGCTGCAGCACATGATCATCCGCAAAAACTACGGATGCACCCACTTCATCATTGGTCGCGACATGGCCGGCTGTAAGTCGTCGATCAGCGGCAGCGACTTCTACGGCCCCTACCAAGCCCAGGATTTCGCCCGTGACCAGGCCACTGAGCTGGGCATGGAAACCGTGCCTTCCCTAAATCTTGTTTACACCGAGGAGGAGGGCTACGTAACCGCTGAACACGCCGAGGCCCGGGGCTTACACATCAAAAAGTTGAGCGGCACCCAGTTTCGGCAGATGTTGCGCAGTGGGGAGGAGATCCCCGAGTGGTTCGCCTTCCGTAGCGTGGTGGAGGTGCTGCGCGGCTCCTGACGCTCAGTTCCGGTTAACATTCCTTTACTTCTGGGGTAGGGCCTTGGCAGGCAATAAGCGCTGGCGTAATGCGGGTCTGTATGGCCTTTTGGTGGTGGTGCTGATCGCCCTGGGTACCGCCTTCATGGGCGGCCGTCCCAGCGCCGACAACAGTCCCCGCAGCCTGCGTTACAGCGATTTCGTTGAGTCGGTTCAAAACAACCAGATCTCCCGGGTGTTGATCTCCCCCGACCGGGGTACCGCCCTGGTGGTGGAGAGCGATGGCCAGCGGGCCCAGGTGAACCTGGCCCCCGACAAGGACCTGCTGAAGCTGCTCACAGACCACAACGTTGATATCGCCGTTCAGCCCACCCGCCAGGCGCCGGTGTGGCAACAGGCCCTCGGCAGCCTGCTCTTCCCGCTGCTGTTGCTCGGTGGTTTGTTCTTTCTGTTGCGCCGGGCCCAGGGGGGTGGGGGCAATCCGGCCATGAGTTTTGGCAAGAGCAAGGCCCGCGTGCAGATGGAGCCCCAAACCCAGGTCACCTTTGACGACGTGGCCGGCATCGAGGGCGCCAAGCTCGAGCTCACCGAGGTGGTGGATTTCCTTAAAAACCCCGATCGCTTTACCGCCGTGGGGGCAAAGATCCCCAAGGGTGTGTTGCTGGTGGGTCCCCCAGGCACCGGTAAAACCCTGCTGGCCAAGGCCGTGGCAGGGGAAGCCGGGGTGCCCTTCTTCTCGATCTCCGGTTCGGAATTTGTGGAGATGTTTGTGGGCGTGGGCGCCAGCCGCGTGCGCGATCTGTTTGAACAGGCCAAGAAGAACGCCCCCTGCATCGTTTTCATTGATGAGATCGATGCGGTGGGTCGCCAGCGGGGCGCTGGCCTTGGCGGTGGCAACGACGAGCGGGAGCAAACGCTCAACCAGTTGCTCACCGAAATGGACGGTTTTGAGGGCAACACCGGCATCATCATCGTGGCGGCCACCAACCGGCCCGATGTGCTCGACCAGGCGCTGATGCGCCCCGGTCGCTTTGACCGGCAGGTGGTGGTAGATCGGCCTGATTACTCCGGTCGGCTCCAGATCCTCGGCGTCCACGCCCGGGGTAAGACCCTTTCCAAGGATGTGGACCTCGACAAGGTGGCCCGCCGTACCCCCGGTTTCACTGGGGCTGACCTGGCCAACCTGCTCAATGAGGCGGCAATTCTGGCCGCCCGCCGCCAGCTGGCCGAGATCTCCATGGATGAGGTCAACGACGCCATCGAGCGGGTCATGGCCGGCCCTGAGAAGAAGGACCGGGTGATGAGTGAGAAGCGCAAGCGGCTGGTGGCCTATCACGAGGCCGGCCATGCCCTGGTGGGGGCGCTGATGCCCGACTACGACCCCGTGCAGAAGATCAGCATCATTCCCCGCGGCCGCGCCGGCGGCCTCACCTTCTTCACCCCCAGCGAAGAGCGGATGGAATCGGGGCTCTATTCCCGCTCCTACCTGCAAAACCAGATGGCCGTAGCCCTCGGTGGTCGGGTGGCAGAGGAGATCGTTTACGGGGAAGACGAGGTCACGACCGGTGCCTCCAATGACCTGCAGCAGGTGGCCCGGGTGGCCCGCCAGATGGTTACCCGTTTTGGCATGAGCGACAAGCTGGGCCCCGTGGCCCTTGGCCGTTCCCAGGGGGGCATGTTCCTCGGCCGAGATATCGCCGCCGAGCGCGACTTCTCCGAAGACACCGCCGCCACCATCGACGAAGAGGTCTCCCAGCTGGTGGCCGTGGCCTATCGCCGGGCCACCACGGTGCTCTCCGGCAACCGTGCCGTCCTTGATGAACTAGCCGATTTGCTGGTGGAGCAGGAAACCGTTGATGCCGAGCAGCTCCAGGAGTTGCTGCTTAGCCGCGACGTGCATGTGGCCGACTACGTCTGACCTAGACCCCGCCGGCCTGCGCCATTCCCTGGCCTCTGCCCCGTTGCTAGCGGTGCTGAGGCCCTCAGGCCCCCCCCAGGCCGAACGTCAGATTGAGGCCGTGGCCTGCCTGGGTTTTCGCCATGTGGAGTTGGCCTGGAGTGGGGAGCCCTGGTGGGCTCCTTTTGTGGTTTCCGCCCAGGCCCAATGGCCCCAGCTGCGTTTTGGGGCCGCTGGTATCAAGCACCCAGATCAGATTGTTGGCTTGCCGGCCCTAGGCCTTGGCTTCGCCATGGCTCCTATCGCCACCGAGGAGCTGCTGCTGGCGGCCCGCCGCCAGGGGCTCACCCTGGTGCCCGGAGTGTTTAGCCCCAGTGAAGTGCATCACTTCGGCGTCAGCCTGGCCGCTGGCGGCGGGGGGTTGGTGAAGCTTTATCCGGCGGCAATTCTGGGCCCGGCCTATTGGCGCCTATTGCGCGGGCCCCTGCAGCCCCTGCCCTTTTGTATTGCCGCCGGGGGCCTGGCCCCCAGAGATGTGGGCCCTTGGCTGGAGGCCGGGGTGCAGGCGGTGGCTTTGGGTTCGTCACTGTTTGATCGGCACGATGTGATTGCCGCCAGCGATGCCTCAATGTTGGAGTCGTTCGTGATTGGAACTACCCATCTCAACTGAGCAGTTGTCATCTAACTGTTGCTATTCAGGGTTGCAAGTGCTACCTCTGAGTTAGAGCACTTCACTCTCTGGTCATGGCACAGCTCACCATCAAGCTCAGCGACAAGGCCCTGTCGCTTATTGCCCAGCTTCAGAAAGAGATCTTTAACCGTCGCCGCAAGAAAGTCACCCCTGCCGGGGTGGTTGAAACCCTGGTGGAGAGCGGTGCCAAATCCCAGAGCGACAAGCGATTTGCCACCTCCTGGAAAAACCTTGTTTCAGACATTGAAAAAGCCGCCAAGGTGGCCGATGCCCACGGCGGTAAGCCCGCCAACCTCTCCGATGAGGAATGGGCTCTGGTATTGAGCCATCGCACCCGTCCGGAACGCAGCAGCACCCGCCGCAGTAGCAGTAGCACTAGTAAGACCGCCGCCAAGCCCGCTGCCCGCCCAAGGGCTGCGGCGAAACCTGCCGCCACCAAATCCACTACCGCAAAGCCAGCCGCCGCAAAGCCAGCAGCTGCAAAGGCAGCCCCAGCAAAGAAAGTCGTAGCTAAATCAGCCGCTGCTAAGCCTGCGGCCGCTAAAGCCAGCCCAAAAACCAGCGCTACAACTGCCAGCGCCAGGGCGAGCAGCAGAGCCAGCAGCAAAACAACAACTAAGGCTGCAGCTCAGCCAGGGGCTCAGTCCACAGCCCAGTCAGAACCTAAGCCCGTAGCCAAGCCAGTAAGTAAGGCAACCCCAGCAAAATCAACGGCAGGAAAGCCAACCGCTGCAAAATCTGCCGGGGCAAAGGGCGCTACAAAAACCTCGGCGGCCAGTTCAGTGGCCAAGCGCATGGCTAAGGCAGCCAGCAAACTCAGCAGTCCGGCGGCGGTGCTGGCCGCAGGGCCAGGGGCAACGACGAACAACGGTCAGGCCTAGTCCCCACATTGCCCCCGTTGGCGGAGCCAATGGTCCGCCAACACAAGGGCCACCATGGCTTCCACCATCGGTACGGCCCGGGGTAGCACACAGGGGTCATGGCGACCTTTGGCAGAGAGGGTGGTGGCTGTGCCGCTGGCGGTCACTGTTTGCTGTTCCTTGCGGATCGTGGCAGTGGGTTTGAACGCCACCCGAATCACGATCGCTTCGCCATTGCTGATTCCCCCTTGGATGCCGCCCGAATGGTTTGTGGCGGTATGGAGGGAGCCGTCGGTGGTGGGTAGAAAGGCGTCGTTATGTTCGCTGCCTTTCATCAGGCTGCCGCTGAAACCGGAGCCAATTTCAAAGCCTTTTGTGGCTGGCAGTGACATCACAGCCTTAGCCAGGTCAGCCTCCAGTTTGTCGAACACTGGCATGCCCAAGCCGATGGGGGGCTTCCTCACCACGCATTCAATTACGCCACCGCAGGAGTCGCCATCGCGGCCAATCGCCTCGATCCGTTCGATCATCTGCTCTGCCATGGCGGCATCGGGACAACGCACGATGTTGGCCTCTACGGCCTCCAGGGTTGGGCTGGCCGGATCAATGGCGGCTTCCAGCGTATGAATCCTCCTTACCCAGGCCAATACTTCGGTGCCATGGCTCTGGGCGAGCAGTTGCTTGGCGATGGCTCCCGCCGCCACCCTGCCGATCGTTTCGCGGGCTGAGGCCCGGCCCCCACCGCTGGCCGCCTGGATGCCGTATTTGGCTTGGTAGGTGGCATCGGCGTGGGAGGGGCGGAAGGCTACCTCCATCTCCTTGTAGTCGCCGGGGCGTTGGTCCTTGTTGCGCACCACCATGGCGATGGGCGTGCCGAGGGTCACCCCGTCCAGCAGGCCGCTGAGAATTTCAACCTGATCTTCTTCCTTGCGGGGGGTGGTGATCTTGCTCTGGCCAGGTTTGCGGCGGTCTAGCTCCGCCTGAATGGCGGCCAGGTCTAGGGGTATCCGTGGGGGACAGCCGTCCACGATCACCCCCACCCCACCGCCGTGGGATTCACCAAAGGTGCTAATCCGAAAAAGCTTTCCGAAGCTGCTGCCCATGGGGTACAAGCGCTGCCACGAGCCTAACTAGAGGCCCAGGGCTCACCTTTATGGGAAACAGCTGCCCTTGGGCCGTTGTTAGGGTCCAGAACCCTGTGGTCGCCCGGTGGAATCCCCATACCAGGATGGCGAGCGCGTTCTGCTGATCCGCTTGCCCTGTAACCCGATCTTTCCGATCGGTCCTGTGTACCTGGCGGATCACCTGCATAAGCGCTTCCCCGCTCTCCCCCAGCGGATCCTCGACCTGGCGGCGCTACCTCTGCTGGATGTGGAGCGGCTGATGCGCCGCACCATTGAGGCCTTTCGCCCCACCCTGCTGGTGTTCTCCTGGCGGGATATCCAGATTTATGCCCCGGTGGACGGCCGCGGCGGTAATCCCCTTCAGCATTCCTTTGAGGTGTTTTATGCCGCGCAGCCCCTGCGGCGCCTGCGCGGCGCCCTAGGGGGCCTACGGCTGATGGCCTCTTTCTATGGGGAGCTGTGGCGCAATCTGCGCCTGATTCGCCGCGGCCTGCGCCAGGCCCGCCGCTTCCAGCCCAGCGCCCGGGTGGTGCTGGGTGGTGGGGCCGTGAGTGTTTTCTATGAGCAATTAAGCGGCCAATTGCCTAAGGGAACCGTGGTTTCCGTGGGGGAGGGGGAGCCCCTGCTGGAAAAGCTGTTGCAAGGGGAGTCGATCGCTGCGGAACGCTGCTTTGTGGTGGGGGAAGCGCCGCGGCCGGGCTTAATCCATGAGCAGCCCGTTGGCATGCAAAAAACGGCCTGTGATTACTCCTACATCGAATCGATTTGGCCCCAGCTGGGTTGGTATCTGGAGGGGGGGGATTTCTATGTGGGGGTACAAACCAAGCGCGGCTGTCCCCACAACTGTTGCTACTGCGTTTACACCGTGGTGGAAGGCAAGCAGGTGCGGGTTAATCCCGTGGCTGAAGTGGTGGCGGAAATGCGCCAGCTTTACGACAGGGGGGTGCGGGGTTTCTGGTTTACCGATGCCCAGTTCATTCCGGCCAGGCGTTACATCGATGATGCCAAAGCTTTGCTGGCGGCGATCCAGGCGGAGGGGCTCACGGGCATTCGCTGGGCGGCCTATATCCGTGCCGACAACCTCGATGCCGAGCTGGCTGAACTGATGGTGGCCACGGGCATGGATTACTTCGAGATTGGCATCACCTCCGGCTCCCAGGAGCTCGTGCGCAAGATGCGCATGGGGTACAACCTGCGCACGGTGCTTGAGAACTGTCGCCTATTGGTGCGGGCTGGTTTCCGTGAACACGTGTCGGTGAATTACTCCTTCAATGTGATCGACGAACGGCCGGAGACAATCCGTCAAACCCTGGCCTATCACCGGGAGCTGGAGCGCATCTTCGGGGCCGACAAGGTGGAGCCGGCGATTTTCTTCATCGGCCTGCAGCCCCACACCCACCTGGAGCAGTACGGCTTTGACCAGGGTTTGATTAAGCCGGGCTACAACCCGATGAGCATGATGCCTTGGACCGCCCGGCAGCTGCTCTGGAATCCCGAACCCATGGGCAGCACCTTTGGTCGTGTTTGTTTGGAGGCCTTTGAACTCAACCCCCGGGACTTTGGCCGCACGGTGCTGAATCTGCTGGAGCGCGATTACGGCCTCGCCCCCCTGGAGGAGGCCCTGGTCGCCCCCTTGGAGGGAAAAAAGGCAATGGCTACGGCTGTGGGCTAACGGCAGCGCCCCACCAGCGCCGGCGCCCCCAGAGCAATGCCGCGAGCCCAAGCCAGCCCAGTAGGCCGCCTATGGGATTAGGGCTAGAACCGCCGGCACCAATCAGCCAGGCCGGGGTGGTGGCTGAAATTTGCAGTAGGCCGTGCTGCACGGCGAACCAGCCGCCCACCAGGCCCCCGTGCAGGCCCACCGCCCCCCACAGCAGCCCCCCATCGGCGCGCCGTTGCAGCGCCAGGGCCAGGCCCAGCAACACCAAGCCGATCAAGAGGGCCACCGCCTCCAGCCCTGGCAGCCGGTACCAGGGATGCAGCAGGGCAAATATGGCTGCTTGGAGGCCGAGGGCCCGCCGCTTGCCCGCCAGCAGCTCCAGCTCACCCCAGAGCCAGCCCCGAAACAACAATTCCTCGGCAAACCCCACCCCCAGCACCAGGGCCAGGGCATTTAGTAATTGGCTGGGGCCCAGGCCCCCTAGCCAACGGGCCTGGCCGCTCACCAGCAGCACTATCAGTACCCCCCCCAGCAGCGCTAAGGCCTTGAGTAAACCGCGCAAAAAGGCTTGGAGGCCCGGGGCTGGCTTTACCACCACCCCCAGGGTCCGCCAGGGGCTGGGGCAGCCCCAGGCCTGCCGCAGTCGCCAAGGCAGCGTCACCACTAAAAGCAGCAAAGCGATGGCCACCCCGGCCAGGTCCAGCTGGTCGGGCCGCCAGCCCTGGAAAAGCAAAGCGAGGGGCCGAGAACTTAGCCAGCCCGCGCCATAGAGCAGAGGCACGTAAAGCAACGTGCCCCACCAGTGAATTTGGCCGGCTTTTAGGCCGTTCACTCCTCTGGCTCGAGGCTGCTGCTTAGGCCCTTGGCCTTAAGGGTTTCGCAGTAGAACTCCGCCGGCTCCAGATCGCAAACGATCACTAGGCCCAGGCCAGTGTTGTGGGCTTCCAGCATTACGGCAATGGCGTCCTGTTCGCTCAGGGAAGGCACCACCTGGCGCAGGGTGGTGATCACGTATTCCATCGTGTTCACCGGGTCGTTGTGGAGCAGCACCCGGTACCGGGGCGAGGGTTTGCGGACCCTTTGCTCCTCCTTATCAATTACTGCCGCCCCCCCTGGGGAGCGGCTCGGTGTTTCCACAGACAGGATCAGCATGGCCGTAGCCAAACGGGATTTGATTTTAGAGATTGCGGATCCGCTCCATGGCTGCTTCCACATTGGCGCGGCTGTTGAAGGCCGAGAGCCGGAAATAACCCTCGCCGGCGGCTCCGAAGCCACTGCCGGGGGTGCCCACCACATGGGCATTGGTAAGTAGGTGATCAAAGAAGCCCCAGGAATCCATGCCGCTGGGCGTTTGTAGCCACACGTAGGGGGCCTGTTGGCCGCCGTATACCGCCAGGCCCGCGGCGCTCAGTTCCCGGCGGATGATCGCTGCATTTTCCATATAAAAATTGATCAGCCCCTTCACCTGGCCCTGACCCTCTGGCGAATAAACCGCCTCGGCCCCCCGCTGCACGATGTAGCTAACCCCATTGAATTTGGTGCACTGGCGCCGGTTCCAAAGGCCCCATAGCTCCACGGGTTCGCCATGGGCGGCACTGCCCATTAGACCCCTCGGCACCACGGTGAGGGCGCAGCGGGTGCCGGTGAAGCCGGCATTTTTGGAAAACGAGCGGAACTCAATGGCGCACTCGCGGGCCCCTTCGATTTCATAGATCGAATGGGGCAGTTCCGGGTCCTGGATGAAGGCCTCGTAGGCGGCGTCAAACAGGATCAGGGCGTTGTGGGCCCTGGCGTAGTCCACCCATTGCTGCAGCTGGGCCCGGCTGGCCACGGCGCCGGTGGGGTTATTGGGGAAGCAGAGGTAGATCAGGTCCACCGGGCTGGTGGGCAGCGGTGCCGTGAAGTTGTTGGCGGCGCTGATCGGCAGGTAGGTAAGGCCGCCGTATTGGCCTGCCCCATCGGCGTCGCCGGTGTGGCCCGCCATCACGTTGCTATCCACATAAACCGGATAAACCGGATCGGTTACGGCAATGCGGTTGTCGTTGCCGAGGATGTCGAGGATGTTGCTGCTGTCGCATTTGGAGCCATCGGAGATGAAGATCTCCTCGGCACTGATGTCACAGCCGCGGGCTTGGAAGTCGTGCTTGGCGATCGCCTCCCGCAGCCATAGGTAGCCCTGCTCCGGGCCGTAGCCATGGAAGCCCTCACGGCTGCCCAGCTCGTCAACGGCCGCCTTCATGGCATTGCGGCAGGCTTCCGGCAGCGGTTCGGTTACATCGCCGATGCCCAGGCGAATCAACGCCGCATCGGGGTGGGCTTCACTAAAAAGCTTCACCCGCCTGGAGATTTCCGGGAAGAGATAACCAGCCTTGAGCTTGAGGTAATTGCTGTTGACCTGAACCACGGGTGCCGTGCCGCAATAGCTGGGGCGCATCCTCCTATGGCGTAGGGACCCATACTCAAGGTCGTGTTGGCGCCCCGCCGTGACGGCCTTTGCGGACTTGGTGAATGCCGGTATTTCCCGGCCGGGCCGATACCTGGGCAATGAATTGGGGGTGGAAGCTCGGGATTGGCAGGCGGCGGCGATCCGTTGGGCCCTCACCTATCCCGAGGTGTACGAGGTGGGGGCCAGCAACCTGGGCCACATCATTCTCTATTCGATTCTCAATGCCCAGCCGCGGCAGCTCTGCGACCGCGCCTACCTGCCGGCCCCAGACCTGGCGGCGCGGCTGCGGACCACGGCTACCCCGCTGTTTGCGGTGGAAAGTAGGCGGCCGCTGCGGAGCTTCGACATCCTTGGATTCAGCCTCAGCTATGAGCTAGGGGCCACCAACATCCTCGAGATGTTGGATTTGATCGGGCTGCCCCTCTACGCGGCCCAACGGGGGGATGCCCCCCTGGGTAGCCCTGGCAGCCCACCCTTAATTTTTGCCGGCGGCCAAACAGCCACCAGCAACCCGGAGCCCTACGCCCCCTTCTTTGATTTCATCGCCCTGGGCGATGGCGAGGAGCTGCTGCCGGAGATTGGTCTGGTGCTGGAGGAGGGCAAGGGGGCTGGCCTTTCCCGGTCAGCTGTGCTGGCAGACCTGGCGGAAATCCCCGGTGTTTATGTGCCGTCCTTGGGGCGCCGCTGGGTGCAGCGGCGGGTGGCCACGCCCATGCCCCACTACGCCATGGGTTTGGTGCCCATTGGTGAAACCGTCCATGACCGGCTCACGGTGGAGATCCGCCGCGGTTGCACCCGCGGCTGTCGCTTTTGCCAGCCCGGCATGCTCACCCGCCCCGCCCGGGACGTGGACCCCGAAGAGGTGGTGGAGGCAGTGGAAACGGGCATGACCCGCACGGGATACAGCGATTTTTCCTTGCTGTCCCTCAGCTGTAGCGATTACTTGGCCCTGCCGGCGGTGGGGGTGGAATTGCGCAATCGCCTGCAGGAATACAACGTCAGCCTGGCCCTGCCCAGCCAACGCATCGACCGCTTTGACAACACGATTGCCCACATCCTTGGGGGCACCAAACAGGGCAGCCTCACCTTTGCCCCGGAGGCCGGCAGCCAGCGCCTGCGAGACATCGTTAACAAGGGGCTCACCGACCAGGAGCTAATCGATGGCATCCGTACGGCCATGCGCAATGGCTGGCGCAAGGTAAAGCTCTATTTCATGATCGGCCTGCCGGGGGAAACAGACGCCGATGTGCTGGGCATTGCCGACACGGTGGAGCGATTGCGCTTCGAGATGCGGGATATCGGTCGCCTCGAACTAAATCTCACGATCAGTAATTTCACACCTAAACCGCATACCCCCTTTCAGTGGCACAGCGTTGCCTCTGCGGAATTCCTGCGGCGCCAGGGTTTATTACGCCAACGCTTTACGGGCATGGCTGGGCTGAAGGTGAATTACACCGATGTGCGCCTCTCGGCGATGGAAGATTTCATCGGCCGCGGCGACCAGCGCTTGGCCCCGGTGATTGAAGCTGCCTGGAGGGCAGGGGCCGGCATGGATGCCTGGTTCGACAACCTCGAGCGCACCTATGGCGCCTGGACTGCTGCCATTCAGGCCGCTGGCTTGGGGGGCCGTTATCGGGAGCTGGAGCTGGGCAGTTGGGCGGAACTTCAGGCGTTAAGTCCGGAGCAGCGGCGCCAACGTTGCGCCGAACCACTCCCCTGGGATCACATTGATTCCGGTGTGAGCAAACAATGGCTCCAGGAGGATTTAGAGCGGGCCCTGGCGGCGGCGGTGCTGCCCGATTGTTCCTTTGATGGCTGCAGCCACTGCGGCGTTTGTGGGGAGTCCCTGGGCCACAACGTGGTGGTGCCGGCGCCGCCACTGCCGCCGATTCAAAAGCCCCGCAAACCCCCCAGCAACAAGTTCGCCCGCCTGCGGGTTTGTTTCGCCAAAACCGGCGAAATGGCTCTTTTTAGCCATTTAGATCTGATGCGGCTGCTGGAACGGGCCCTGCGGCGGGCGCGCTTGCCGGTCAGTTTCACCGGGGGCTTCCATCCCCTTCCCCGCTTACAGGTGGCCTTGGCCCTGCCCCTGGGGGCCGAGGCCCAGGCCGATTGGTTTGACCTCAGCTTTAGCGAAGCCATTGATCCCAGCTTTTTCCTGAGTCAGCTCCAGCCGCAGTTGCCCACGGGCCTGCGCTTGCTCAGTGCTGAGCCCATGGCCCCGGGGGGGCCGGCCCTGAGCCATTACCTGCGCTCCGCCCGCTGGCGTTTGCTTTTCAGCCCGGAGCCGGCGCAGCCCCAGCCCAGCGAATTGCAATGGCAGGAGGCCCTGGGCAGCCTGCTGGGCGCTGAGCATTTACCCCTGGCGGAGCTCGATAAGCAGGGGCGCCCCCGCCGGCGGGATCTGCGCCCCTATCTGCTGGATTTGCACTGGTACCAGTGGCAACCCAGCGGGGTGGAGATTGGCCTCGATAGCCGGGTGGAGCCCACGGGCCGCAGCCTCAAGCCAGACCACTGCCGCCAACTGCTGGAGGATCGGCTAGGGGTGCCCTTGCGGCTGGAGAAGCAATGTCGAGAGGCCTTGAATCTCGCGTGCTAACCTTTCACCAAGGCGGAGGAACCGCCCACGGCACCCCACGGCACGTGGTTGCGTCCAAGGGCTTTTCACAATTCCGTTTTACCCTGCACCTGCAGCAGATCTTTAGAGCTGTGTAGCAAGGTTTTTATGGGGGTGGTTTGCCTCACGGCAAACTGCATCGTTGAGATAAGTCCAGATCCTTTTTCTTGAAACGCCGCCTCAGCCACCAACTGCTGAACGCCGCAGAGCATTCCTGTCCACCTTCCTTTTCCTTTCGGTGACTCCGCAAGGGGTCGCCTCAGCCCATGCCACAGCAGATCGTCATAGCTGAGCAGTTGCGGATCGCCGCCGTACTCAACGACGAACGGGTTGATGAATTAATTGTTGCCCAGGGCCGTCACCAGATTGGTGATGTTTATTTTGGCACCGTTGAAAATGTTCTTCCCGGCATTGATGCCGCTTTCGTAAATATTGGCGAAAGCGAAAAGAATGGCTTCATCCACATCACAGATCTCGGCCCCCTAAGGCTGAAGAAAGGTGGTTCTGGGATCACAGAACTGCTGGAACCGCGCCAAAAGGTGCTGGTGCAGGTGATGAAGGAACCCACGGGCACCAAGGGTCCTCGCCTCACCGGCAATCTTTCACTGCCCGGTCGTTTTCTGGTACTGCAACCCCATGGCCAGGGGGTGAATATTTCCCGTCGCATTGGGGGTGAATCAGAACGCAATCGTTTGCGGGCCCTGGCGGTACTGATTAAGCCCCCCGGCACCGGCCTGCTGGTGCGCACGGAGGCGGAGGGGGTTAGCGAAGAACAGATCATTGATGATCTCGAATCATTGCTGCGCCAATGGGAGGCCATCCAGCAGGCGGCGGAAACCGCCCAGCCCCCGGTGTTGCTTAACCGCGACGAAGACTTCATCCATCGGGTGTTGCGCGACCTCTACAGCCCGGAGGTGCAACGGGTGGTGGTTGATTCCCAGGAAGCGGTTGCCCGGGTTAATTCTTTCCTGGGGCCTGATCAAGCCAATCTCCAGGTCGAATACCACGACGATGCCAGCGAAATTCTTGAGCATTACAAGGTGCATGCGGCCATCCGTGATGCCCTTAAGCCCCGGGTGGATCTGCCCTCGGGCGGCTACGTAATCATTGAACCCACGGAGGCCCTCACCGTGGTGGATGTGAACTCCGGCTCCTTCACCCGCTCGGCCAATGCCCGCGAAACGGTGCTCTGGACCAACTGTGAAGCCGCCACAGAAATTGCCCGTCAACTCAAGCTGCGCAACATCGGCGGTGTGGTGATTATCGACTTCATCGACATGGAGTCTCGAAGGGATCAATTGATGCTCCTGGAGCATTTCACCCAGGCCATGCGCGACGACCAGGCGCGCCCCCAGATTGCCCAGATCACCGAACTGGGGCTGGTGGAACTCACCCGCAAGCGCCAGGGGCAAAACATCTATGAGTTGTTTGGTCGGGCCTGCCCCAGCTGTGGGGGCCTCGGCCATGTGGTCACCCTGCCCGGCAAGGACACCCTCCAGCCCCTGGCGGCCCTGCCCGGCTTGGTGCGTTCCGTAGCTTCGGCCCGGGCAGAGGTTTCCAGCCCCAGTGCCGGCGATGCCGGCGGCCGCCGCCGCCGCCGGGGCGGCCGCGGCAATGGCGATGGCAGCGAGGGCTATGGCTCCGAGCTGGAGGCCCTGCCGCTCAGCAATGGCAGCCCCACGGTCAATGCCAGCTCAGCGGCCATCGCCACGGCCCCGGCTGAGTCCCGCCGCAATGATCCGGAGCTGTTGGCGGTGGCCATGGATGACAGCCAGGAGCTGGTTTACGGCTGGTTGGGCCTGAATCCAGCCCTGTTGGCCGATCCGGCCCCCAGCGACCTCGACAACGTGATCGTGCGGGTGGTACGTCCCGGCGAGGACGCCGAGCAGCTATTGGAAGCAGCCCGCCAGGAGCTGGCTGCCCATGGCCCCCGCCGCCGCCGCCGCCAGCGCGGCAGTGGCGACAGCCGTGGGGAGAGTGGCCCCGATGAGGGCAGCCCACTGGATGGCGGCTCCGATGGGGGCTATGCCCCAACGGCCATGGTGGAAATAACCCCCTTGGAGATCAGTCCCTTTGACACGGAACTGGTGCCGATCGAAACCCTGCTAACCCCAGAACCCACCTCCACCCCTGTCCCTGCCCCCCGCCGCAGCGGCACCGCCAAGGCGAAGTCAGCCGCCGCTGAAGCTCCAACAGCCACCGCCGCCGCCCCTGTGCCAGAGCCAGAGCCGGAGGCCGTTGTTGACGCTGATGCTGATGCCGCTGGGGAAGGCCGCCGCCGCCGTCGCCGTTCCTCCGCCAGCTGAGTGACCCTGGCGGGGGTGGATGAGGTGGGTAGGGGCTGTTTGTTTGGCCCCGTCTGGGCGGCAGCTGTGGTGCTGCAGCCCCAGGCCTCCGAGTGTCTTACGGGTTTAGGGGTTACTGACAGCAAGCTGCTTAGCCCCCGGCGCCGGGCTGCTTTGGTGCCTGAGATCCTTGCCATGGCCGAGGCCTATGGCTTTGGTCAAGGGTCGGCGGAGGAAATTGATCGGCTGGGCATTCGTGTAGCCACCGAGTTGGCGATGCTGCGGGCCCTGCAGCGCTTGCCCCAGCCCCCGACCCTGGTGCTGGTGGATGGCAACTTGCCCCTCCGGCCCTGGCCGGGGCCCCAGCAGACCCTGGTGCGGGGCGACAGCCTCAACCTCAGCATCGCCTGCGCCAGCATCCTGGCTAAGCAGGGCCGTGATGCCCTCCTGGAGCGCCTGGCCAAGCGCTGGCCGGCCTATGGCTTTGATCGCCACCGCGGCTATGGCACCCTCCAGCACCGCCAGGCCCTGCTGGCCCATGGGCCCACCCGATTGCATCGCCAAAGCTTTTTGGCGCCAGAGTTCAGGGGTGCTGTTGGCACCAGTGCTGAAAGTCTTGGATTAACTGTTGGCCCACCCGGCCCTTGATGCTGAGCAGGATGCCGTTGAGCAGGGATTCCCCTGTGGCCTCCAAAACCCGTTTGGGGATTAAGCGCAGTACCGGCGGTTGCGATACCTCCACCCGGAGTTCAGCCTCCCCCTTCAGCCCCTGGGGGGTGGCCTCTAGCCAGGAGCCAAGGCTGAGTTGAAAGTCTTCGCTCAGGCCGGGAACCCCCTCCAGGCTGCAGGAGATGGAATTCAGTTCTAGGCGTCCGGGTTTTTGCTCGGCCTGCAGTTCCACCACCGGATGGATGTGCAGTTGAAAAAGCTGAAGGGGCCGCACGGTGTAGCGGTAGCGGCCTGGTCCAAGGGCGGTGAGTTGTTCGGGGCTTAGCAATGCCCCCACCACCCGGCTTTCGTTTTCCAGGTAGGGCTGCAGCCGCTCGGGGGCCTTAATAACAGGCAGGTCAAGGCTCTGGACCGCCCGGAAGGCCAGAACCATTTGCCGAAGGGGAGATCGTGGAGGATCCTATCGGTCATGACCCAAACAGCCCCACTTCCGCCCAGCTCGATCGCCTATCTCGGGCCGGTGGGCACCTATGGCGAACAGGCCAGCCGGCGTCTTGCTGCCCTGGCGGCCGCCCCCGAGGCGGAGCTGTTGCCGCAGATCAGCATTCGCAACGTGGTGCGAGCGCTGCTGGCGGGCGGTTGTGGAGCGGCGGTGGTGCCGGTGGAGAACTCCGTGGAGGGCGGTGTTTCCACCTGCCTCGACGTGCTCTGGGAATCCAGCATCGGCCAGCAGGAGCCGCTCTGGATCGAACGCTCCCTGGTGCTGCCGATTCGCCATGCCCTGCTATCGGAGGGCGAGTTGCCAGCCATCAGCGAGGTGCTCTCCCACCCCCAGGCGCTCGGCCAGTGCAGTCTCTGGTTGCAGGAGCACCTGCCCGCTGCCCTGCAGCTCCCCACCAGTTCCACGGCGGAGGCGGCCCGCCTGGTGAAGGGGTCCCGTTTCCGGGCGGCGATCGCCTCCGTCCCGGCCGGGCGGGAGCATGGCCTGCCCGTGCGGGCTTATCCGATTAACGATCAACCGGGCAACTGCACCCGGTTCCTCTTGCTGCGCCGGGGCTCGGCGCTGGTGGGCAGCGGCGACTCCAGCTGTGGCGATTGCACGAGTTTGGCCTTTTCCTTGAGGGGCAATGTGCCCGGCGGTTTAATGCAGGCCCTGCAGGTGTTTGCCAGCCGTCAGTTGAACATGAGCCGCATTGAATCGCGCCCCTCTAAGCGGGAGCTCGGGGAGTATGTGTTCTTTGTTGATTTGGAAACCGCTGGCCAAGGCCCGCTGTTAACTGAGGCCCTCGGGGCCTTGGCCCCCCTCTGTGAGCACCTGGCTTGCTTCGGTAGTTACCCAATCACAGACGACACAGTTGAACTTTGCAGTTGAACTCTGAATAGACCGAATTGCATTAGTCCCCGCCTAAATGCCCAGCCCATCAGCAGCAGGGTGGGCACTTCCCGCAGGCCCTTAAGCACTGCCCTGGGGCCGAGGCCGAGCACGGCCCCAGGGTGCCGCACTCCCTCTACTACTGAATCTCCCCAGGAGGGCAGGGTTTCCCTACTCCAATCGCCAGTGGTTAGCTGCTTTAAGGGGTGGCCGCTGGCCTGGAGATTGGCGCAGAAGGAGGCAATGCTGGAGAAGGCAGGGTGGGCCCATTGCACCCTGAGTTGTTCCAGCACCCAGCTTTCCAAGCCGCTGAAGGGCCGTTGACGGTCATCCCGTTGGTTCCAGTCGGCTGCCACCAAAAGGCCACCTGGCTTGAGCACCCTTAAGAGTTCGTTGGCAAAACGCTGCTTGTCGGCGATGTGGGGCGCACACTCCACGGTCCAAACCGCATCGAAGCTGCCATCGGGCAGATCTAGGGCCAGGGCATCCATTACCGCAAAGCGGCAGGGGCCAGTGGGATCGGTGAGGGCCTGGGCCCGGCTGATCTGTCCCGGGCTGATGCTCACCCCCAGCATTTCAAAGCCATAGCGCTGGGCCAGCAGGCGGCTGCTGCCGCCGATGCCGCAGCCCACGTCTAGGACGCGGGAACCTGGTGGCAACTGGTCAAGGCCGCTCCATTGGGCCAGGGCTTCCACAAAATCGGCCTTGGCCTGGCGAAAGTCCCGCCGGCGGGGGGGGAGGCCGTAGTAACCCAAGTGAATGTGTTCGCCCCAGAGGCGCTCAAGCAACTGGTCGTTGGTCCAGCGGTCATAGGCGGCGGCCACACTGCCCACCCCGGCGAAACGGCGGGGAAGTAGATACCAGAGGCCCAGGCCGAGGCCAACACCTAGGCAGGCCAGCAGGGCTGTGGCGCCTAGGGCCAGCGGCAGGGCGTTCATCACTCGATGTCGCGGAAGGTGTCCTGCAGGACTGTGCGGGCGGCCAGTTGGCGCCTGGTGTGGTCCAGGAGGTCAAATTCCAGTTGCAGCCGTTCGCCGGTGGAGGTCATCTCCAGCAACTGTTGCTGGTGGTCGGCTACGGCACCGCCTAGGTGGCCCCCCACCCAAAAGGAAAGTTCCCGCGGCAGTTCGGGTAGATCGTCCGGCAGCAAGGTTTTGTGGCCCAGCAATTTGCCGGAGAGATCCACCACATCTTGGAGGGCCTGGCGCACCTCTCCGGCGAGGGGATCAAGGTTTTCCTTGACTGGTTCATCCTCCAGCCAGCTCACCAGGGCAACGGTGAAGGGGGCTTGCCGCACGATGTTGAGCACCCGAAAGCGTTGTTGCCCCATGGTGACCAGATTGCTGCGGTCGTCATCTTGGGTTTGGCACTGGAGTATTTCGGCGCAGCAACCGATTTCGGCCATTTCCTTGCGTTCCGGGTCCCAGCGCACCACACCAAAGCGACGGTCGCTATCGAGCACCGTCTTCAGCATCATCCGGTAGCGGTGCTCAAATATGTGGAGGGGGAGCACCTCTTGGGGAAATAGAACTACGTCCGGTAGCGGAAAGAGCGGTAACTCCCGCACGGCCAGATCCGTCATGGCATCGGGAGATCAGCCTGCATCTTAGGCAGCTGAATCTCCCCCTGTGTCTGCGTTATTACGGGTTTGAGCCTCAAATCAGAGCTTCACTTCAATATCCACACCACTGGGCAGATCGAGCTTCATCAGGGCATCGATGGTTTTGGCGGAAGGGTTGTAGATATCGATCAGCCGGCGGTGGGTGCGGGTTTCAAAATGTTCGCGGGAATCCTTATCCACGTGGGGGGAGCGCAGCACGCAATAGATCTTGCGTTTGGTGGGCAGAGGGATGGGACCGATGGCCGTGGCAGCGGTGTGATCGGCGGTTTCGATGATTTTGTCGCAGGAGAGATCAAGCATGCGGCGATCAAACGCCTTGAGGCGGATGCGGATCTTCTGCTGGGGAATGGCAGTGGACATGGGACTGGGGGAAAGGGGAGTAATTCAGTTGTCGAGGTGCGAGAACCCAGCGGGTATCTCTCAGCAAAGCTCAGTAAGCCAATTAAAAAAGGAGCCTGCCACCACCTCCTGGGAGGGGTGACAGGCTCCTGATCGATCAGGCGATGATCTTGGAAACCACGCCAGCACCAATGGTGCGGCCGCCTTCGCGGATGGCGAAGCGCATGCCCTGTTCGATGGCAACTGGGCAGATAAGTTCGCCGGTCATCTTGATGCGATCACCGGGCATCACCATTTCCACGCTGGAGCCATCATCGGCGGTGAAGGCGGTGATTTGGCCGGTCACATCTGTGGTACGGATGTAGAACTGCGGGCGATAGCCGGCAAAGAAGGGGGTGTGGCGACCGCCTTCTTCTTTGGTGAGCACATAGACCTCACCTTCGAACTTGGTGTGGGGGGTGATGGAGCCGGGCTTCACCAGCACCATGCCCCGTTCGATGTCTTCCTTCTGGATGCCGCGCAGAAGCAAACCAGCGTTGTCGCCAGCCATGCCCTCTTCAAGCTGCTTCCGGAACATTTCCACACCGGTAACGGTGGTGGTGCGGGTGTCGCGAATCCCAACGATTTCGACGGTTTCACCCACCTTCACCTTGCCCCGCTCAATCCGTCCGGTGGCAACGGTGCCACGGCCAGTAATTGAGAACACGTCTTCAATAGCCATCAAGAATGGCTTGTCGATTTCGCGCTCGGGCTCGGGGATGGAGGCGTCAACCGCATCCATCAGGTCGAGGATCTTGTCAACCCATTCGTTTTCACCACGAATACCCTTGCCGCCGCCTTGGATGTGCTCCAGGGCCTTGAGGGCAGAACCGGCGATCACAGGGATGTCATCGCCTGGGAAGTCGTACTTGACGAGCAGCTCACGCATCTCGAGTTCGACGAGCTCAAGCAGCTCCTCGTCATCGACCATGTCCTTTTTATTGAGGAACACCACCAGGGCGGGAACGCCCACCTGCTTGGCCAGAAGGATGTGTTCCTTGGTTTGGGCCATGGGGCCGTCGGTGGCGGCAACCACAAGGATGCCGCCGTCCATTTGGGCGGCGCCGGTGATCATGTTCTTCACGTAGTCAGCGTGACCGGGGCAGTCCACGTGGGCGTAGTGACGGCCTGCGGTCTCGTATTCAACGTGGGCAGTGTTGATGGTGATCCCCCGTTCTTTCTCCTCCGGGGCACCATCGATTTCGTCGTAAGCCTGGGCTTTTGCCTGGCCAATCGAAGAGAGCACGTTGGTGATCGCTGCCGTCAGCGTGGTCTTGCCATGGTCAACGTGACCGATCGTGCCGATGTTGACGTGAGGTTTGTTCCTCTCAAACTTCTCGCGGGCCATTGTTAGGGAAGAATCGGGGGGTAAACGAAGAGGGGGTCAGGATCAGGAATTTCCCTGATTCTTGGAGATAATGGCTTCGGCCACATTCCGAGGAACCTCCTCGTAATGGCTGAACTCCATTGAGAATATACCCCTCCCCTGGGTCATGGATCGGAGCTGGGTGGCGTAGCCGAACATCTCGGCCAGAGGCACCTTGGCTTGAACCTTAGAAATGCCGTCGTCGATGGATTGCCCTTCGACTTGGCCCCTGCGGGAGGAGAGGTCGCCGATGATCGAGCCGAGGAAATCCTCGGGAATCTCAACCTCGACCTTCATCATCGGTTCAAGTAGTACAGGATTGCACTTCTTGACTCCGTCTTTGAAGGCCATGGAGCCGGCGATTTTAAACGCCATCTCAGAAGAGTCGACGTCGTGGTAAGAGCCGTCGATCATCGAAACTTTGACGTCGATCAACGGATAGCCGGCGATCACGCCCGATTCACAGGTTTCCTTCATGCCAGCTTCCGCTGGGCCGATGTATTCCTTCGGGACGATACCGCCAACAATCTTATTTACGAATACAAAACCGGTGCCAGCTTCCCCAGGCTCCATCTGGATGACCACGTGGCCGTATTGGCCTTTACCACCGGTTTGCCGGGCAAACTTACCTTCACCCTTGGCGCTGCCTCGAATGGTTTCCCGATAGGAAACCTGGGGGGCACCAATGTTTGCTTCCACCTTGAATTCCCGCAGCATCCGATCCACAAGAATTTCCAAGTGGAGTTCGCCCATGCCGGCGATTACGGTCTGGTTGGTTTCAGGATCTGTCCTTACTCGGAAGGTGGGATCTTCCTCCGCCAAGGATTGGAGTGCCTTGGAGAGCTTCTCCATATCCCCCTTGGTCTTCGGTTCCACAGCAACGGAAATAACCGGCTCTGGGATGAAGAGAGATTCAAGAATAATTGGAGCTGAATCAACGCAAAGGGTGTCACCGGTGGTGGTGTCTTTTAGGCCCAGCACGGCGCCGAGATCACCCGCCCTTAGCTCGTCTACTTCCTCGCGGTCATCGGCCTTGAGCAGGATCAGCCTCGAGATGCGCTCCTTCTTGTCCTTGGTGGAATTCATCACGTAGCTGCCCTTCTGCAGCACGCCTGAATACATGCGGATGAAGGTGAGCTTGCCGTAGGGGTCAGCCATCACCTTGAAGGCCAAGGCGCTGAAGGGGGCGTTGTCGTCGCAGGGACGCAGGCCCTCGCTGCCATCGGGCAGCAGCCCCTGGATGGGGGGCACATCGATGGGGGCAGGGAGGTAGTCCACCACTGCGTCAAGCATCAGCTGAACGCCCTTGTTTTTGAAGGCGGAGCCGCAAAGAATTGGCACTAGCCCGTGCTTAACAACCCCTTGGCGGATGCCCTTGCGCAGCTGTTCTTCGCTGAGCTCACCGGTTTCAAGGAAGACCTCAATTAGTTCCTCATCGGTTTCAGCGACCGACTCCATCAACTTGGCGCGCCACTCGGCGGCCAGCTCCTTCATGTCGTCGGGAATTTCCTGTTCGAGAATGTCTGTGCCAAGATCATTCGTGTAGATGTAAGCCTTGTTTTTGACAAGATCTACAATGCCTTTCAAATCACCTTCGGCACCGATGGGCAGCTGAATCGGGGCCCCTTTTGCCCGCAGTCGATCCTTAATCTGCTCGTAAACCTTCAGGAAGTTGGCCCCGGTGCGGTCCATCTTGTTGACGAACACAAGCCGGGGCACGTTGTAGCGATCAGCCTGGCGCCAGACGGTCTCTGACTGGGGTTGAACACCACCAACGGCGCAGAAAACTGCCACCACCCCATCCAGCACCCGCATGGAGCGCTCCACCTCAATGGTGAAGTCCACGTGGCCAGGGGTATCAATAATGTTGATGCGGTGATCTTTCCAGGCGGTGGAAATTGCAGCCGCTGTGATCGTGATGCCCCGTTCCCTTTCCTGGGCCATCCAGTCGGTTACGGCGGCGCCATCGTGCACCTCCCCCATCTTGTGCACCACACCGGAATAGAACAGAATGCGTTCTGTGGTGGTGGTTTTGCCGGCATCGATATGGGCGGCGATACCAATATTTCTGACGCGGTCTAGGGGAAAGGCGCGAGCCACGGGATGCTCCTTAGGTGTGCTTGAAAAAGCGGGCGCAACTCTACAGGTCGAGCTTCAGTCAGCGGTTGGCCCCAGGCGCTGACTGACAGCTATCAATAGCGGTAGTGGGCGAAAGCCTTGTTGGCTTCGGCCATCTTGTGGGTTTCTTCCCGCTTGCGAACAGCACTGCCGGCTTCGTTGGCGGCATCCATCAATTCACCGGCCAATTTTTGGGCCATGCTGCGGCCATTGCGGGCCCGCGAGAAATTCACCAGCCAACGCAGGGCCATGGCGGTACCGCGCTCCTGGCGCACTTCCATCGGCACCTGATAGGTGGCGCCCCCCACCCGCCGGGCCCGCACCTCCACCAAGGGGGTGGCGTTGCGCACGGCGGTTTCAAACACTTCCAATGGATCCGCCCCGGTGCGGTCGTTGATCAGGCCGAAGGCATCCGAGAGGATCCGCTGGGCGGTTGACTTCTTGCCGTGCTTCATGAGCCGAGCCACGATCATCGAGGCCAAACGGCTGTTGAATTGGGGATCAGGAAGGACCGGGCGCTTCTCGGCGGCGTTGCGGCGGGACATGGGGGAAGGAGTTCAGCGAAGTGCTTTGAGGGAGTGGGGGTGGAGTGAAATCACTCCTTGGGGGTCTTGGCGCCGTACTTGGAGCGGCTCTGACGGCGGTCCTTCACCCCGGCGGTATCAAGGGTGCCGCGGATGATGTGGTACCGGACCCCTGGTA
>CALRNU020000027.1:0-28365 GCA_943369595.1 Synechococcus sp. UW140
TCAGTTCTTATCCAGCCCGATTGACGCAGTGGTGTATCCCATAACTCACATACACATACCAATGCCCAGGCTCCCCAAACAACGTCTCATTACTGGGGCTGCGCCGGCGGTGTCCGTGGCAAGCGGGTACTGCTTCGCAGAAGCCTTCGGCTACGCACTGGCAATAAGCCTCTGTTTCCACAATCTTGCCCCCCAGCTGCTCCCCACCTACTTGACGCTTGAGCAGCAGGCAGCCAATCAGCTCTGGTGCCACCTCCTGGGCGGGGCGGCAAAAGAACGCTGGGGGGTAGGGCAGTGGGGGGCTTGAAGGACATAGTGGCTATGGGGGCGGCTTGGGTGGGGTTGGTTTTCTCCAAACCCCATGGGCAAGGTTAGAAAAGGCTTAAATTTTAAATTCTTGGCAATTCAACTTTGGTATCAAAGCCCTACGAGCAGGGACTGCGGAGACCCAAAAAGCACTAATGCAAAATCTGAATAACCACCCAAAACCATCCCACTGCAATCGATCCGGGTTGAAACCAGCCTTCACGCTGGCAAATACAAGGCTTTTTTGGGCTTATACACTTGACAAAGCCTCTTTAAATGGGCTAAAAAATATAAAATAACTAAATTTGTTGCTTTCCGCAATCCTAGGTAAAATTAAGATGCGTGCCTCGGCGGCCTCATCCGGATGCACTCACTGTTTACTCATCCCACTAAATACGCTTTAAACGTGCTCCATTTTCCCAATGACAGTAACATCTGCCGCTAGTCCTTCAATATCCCAAATTTCATTTTCTGATCCCCCCAGGGAAGGAACGGGAAAGTTCATAATATCTATAACCTTGTCTACTGGCTCGCCCAGCACTGACAATACTTTTAAAGGCTCTACATTCTACTGGAAAATATCTGGCTTGCAAATAGAGGATATTTTGCCTGACTATTTATTAAATGGAAGTGGAATTCTAAATAAAGGCAAGCTCGATTTTGGCACCAGCCTGGCCAAGGATAATGTTCAAAAAAATGAGCCATTTACAGTTTCTGTATACGCAGATTCGCTATATAACAAGCAAATTGGCAAAGATGCAACCTCAGTTATTCTCGGGGATATTGGAGCTGCCAGCACCTCTGCAAATAGGACAACCAAGCTTGATGCCAATACTTCTCAGCTTATTCTAACTGGTGATTGTTCAATTAATGGCACAGGCAATGCCTTGAACAATCTTATTCAAGGTAACAATGGCTCAAATGTATTAGATGGAGGACTAGGCAATGACATTCTTTTGGGTGGAGCTGGCGATGATACCTATATAGTTGATTCTGCATTTGACACAGTTACTGAAAGAGTGAACACTGGCATTGATACCGTTAGCTCATCTGTTGACTGGGTTCTAGGTGAAAATATCGAAAATTTATCACTTACTGGCAAAAACACCATTAATGGCACCGGCAATAATTTAAACAACACCATCAGCGGGAATAACATGAATAATATCCTTGACGGAGGAGCAGGCAATGACATGCTTACAGGCGGAGGTGGTGATGATTTCTATATTGTTGACTCAACAGGCGATGTCATTAGAGAAAAATTTTATGAAGGCATTGATACTGTTAAATCATCCGTGAGCTGGACGCTTGGCGCAAATCTTGAGAATCTCATTCTTGCTGGATCTGATGTAATCGATGGCAAGGGAAACGCCTCGAATAACATCTTAACAGGCAATGCAGCTGACAACGTACTCGACGGTGGCGGCGGCAATGACATTATGACAGGAGGCCTTGGCAATGATACTTATGTTGTCGATTCAACTGGTGACACAATAAAAGAAGATGCTGGCGCGGGAATAGATACCGTACTCTCGTCAGTTAGCTGGAGCTTGGCTGACAATCTAGAAAACCTTACGCTATCAGGCAAAAGCGCAATTAGCGGCACAGGAAATAGTCTTAACAACACCATAATTGGCAACACTTTAAATAACACCCTGAATGGTGGATTGGGGGACGATATTCTCGATGGTGGCGGTGGATTAGATACATTCACTGGCCTGGGCGGTGCTGATACGTTTTATTTTTCGACGAATGGTGTTTTGAGTGTCGGCAATGCAAGCCACATCACTGATTTCAATCGTTCCGAAGGAGATCTCATCAAGATCAGTCGTTCTGCTTTCGGAATCTCATCAGGAACTACCGTGTCTATTGCAAAGGTAACCAGTTCAACGCAGTTGGATGGAGCTTTGGGTACTGCTAGTACTTTCGTCTACGACTCCAGCAGCGGCAACCTTTACTGGAACCAAAATGGAGATTCAGCAGGTGCTGGCTCAGGAGGTGTATTAGCAGTGCTAGACAATCATGCAGAGCTCAACAACACCAGCATAGCCTTGGTCTAGGCCGTCTAATCTAATTTATCTGCGAAAGTATTTATCGAGGGAGTCAAGCTTTATTTATGCATTTGTTTATGCATTTGTTTAGGCATTTTTGCGGCTGTCCCCAGCTGTGCTCTTGTGCTGGGCTGATTTGAACCAATCACGCCTCAGAGTTTTGGTATTCAGCACCTCACCCATAGGGACTCAAGCAATCCCACCTCTCGGACGAGACTGCAGAAGCACTCTGGGGGAAGGGCCGTAGGTAATTTGTTTTCCAGCTAATAAAGGCACAACCGCTGCATGTTCTTAATAGGCCACCAAATTGTCATCGGCGTTGGGAAACCTCAGCCCTTCCAATTGGGCCTAGGCCACCAGCAGGCGGTCGATCGGATCCCGGGAAATCATGGGGAGAGGCAGCACTGCCAGGGCGGAAGCTTCCACCTGTAAATCGCCCTTGAGATCAGCACTGGCCACAACCGCCCCTCGCAGGAACCACCGCGCCGGAGCTAGGGGACTAACAAACTGTTCTGCCGGCCGATACTGGTCAGATAACCCTGGGGTTATGAACACAACAGATCCGTCCAGCTACCTACGGGCTGGCAAGAGGGCATCAAGTGCAAGGCACAGCCTGCTCTCGCCAACCCAGGCTTGCTCGATTCAGAAGTGGAAAAGACCAACCTGATTTTATCTGCATGCAGTCTCTGGCGGCAGGCGAAGACCTTAAACGCCTAGAGAAGTTGAATCCAGGCCCACTGATTGAGAACTTCCCTGCGATCCACTGGAAGGGGGCAATCGGCTTTGGGGAATCATGGCTGCCAGATCCAAATTAACCGCCGCCGCGAGCAGCAGCAGCTAGCAACGAATTGAAGACATAAGGGTGCCAAAACCCCCAGAGCCCCCACACTGGAAGCCTGACGGCTGCCCCTTGCCATGACTTTTGCCCAGGTACTACCTCTCCTGGCCGGGCTCTTCGGCCTGTCGCTGTTCTTTTTTGGTGGCACCGGCGGCTACTACGACACCGACGCCTACGAGGGCAACGGCTGCGCCCACTAGGGCTGGGGCTTGAGTTGCTCCGCCTCGGGGCATTCGTCCTGCTCGGCCACCATTAGGTCTTCGGAGGCGGCGCTACGGCTGAAGAAGGCCAAGCGGCTGCTTACTGCCCCAATGGAATCGATCCGCACGATCTCCTCCCAACTGTGGAGCTCGTCCTCCTCCTCGGCGTCGTAGCGGAGGGTGACGCAGTCCCCCTCAATCTCCGTGATCCGAGCCTGTTCAATCCAGCGCTGCTGATCCTTGAGAAACACCCACACGGGGCGGTTTTCGCAGCTGAACTGGTAAAGCTTCCGTAGCAGCATGGCCAAGGCGCTCCCGCGCGCTTCCGTCATCCTAGGGATGCTGAGCAGTGGGTTCGCATCGATGACAACAAAGGCCACACCTGGGGCAGTGCCTGAAGCCACGGCCATCCGCCTGCAACTGCGCAGCTGGCCTGAGGTGGAGACCTATCTGCAGCAATGCAAAGGGGTGATCCTGCCGCTGGGATCCACCGAACAACACGGCCCCACCGGGGCGATCGGCACCGATGCCCTCACCGCCGAGGCCGTGGCCCTCGAGGTGGGCCGCCGCACCGGCGTGCTGGTAACCCCCACCCAGGCCTTCGGCATGGCCGAACACCACCTGGGCTTCCCAGGCACGGTGAGCCTGCAACCCAGCACCCTGCTGGCGGTGTTGAGGGATGTGGTGCTTTCCCTGGCGGGCCATGGCTTTGAGCGGGTATTTGTGATCAATGGCCACGGCGGCAACATCGCCACCGCCAGGGCCGCCTTTGCCGAGGCCTATGGGGAAGCCCGCCGCCGCCAGCTGCCAGGGGCCGATCGGCTGCAATGCCGCATCGCCAATTGGTTCATGGCAGGGCCAGTGCTGCGGGAAGCCCGGCAGCTCTATGGCGACAGGGAAGGGCAACACGCCACCCCCAGTGAAATCGCCCTCACCCTGCACCTGGAACCCAGCCTCCAACGGCTGCAACGGCCCCTCGGGGAAGCAGCCCCCGCTGGACCGATCCATGGCCCCGCCGATTTCCGCCGGCGTTACCCCGATGGCCGCATGGGCTCAGACCCCTTCCTGGCCCAGGCTGACCACGGTGCGCGACTGCTGGAGCTGGCCGCCACGGCCCTCAGCCAAGAGCTCACTGAATTTCTTGGCAATTAACTGGCCCCTTAGGCTGGGCCCCTGGATCCCTTAGCCATGAGCCGCATCAGCGCCGACGACGTTCGCAAGGTGGCCCACCTGGCCCGCCTCGACCTGCCGGAGGAAACGATCGCCACCTTCACCCCCCAGCTGGAACGGATCCTCGATTTCGTGGCCCAGCTGGAGGCCATCGACACCGAGGGGGTGCCCCCCACCACCCGGGCCGTGGAAGTCACGAATGTGACCCGGGAAGATAGCGTTAGCCCCACCAGCGTGCGGGAAGAACTGCTGGAACTGGCCCCCCAACGGGAGGGTGATTTCTTCCGGGTGCCGAAAATCATGGCCGATTAATCGGCCGAAAACTTAGCGTTTATTTAGCCTGGTTCGCCTAGCTGGCTGGCTTAGCGGGGACCCACCGAGGTGCGATGCAGGAAGGAAATCACCCGGCGGCGACTGGGGTAGTTAGGCATGAACTTGGCCAACCAGCGCAATTTGGAACGGCTGCGGCTATGGCTACGAATACCCAGCAAAATGTCGTAGAGGAAATTAGTTAGATCAGTTTTTGATTCATAAATACCCAGCCGCTGGGGGGAGCCGTGGCGGTCAAGCAGGGGCCTGGTGGCCCCATAGGCAGTTTGATATAAATACCAGGGAATTGAAGGCCAAAGATGATGCACCAGGTGATAATTCTGGCCCATGATCAATAGGTTCATGGTTTTACCCGGATACACCCTGGCGTTGTGCCAACGGTTGCGGGAATTAAACGGGCGATGGGGAAGGTAATCAAAAAACAGCCCAAGGGTTACCCCCACCATCAGGGCCGGCGCAAACCAACAATTAAAAATAAAAGGCAAGAAATTGCCCCGGGCTGCCGCCACCACAATCAGCACAAAAACCGTGCGGGCAAAGATCCACTCAAATAATTCGTAGCGCCGCCAAAGCCGCCGCTGGAAGAAGAAATACTCGTGGTAAAAGAAGCGGGGTGCAATCAACCACAACGGCCCAAAGGTAGAAACGATGTGATCGGGATCATGCTTTGGGTCATTTACATGGGCATGGTGCTGTAAGTGCACCCTGGTAAATACCGGAAAGCTGAAGCCCAATAACAACGCCGCCCCATGGCCCATCACCGCATTCAGCACCCGGTTGGGATGGGCGGAGTTATGGCAAGCGTCATGGATAACCGTGCCCTCCAGGTGCAGGGCGAGGAAGCCGGTGAATACCAACAGCGGTAGGGACCAATGGCCCACAAACCAACCCCAGATGGTGAGGGCAGCCAGGCCATAACCACCAAGGAACAGAGCGATGGTGGGGTTCAGGGGCGCTGGTGGTTCCACCAGATGGCGGGGAACCGATCGGAGCGCGGCGGAATCAGTCATCTCAGCCAGCGCAGGACGATCGCCAAAAGCGGAGATCCACACTAAAGGCTGAAGAGTTGGGAGAGGGGGGCTGCTTAGCCCCTTTGCCCGATGCCCACCGGGGGACTTGAACCCCCACGACCTAAGCCACTGGTACCTAAAACCAGCGCGTCTACCAATTCCGCCAGGTGGGCAGACGCCAACTTTAAGCAGAGTGAGAATGCTTGCAGCTGTTGCCCTGCCAATGCTCGCTGTTCTGGTGGGGGCCCTGGCCTTACTTTTCGGGCTGGCGCTGCTGCTGCTGCCCCTGCTCAGCCCTGAGTTAGCCCGTCCCCGCGATGCCCTTTGGGCGGCCGTGGTGCTGCTGCTGGGGTTGGTGCTGGTAACCGCCGCCGAGCGGCTCACCGGCGCCCCGATGCTGGGGGTGCTCTGTGGCGGCTTGCTAGTGGGCCGGCTGGGCACGGAGGTGGGCCAGCAGCGCTGGCTGCAGTTGCCCAGTGAGGGCCGCAGCCAGCTGCAAGACCTCAACCTCTGGAAGGGGCGCCTGGCCGACCTAGGCAGCAGGGTCAGCCAGCTGCTGGGGCTGATCGGCGGGCTGCTGGGCTGGCTGCAGGAACGCATGGCCAAGGCCAAGGCGCCGATCACCAAGAAATGGGTGCGGGCCGAAGAACCATCCGCAGCGCAAGCGCCAGAGCTGGGAGCCGCAAGCGAGCCAGGGGAACCTGAACAACTTGGGGCAGTTCAAGAAATTGCAGAGGATTCGGTAGTTCTGGAGGTTCTGGAGATTCCAGAGGTGCCAGAACCTCAAGAGGTTCAAGAAACCCTTGAGGTGGTTGAAACGGCTGCCGAGCCCGCTGGCGAATCCATCGAGGCGCCGGTGCCTACCCGAATAACGGTGCCTACCCCAGTAACCACGGCCGATACGGAGCCCCCCGAGACAGTGATTGAATCCCTCGCGGAGGTGGACGCCCTGCTGGATGCCGCCGAGCACGGATAATCGGCAGTTCTGCGCCCCTGCTGCGGTGACGGTCAGTCCGATTTCCTATAAGGACACCCTCAACCTGCTGGAGACGCCGTTCTCCATGCGGGCCAACGCCCGCAGCCGCGAACCGGAGCTGCAGCAGTTCTGGCAGGAGTTGCGGCTCTACGAACGCCTTAGCCAGGGGAACCCCGGCCCCGCCTTCACGCTCCACGACGGGCCGCCCTACGCCAACGGCGCCCTGCATGTGGGCCATGCGCTCAACAAGACCCTTAAAGACATCATCAATAAGTTCGAGCTGATGCGCGGCCGCCGGGCCCGGTTTGTGCCGGGCTGGGACTGCCACGGGCTGCCGATCGAACTGAAGGTGCTGCAAGCCCTCTCCCAGGGGGAACGCCGGGAGCTCAGCCCCATCGAGCTACGCCGCAAGGCCCACGCCTATGCCCTCGAGCAGGTGGAGCTGCAGAAAAAAGGCTTCCAGCGCTGGGGCATCTGGGCCGATTGGGACAGCCCCTACCTAACCCTGCAAAAGGACTATGAGGCCGCCCAGATCGGGGTGTTTGGCCAGATGGTTTTGGCCGGCCACATCTACCGGGGCCTTAAGCCAGTGCATTGGAGCCCCAGTTCTCGCACGGCCCTGGCCGAAGCGGAACTGGAGTATCCCGATGGCCACACCTCCCCCAGCCTGTTCGTGGCCTTTGAGGTGCTGGAGCCCAGCGCCGCCCTCGCCGCCAGCCTCACTGCCGCCGGCCTCACCACCGAAAACCTGCAGGTGGCGATCTGGACCACCACCCCCTGGACCCTGCCCGCCAACCTGGCGGTGGCGGTAAACGACCGGCTCGACTACGCCATCTGCAGCGACGGCCAGGGGCGCCAGCTAGTAGTGGCGGCGGAACTGATCGAAAACCTGCGGCAGCAGTTGAACCTGCCCCTGGAGGCCCTACTCACGGTGAAGGGGGCCGTGCTGGAGGGGATCAGCTACCGCCACCCCCTGCTAGATCGCAGCAGCCCGGTGGTAATCGGCGGTGAATACATCACCACCGAAGCCGGCACCGGCCTGGTGCACACCGCCCCCGGCCACGGGGTAGACGACTTCAACACCGGCAAGAAATACCAGCTGCCGGTGCTCTGCCCGGTGGATGAGGCCGGCAACCTCACGGCGGAGGCGGGCCCATTTGCGGGGCTGAATGTGCTCAAAGACGCCAACGGCGCAATCATCGAAGCCCTACGCGAAGCCGGTGCCCTGCTGGCGGAAAAGCCCTACGAACACCGCTATCCCTACGACTGGCGCACCAAAAAACCAACGATCTTCCGGGCCACCGAACAGTGGTTTGCCTCGGTGGAGGGGTTCCGCGAGCAGGCCCTAGCCGCCATTGCCGCGGTGGAGTGGCTGCCCGCCAGTGGCCGCAACCGCATCGAGGGCATGGTCAAGGAACGGGGCGACTGGTGCATCAGCCGCCAACGCACCTGGGGGGTGCCGATTCCGGTGTTCTACGAACGCAGCAGCGGTGAAGTGCTGCTCAATGCCGACACCCTCAGCCATATCCAGGCCCTGATCGCTGAGCACGGCTCCGACGTGTGGTGGGACCGTGATGAGGCCGAACTGTTGCCAGCGGCCTACACCGCTGAGGCCAGCCGCTGGCGCAAGGGCAGCGACACCATGGATGTGTGGTTTGACTCCGGTTCCTCCTGGGCCGGCGTGCTGGGGGGCCTCCAGGGCGGCCAGCCCCGCGCCCCCCAACTGCAATACCCCGCTGACCTCTACCTGGAGGGCTCCGACCAACACCGGGGCTGGTTCCAATCCAGCCTGCTCACCTCCGTGGCCGTAAACGGCCAGGCCCCCTACCGCCGGGTGCTCACCCACGGCTTCACCCTTGATGAAAAGGGGCGCAAGATGAGCAAATCCCTCGGCAATGTGGTGGATCCCGCCGTGATTGTGGAGGGGGGTAAAAATGAGAAACAGGAGCCGGCCTATGGGGCCGATGTGTTGCGGCTATGGGTGAGTTCGGTGGACTATTCCGCCGATGTACCCCTGGGGCCTGGGATCATCAAACAGCTGGGGGATGTGGCCCGCAAGGTGCGCAACACGGCCCGTTATCTGCTGGGCAACCTGCATGATTTCCAGCCAGAACGCGATGGGGTGGCGATCAACGAGCTACCGCTGCTAGATCGCTGGATGTTGCAACGCACCGCCCAGGTAATTGAAGAAGTAACCGGTTATTTTGAGAGCTACGAGTTCTACCGCTTCTTCCAGGCCCTGCAGAATTTCTGCGTGGTAGATCTCTCAAACTTCTACCTAGATATCGCCAAGGATCGCCTCTATGTGAGTGGCGCCACCAACTTCCGCCGCCGCAGCTGCCAAACGGTGCTGGCCCTGGTGGTGGAACGGCTGGCGGGGCTAATCGCCCCGGTGCTTTGCCACATGGCCGAAGACATCTGGCAAAACCTGCCCTACCCGGTGGCGGAGCGTTCGGTGTTTGAAAGGGGCTGGCCCACGGCACCGGCGGCCTGGACCGCAGGCCTGTTTGCTGAGCGGGTGGCGATTAGTGATGTGATCAACCTGCGTTCCCTGGTGAATCGCCAACTGGAGGCCTGCCGCAGTCGCGCTGAATTGGGGGCCTCCCTGGAGGCCCAGATCCAGCTGGAGCTGGGCGAAGGGGAGGCGGCCACTGCCCTGCAAAGTGTTCTGGCCCTGCTGGAAAGTAGTCCCCACCCGGAGATCGACAACCTGGCCGACTGGCTGCTGGTTTCAGCCCTGGAATTGCAGCAGGCGGGCGCACCGCCCCTCGCCAACCCCTTGGCCGAAGCCAGCGAAGCGGGCATCACCGTGCGCATCGCCCGGGCCCCAGGCGAAAAATGCGAGCGCTGCTGGCACTACGAAACAAGCATCGGCCAACATGCAGCCCATCCCAGCATCTGCAGCCGCTGCGTGGCAATCCTGGCCGATCAAGATTTTAGCTGACTATTTTTGCCAACTAATTAACTCTGGTTCGGCCATAAAAAGGCCCCTAATTAACCTAAAGCCAACTCTCCGGATCTAAAAACTTATCCACCGGGGCAGGGCCGGCCAGCCGCTGCTCGGCATTGGGGTTTAGCGGCGCCGCCAACAATTCAGCGCTTTCGAGTGTTGCCCCCTCCGGCAACAGCGACTGGTCTGGGTCATAGGCGGTGGGATGGCTAACGCTGCTGCTGATGCCCCGATAAATCAACAGCTCAAAGGCCTCGGGGCCTTCCGCCCCAGGCAAGTTGCCCCGAAGCCGCAACAGGCGGTCGGGGCGCTGGCGGCTGAGCTCCTCCAGGGGCGCCAGCACTTAGAAGCCCCCGGCCAAACGCCCCTGGCGGGGCAGGCGCACCAGCAACCACTGGATCAAGCCCACCCCATAGGCCGCCAGGCCCAGATAACCGAGGAAGGCCGTTACGGCCGGGGTCCAATCGGCACCAAAGAAAAAGCCCATCACCACCGCCAGGATCTGCTGGAACCGCTCGGGGGCCTCCAGCCACAGCTGGCAGAGGGGGGCCGTGGGTTGCCCCCAGGCGCAGCCCAGGGCGGAAGCGCTCAACAGCAACCCCAAGGCGCTCAACAGCGTCATCGCCCAACGCCAGCTGCGCAGGGTGAAGGGCAATGGCCGAAACGGCGGCAGATCCGCCAATTCCTCATTGAGATCCACCCAAAACCAAAGCCCAATCAAAATGAATAGGTAGGCAAGGCTGGCGGTAAGGAAAGCCAAGGGCCGGGCGGCAGCCATCAGCAACACGGTGATGCCCAGCAAACTGCTCACTTTCCAATACAGAGTGAGCAGTCGCACCAGGGCCTGCTCCTGGCGCACCGCCGCCCAGATCAACAGCACCAGGGGCAAGCCCAGGCCAAACACCACCGCCAGCCGATAGTCCAGCCAGATCAGGCTGCGCAGGAGCGGTAGCGGCATGGGGGGTAACCAGATGGGGCCATTATCGGCGTCGCAGCTGTAGGGTCCAAAAAGTACCCCCGTGCCCATGCTGGCCTGGCTTTCGCGCGGCACCCCTAAAGCCCTGGCCCGCACGGCCCTTTCCCACAACCCCTCCTTGGAGGGTGCCGTGGCGGAGGTGGCCAGTGCCCTGGCCCCCATGGGCCCGGCTGACCTGGCCCTGGTTTTCAGCAGCAGCAGCTTCGCCAGTGACCTGCCCCGGCTACTACCGCTGCTAAGGCAAAGCCTCCGGGCAAAGCACTGGGTGGGGGCCAGCGGCGCTGGGGTGGTGGGCACCAACGCCGCCGGCAGCCCCCAGGAGCTGGAGCAGGGCCCCGGCCTCAGTGTGACCTTGCTGCGCCTGCCCGGCGCCCAGATCACCCCCTTTGCCCTGGATCCCAGCGCCCTGCCCGACCTAGACGGCCCCCACCAGCCCTGGCTAGATGCCGTGGGGGCCGATCCCAAGGCCGGCGGCGGCATGTTGCTCTGGATCGACCCCTCCAGCAGCGGCATCAACGACCTGCTCAATGGGCTCGACTACGCCTATCCCGCCATGGCAAAGCTGGGCGGCCTGGCCGCGATGCATAGCGCCGGCCATGGCTCCTTGCTGCTCAACGATCAGGTGTGTAAAGGCGCCGTGGGCTGTGTGATCAGTGGCAGCTGGAACCTGGAGGCGGTGGTGGCCCAGGGCTGCCGGCCGATTGGTCCGATCTTTGAAATCGAGCAGGCCCAGCGCAATGTGCTGCTGGAACTCCGCCAGGGCAGCGCCCTAAACAAACCATTCAATGCCCTGCAGGAGGTGATCGAAACCCTGTCCCCCCAAGACCGGGACCTGTTGCGCAACTCCCTATTCGTGGGCCTGGCCCGCAACCGCTTCTCGATGCAACCCCAAGCACCGGAACCGCCGTTTCTGATCCGCAACCTGATGGGGGTGGACCCCCGCCATGGGGCCATCGCCGTGGCCGACAGCGTGCGGGTGGGCCAACGGCTGCAATTCCAGCTGCGCGATGCCAGCACCTCCCGCCAGGAATTGCAACAGCTGCTGGCCCGCCAGTACGGGCGCCAGCCCCAGCCCCTCGCCGCCCTGGCCTTTGCCTGCCTGGGCCGGGGCGAGGGGCTGTACGGCACCCCCCACGTGGATGTTCAGCTCTGCCGGGAGGTGTTCAGCGAAGTGCCGATCGCCGGCCTGTTTTGTAATGGTGAAATCGGTCCCGTGGATGGGGCCACCCAGCTCCATGGCTACACCGCCTGTTGGGGCTTCTTAGTGCCCACCACGACCTAAGCCGCCCTTGCGCCAACACGTCAATCCGCTCAGCAGCTTCTATCAGGTGGAACGGGACCTGTCCCCCCTGGGGGAACTGTTCCTGGATCCCAACCTGCCCCTGCACCTGGATATCGGCTGCGCCCGGGGGCGGTTTCTGCTGGCCATGGCGCCCCAACAACCCCAACGCAATCACCTAGGCCTGGAAATCCGGCGCCCGCTGGTGCAGCTGGCGGAGGCCGACCGCGAAAGGCTGGGGCTGGGCAACCTGCGCTTTCTCTTCTGCAACGCCAACATCAGCCTGGAACGCTGGCTGGCAAACCTGCCCCCCGGCTGCCTTGACCTGGTAACGATCCAATACCCCGACCCCTGGTTTAAAACCAGGCACCACAAACGCCGCATGGTGCAACCGGCCCTAATCGAAGCCCTGGCGGGGGCGATGGCACCGGGCCGCCAGCTGTTTATCCAGAGCGATGTGCCAGCTGTGATCAACCAAATGCTGGAGGCCGTAGAGAGCAGTGCTGCGTTTGAACCCCTCGATGGCGGTGCATGGTTGCAGGAAAACCCCCTGGGGCTAGCCACGGAACGGGAGTGGCAGGTGCTGGACAAGGGGCTGCCTGTGTATCGACGCCTCTACCAACGCCAGGGGCGCTGCGCCAGCGGCGATCAAGCCCTCCATAATCCGAGCGCTGAGAAATCGCTCGCCGAGAGGTCTGCCCGCCCATGAGCGCATCCCCCGCCCCCGCCTGGCTGCTGCGTTGGCAAGGGCTGTGGGCCCCCAGCCCCCACAGTCGCCTGCGCCAGCACCTGCCCAACCTGGCCGGGGGGTTGCTCTGCCTGTTGCTGCTGTTGCTGCCCCTGGCGGACCGGGGGGGCCTGGCCCTATTGATCAGCGCCTGTGGGCTGTTTTGGCTGCTCTGGGGCCTGGCCACCGCCCCGAGCGACCGCCCCCTGGGGGCCCTGAATGGTTGGCTGCTGGTTTATTTGGCCCTGGCCTTGCTGGCCACGGGCTGTTCGCCGGTGCCGGCCGCCGCGGCCAAGGGGCTGTTCAAGCTGGTGAGTTATCTGGGCGTGTATGCCCTGATGCGACGGCTGCTGGAAACGGCGCCGCGCTGGTGGGACCGACTGCTAGCGGCCCTGCTGCTGGGGGAACTGGCCACGGCGGTAATCGGCCTGCGGCAGCTCTATGGCGATGCTGAGGAACTGGCCCGCTGGGCAGATCCCAATTCCGTAGCCGACGGCACCCGTCGCATCTACAGCAGCCTCGAAAACCCCAACCTGCTGGCCGGTTATCTGCTGCCGATCCTGCCCCTGGCGGTGGTGGCCCTGCTGCGCTGGAAAGGCCTTTGGCCCCGCCTGCTGGCCCTGGCCAGCTTTGGCTTTGGCGCCGCCGCCCTGCTGTTTACCTACAGCCGCGGCGGCTGGATCGGCATGCTGCTGGGCCTGGGCCTGCTGGGGCTGCTGCTGCTGCTGCGCCAGAGCCGCCACCTGGCCCCCCAGCTGCGCCGTTGGTTGCCGCCGCTGCTGATCGCCCTGGTGGTGCTGGCCCTGGTGCTGGCCACCACCCAGATCGAACCCCTGCGGGTGCGGCTGCTGAGCATGGTGGCCGGCCGCCAAGACAGCTCCAACAACTTCCGCATCAACGTGTGGCTGGCGGCCCTGGAGATGATCCAAGACCGCCCCTGGCTGGGGATCGGCCCGGGCAACAGCGCCTTCAACCTGATCTACCCCCTCTACCAACAGCCCCGCTTCACCGCCCTGAGTGCCTACTCGGTGCCGCTGGAGCTGGCGGTGGAAGCCGGCATCCCTGGACTGCTGGCCGGCCTCGCCCTATTGGTTACCAGCCTGCGCCTGGGCTTTGCCCAGTTGCACCGGGAAATGCTGCTGAGTTTGCCGGCCCTGGGCAGCCTCGCCGCCGTGGTGGGCCTGGCCGGCCATGGGCTGGTGGACACGATTTTTTTCAGGCCTGAAGTGCAGATCACCGGCTGGTTTCTGCTGGCCACCCTCGGGGCCGCCCAGGCCCTCAGCCAAAGCAACGGGCCCAGCGATGGCCAAAACCATGGCTGAACCGGCATTGCTGGCCGGTTTTGATGCGGGCCAAACCCACACCCGCTGTCGCCTCAGTGATCTCCAGGGGCGGGTGCTGGCCGAAGGGGAAGGCAGTGGCGTGAGCCACCTAGACAGCGCCACGGGCCCCGAAAAGTTCCAGGCGGCCCTGGGCACCAGCCTGGCGGCGGCCCGCCAGGGGTTGGACCCAGAGCTGCGCCAGCACCAGCCCCCCCTGGCCGCCGCGGCCATCGGCGCCAGCGGCATCGAGCAGCACAGCCCCAGCCAGGCCCTGGGCACCCGCCTCGCCCAGGAGCTGCTTGGTATCGAGGCGGTGCTGGTGGGGGGCGATGAAAGCACCGCCCTGGCCGGCGCCTTTGGCGGGGGCGCCGGCATCGTGCTGATCAGCGGCACCGGCAGCATCTGCGTGGGCCGCAATGGCCAGGGCCAGCTTCACCGCTGTGGCGGTTGGGGCTGGCTGCTGGATGGCGGCGGCAGTGCCATGGACATCGGCCGCGATGGCCTCGCCCTCAGCCTGCGCATGGCCGATGGCCGCCTCAGGGAAACCCCCCTAAAAGCCCTGCTCTGGCAGGCCCTCGGCGTGCAGCATTCCCATCAACTCAAGGCCCTGGTGGTGGACCCCAACTTCGGGGCGGCGGGCTTTGCCCGGCTGGCGCCCCTGGTGAGTGCCCAGGCGGCCGAAGGCGATCCCCAGGCCCTGGCCATCATCGAGCGGGCCGGGGAGGAACTGGCGATGTTGGTGGAGGGGGTGGCCAAGGGCCTGGGGCTGGAGCAACCGCCGCTCTGCTGCCTGGGCGGGGCCATCACCCACCTGGCGCCCCTGCAACGGAGCTTCCAAAGGGTTTTGGCGGAGCGCTTGCCGGGCACCAGCCCCCAGGCGCCCCTGGGGGATGCCTGCAGCGGCGCCCTGGCCCTAGCCCGCGGGCTGATCAGCTGAGGCTCAACCGTTCAGTTCCCGGTCGGCGATGGCGGCCAGCTGCTCGGTCCAGTGGTCTACGGCGGCCTGGCTGGAGGCCTCCACCATCACCCGCAGCAGCGGTTCGGTGCCGGAGGCCCGCACCAGCACCCGCCCCTCGCCGCCCATGGCCGTTTCCGCGGCGGCAATGGCCTCCACCAGGGGGGCGCACTGCTGCCAGCCCTTGCGGCGGGCCTTGTCGGGCACCCGCACGTTCTTGAGCCGCTGGGGATAGGAGCTGAAGCTGTGGTCGAGGCGATCGGCGAGGGTCTCGCCTGGCTCCAGCAGGGCCACCAGCTGCAGGGCCGTGAGCAGGCCATCGCCGCAGAGATCGTGGAGGGCACAAAGGATGTGCCCCGACTGTTCTCCGCCCAGGGCGGCGCCGCTGGCCTCCATGGCCCCATGCACAAACTGATCGCCCACGGCGGTGCGCTCCAGCAATCCGCCCCGGGCCAGCCAGGCCCGCTCAAAGCCGAGGTTGCTCATCACCGTGGCCACCAGCCGCTGCTCGGGCAACTGGCCCATGGCGGCCAGGGCTGATCCCCAGAGGTAAAGGATGTGATCGCCATCCACCAGTCGCCCCTGGCCATCCACCGCCAGCACCCGGTCGGCGTCGCCATCAAAGGCAAAGCCCAGCTCCGCCCCCTGCTCCAGCACCGCCTGCCGCAGCGGTTCCAGGTGGGTGCTGCCGCAGCCCACATTGATGGCACTGCCATCGGCTTCCCCGTGGAGCACGCTGATTTCTGCCCCCAGGTCCCTAAACAAACCAGCGCTGAGGGCGGTGGCGGAACCCCAGCAAAGGTCGAGCACTATGCGGCGACCGTCTAGGCGGCGGCCGGCCAGGCCCTGTTCCAACAGCTCCCGGTACTGGCTGAGTAGTTCGTTGCGCTGGTAGATGGCCCCACAGCGGCTGAGCGCCGGCCGCACCTCCCCGCGCAAACCGGCCTCAATCGCCTCCTGCTGGCCGCGGCTGAGCTTGGCGCCGGAGGCAGCAAAAAGCTTGATGCCGTTGTCTTCCGGGGGGTTGTGGCTGGCGGACACCATCACGCCACCGGCGGCCCCCAGCCGCCGCACCAGCCGGGCCACGGCGGGGGTGGGGCAGAGCCCCAATTCCCAAACCTCGCGGCCGGCGGCGGTGAGCCCGGCCGCCAGGGCGGCACTGAGCATCGGCCCACTGCTGCGCGAATCCATGCCAATCAACACCGGCCCGTCGCCTGCGAGCACCTGGCCACTCCAATAACCCACCTGCAGGGCCAGGGCTGGGGTCATCAAGGGGCCCACCCGGCCACGGATGCCATCGGTGCCAAAGCTGATGCCGCCGCCACCCAAGGGGGCCCCCACGGGATGGGCTGCCAGGTCGGCCATGGGTGCGGATTCGAGCTGGCGGGAGATTAATCGCAGCCGCCCACCAGCCCTAGACCAAAGAGACCCAAGGCTCCCCCTGGTTGGCCAGGAACTCAGCGCCAGCGGCGCGGTCGCCAGGCGAGGCCAAACAATTCCAGGGCAGCCCAAATCAGCAAGCCCCCCACCACCCAGCCCGGCAACCAAAAGAAGGGCCAAAGCGGTCGCAATAACCAACTGCCAAGGCCCAGCAGCACCGCCACCAAACAACGGCGCCGCTGCAGGGCCAAGGGGGATAGCTGGGGGGCCGTGGCCTGCCACCAGTGGCTAAGGGCGCCAAGGGCCTGCTGGAGCTGCTGCACTGGCGGAAGGGGGCGGGGGGAAGGCTGCCCAGCCAGTCTTGCCCCCATACGATGCTTTGGCCAGCTGTTGCATCTTGGTGAACCTGCAGGTGCAACCGTTCAAGGATCGGGGCCTGCTGGCCATCGCCGCCATCGCCGTGGGCAGTGGCCTGGGCCTGGCCCTGGGGCAACAGGGGCTTTTGGGGTTGCTGCCCCCCCTAAGCAGCCACAGCTCTGCCGAGCTGCTGCGCCGCAGCAGTCGCTTTGATCCCGATCCAAGCCGCCGCCGGGAGGCGCGGCTGATCCAGGCCCAGGCCCTCAGCGAAGACCCCGGGGCCCAGCTAAGGCTTTTGCGCGGCCAAGCTTGGAGCCCCGCGGGCGGCCCCAGCCTGCTGGCGGCCGTGGTCCTAAAGCAGCAGGCCCAGGCCGAGCAAAAACTGGGCAATGGCGCCGCCGCCCAACGGCTCTGGCGGCAGCTGCTGCTGCGCTTTCCCCTGGCACCGCCCAGCGCCGATGCCCTCTATGCCCTCGGCAGCAGCGGCGGCCCCGAGCGCCAGCTGCTGCTGCAACGCTTTCCAGCCCACCCCGCCGCCCTCGCCGCCGCCCTGGAATGGCACCAACGGCTGGGGGGGCAACTGGGCGGCCTTCACTTGGCCCGCTGGGGGGAGCGCTGGCCCGGGGCCGCCGCTGCCATGGCCAGGGCCTGCCAGCGGCCCCATCGGCCGCTATCGCCCAGCGAAAAAGACTTACTTGCTGGAGGCCTCGCCCAGCAGGGGGAGCTGGCCGCCGCCAAACGCTGCCTTGGCGGTCTCCCCCCCCAAACCGCCCGCACCCGGGAACGGCTGGCCCCTGCGGTTTTGCCGCCGTTAACCGCCGCGGAACTGGGCTGGGAGCGCAGTCGCCAACTGTTGCTGAAACGGCAGTGGGCGGCGGCGAGCGCCAGCCTGCAGAAACTGGATCCCCAGCGGCAAAGCCCGCCCCTGGCGGCCCGCAGCCGCTTCTGGCTGGGGCTGGCCGCCCAGCAACTGGGCCAAACCGCCCAAGCCCAAAAACTCTGGACCCAACAGCTCCAGGCCTACCCCTACGGCTACTACGCCTGGCGGGCAAGCGAACGGCTCGGGCTAAGCAAGCCTTCCCGGCCCCTACCCCCACCGGCCCCAACGGCGGGGCTCCTGGCCCCACCCCTGGCCCAACTGGAGCGGCTCGGGCTCCATGGGGAAGCCTGGGAACATTGGCGCACCTGGCGGGGGGGTCGAGCCCCAGCCAATCCCCAGGACCTCTGGCGGGAAGGCCAGCTGCGGCTGGCCCTGGGGGACCGCTGGCTTGGCCTGGCCCAACTGGACCAAGCCTCCCTGGAGGGGGTGGCCAAAACCCCGGCCCAGCTGGGCAGCCTTGAACGCCAGCGCCATCCGTTCGCCTTTGAAGCCGAACTGCGAAACGCCGCCTTGCAAGCCGGGCTCGATCCCAGCCTCTTGATGGGCGTAGCCCGCCAGGAATCCCGCCTAAGCCCAGCGGTGGGCTCCCCCGCTGGGGCCGTGGGTTTGCTGCAATTGATGCCGGCCACCGCCAACGAACTGGCAGCGAGCAACCTCCGCCGAGCCCAATTGGAGGACCCCAACCTCAATGCCCAGTTGGGGGCCCGCTACCTGGCGCAACTGTTCAAAGCCTCCTCAAATAACCCCTTCCTGGCGGTGGCGAGCTACAACGCCGGGCCCGGGGCAGCCCAAAGCTGGGGTAACACCCACCTCAATCAATTACCGGAACTCTGGGTGGAGGCCATCCCCTACCCGGAGACCCGCCTCTACGTGAAAAGCGTGCTTGGTAACCGCTGGACCTATGGGCTGCTGGAACCCAGTTTCACCAGGCCCTGAACCAAGGGATAGTGAAAAAGCTGCAGGTGCATTGCGTGGCCGTACACCACAAAAAACATGATGAAGCCAGTGAAACCAACCAACGCCAACCAGGAGGGGGGCCAGATATTCAGTCGCACCAAATCCAGTCGAGCCAATAACAGCGCTGCCGCCAGCACTAGCAGATCAACAAAACCAGGCATGTAGAGCAAGTACATGCCCCCCAGCACCACTAACAGCAAGGTGACCACCAGGGTGATCACCTTGCTGGCTGCCATAAACAGCGAAATCTGACGAAAAACCAGGTCAGGCAGGGTGCAAAAAAACACCAGCACAGACACCTGCAACAGCGCAAAGGCCCAGAAGAGTTCGTCCCAGAAGGAGTCCCCAACCATCGCTGTGCGGATGCTGTCTTGCTGGAAGCCCCAATGGGCACCCAAATAAAAACTGATCGCCCCCAGGAGGGTGAGCATCGGAGCCCGCACGGGCAGCAACAACCAGTTCAAGATGGAGGTCATCAGAGCTTCAGGCTGATTGCTTCCAGGGGGCAGGCGGCAATGCACTGCTCACACACCACACAACGGCGCAGGTCGAATTGCAGGCGCCAGTCTGGGGCTTCACAGCGCAGGGCTCCGCTGGGACAGACACTTGAGCAGATGCCGCAGTCCACGCAACGGTCTGGGTCGATGCGGATCTCACCGTCGGCAGCTGTGATTTCCAGGCCAATGCTGGCCAACCACTGCTGGGCAGCCTCCAGTTCATCAATGTCACCCGACAGCTCCACCACCATGGTGCCCCGCTGGTTGGGGGCCATCTGGGCTCGAATGATCCGCGAGGCCACGTCGTAGTCGACCGCCAGCCGATAGGTGATCGGCTGGTGCACCGCCTCCCGGGGAAACTGCAGCGTGAGCCGGCGTTTCAAACAACTGCACGAGGGGGGCTGCCAGCATGGCAGCGCTTGGCCGGCCTGGCATCCCCATGACCCCCACAACCCCCTTCCCAGCCCGCGCTGGGCAATTGCTATTGCTGCTGGTGGCCCTGCTGGTGGTGGGCCTTACCTGGCTCAAAGGCAGCCTGGGCGCCGGCGACCTAATGGATCAACTGGCCCGCCGCTCCCTGCCCCTAGGGGAAGCCCTAGGCAATGGTCGCCCCAGCTTGGTGGAGTTTTACGCCGACTGGTGCGAATCCTGTCGGGCCATGGCGCCGGCCATGGCCCAGCTCGAAAAAGGGCATCCGGAGCTGAATGTGGTGCTGCTCAATGTGGATAACCCCAGCTGGCAGGCGGAACTAGACCAATGGCAGGTAACTGGGATCCCCCACCTGCAATTGTTTGATCGCCAGGGCCAGGGCTTGGGCCATTCCATCGGCCTGCGGCAACCCCAAGAACTGGAACAACTGGCCAGCGCCCTCAGCAATGGCTCAGCCCTGCCATCCCTGGCGGGGGTAGGGGCCACCAGCAGCCTGGCGGATGCGGATCCCAGCCTTGCCGAAATCTCCAGCCCAAGCGCCGGCCCCCGCAGCCACGGCTAAGGGGCGCTTAGCTGCAACAGCAGCGCCACCAGTTGACTGTCGGCATCAGCCACCGCCAGGCGGCCCATGCCCTCGGCCAGGGACCTGAGCGGATCAGCCAGCCCCTCCGCCCCCCGCAGCCTTGGCCCCAACAGTTGCCACAGGGCCCGCCCCAGGGGTGGGCGATCGGGGTCGTGCTGGTGCACCAGCAGCGCCGCCCCCAGGGCCAGGGCCGCTTGGGCATTGGCAAGCTGATGGTTATCAGCCGCTTGGGGGAAGGGCACCAACACCGCAGGGGTCCCACACACCGCCAATTCACTGAGGCTGCCGGCCCCCGCCCGGCTCACCGCCAGATCAGCGTGCTGTACCAGGCCGGGGATTTCATCGCTGAAGGATCTCTCCACATAGAGCGGATGCCGTAATCGCCCCTGGTCCGGGTCGTGGCTGCCGCAGAGATGCACAATCCGACAACCGGCCGCCAGCAGCGGTGGTGCCGCCGCCCGCAGCATCCGATTTAGACCCACGGCCCCCTGGCTGCCACCAATCACCAGCAGCAACGGCCCAGGGCCCTGGGGCAGCCAATCGGGGCAGGGGGCCGGCTGCAGAAAGGCCGCCCGCACGGGGGTGCCCGTGACCAGGGGGCGGCAACCCGGCAGCAACGGGGCGGCCTGGGGCAAGCCCAGGGCCACCCGGGTGCAGAAACGGCCCAGCAGCCGGGTAACCCGACCAGGCACCGCATTCGATTCGTGCAGCACCACCGGCCGCCGGCAAAAACGGGCCGCCAGAATCGCCGGGGCAGCGATGTAGCCGCCGGTGGTGAACACCACAGCGCACTGCTGGCTGCGGATCAAGCGCACCACCGGCACAGTGCTCCAGAGCAACTGCAGCAACTGAAAAAGCTTGACCAAGCCTTTGCCCTGGAGCCCCCCGGCCCGCACCGTATGCAGCGGATAACGGGAGGGCACCAGCTCCCGTTCGAGGCGATCGGGCACCCCCAGCCAACTCACCACCCAGCCGGGGGGCAAACCATCGGCCACCGCCAGGGCCGGAAATAAATGGCCACCGGTGCCACTGGCAGCAATCAAAAGCCGGGCCATGGATCGGATCGAGGCGGCGCCTAACTTAAGAGTCCCGATTGGAAATTCCGTGATCGCTTCCCTGCGGCGCAATTTGGCCATGGCCGCAGGGATCCTGCTGGCCAGCTTGCCCCTGCTGCAGGCCGGCGCCGCCCAGGCGCGCTTGAGCGATGACCTGTTGCGCAACCTGGAAAACGCCCTAAACGGGGCAAATCCGGCGGCCCTAAACGGCCTACTGGAATCCGGTCCTGGCCTCAACCCCCGCAGTCTCGAGGCCCGTTATCAGCAGTTGCGGCAAACCTTCAGCGATGCCCGCTGGCAACTCAGCGCCGGCCCCGACCTCAAAGATGGCCGCAGCACCCTGTTGGTGAAGGTGACCGGCACCCACCTGGAGGCTGGCCGCAGCTTCCGCTTGGAGGCCACCCAACGGTTGGCCGTTCAACAGGCAGGGGCCCGGCTCAGTGGCCAGGAGGTGCTGGGGGAAGAATCAATTCTGCGCAGTGGCAAACGGGACCTGGGGGTGAGTCTTTACGTGCCGGAGGAGGTGCTGACCGGCCAGCGCTACGACCTGGATGTGGTGATGGATGAACCGCTGAATGACGCAGTAATCGCCGGCGGCCTTGCGGAACTATCAGCGGAAACTTTGCTCCACTTCAAGAGCCCAGAAATGCAGCTGGGCGCCCTAAACGGTGGGGGCCTGTTCAAGACCATCCAAGCCCCCTACAAACCCGGCAGTCAGTCTTGGGCTGTGATGCTGCTGCACCCTGAAGGCACCGTGAGCATCAGTCGCATGGTGCGGGTGGTGGCCCGCCGCTGAACCCCGGCAAGCGGGCTTGCTGATTGCCATCTGGATAGCGACACTGCCATTGAGGTTTTGATCGGTTAAGCGGTGGCTCCAACTTGGGTGAACAGCCCCGTGCTGATGGAAGCCCTGCTGCGCTACGAGCAGGGTCGGCTGCCCCAACAAATGCGCCATTGGCTGCGCACCGTATTGGGACTAGATGACGACCCTGGTAGCAGTTCGTTGGACCTGCTGCCGAGCCAGTCACAGGGGGGCCACAGCAGTTCAGGACACTGAAGGCTGTTTCCCCACCTCCAATGCACCGCAAGATTCTGGCCGCCGCAGCCCTGTTACCCCTCCTCTGCGGGGGAGTGAACGCCGTTCAGGCCCAACCCACAGATCTGCCTAAACAAGAGCGGCCGGCCTTCGAACGGCCCACCTTCACAAAAGAACAGCTGCAGAACCTGTTCAAACTGCGCGCCAGCATCGAACAGAAAAGCCACGCCGGCCGCATCGCCATCCTCCAGGAGGCCCAACGCTGTGTGGCAGCAGCCCAAACGCCCACGGCCCTAAAGGCCTGTGAACAGGCGGAGCGGGAGGCCCATCAAAAACTGCGCCAACAATTGCGCACGGAAGCCGAACAACTGCGTAGCCAGTACGGCCTGCCCAAGCCCCCCCAAGGTCCCTGGGGCCAGCATCACCAAGGCTCAATGGCCCAGTAGCAACACCAGCCCCAGGGCCAATAGCGCCATCAGCAGCCAGGCCAGCCACCAGGGCCGCTGGCTGCGGGGGCGCCTACCCCTGGGGCCCTGGCCCCGGCGGGCCCAGAACTGTCGGGAGAGCTCCCTTTCCCGATCCGTAACCATGGGGTTATGGGCGGTTTAGGCGGCCCCGTCGAGGGCGGCCACGCCGGGCAGCACCTTGCCCTCCAGCAGCTCGAGGCTGGCGCCCCCACCGGTGGAGATGTGCGACATCTTCTCGGCTACACCCACCTTCTCCACGGCCGCCACGGAATCGCCGCCGCCAATGATTGTGGTGGTGCCGGTGGCGGTAAGGCCAGCCAGGGTGTGGGCAATGGCGTCGGTGCCGGCGGCGAACTTGTCAAACTCGAACACCCCCATGGGACCGTTCCAGATCACGGTTTTGCAGTCGGCCAAGGCAGCTTCAAAGGCCTTGATCGAATCGGGACCGATATCAAGACCCATCCAGCCGTCAGGGATGGCATCGATGGCAACGATCTGACTGTTGGCATCCGGGGCGAAATTGTCGGCCAGCACCACATCGGTGGGTAGCAACAGCTGAACCCCCTTGGCCTTGGCCTTGGCCTCCAGTTCCTTGGCCAGTTCGAGCTTGTCTTCCTCCACCAGGCTCTTGCCCACCGCCAGGCCCCGGGCCTTGAAGAAGGTGAAAATCATGCCGCCGCCGATCAGCACCTTGTCGCATTTGTCGATCAGGGCTTCCAGCACGCCGATCTTGCTGCTCACCTTGGAGCCGCCAACGATGGCGGCCAGGGGACGCTTGGGTTCATCGATGGCGCCCTGGAGGTACTGGAGTTCCTTCTCCATTAGGAAACCAGCCACATTGGGGCTGAGGAACTTGGTTACGCCCTCCGTGGAGGCATGGGCCCGGTGGGCGGCGCCAAAGGCGTCGTTTACATAAAGGTCGGCCAGGGCCGCCAGCTGGGCAGCAAAGGCCGGATCGTTCTTTTCTTCTTCCGCAAAGAAACGGACGTTTTCCAGCAGCAGCACGTCGCCCTCGGCCATGGCTGCCACCTGGGCCTCGGCATCGGGACCAATGGCGCTCTCGGTTTTGACCACACTCACCCCCAACAGCTCACTGAGGCGCGCCGCCACCGGGGTAAGCCGCATCGCTTCGTTTACCTGGCCCTTCGGCCGGCCGAAGTGGGCCGCCAGGATCACCTTGGCCCCATGGCCCTTGAGATGGTTGATCGTGGGTAGGGCGGCCCGGATGCGGGTGTCATCGGTGATGGCGCCCCCGTCGTTAAGCGGCACGTTGAAGTCGACCCGCACCAGCACACGCTTACCGCGTAGATCATCGGCAGTAAGGGAGGTGAGGGAAAGCTTCGTCATGGGCTTAGGGGTAACGGCGCGGCGAGGATAACGCGGAAGTGGTTGCCTGTTGCCGCCGGGGAGCTAGGACAAGGACAGTGCTGGCACTGCGCCCCCTATGTTCCGCACCGTTCTCTTCCCGATCGACCACAGCCGGGCTGCGCTGGAAACAGCTGTCACCGTGCTGAAACTCGTGCAGCAGTACAACAGCCGCCTGGTGCTGCTGTCAGTGGTGGACCCAGAAGACACCACCATGGCCAATGCCACGGAGGTGGGCCAGCTGCTGCAGCAGGCCCATGACACCTTCGAGCGGGCCGGGGTCACCCCTGAACTGATCGAGCGGGAGGGCAAACCCGCCTTCGTGATCGGAGACGTGGCCGATGAAATCGAGGCAGATCTAATCGTGATGGGTACCCGAGGCATCAGTCTGGACAGTGACCAGACCAGCACCGCCTCCCGGGTGATCCAGCTGGCCCCTTGCCCCGTGTTGGTAGTGCCTTGAGCGACGTTGCCATCCAGTGGTACCCAGGCCATATCGCCAAGGCGGAACGGTCGCTGAGCGCCAGCCTCCAAAAGGTGGATCTGGTATTGGAGGTGCGCGATGCCCGCATCCCCTTGGCCACCGGCCACCCCCGCCTGGAGCGCTGGACCAAGGACAAGGCACGGCTGCTGGTACTTAACCGGCGCGACATGGTTAGCGAACAATCGCGCCTAGGTTGGGACCGCTGGTTTCGGGCCCGGGGCGAAACCCCCTGGTGGTGTGATGCCAAGGCCGGCACCGGGGTGATGCAACTGATGCAGGCGGCGGTGCGGGCCGGCGAAAGTTTGAATGAACGGCGGCGGCTCCGGGGCATGAAACCCCGGCCAGTGCGGGCCCTCATGCTGGGCTTCCCCAACGTGGGTAAATCCGCCCTAATCAACCGGCTGGTGCGCCAGAAGGTGGTGAACAGTGCCCGCCGGGCCGGCGTGACCCGCACCCTGCGCTGGGTGCGCCTGGGCCAGGCCCTCGACCTGCTCGATGCCCCCGGGGTGCTGCCCCCAAGGCTGGAAAACAAACAGGCGGCCCTGCTGCTGGCCTACTGCGACGACATCGGCCAAGCCGCCTACAACGTGGAGGCCGTGGCCCTGGCCTTCCTGCAGCTGCTATCCAGCCTGGAGGGGCTGCCGCTGGCCGGGGTGCCCAAGGGGCTGCTGGAACAGCGCTATGGCATCCCCCTGGCGCCCCAGGGGGGCTTAAGCGAGCTGGGTGATTTGGGTGATTTGGGGGACGCTGATCCGCTGGAGATTGGTGCTGATGGGCCTGACTTAGGTAATGCAGCTGCGGCTAATGACGATCTGGCTGGTGATGTTTTGGCTGCTGATGTTTTGGCTGGTGATGTTTTGGCTGCTGATTTCGAGTTCTGTACGGGCCGTACAGAACCTGAAAACCTGGGGGAGGAACATACCGGCAACCCCTACACCGATCCAACCTCCTATCCAAGCTCCGATCTGAATTCCGATCTGAATTCCAAGCTGAATACCGATCCAAGATCAAATCCGCATTCCGACCTAAGCGCCCGCCCCGACCTGGGCACCTGGCTGGAGCGGGCCGCCGCCCGTCACACCGGCGGTGACACCACTCGTATGGCTTCGAAACTGCTAGACGATTTCCGCCGCAGCGCCCTAGGCCCCATCACCCTGGAGCTGCCCCCCGCCGATGGCTGAATTCGGCGAAGGGGAGGGCGAACTGCTCAGCATGGAATACCCCAGACCACTACCAATGCGTCTGGACCGCTGGCTGGTGTCGCAGCGGCCAGAACAAAGCCGAGCGCGCATTCAGAAATTCATTGATGCCGGCTATGTGCGGGTGAATGGTGTGACCGGTCGGGCCAAAACGCCGCTGCGCCCAGGGGATGCCGTGCAGCTCTGGATGCCACCGCCCGAACCGCTGCCCTACCTGAAACCAGAGGCAATTCCCCTTGATGTGCTCTTTGAAGATGCCCATCTGATCGTGCTCAACAAACCCGCCGGGCTCACGGTGCACCCCGCCCCGGGCAACAAAGAGGGCACCCTGGTGAATGGTTTGCTGCACCACTGCCCTGACCTACCAGGCATCGGCGGCGAGATGCGTCCGGGGATCGTGCATCGCCTCGACAAGGACACCACCGGCTGCATCGTGATTGCCAAGAGCCAGGAGGCCCTGGTGCGCCTCCAGGTGCAAATCCAGAAGCGCATTGCCTCGCGGGAGTACCTGGGCGTGGTGCATGGGGCCCTCGGCAGCGAAGCAGGCACGGTGATAGGTGCCATTGGTCGCCACCCCATAGACCGCAAAAAATATGCGGTGGTGGCCGACGACCAGGGTCGCTATGCCTGCACCCATTGGCGCCTGCTGGAGCGCTTTGGCGACTACTCCCTACTGCGCTTCAAGCTTGACACCGGCCGCACCCACCAGATCCGGGTGCATTGCGCCCACCTGGGCCACCCGCTCCTGGGCGATGCCACCTACAGCCGTTGCCGTCGGCTGCCGGTGGAACTGCACGGCCAGGCCCTCCATGCGGTGGAACTGGGCCTTGACCATCCGATCACAGGGGAACGGATGGTCTTTGAAGCCCCCCTCCCGGAGAGCTTTGAGCGGCTCCTAGAGGCACTTCGCCGCCGCTAGAGGCCAGCCCTGCGCTGGGCCGCGAAGGCCAATGCCCCCGTGAAGCCAGAGTTGTAGTCGATGGCAACTTCATTGCCGATGTAGTCGCTACGTACGTCGGTGTAGGCGAAGTCGTTGGCCTGGCTGGGGCCACCCACCAGGGCGCCATAGAGAATATTTACGTTTGGCAGGCCATTGCGGAAACCATCCCAGCCCACCCCGGAAGCGGCCCGGTGGTGGGGCTGCTGGGGGGAATTAATGCCATAACCCACCTCGTAGCTGGAGTTACGGGGGTTATCGCCAAGGATGTAGTCGATGGTATCGGTGGCCAGCTGGCTGTAGGCGCCATTGGGATCGGTAACGCTATCGGCGTAAACCCCGGCCAGCATCGCCGTATTGGCCGCGTAGCGCAGGGAGCCCCACTGGCTGATAAAACGCAGGCCCCCAGCGGTGATTTGCACCCCATTGGTGCCATTCACCCAACTGTTCAGCCAGCCCTCCACATCGCTGCGGATCTTGGCGTTATCCGTGTCTTCGGCCAGCAGCACAGCGGCGCCGTAGGAGCTGTCATCCCAATTTTGGGTCCAGCCGTTGCTCAAGCCACCGATATCGGTGTTATAGAGCTGGAGAGCCTTCTGGCGGTAGGCAGTGCCATCACCACCAGCTGCCTCCTTGGCCCGGGCCAACCAAGCGGCGCCGTAGCTGAGTTCGTCTTTGTAACCACTCCAGGAGTTGTAGTAGCCCTGCACCTCGGTGATTGAGTCGGAATACTTGCCCCGGTAGGTATCGGCAAAGCGATATAGCGACTCTGCATGGCGCAGCAGTTCATCGGCGTAGGCGATCGAGCCGTTCTCCCGAAAGAGAATTGAGGCGGAGGCCAGGGCCGCGGCACTGCCGGCGGTCACGTCGGAGCCAGGTTTCTGGGCGGTAACAGCCATGGCCGGCCGGGCAATGGTTTGGCTTTCGGGGGGGCTCCAAAGGGCATGGTCTGCGGCCACATCACCCACCTGGGCCACAAAGAAACTGGTGTTGCCAGCGGCATCGGTGCCATGGGCCTTGAGCAGGTAATCGGTGCCCCACTTCACTGCGGCCAACAGTTCATCCAACTGGCCGGTGGCGTTGTAGCCCTCCTTGAAGGCAATCCCCCCCCAGGCCAGGCTGGAGATGGTGGAGGCCAAGGGCATCCCGAATTTGCCGTGGTCCCCAGCGTCGTAATAGCCGCCGGTGAGGTCGAGGCTGAGCCCCAGCTGCAGGTTGGCGGCGTTGCGATCCCCGAAGTACACCCCATCGCGGCCATCGCGCAAACCGGAATCGCCACGCCAGGGCACCCGATTTGTGGCCCCATCCAGATCACCGGAGCGATTTGCCTCATAAAAGAGGAAAGACTTCTGCAGGGCCTCGGCATAACCAGTGCCATTACCAGCCCCGGCGCCATTGCCTACCGGTGTCACTGGCGGAGTAACCACCGGGGGGGTGGCCACCACGGGCACTACTGGCGCCACGGGCACCACCGGAGGCGTCACCACTGGAGGCGTAGGAACCACCGTTGATGAGCTGCTGCTAAATAACTGCGCCGAGGTCAGCACCCCGTCGTTGCCAATGCTGCTGCCCTGGCTGCCGTTAAATCCAACGCTCACCGAGGCCCCCGCCTTCAGGGCCGCTGCCCAGCCCGCACCACTCAGCGTGTA
>CALRNU020000028.1:0-27153 GCA_943369595.1 Synechococcus sp. UW140
TGAGCTGCCCGTTATGGTGTTTCCGGTACATCTGCAGTGCTCAGCAGTTGTAGCAATCGTCAATTGCCCTGATCGAGGCCAGTTTATCGGGTTTTGATCGCTGAAACAAGCTGCGCTGCAATCGATCTGGCTTTTTCAGGAGTCCCTAATTAATCCTGCAATAATTCCGGTAGGTTTCCAAACAGTTGGCATCCTGGACGTAGTTCAGAGGATGCGCCGGTTCGAATTCCCCAATCCATTGCAGTAGCCTGGATACGCGCTCGCCGTATGGTGCCGCTGTTAAATGTATAACTGGCACTTTTTCAATTAATACAAACTCGCATTGGCTCATTCTCTCCCAATGCTGGGTTGCATGACAAGCACCATCAAAAGGTATTGATTAGGAACGTATAGTTATTGATCAATGTAGTCCGGATATCAATAATTCTTAGTCGTGGGCCCTTCGCCGCCGTCACGGACTAGGGAGCAGCTCCTGGCATGGATCAAGCCAATGGCTAGGGAATTGAAAAAAGGTAGTCCAGACCTGGAATGGGAAGTGCAATTGCTAGTGTCTTAATATTTTACCAAAATGAATATGAGTTTATAGTGTTAGCCATGGCAGCAGAAGAGGCATCACCTGAAGTCATTGATTGAATTTGGGCAAGTGTTAGATCACCACCTGTATAAAGTGCCTCCAGGGCTCCTTTGCCGTATATGCCAATGCCAGTGGCCCCATGGGCTGTGGCTGAAGCTGCATATGTAAGATCTTTGGTGTCAACTCCTACGATAACTATTCTGTCAATTGCATCTAGGCCTTCAATAATGTCGGTCTTTTCGCCGTTGGGGTTATTGCCTGCCTTCCCGTATAGCCAATTCACAACATACTGATCTGACTTGACTGCAATTAAATCGGATGAACCATCTTTCTCTGATGTGTATGTATTCCAACCAAAATCACCCCAGAGTTGATCAACACCAAGACCACCTGTAATTATGTCCCTGCCGTTGCCACCATGAATAAGGTCGTTTCCATCTCCACCAACCAAAATATCCCATCCAGCAAATCCTTTGATGTCGTCATTCCCTTTGCCTCCGGTAATCAGCGACCCCGCAACTTCTCCAGCTGAATAATTGATTTGCTTCCCTTCTAGCTTCTCTCCAGCATCAGAGGATTTTACGATGCGGGTAATTTTAACCTTCTCGCTCCAAGTGCTGGCTAGTATATCAAGATTAAAATTAGTTGAGGAATCGTCAGTTATTTGAGTGGTCACTGGAGCTGGAGACGTAGTCTCTAAGACATTGCTGACAAAATCTCTGGTATCGTATTTGCTAGTACTAGAGACTAAAGTGCCATTCTCAATGTTTTTTTCTATTCCCCACAGCTGTTGCAGAGCCAACACATCAGAGGAAGTGTATTGTGTTGCCCATGCTATTTTGCCAATGTTATAAGACATTACCGTGTCATCTGTTGAATAACTTGGATCTTTGGGGTTTTCATTTGACGGCATTGCCCCTACTCCTGGATGACCAATTCCCAGGGCGTGACCAATTTCGTGTACAATAGTGTTCATATCATTATTTATTTCACCTGTGTTCAGCCAAAAAGCAACGAAATCAGAGTTTGTTGGCCGTGATAGTGCATACCCTACCGTATCTGATGTTGAATCTTTTGCTGGAGCAAATGAGTTTACTGCATATAGTTTAATTTTAGCTTGAGAGGGGTTTGAGGTTTCGACAAAATCGAGATCAATCAAAGGGTCAATAAAGGAAAATACTGATCGCGCAAATTGAAGCATAAGGCCGGGAAATTTTGCAGTTTTTTCTACTACATATCCAGCATTAATTGACTCACCTGATGTGATGCCTAGGTAGTATGGAATTTTGTTCAAGCCTGAAATGTAGTCTTTAAGATCGCTAGCAACCTCTCTGTCAATTATGAGGCTCGGTGAGATGGCCATGGATTCACAAATTTCGAACCATTATATCACTCTTCTTCTCTTTGGGTAAATTGCCGCTTCTTTATTGAGCTGATGGGGGCTGACTGAGTAGATGTTTGTGTGGCTCAGAGAGGTACATATCAATAATTCAACCCACAGAAGGGCTATTGGCCTCAGATGTCACCAATGCCTGAGCACTGAGGGTCAGATCAGAGTGGTTATGAATCCCATGCCTACTCATGCCCATTGCCCCCTCTGCCAGTAAAAATGACGCCTTTCCAATTGAACCAGCTGGCGGCAGACGGCCCAGAATGCCAATGCCAATGCCAATGCCAATGCCAATGCCAATGCCAATGCGGTGTTCACCATGGCGGAGCAGCGGGACCTCGAAAAGTGACACCATCAAGGAAAAAGCCCTAGCTGTCTAGGAGGCCTAGCCGAGTGGGCCGGAGGCCGTTGCGGCAGCACTGTTTATCGCCGCAAATAAATCCAGGCGTTCTGGGGAAAGGACGGGTAGGAGTAACGACTGCCCGGACGATTGTTGAAAGGCCCTGCAAATGTCTTAGGAAGGCAGCGCTGCAGGTCCCTGCAGCGCTGCCCTAGGCAGTACCCGTAAAGTGGCCCATCGGTTTATGGAGGAGGAACGCCAATGAATCCTGCTCCCTTGCAATGGGCCCCAATAGGCCTCTTGGACTGGTTCACTCTTTGAGCAACCAACCCTGGAAGCGACGAGTCAAGAAGGGCATCACCACATAGGTGAGGAGCGCCACCATGATCGTCAATTTGACCAACAAGCGTAGAACCCCTGGCCAGGAGGCCAGCAAAGCGGCCACAAGGGGGCTAACCACCAGGAAACTAGCGGCGACGCCAATCCAGACCAGGATGGCCTGCTTGAAGAGCTTTGGAGGAGAGTGGGAGGGTTGGCCGGGTAACTGGAACCAGGGTTCCAGGCCCGTGAGCGTCTTGATGGATTCCGGCTCGTCAATCAACGGCTTCACGCGCTCGACCCAGATCTTTCGCGTGTCCGATTGCATCCAGATTTCCAGATGCTGGCATGTGTCGAACTGGAGCACGATCACGTGATCAGCCGTCACACCGAGTTCGGGGCGAAGGATGTGGGCCCCTAGGTACCCCTCGAAGTTGCGAGAGTCTGCGGCAATTCCCTTGAGCCATTCTTCGTAGCCCATTTCGCGGCCTGGGCGAACGCGATGGGTGATCACTGCCGTGACGTGAACGCTGGAATCCATGAAGGGAGGCTTAGAAAAGCTCCTGATGGGCCAGTATGAACCCTTGTTGCCAAGGGTCGCAGATACTAGTTAAGGTATTTTCCTCAAAATTGATGGTTTTTAGCCCCATTGATGGCATTAAGAATTACTCCTAAGCAGTGGGAATGAGGAGAGATTACACTATCGAGGAAATCAATAAAAGTATTAAGTGCACCTGGGAAAATCAGTATTTATCAGTTCAATAGTGTGCAATAAAAAGCAATTACTGCACATGCAGACATTGCTTTCCCATGCCAGCTAACCTACCGTGGTTCCTGCCGGCAGGCTCTTTTGATTTGATTTAAGTAGGAAAACGCGGGGCAAACAGTGGTTGTTCGCTAAAGGTGAACTGCTGGTTAATCTGGTGAGCATTTCCCTGGCGGTTTTTCTGGGCTGGCAGGGCATAGAGGGGCTGCGTCTGGGGTGGGCGACTGGCATGAGCAGCAAAGGGGGGGACGTCGCATCCCCTTGCTCACCTGCCAGCTCCAAGAGGCTACCCAGCCCCTACCCCCAGTGTTTTTCTGCCGCCCCGCCCAGGAGATGTCACCAGAGCTGATTGGCTGCCTAATGCTCAACTCTCAAGCAGGTGGGGACTTGCTCGGGGGCGTGCTTGTGGAAACAGAGGCTATTGCCAAAGCCTAGCCAAAGGCTTCTGCGAAGCAGTACCCGCCGGCCAAGGACACCGCATGCGTAGCCCCAGTAATGAGACGCTGTTTGGGGACCCTGGGCATTGCTATGCGTATGTATGTTGTGGGATACAGCACTGCGTCAAGGATGCAAACCAGAAGTCTGTTCAAGATGGGGGACCTGTTTCGTCGGTTGAAGCCGAGACGCTTATGGGGCCTGGCCGAGGCTCCTACGCGGTTTTTTGTGTTGCTGTTCCTAACACTGTTGCTTCTGGTCATATGTTCTGGTGTCTATCAACGCAGCAACAAAGCCTATATAGATAATCCGAATGAGCAGGTAATTCCCGCCTCGTCATTCATCAAAGCTTTTCCGGAAATCAAGAAAACGGCAGCTTTTGTGGATCTAGGCCTCTACCTGGATAGCGTCTACGATCTTGATATGAGCAAGCTCACCTTTAAGGCCCGCGGCTGGCTTTGGTATAACTGGACCAAAACACCCCTAGTAGAGGGCAAATTTGATCCTGGCCAGATGGGTTCTTTTAATTTTAATTACCTCGACCAAAATGATGCTGTACAGCAGGTTTCGTCGAAGGTGAATGTGATTGACACTGATGAGGCCGGAAAAACTCGTTATTGGAATGAGACTGCGTTTGACGTTAAGCTTTCGGCGCCATCGATTAACTTAAGTAAGTACCCCTTTGATCGACAGCAACTCAGTATTCTGGTTACCGACCCTGTGCATGAAACCGTAGATCTAATTTATAGAATTCAGCAATTCAGGCTTCCTCCCAATCTATTTAATATCTCGGGCTACAGGCTCGATGGTATCAGCTACGCTGATCAAGTCCGGATCTATACCAGTAACTTTGAAGATTCTTCTAAGGTTTCCTTAAAAGACGGATCTGCCGATACGCAAAGTCAGGCCGCATTCAATATTTTCATCTCCAGGAATGCCCTCACTTCACTCCTTGAAAACGTCCTTCCCATCGCTGTAGTATCTTTTCTTGCAGTTTCAGTGGTAGGCCTAGGGCTTAATTATCGGGAGGTCAAGATCACTTCACCGCCGGCTGCGATCCTTTCCCTGATTTTTCTGCAGAATACTTTCGGTCAGAGTCTTCCCAGGGTTTCTTATGTGACCTGCATGGATCTGATGTTTTTGATCGCCTATCTGGTTTGTATGTTGTCGTTCACGGATGCGCTGCTCGCTTGCTTGTTCAGCGATACTGGCCAATACCGTGGTATCTACGGCAAGCTCGCCTATGTAAGCCTTGCCCTTTCCCCATTGATCATAAAGCTTTGGCTCAGCATTCCTGTTTAGGTCTATGGAGAAATGGTCTCTCCAAAGATTACAAGTATGTGCCGGACAACGGTTCGGCACTATTCATCACTGATGCTTCCTGGGCCCCTGCATCAGAAGAAGCCCCCTTGGCTCAAGTAGTTCTCGACATCCTTGGGGTGCTCAGTTCTTCCTTGGGTACCCAGTTGATTTAGCACCTTCTTCTTGCTTTTTCTTCAGGCTGCTTCACGCCTTTGACGTGCCCCATAAATCTACCTAGTGTAAGTCCTTCAATGTTGGGCTTGCCTCGTATTCAGTGAGTATATCTAGCCACGCATTTCACTGTGCCCTAGCGCGATGGTCTTGGGCCCCGCTTGGCTTTCGGTGGGCATGGAACACCGTCAGATTCATGTCTTCAACTATCTGCAGGAACGGAGTCAGGCCGATGTGGTCTGGAGATGCGTTTGATACTCGACCGGGAAGTCAAAGACGAGCGCGTTGCTCACGAGCGGCTTTATGAAGTCCTTGTATTCCTGATGCGCTTGGTCGTAGTAGGCGGGATCGTGCACGACAGGTGTTCCCACATAGTAGTTGCGATCCCCCTCAGACTTGAGCGTCACGATGAAGCCTTGGTTCAGTCCCTTGTCAGCGCCCTCACCGCTGGTCTGGGGGCCCGTCTCGATACCGATGAGGTAACGATCGCCGCCCTTTCTCCGGCAGGCATCCCCAAGGGCGAGGAATCGCTCGACGACCTGCCCACGTTGCTTGGCAGTCGCGCCCAACGCATACTGGAAGAGGACGATATGACGGATCAGGCCAGGTTTGTATGCCTCGGCGGTGAACGCCTCAGGACCAATCTTTGCCAGTGTTGCTTGGAGGATCTGAAGCCGGGTGAGCGTCGTCATGGGCTACTTTTCAAACTTCTTATTGTCTAGGGCTGGTTGACTCGAGATCCTTGTTCCTGTCGTCTAGAACGAAAGGTTACAGCCGCGAGTTCATCTTCTCTCTTAGCCGTGCGCGACGCCACTGGCAGTCGTTTTCGGGCCTGGCTGTGACCGGCTCCATTGCGCACTCTTCCACCTGCGTCGATGAAAGACAAATCACATTTTAACTAAGCAGCGACAGCTTGCGGTTTGGGAGCACTAAGTCGCAGGTTTGAATCCTGTCGCCCCGACTAACTTCTCGGGATTTGGCTTCCCGGGGCGTGCCTGGGCTGCGAACTTCGGGTGCCGATCTTTATGGCGCCCAAGCCTGCTGCCGCTTAAAAATGCTGATGCCGCCGACGCTGGTGGCTCAGCTGCGCCCGGTCCTGGTGTGGATGAGCTGGCGGGACTTTTTTGTTGGCTACATGGGTATTGGCTCAGGGTTTAAGCCCAAAAGCATTAGCACTCATCCATATAGGCATCCGGATCATGGTTTGAGCGGCTGCAGCGGTGGGTGAGGGGATCTCAGCGGCTGATCAGGCCCCCATGGAGGTGGCAGGCTAAACCTGTAATTTAGCTAACTTTGCTCAAGAAGCCTGTTTAAATAGCGCTTCCAATCTTTCGCGATTGAGGTCAACGTATAGAACTTCTTCCCCATAGCTTGGAGCCTCTGGATGGCGACGGGGAAGAGGCCCCCCAGGGCTCACAGGTTTCAGGTTTTCTGGACGACGCAACGTTTGGGCCATCAAAGCAAATGCACCACCCGTAATCGCAGCAAAACAAATCAAATAAGTTGCCACCAGGAGATTTTCCATAATGATTAGAGCTTTTCCCCAGTATAGTGCAAAGAATTGTTAACTGTGGCCCCGCGGGTGAAGCGTTTTGGCTTGATAGGGGAGGTAAAAGCAAGGCTGCCCTGGGCCTCAAGCTGTTGGGGGTTGGGTGGGGCCACTGAAGCAGCGATGTCCTGAGCCTTTCCCAAAAAGACAATCGGCCCAGAAATTTTGCATGCTTATAGCGTCTAAAGGGTTGTCGAAATTACTATTTATCAGTTATTTAATTAAAAGCTCAATGAAAGCCCCTGGGGTAATTGTAGGTCTTTGCCAATGGCAATTGAAGCAATCAGATGATAGGGGAATGCGAAAATATCTGTGTTCCATTGGAAATGTTAATTATAATAGTAGGCCCCATCTTGATTATTTTTTACTACATAAGAGCAATTGAGGGCAACTCTCCATAGGGCCACATGGATAGGAGTTGAATCGTAGCGAATATACTCTGGAAAATCAGCGCGGATCAATTTGGATGCTTTCCACGCATTATAATGAGGTATACAGGGATTGATGTGATGGACGACATGGGTAGATCCAATGCCGTGGTGGAGGAAATTGAGGATTGATCCATAGGGTCTGTCAACGGTTTGGAGAGCTCCCTTGGCCCAATCCCAATCAGGAAAAGAAAAGTGAGGGATTTCTCGATCAGTGTGCTGAAGCCATGTGTAGCAAACCAGCCAGCAATTTACGATTAAATATGGCAGACCATACACACAAAGTACTTTTGCTACAGAGGTATTGATCATCCATAAAAGTAGAAATAAGATTACCACTATTATGCCAATATTTGACATTTTAACTAAGCCTTTCCATTTGCCAGGGAATAACTGCCGCACGCCAGAATTAAAAGGTGGTATATCAATAAAATGCGATGTTGGAAAGCCCTGGTTGGGCCCACCAGTTACGCCAAACATAAGATATAACGGCCAGCCAACCACCAAATGCACGATAATTGAGGCGATTGCATATGCCTTTGCCCCTAGGAGTTTCTTGAGTTTGATGCTAAACAAAGCCCAGGGCGAGCTTTGCAATGAGGGTACATGGGTTTCACCGGATTCGAGATGATTGCAATTGGCATGATGAATGGCGTGGCTACGTTGCCATGAAAAGTATGGAACTAGCAGCAGGCTATGCAACAGGAAGCCAACACATATTTCAACTGCTCGGTTCGGATGAAATGCATTATGTCCACACTCATGGGCCAATACCCAACAGCCTGTCGCCAAAGTTCCTGCAACAACAGCATAGGCAATCCATGCAGCCGCAAAACTCCAATGCACCGGAATAAAGCATCCCACTGTATAGGCAGCCAGGGAAGTGCCTAGAGAAAAAGCAAGACTCATCCATGCCTTGCCAACATCCTTTTCAGAGAGGTTGGTTGGCATAGATGCTAGAAGCTGTTGCTTAGTGGGCCAGGGCTTAAGCGAAGATTCGTACTTTAGGGAACTTGCTGTTGCTGGAGCTAGGCTTGGATAGATCTCTGATGGGGTCATTGATTAGTGGAAACTAGCCTGCTCATGGCTCAGAGAGATCATTGCTTGAATCAGAAATCTAACGGCAAACCAGTCATGGCTGTGGCTTTTCAAACTTAAGCCGGCTTTTTCAAGGGCTGCCCAGCAGAGGAAATGCAAAACTTATAACTTTAGATCAGCCTTAGTTGCTCTGATTTAAATATCATTAAGTTGGAGCTTTTCCTGATTTAAGTAATCCTTGCAGAACAAAATTCAGGCAATGATTGGGATTACAGAGATTTACTGAATGTAGGTCAGCAATTGGAGTTGGCCTCGCAATAGCCCCCCCAGCAGATACTATTGCTGCCTGTGCGGCCCCTGTGGTGGCAAATCACTGGTTCAAAGACAATCCCATTTTCCTTACCCAGTTCCTTGACTGCCGCCGTGCCGCCGGTGGGATTAATCACAGAGAGTATGGGTATTAATTTACCCGTAGTTTCCGACATCTTCAACTCCGAAGAGCATCATGATGATCAACTAAATCGTCCAATTGGCACGGCCTAGGGCCAAATCTTTAATGGAGGATTAAAAACAATAGGGCAGAAATTGGGTGTGGCAAGCAGTGTAACCATCTACCAAAGGGCCAAGACCTATTTGATGAATAATGCCTTGGCCAGTTAGACCCTCCGTAATTATCCCAATCACTATCCCAACCATGGCTGCGCGACCGTTGAAGAGCTCAACATGCTTGAGCTGCTCTACGTGGATTTGTTGCTCAGATTTGTTCTGACGCCACTTTTCAGCTGCTTGAGATTGGGTCATGGGGGGGGTGGAAGGAAGGATGATTTGTTTTCCAGCTGAGGTCAGCGGCTAGGGCCAAGGTCGCTGGGACGGGTGAGCACGTAGCCAACCATGGCGGTTAGCAGCACGCCAACGGCGATCAAACCTGTAATGGCTGCGGAATAGTCGGTGTTCATGGGATCAGCCCAGACCGAGTTGGCCGAGGATGCTTTGACCGGTGAGTAGTTCGGTGCCAAGGCCGATCACGAAGCCAAGCATCGCCAAGCGGCCATTCCAGGTCTCAGCAAAGGCGACAAATCCGTAGCGGGGAGTGGATTCGGTCATTTTTCTTGAGCTATGTCAACCCAATTGTAACGCAATGTTGCGATTCTTGGCAAGCGGTGCGGCTTCCAGGGTCTCCTTCCCCTTGGTTGAGATCAGAGGGAGCGATTGAAAGCCTCCACGGGCACTGCTGCCGGGGTCATGGTTCCTGGGCTGGCGGACCACTCGGATTCGGCGGAAGGGTTGCTGCGCTCGATTGATGAAATCAGTTCTGGACCGATGCCCGCGTCAAAGGAGAAGCGCCCCGGACCGTTTAGCAGTATTGCGAGACTCCCTCCCAAGTAGAGCAATACCAATTCGAGCACGTATATGTTCAGCCCGGCTGTGAGGATGTGCTGGTAAGCCGCCGTCGCCATCGTGCCGGTCAGGGCTAGGGCACCCAACGGTGTGAGGAGCCCGAGAATTACTAGCCAGCTGCCGATTAGTTCGGAGAATCCTGCCATATAGGCAAAGAAGAGGGGGAATGGCAGATGCAGTGAGGCCACGTAGGTATTGGCGAATTGCTGGGGATCAGCGAGCTTCTCTTGGCCGTGGTGGATCATCATCACGCCGATGCTCAGGCGCAGCAGCAGTAGGCCAATCGAGGCCATCAAGCCCGGCCTCTGTAAATAGGCCAATGCTGCCGGCTTAACCCACGCCAATCCAGTCAGTGAGATGCCCCGGGGCGAAGACAGGCGCTGGCTCACAAACCAGAGTGCAAAGCAGCCCCCGGTAAAGGCACCGATGAGCTCCAGCAAAAGAGAGGTGGTCATGCTCGTTAGGCATTTCTGAAATCCTGGCAGGTCTGATTAAGAATCGTGAAGCAAGGGGCATGGCTGGCTAGGTCCTGCCGTGCCAAGCGCTTTGCCTGGCAACTGCGGAGCGCATTGCTTCCGTTGGCTTGGCTGCCTGGGCAGATCTCGGCGGCCTGCTGGGGCTGGGTTTGAAGGAGCTGCTGAGCAAGCAAGATGGAGCATCAGTGCCACCGGGTTGGACGCGCAAGCTGGATCAGTTCTGCGCCCTGCCGTTTGCCCGTTTCCCCGCAATACCCCTTATCAGCCGTGCCGGAATCTCCTGCCCCCAGCATCCACGCCATGGCCCCCCTGATCCGCTTCACCCTGCTGGCCCTCTATTTAGCCCTGGTTTTACCCCTGCCGCTGATGGCCCCCGAGGCGCTGCGTCCCCTGATGTTGGCGGCGGTGCCCTTGGGGTTGGTGCTGGTGGTGGCGATCACCAGTGAAAGGGTGGAACTCGATGGCAGCGGGATCCGGGTGGGCCATCCCCCCTGGTGCTCCTGGCTGCTGCGCCGCGGCTGGCAGCTTCCCTGGAGCTCGATTCGGTCGCTCACCCCCGTGGGCACCAGCCAGGGTGGCTCTGTGTTCTATGTGCGAGATCAGGTGGGTGGGGCCTTTCTGCTGCCCCAGCGGGTGGAACGGTTTGAGGCCTTCCTGGGGGACTTCGCCGAGCGCTCCGGCATCGACACCTCAGCGGTGGCCAGGATCAGCCCCCCCTGGACCTACCGCCTGTTGGCCATACTTTGCGGCCTGATGCTGGCCGGTGAGGCCATCGGCCTGGCCTGGGCCACGGCGAGATAGGGCCATTCCTAAGCTGAGAGCCTTGATCACCCGGCTCCAGCCAAGCCTTGGCCCCCTGAAGCCCAGCCCCGATTCTGTTCTGCGGCCCCATGTCCGATTCCCCGGTCAGTGAGCAGCCCTGTCCGGTGCCCCATGCCCAACGGCCCCTGAACCTTTACAGGGAGCTAGTGGAGTCGTGGTTCTTCGCTTGGCCCTGCCGGGGCGCTTGGCCCCTGGGCCGGGCCCTGGTCCTCAGTTGGCTGGTGGTTCTGCCCTTCACCCTGCTGGTGGCCAGCGGTAGTGTGCCCCTGCGCCACGACCTGGCCCGGCTCGGGGCGGCAGCCGCCGTGGCGGCCCTGGTGCTGCCCCTTTTATTACTGGTGCGCCAATGGCTTGGTTGGACAACCGTGCTGAAGCGGCTCCTGATCGAACGGGTCGAATACGAGGAAACGGGTTGGTACGACGGCCAGGTCTGGGAGAAGCCCCTGGCCTGGCGTGAGCAGGATTGGCTGGTGGCTAGCCACCAGGTGCGGCCGATCTTGGCCCTGCTGCAGCGGGCAATCGCCCTGGCCGCAGTCCTCATACTGGGGGGGGCCATCCTCTATCAGGCTTTATGAGATCGGCCTGTCGCCGCTTGCCGAAACGCAACTCAGGCCGCTGCCAAACGGTGCGTCTCCCCGATAACTAGCGCTTTCTAGGCAGCTAGGTGGGCGTCCAGCACTTCGGCAATGGGGTGTTCTTTCTGCCGATAGACGATCCCTGATCAGCCATGGAAGCGGGCCCCTACAGCTTTGAGCCGTGATTCTGCTCGTCATCAACATCTGCTCTATCTCATCAATGCCAAGCCACCAGTACCGCCACAGCGGCATCAAGCTTTTGACGAGTAACCGGGGTAATTGCGGTTAGGGTATATGGATCTACCGCCAAACTAGAAGTGGTGTGGATATACCCCTGGCCGCCTAGGGTGCTGCAGTGCCTTAATCTTTCCTGTCAGTAACCTAAAGAGATTAGCTAATAGGGCTACTGATACTAGTAGACAGAAAAGATGCTAAATTCTTAGGAGCAAATTTCTACAGCTGCAAGCAACAGATGAGCTGGAAACAGTTGAGGTGGCCCCTATTGGCCGGCATGGCAACAGTAGGTATGGTTTTAAGCGGTTATAGAGCGAGACCTCAACTATTAATTTGCCCAGAATTCAGCACCGTTGCTGGGATTGTAGTGGGGATGCTAGTTGCTACAGCCATCATTCATGCATGGGTAACGTCCGTGCAGGTAGAGCTTATTCACTGGGAACGACTAATTTCCTGGTGCTCCACAAGTCGTTCACGTCACCTGTTGCTCATTACCCTGGGGGCGCTGATTACGGCAGCCACCTTGTTATTAGACATTGTCCTATGGGCATGGGTGTATCGCCACGTCGGCGTCATTCATGGGCTAGCAGAAAGTTTGTATTTCTCGGGAATTACTTTCACCACTGTTGGCTACGGAGATATTACACTTGTTAGTTGCTGGCGCCTACTGAGTGTTGGTGAAGCAATCAATGGTATACTTATGGCAGGTTGGAGTACGGCTCAACTTATATTTATTGTTCAGAGGGCTATGACTTTAGGGTTTCACTATGATGACCAAAAGTCTTAACAGGACGAAGTCTCCATTGCTGCAGACGCGCCCTGGCGCGGGCGGTATTGCTGTGTCTGCCATTGATTTGGCAAGGTGCAGCCCCCCAACGGATGACAGCAACTCTGTTGGAGAAAAGAATTAGAAATTTCGGGCAACTTGAGTACTAAATTGCCGCAATTGCTGGTGCAGTGCTGTTCAGAGATTTGCCATCTTTCAGAAGATCGTGCTGGTCTCCAGTTGTCCATTATTGATCGCCTGCATAAACTGCCGGTAGTCACTTTCGCACTGGTCGGCGTAGTGCAGACCAAAGGACTCCAGGGCCTGGTCAAACACCTTGCCGGCTTCCAGCCAGGCCGCTATCGCTTGGCGATTCCCCGACCGTGCGTGGGCCTTCGCCAGGGCACGACCACACAATTCGCCGTAGAGCTCTAGACCCTTGGCATCCAGGCTCTCCAGGTTCACTGAGCCTTTCCAGTTGCGTAGTTGGCGCCAATAGTGACGACGTTCATTCTGCAGACCGTTTGTCCATCCCAGAAACGGGTCGCTTACGGTCTGCATCAGGCGTTGCCCTTCGATATCCACCATCCGGTAGTGATTAAACAAGTGGCGCATTTCCGCAGGGATGGAGCACAGGTACAGCTCCAGATGGTGCTCAACCTCAGCTAGCTAGGGCACGGCTTGTAGCTGCTTGAGCTGGTTTTCTAAGCGCTGCTTGAGGCGGTTCTGAACCAGGTTGCAGAGGTCTTCCACCAGGTCGTCGTCGGCACTCCAAATCGTGCGTACACCGTCCCGCTCGCAGCGCACCAGCCCCGCCCGCTGGAGATGGCCGAGCTGGCGGCTGATATGGGACTGGCTGAAGCCCGTGGCCTCAATCAAGGCAGCCACATCCTGGGGGCCTTGCTTGAGCTCACAGAGCAGCTGCAGACGGGCCGGCTCACTCAGCAAACGGAAAAACTGGCTGAATTCCTGGAGCAGTTGAGGACTCGGTTTGGACCCAGCAGAGGCCATGCCAGGGGGTTCTGCAGAGGTCGAATTATGCATCGAATGCCCAGCTGAAGATATCGCCAAAGAGCAAATTCCAAACCCACCCACAGAGTCCAACCAGTTTAGCCTTTTATGCGGCTATAGTCATAATGGTTCTGGGTTGGTTGCCGTGGCTGTCGCCCGTTCTCCTGGTCTATCCCTTGCTGCTGCCGCCGGTGGGGGCTCTCTGCTCTTTCGGCAGCTCTTCGACGCCGATACCGGCACCTTCACCTACCTGCTCGCCGATGTGTGTAGCCGCAAAGGCCTGCTCATTGATTCGGTCTTCGAGCAGCACGACCGTGATTTCTCCCTGATTCGCGAGCTGGGTATCGAGCTGGTTGCCTCGATCGATACCCACGCCCACGCCGACCACGTGACCGGCAGCTGGCTTATGCACGCAGCCACTGGCTGTGCCATTGGCCTGGCCGCTGCTGCCCGCGCAGAAAACGTGACCCTGCCCCTGGTCCATGGTGATCGCATCGCCTTCGGTGGCCGTTCGCTGGAGGTGCGTGCCACCCCCGGTCACACCGACGGGTGCATCAGCTTTGTGCTCGACGACCAGAGCATGGCCTTCACCGGTGATGCCCTGTTAGTTCGCGGTTGCGGCCGCTGCGATTTCCAGCAGGGCAATGCCCACACCCTTTGGCGCTCGATCACCGAACAGATCTTCTCCTTGCCCGAGTCGTGCCTCATCTATCCCTGCCACGACTACACCGGTCGCAGCGTCACCTCGGTGGCAGAAGAAAAGGCCTTCAACGCTCGCCTGGGTGGAGATGCCACCGAGCTGGACTTCGTGGGCCACATGGAGAACATGAAACTGCCCCACCCCCACAAGATCGCCGAGGCCTTGCCGGGCAACATGCACTCCGGCAAACCGCGGAACGCTTCGCCAGAACAGGCCTGGGCTCCGGTGAGCCGCAGCTATGCGGGCCTGCCCGAACTGGAACCAGCTTGGGTGGCAGACCACCGCAGCGAACTCACCCTGCTCGATGTGCGCTCGCTTGATGAAACCAGCGGACCCGATGGACGTCTAAGCGGCAGCCTTCTAATCCCTCTCCCAGAGCTGGAAGCGCGTACGACGGAGATCCCCAGCGATCACCCCGTGGTGGTGGTGTGCCATTCGGGCAGCCGCTCGGCCCTCGCGACCCAACAACTCCTCAGGGCTGGCCTTGCCCAGGTGGCGAACCTCCGCGGCGGCCTGAGCCGTTGGCGTGCGGAGGGCTATCCCCTCGATGGCATCGACGTTTAAGCCTCAAACCAACGCGCCCCCTCCATCCTTTTCTCAAACCATGGTCACAACTTTTCCCATGGACAGACCCCGCCGGGTTAGCTCCCACGCTTTGGCCACCCAAATCGGCAAGCGCGACGTCAGCGTGATCGATGTGCGCGAACCGATGGAATACGCCTCCGGCCATATCGCCGGCAGCCTCAACGTGCCGCTCTCGCGCATCACCAAATCCGAACTCCCGCTGGGGCCCCTGGTGCTCGTTTGTCAGAGCGGCAACCGCAGCGCTAAGGGGTTGGCCCAACTCCTGCAGCACGGCCATCCCCACCCGATAGCCGACCTGGAAGGCGGCCTCCCTGCCTGGCAGCAGGCGGGCTTCCCCATCTGCAAGCTCAATAATGCACCGCTGCCCCTCATGCGCCAGGTGCAGATCGTGGCCGGAAGCCTGGTGCTGATCGGGGTGATCCTCAGTCAAACCGTGGCGCCAGGCTGGATTTGGCTGAGTGGTTTTGTGGGCGCAGGCCTCACCTTTGCCGGCATCAGCGGCTTCTGCGGCATGGCCCGGCTCCTGGCCGTGATGCCCTGGAACAAGGTGACGTTGGAATCCCTGGAATCGTGATCCCAGCAACCCTGGCGTTGCTCTTGGGCGGAGGCGCAGTGATCGGCTTTCTGCTTGCCCTGTTGGGGGCGGGTGGATCGATCCTGCTACTGCCGCTGTTGATCAGTGGGGCCGGACTGCCCACCAAGGCCGCGGTGCCCCTCTCCCTCCTGGTGGTCACCGTGCTGGCCCTCGCCAACGTGGGGCCCTACATCCACCGCCGCCAAATTGCCATCAAGCCAGCCCTGGTCCTGGGACTACCGGCCCTTGGCGGCAGCTGGATCGGCGGATCACTCATCAAGGCCGGGCTGATCCCCGAGGCCATTCAATTGGCCGTCTTCGCGGTGGCGGCTCTGGTGGCGTGCTGGCTGCTCAACCGACGCGATGCCCTTCAGCAAGCAGCCACTGCCCGCAGCCGTCCTGCTCCAACTCTCTACCTAGCTGGTCAGGGAGTGCTGGTGGGCCTGCTCACCGGTATCGCCGGAGTGGGAGGCGGCTTTGCGATTGTTCCCGCCCTGGTGCTCCTGGCTGGTTTGCCCATGCCCCTGGCCAGCGGCACCAGCCTGTTGTTGATCGCCACCAATTCCATGGTGGCCCTAGCAGCCCTGGGCCATTGGCCCGCCGCAGAGTTGCCCCTCATGCTGCCCCTGTTGGCCGGGGGCCTGGTTGGAGCCATCGCCGGCCAGCGGTTGGCACCCCATGTCCCCGAGCGGCTCCTGCGTCGAGGCTTCTCAGCCCTACTCATTGGCTCAGCGCTGCTCACCGGCGTTGAGGCCTGGCGACGCCAGCAAGAACCACCTGCCCCCTCCGTTTCACGAACGGTCCATGCCCCTTCATCCCTCGCCCAGCCATGAACCCTTTTTTCATTGTTGAAACCACGCTTACCCTCGATCAGGCCTGTTCAGCCCTAGAGGCGGCAGTCGTTGCCCATGGATTTGGGGTGCTCGGCCACCATGACCTTGGCGCCACCCTTCGCGCCAAGGGGTTGCCATTCCCTGAGCAATGTCGGGTGTATGAGGTATGTCAGCCCCAGCAGGCCGCCCGGGTGCTCGGAGCTGACATGCGACTCGCCATGGCCTTGCCTTGCCGCATTGCGGTCTACACAGAAGACGGACAAACCAGGCTTGGCATGGTGCGCCCCGAGGGTCTTCTGAATGCTCTTTCGAGCGATCCACAACTCCAGCTCGTAGCCGCCGAGGTGGAAGCAACCACCACGGCCATCATCCGCCAGGCCGCGGGCTAACGCGTTCCAGCAGTAGAAGAACGGCTGCCACTAGCGTTGGCACTTAAATCAAGGGTCCAACGACCCCATCAATGGCCTGCTGGGATCTCGTCCCCCAGACGCTGATGCTCATGGCAACGCGCTGGGATCAAGTCAAAGAGACTGTGCCGCGGATCGCATGGGCCCTTCCTTTCAGTGTGATCGGGCCAGAGCCATCCGGCTGCAGGTTGGCTCCCAGCAACGCGCGGAAGCTGGAACGTTCCTGCTCGTCCATGGCAGCGATGGCCTGACCAGCGCTCGGGCCGCTGAGGAGGGTATTCCAGAGGTCGTCGTAGTTGGAGAAGATGCGTTCCACCTCGATCGATCTGCTGTGGAGGTCGCTTAATCCGGCGCTGGCCCAGAGGCCGCTCAACACCTCAAGGCGGGAGGCTCCGGGACTGGGGGGCTTGGGTGTGGGCCGGCCTACGGCAGAAAGGGTTTCATTCACCTGCTGATAAGGGAACCCCCCACCTTCCATATCCCAGGCATAGGCGGCCACTGTTCCCTCTGGGGCGACGACCCGCGCCATTTCTGCCACCCCTTGCGCTGGTTTGGGCACGAAGAAGATCACAAGCGGCATGATCGCCACATCAAAGGCGTTTTCGGGGAATGGCAGGGCCATGGCGTCGGCGTTCACAAACGAGACGCTCTCAAGGAGTGGATGTTTCCGGGCGAAGTCGAGCTGGGCCTCTGACGGGTCAATGCCTACGAGCGACGAGGGCGCGCATTGTTCGGCGATTAATTGGGTGAAGGCACCATTGCCACAACCCACATCCAGCCAGCGCTGGCCTGGCTTCGGGGCCATCCAGTCGAGAAATATCTGGCCGGCCAAGCGGCTCCAGACCCCCATGAAGCGGTCGTAACCAGTGCCATCGGTGAAGCGGATCTGTTCACTGGTCATGGCCTGGGATGCAATGGCGGTGATGAAGCCAGCCTTAGAAAAACTCCGGAAGGACGGTCGCGCGTTTCTTATGTCATTAAATTAATGTCAAGGGATAGCCACACCCCCAGGTGGTTCAAATGTATGGGCGTCTCAGGGGGATCCGTACCAGCTGCGATACCACTGGGTCATCTCTTCGATCTCCCGGCGCTGGGCCTTCACCATGGCCTGCTGCATCGCCTGTAACTGCGGATGCTTACTGTTGGCCTGAGCCATCGAGGCCATCATCACGCCCATGCGGTGGTGGGGAATCATCTGCTCGATGAAGGCCCGATCGAAATCAGGGGCGTTCTGCAGGGCGGTCAGGCTCGTGCCCATGCCCATACCTCCACCCATGGTCATGCCGCCCATGCCCATGGCTCCCCCGGTCGTCCAGCTGGGAACGTCTCCGCCGAACCACTGCCGGTACCAGGTGCGCATCTGGTCGTTCTCCTGGGCTTGGCTGGCCTTGATGCCCCTGGCCAGCTCCTTGATCTCGGGCCGCTTTGCGCGGGTGAGGGCCAGATCGGCCATGGCGATCGCCCCGTCATGGTGAGGAATCATCATCACGATGAAGTGCTGATCCATCGACTGGGTGCCCATGGGGCCCGGGCCCCTCAGGACCGCTCCCGTCCCGCCCCCTGGTGGGGCCACCGAGGCGGGGGGCTGTGACAGTGCTGGTGCCCCTTGGCACAGGAGGACCACTCCCAGTCCTGCTGTGGCCCCTAGTTGGTGAAGGTCCATAAGCTCTGCTCCCTGTCCACTACCTGTCATCAGCATGGCTACATAAACGGGAGCTGTACGCGGCTTCGGATCATTGCTTCACCCAGCAGCGGTCACACCTGAAGATTGGGGCAGATCTGATCCCCCGCCTTAGGGAGGAAGAGCTTTGTGAAGTTCCTTGCTGCCTTAGACGGTGAGCCGGCAGGGCAGTGTCGCATTGACCGGTTGGCACTCAGGCACTTCAGCCAAAGGGCATAGCTGTCCTCATCCCATTTCAGTATTTGGTCTTGCTAGGGCCCACTACCCACCCACAGCAGCACTATTGGACTCAGATGTCACCAGTGCCAGCGCGTTGGCTGATCGCCGTAGCATAAGGATCATTAGCTATAAACCATTCATCTCTTTGGGCTTGAGGGCCCAGGGAAAATGGAGCCTTTAAATGTAAAATTGAGCCTGCAAACCCCTTTACGGTCGTTGAGATTGGTGAGAGTCCGGTTTTGGCTATCGCAGTTATCGAGAGCCCAGCCCTGGAGTGCCCAGTTATGGCGCAATCTGCGATCGGGCAATGGCATCGCTTCAAATTTCCTACTGAGCGCGGTCTCTGTGGTACTGGTCTTGGCCATCCATAGCAGTGGTCGAGCGGGTGAGGCAAGCCCACAGTTGAATCGCAATGGGACAGGTTTTATTCCCGTCAATACCACTGAGCTGCTTAGCAAGCCCAATGCTATTGGGGTAAAGGTGGGCGCATATTTTGATAATATACATGACCTTTCCCTGCAAAATCGACGATTTGTGGGAGAAGGCTTCTACTGGTTTGAATGGCCCCAGAGCTTGCAAGATAAGCTAAATGCTAATAAGGTCGATTCGTCCAATATGATTTCTATAGCCAACCAGCTTGATACTTGGGATGGCGATATCCAAGGCCTAACTGAAGATCCCATTCGCTTGCCCAACGGAAACTATTATCAGCAATTACGCTTCTCGGCATATCTATATATCCCCGAGATCAATCTCAAACGCTTTCCCTTTGAATCAGTTCAATTGCCGGTTATTCTTGAAACGTATGATGACACTCTGGCAATTCAAAATGACAATGTAATTTTGGTGCCCGAGGCGCGTTCCAATGCCCTTATTTCTCCAGCTGCTGGTATTAACGGCTACAATATTGTTTCTGCAAGTTTACAGTCTACACTCCGCACCTTGGGCACTGACTGGGGTTTGAATAATGGTAAATTGTCCTACTCAGGGGTGGCCCTCCAGGTCACACTGAAGAGCTCGCCCCTGCCTAGCATTCTTAAATACTTTTTACCACTATTTATTGTTGTGGCTATTGTGCTTCTGGCCCCCTCCCTAGAGGGAGAGCTAGGCGATATTCGATTGGCTATACCGTCCACAGGCCTGCTCACCCTGATATTTCTGCAGCAGGCTTACCAAGCTGAGATCCCTCAACTTGACTATTTAACCTTTCTTGACTGGTTCTATGCTTGCGGTTATGTGATTTCTATTGGCACTTTTGTTCTGTTTGTTTGGGGGACTAACTTCTACCAAAAGGCACCAAAAGGTGGGAAAGATCAAGCTCTTGAAACAATCAATCGTGCTGACCTGATTTTTCAAGTATCGGCCATTGTTGTGACTGTAGCAACCGGTGTACTGGCTTGGTTGGCTTGATAATTCAAGTGCATTAAAAGTAAATCTATTCATAGGCTTGTCTGCTTTCGTATTCCCATTTAAGCTGCTTTTGCAATAGCTTCGCTTGGTTGTAGTCCTCCTCTCTGGCCTAGGTGCTGTGATTACAGTTTGGCTGGCATTGTTCAGTGTTATGCAGGTTGGAACTTTAATCAGAAAGATTTTTACGTGACGCAGCACGACTTATTTCTCGGCTATTCTTGAGATAACTTGTATATTCTGCTGCTGGAATAACGAGAAAGTTATTAGAAGGCTCTACTTTTATTTGTTACTTCGCAGCCAAGTGCCGCTTGAAAAGGCTGATTTCCAACTCCAGTGCTCTCTTGTTCACACCCAATGCATTTGCGATGGCCTGGAGCATCTGTTCTTCTTCCTCCTCAACCTCACCATCTGCACAGGCAACACGAAAAGCAGATTCAAGAATCATTTCGCAAGCATTATCGTCTAATAATGGCAATTCTTTCTTTAGTAGCTCAATCAGATTTTGGAAAGGGGTATTAACTCCAAGTTGCTTGGCCTGGGTCTCGCTTTCTTGTTTTGATAGGGCCAGTGCCCTGAGTTCGGAATGATTTGGTTTTAAACCCAGGATTTCTGCATAAATTTCTCCGATTATTTTTATCTCTGTCTCTTCCAGTTCTCCATCGGCTAGGCTTACAGATATCATGCATTCGAGAATTAGATCTCGCACCTTAGCCGCGTACAGATCACCATATGACAAGGCCCAGCATAGATCACTCATGTCACTTTGTTTGCGACTTTTTTGTGATGCCCGTGGATCGTGCTTGCAACCGCTACGTCCCCCAGAGAGACTATCATACATGTGGAAGGTAAATCTATCTACTAGCTGGCGGCAAAAACTTACACCTCGTACGGAGTTCCCAAATTCATCAAGTCTCGGCGAGAATGTTGCAAATCCCATCAGATTTGGAACCACGACCAAAAGAGCCCCTGCAACCCCTGATTTTGCCGGTAATCCCACCTCAAGGACAAACGCGCCTGCATTGTCATACATCCCAGCCATTTGCATAATAGACAGAGTCTTTTTGACCACATCAGTTGTTAGAACCTGTTCTCCTGTAATTGGACAAACCCCCCCATTGGCTAGGGTGGCCGCCGCAACTGAGAGCATCTTGGTTGTCATTTCTATGCTGCAGCAGGATAGATATACCTCCATCATCTTCTGTAAATCAACTCCCCGGGGCAGGCCGGTTTGCCCTCGTAAAAGGTGAGCTATAGCGAAGTTTGTATCAGCAGTGTCTCGCTCTGATTTCATTGTTTCTTCACTAAACAAAACCTCCGCGCTGTAACCGCAAAGCTTTGACCAAAGATTCATGATCTGTTGAGTTATCTCGCGAGCATTTAGTTCCGGGGATCCAGAGGCGACAATCCCAGCAGTCATAATTGCTCCGGCATTAACGCAAGGATTGTATGGACGAGCATCTGTAAGCATCGTTAGATCGTTAAAGCGACGGCCAGAGGGCTCAACTCCAACGAATTTGTGAGTAAACTCAATCCCCTCGTTCGCTAGGGCATAGGCATAATTTATTGGTTTGCAAACTGATTGTATTGAGTGGTAGATATCTGTATCGCCTAGTCCGATGCGTTGCCCGTCAACAGTGCATAAAGCTGCTCCCCACTTATCCGGATCGGCATCTCTTAAAATCGGGATATAATCTGCATTGGAGCCATCTGTTTCGAGGGCTACTTCGCGAAATACTATATCAATATCACCGCAAAATTCTAACCAGTCGGGAATGACAAGCTTTCGAGTAAGAATCTTGTTTAGGATTATCAGCTCTTCTCCTATGATCTTGGCAAATAGATCGCAATCTATCGGCTGCTCCCCGAGTGAATTTAGCTTTGCCATTGTTCGCCTTAGCCGAAAGTCATCGGCGCTGATGCCGGTGCTTTCTACCTCTTTGCGGAATCTTTCTGCAGTTGTATAGCCATTATTTTCAACAACAGCAAATAGCTGACGTAACCGATCCATAGAAGTTGTTTTTAACTTGTTTTTTATAGTCTCTGGCTGTGAACTCCCTGGTATCAACTGCTACAATTTACTGCCGTATGTTCTGATGATGTCTTGATTGGGTGCACTTGCTTGTAGGTGTGATTCCTGGCGCCCTAGCTGACTTTTCAGGGATTGGCCTAGCGGAATATTGCATTTGCCTAGGTGGGTGTGAGCGGTTGGCCGTTGTGGCCCTGGCCATGCAAGATTCTCCCGCAGATTCTCAAGCCAAGAAAACGCTTGGATCCCGCTACACCAAACGTGGTGACTCCCATACTGTTCATGCAATGCGTGGGTTGATTGATGTCGCTGATCCTTTGGCAAGCAGCTTCTAAGGGCTCCCCCCTGCAACGGGTAGAAGCCCCGTTGCCTGAGCCAGGCCCCGACGAAGCGCTGCTTGAGGTGCTCCATTGCGGCCTATGCCACAGCGATATCTCCATGCTTGACAACGCTTGGGGGGCGAGCGGCTATCCGCTGGTTCCCGGCCATGAAGTGGTGGGCAGGGTGGTGGCCGTAGGCGATGGGGTGAATCCAGACCTCATCGGCCAATTGCGCGGGCTCGGCTGGATCTCCGGCTCCTGTCGCCATTGCCGATGGTGCTTGGGGGGGGAGGCCAACCTTTGCGCCGACCTAGAGGCAACCGTGGTGGGCCGCCGGGGCGGCTTTGCCAGCCATGTTCTTGGGCATCAAGACTGGCTAGTGCCAATCCCCGCGGGCCTCAATCCCGCCGATGCTGGCCCGCTGTTCTGCGGGGGCATCACGGTGTTTGCTCCGCTAGTGGATGAAGCGGTCTCTCCCACCGCCCGGGTTGGGGTGATCGGGATCGGCGGACTGGGTCATTTGGCCTTGCAATTTGCCAAGGCCTGGGGCTGTGAGGTAACGGCCATCAGCACCCATGGGGCAAGCAAAAGTGAGGAGGCGCGCAGCTTGGGGGCCCATGGGCTCCTAGACCTCCATGAACTGGCTGCCCATCCGGGCCGCTTTGACCTAGTCATCAACACCAGCAACCAAAACCTCGATTGGAATGCGGTGATTGGATCGTTGGCACCGAGGGGCCGATTGCATCAAGTTGGGGCTGTGACGGACCCAATCCCAGTAAACGCCTTTGATTTCATCATGACCCGCCGCCAACTCACCGGTAGTCCCACCTCATCCCCAGCGAGCCTGCTGAAGATGGTGGATTTCTGTGCCCGGCACGGGATTCGCCCCATGGTGGAACATCTGCCCATGGCCGAGGTCAACACTGCTATTGAGAGGCTGCGCCGCGGTGACGTGCGTTACCGCTTCGTACTTGATGGACCCGCCTAACCCGCCAAGCCCTCACCACCAGCACCGATCAATGAAACAGCCGCCCGACGTGCTGATTATTGGAGCAGGTCTTTCTGGTTTGGTGGCTGCCCGACGTTTGCAGAACTCTGGCCATTCGGTGGGTGTGCTCGAAGCCAGAAACCGGGTGGGAGGACGCATGCTGAGCACCACCACGGCCAGCGGGGCGGTGGTGGATCTCGGCGGCCAGTGGGGCGGAGCAAGCCACCACCGCTTTGGGGCACTCTTAGACGGGCTGGGGATCGAGCGCTTCCCCAGCTACTACGAGGGCGACGGTGTCTTCCTCTGGCAGGGCCGGCGGCGGCAAGCGCCCCTGGCCCATGCCTTCACCGCCAGCCTGCTGTTTTTTGAGCCCAGCGCCCTAGACCTCCCGGCGGAAGAGTTGGCCGCCACCCAGGCGCTGCAGCGAGCCTTTGCAAATCTGGTGGCCCAGGTAAATCCAAGCCAGCCCTGGCTCACCCCCCAGGCCGAGCAGCTCGATCGCCTTAGCGTCGCCCAATGGGCCTGCCAGCACACCTGTGTGCCCCTTGCCAAGCAGCCTCTCGATTGGCTTTGCCGGGTGGGCGGCTCGGGGGGCTTTGAACCCTGGGAGTGTTCCATCCTGCACCTGGCCTGGACCCAGGCAGTGGCACCCCAATCCGAAACACCGGAGGCCTGGCTGGTGCGGGGAGGGGCTGGCGGCGTGGCCCTCCGCCTGGCCGATGCCTTGAGGAACCACGATCCAGGCTGTCTGCACCTGGGGGAAGCGGTGCAGTGCATCGAGCACCACGGGCAGGGCGTGAGGGTGCAGGGGAGCGACGGCGGTTGGCACGAAGCCCGGATGGCGATCGTGGCGGTTCCCCCCCCCCAGCGTCTTGCCATTCGTTTTGATCCCCCCTTACCTGCGGCCCATCAAGCCCTGCTGCAGCGCTCACCGATGGGGGGCATGACCAAGATTTTGGCCGTCTATGGCCGGCCGTTTTGGCGGGAGCAGGGCTTGAGTGGCCTGGGCATCGGCGATCGCCCGGCCCTGGAGCTCACCGCCGACAGCAGCCCGCCGGCCGGCGAGCCGGCTGTTCTGGCCAGCTTCGTGGCCGGTGAGCGGGCAGTGACCCTCGGCGCCCTACCGGCCGATCAACGGCGACGTTTGATCCTCAATGACCTGATTGCCTACTGGGGGCCCGAGGCCGGTAAACCCATCGATCTGATTGAGCAGGTTTGGAACGAAGAACCATTTACCGGAGGCGCTTTCACCAGCTTTCTCACCCCTGGTTGTTGGACCAGCCATGCCCGTTTGGCGGCAGGGCCCACAGGCCACGCCCCAGGGAACCACGGGCCCATTCTTTGGGCCGGTACTGAGGTGTCTCCCCGCTGGCCAGGTTATTTCGAGGGGGCGATCGAGGCGGGCGAGCTCGCGGCGGCCACGGCCATCGCATCCCTACCCCAGTAGAAAGGGGCATTCAGGCCTACAGGTCAGTAATTGGAGTCGGCTACGCAATAGCCCTCGCAGCTGATGCCATTGCTGGCGGTGCGGCCGCAGTGGTGGCAAAGCACCGGATCCACGGCTTTCCCAATGCCCTTCTCAAGCTCCTTGTCTGTGGCCATGCCTCCAGGGGGCTGCATCACGGGGGGTGTTGGCAGCAGTTCACCCATATTCATTGGCATCTTTCCTCATAGGGACTTCACGATGGCGCAATAACATCCCCGGTGGGCGGTCGCAGCTCCCCCCTGGGAGACTTATCCTAATCTTAAATCCAATCATGTATAATGAAATGAATTTGATTTTTTAATATGTTTCCCCGCAGCCTTAGTCTCACTGCATTGTCAGCGTTTGTACTCTTTGGGGTATCAGCGTGCGGCGGCTCAAGCAATCTTAGCGGTGCAGGTGCATCATTCCCAAATGCTATTTATACCCGATGGTTTCAGGAAATTGGTCAAGTTAAGGGTGTAAATGTGGCCTATCAATCGATAGGTTCAGGGGCCGGTGTTCAGCAGTTTATCAAAAGAACTGTCGATTTTGCAGCCACCGACGTACCGATGAAAGCTAAGGAGATCGCCAAGGTTAAGCAGGGTGTTTTGCAGGTGCCGATGACCGCCGGTGCCATCGCCGTGGCTTACCACAATCAAGATTGCAATTTAAAACTTACTCAGCCACAGTTGGCTGATGTATTCCTTGGTAAAATCAATAACTGGCAGCAATTAGGTTGTGGGGCCAAGCCAATTAAGGTGGTATTTCGCTCCGATGGCTCTGGTACCACTGCCAACTTCACAGCCCATCTAACTGCCATAAGCAATGCCTGGCAGCAGGGCCCTGGCCAAGGTAAAAGTGTTTCTTGGCCCACGGGAATTGGCGCCAAGGGCAACGAGGGTGTTGCCGCTCAGTTGGGTCAACTGGATGGTTCAATTGGTTATGTGGAAGCTGCCTATGTTAAACAGCCGCTCCAGGCGGCAGCATTAACCAATGCCTCTGGCGAATTGGTTAAGCCCACTGCTGAAAGTGAAATTAAAGGTTTGGCATCAATTGATTTAGGTCCTGATCTCACAGGAAGTAACCCTAATCCCGCCAAGGGCTATCCAATTGTTACCTTTACTTGGATTTTGTTGTATAAAACCGGAAACGGTGAAAACCTCAAATCACTTCAAACAGCTTTTGATTACGCCCTTTCGGACAAGGCCCAGTTGCAAGCCCCAGAGCTTGGCTACGTGAGCCTACCTCCGGCTGTGGTGAAAAAGGCAAAAATCGCTGTGGCTAGCATTCAAAAATAGCGAATATCTTAGTTGAATTTTTTATCTATTTCAAAAAAATAGCAGGGCTTGGAATTTTTCGTCTATTCCAATTGTGATGTTTTCGCTTACGGTTTATGGGCACCTCGAAAAATTGATACAGATCTAAAAGAGGTTCGGTTTGAGTTATAATTCCCTGAGATAATTGACTGTTACCAATGGGCCAAAAGGGTTTCTGGGACGAACAAGAAAGAGTATCAAAGCTCAAAAATAAGAAGCCTGTTCTAACTTGCCTTTCGGAATCAATTCCATGGGAAGCATTTCGCCCATTACTTGATAAGGGTTATAGTCAAGAACGCAAGAGTAATGCTGGCCGTAAAAGAATTGATCCCCTTATTTTATTTAAAATGCTGGTTCTCCAGCAACTTTTTAACCTGAGTGATGAGGAGGTTGAGTTTCAAGTTAATGATAGGCGTTCATTTGAAGAATTTGTTGGTTTAGGCGTAATGAATGATATCCCCGACGCAACTACAGTGGCTTTTTTTAGAGAGCGTCTCCGTAAGGCGAATGTAATAGATGAGCTTTTTGAAATGTTTGAGAGTTACCTGAGAGATCAAGGATTAGAAGCCCGTGGTGGACAAATCATTGATGCCACACTTGTTCCTGTCCCAAAGCAGCGCAATAGCCGGAAAGACAATAAAGAGATAAAGGCGAATCGCGTACCAGATGGATGGAATGAAAGCCCAAAGCGACTGCAGCAAAAGGATTTGGATGCGCGTTGGGTTAAAAAAAATGATATCAATCACTATGGTTATAAGAACAGTATTTGCATTGATGCTGAGCACGGTTTTATCAGACGCTTTGTAGTTACCCCTGCAAATATTCACGATAGCCAGATGCTTCCAATGCTCTTAGATACTGAAAATCACGATGATTATGTATGGGCGGATTCTGCATATTCTGGCGAGCGTTTTAAAGATTTACTTAGCTTAGCTGGATTTGAAAATAGGATCCATGAGAAGGGCTCAAGAAATCACCCTCTAAGTGCAGCTGCAACAGAGCGCAATTCCATTAGGTCTCAAACTCGAGCTCGAGT
>CALRNU020000029.1:0-26577 GCA_943369595.1 Synechococcus sp. UW140
GGGTCGGTGCCCGAGTGGTTAATGGGGGCGGACTGTAAATCCGCTGGCTCTGCCTACGTTGGTTCAAATCCAACCCGGCCCACCTTCCACATGCCCTTGTAGCTCAGCGGTAGAGCACTCCCTTGGTAAGGGAGAGGTCACGAGTTCAATTCTCGTCAAGGGCTTACTTAATTCAGCTGATAAAGAAAGAAAAATCGCTGCCCTGATTGAAAAATTTGATCATCAAGCCAGCCGAACTTAGCCAACTTTGCCTACTTAATTGACACCGGGCAAGTAGATCTTTGATATCCGCAATTTGCTCACGCCCACATACCCCAGGGTGGCAGACCAGTCGCCAGTGATCCACCGCCTAGATCAAGCCTCCCGCTTGCTCTGGCGCAGGGAATCGTAAAGGGCATAACTAAGTAACACCACACCGATCAAACCACTCAGCCATTCGGGCACATGCAGATGCCAACGTTGCAGCAGGATCCCCGCCAACATCAATAAACCAAGGGCGCCAATGGCGTAGTGGGCCCCATGCTCCAGGTACACCAATTTATCTAGGGCCTTCTCACGGCTGAGCATCAAGGTGAGTGATCGGATAAACAGGGCCCCCAGGCCCAGGCCCGTGAGGATCAAGCCGAGGTTTTGGGTGATAGCAAAGGCGCCAATGGTGCCATCAAGGCTGAAGGAAGCATCAAGCAGCTCCAAATAAACCAAACTGGCTAAACCACCGCCAGCGGCCAAACGGCCGGCGGCCTCTTCCTCGGTGCCAAAGGCCTGGGCCAGGGAAGTGCTGAGCAGTTGCAGCACCAAACCGATCACACCACTGATCATCACTTCGCCGCGCAGGCCGTTGGGAATCACGCCCACCAACAGCAGCAGGATGATCAACGCCAGAGCCACCTCCAGCGCCTCCACCCGACCGGCGGCACTAAGGCGCCGCTCCAAAGGCTGGAGCCAATGCAAGGTTTTGGCCTCATCAAAGAAGTACCGCAAAAACACCATCAGAAGAAACATGCCGCCAAAGGCCAAGATCCGCGGTTCGGCCAGGTCCAGCAGTTCCTTGTAATGCTGCGGATGGTGCAGGGCGGCATCGAGGGCCTCCCCCATGCCCACCCCGCCGGCAAGGCATACCAAGGCCAAAGGGCCCACAAAACGCACGCCAAACACCGGGATTACCAAACCCCAGGTGAGAAAGAAACGCTGCTGAGCTGGGGTGAGTTTGTCGAGCACCCGCGCATTCACCACGGCGTTATCAAAGGAAAGCGACACCTCCAGCAAGAGCAGCACCAGGGTGATCCAGGCCGCCCCCACCCCCTGCAAACCCAGCACCACCGCCAGCCCAGCGGCACAGCAGCCCAAGGGGAAGATCAGATAACGGAAGTAACGCTGCAAAGCCATCAATAACCATCCCGATCGGCCCATGATGCAGGAGCCTTGGGCCCTTTGGGCTCAGAGCAGCTGAAAACTGGGCTGGGCCAAGGCCACCGCCGTTAGCCGTTTTCGCAATTCGAGCAGCAGCAACTCAATGGCCCCATGGGAGGCCACATCGCGGCGTACCACCAGGGCATCGCCGGTGGGGAAATCCAGCGATAGATCCAAACAACTGAGCTGGGATTGCAATTGCAATGAGAGGCCAAGGCCGTAGGTGATGGTTAAGCCATCACTACATTTCCCCTCCCAGGAGGCCTCGTCGTAGCAACGCATGCGCATGGGGGTGGTCCATAAACCCAGTTGCCTCAGTAACTGCTCCGACTGGGGAATCACCCCTGAAGGCAAGGCCAGGGTGGGAAAACGCGCCACATCCTGGAGAGAAATCCTTCTATCCCCCGCCAGGGGGTGATCAGGGGCAGCCACCAGCTGGAGGGGCATTTCGGAAAGGCGAAACACCTGCAATTCAGGATCGTCGCTGGGCGGCAGGTCTGGGGCGGCATAAAGCCAGGCATCAATGATCCGCTTGCGCAACAATTCCTGGGGCCGATGGATACCCACATGGTCCAGAACGCCGATGCACCAACCCCCAGGGGCGGGCTCAAGGGCCTGGCGCCACCAGTAAGCCGCCTCTAGCCGCAGCAGGCCGCCCCGTTGGAAGCGATAGAGCTGATGCAACTCCCGCTCCAGGTGCAACAGATCCATGGGGCCATGGAGCTGCCATTCCCCTTCCTGTCTTTGGATTTTCAAATCAAAGGCCACCAAAGCCTCCCGGGATTGGCGACTAATGGTGCTCTGACTTTTGCTTAGAGCCCTTGAGGCGCCATCACCGGTGCGCAGCCAGAGCAAGTAATCGAGGGCCTCCAGCGCTTCCAGGCTTATCAAGCGAGCTGCAAATGGGGCTGCCTGCGGTTTTTAATCCAATTCCGCTGCAAAAATGCCTTTCAACCGGCCCACATTGGCTGAATATGCATTATCTGCATAGGCGCTAAAACCGCTAATGCAATATCTGCATAATTAGGCGGTTGATTCAAAGGATCTGGGCGAGAAAGCGGCGGGTGCGCTCATGTTCAGGGTTATTGAAGAACTGCTGGGGCGGTGCCACCTCCACCACCTCCCCCTCGTCCATCAACACCACCCGATCGGCCACTTCCCGGGCAAAGCCCACCTCATGGGTTACCACCACCATGGTCATGCCATCAAAGGCCAGTTGCCGCATCACATCCAACACCTCTCGCACCTTCTCGGGATCGAGGGCACTGGTGGGCTCATCGAAAAGCATGATTCGTGGTTCCATGCAAAGGGCCCTAGCAATGGCCACCCGTTGCTGCTGGCCGCCACTCAATTGACCGGGGAACTTATCGGCCTGGGGACCGATGCCCACCCGCTCCAGCAGGGCCAAAGCCTGCTCCCGCACCTCCGCCCGCGGCCGTTTACGCACCCAAACTGGCGCCAGCAAGAGGTTGTCGAGCACCGATAGGTGGGGGAAAAGATTGAACTGCTGGAACACCATCCCCACCTCCCGGCGGATCGCATCGATGTTGCGCAGGTCGTTATTTAGGGCCATGCCATCAACAACAATGCTGCCCTCCTGGAAATCCTCCAGGGCATTAAATGTGCGCAGAAAAGTACTTTTGCCCGAGCCCGAGGGGCCCATGATCACCACCTTCTCGCCGCGCCGCACCTCTAGATCTGCCCCCCGTAGGGCCTGGAAGCCATTGGGGTACCACTTGTTAACCCCCCGGGCTTCGATCATCAGCTGGTTGGATGTCATCGGTGGGAGGGGCGAAGGTTGTTAGACGACAAACGTTGTTCCAGGGCTCGACTCCCCAGGGAGAGGGCCGCACAGGAGCCCCAGTAGAGCACCGCCAGCACCAGATAAACCTCGGCGTAGCGGCCTAACCAATCGGGGTTGGCCAGCACGCTGCGGGCAATGCCCAACAGATCAAACAGGCCAATGATCGAGAGCAAGGTGGTGTCTTGCAACAGGGCGATGCATTGGCCCACCAGGGCTGGCAGGGCCACCTTGAGGGCCTGGGGCAGCACCACCAGGGCCAGGGTTTGGGCGGTGGAAAGGCCCAGGGAGCGCGACGCCTCCAGCTGGCCCCTGGGCACGGCATTAAGGCCGCCGCGCACGGCCTCGGCCACATAGGCCGCCGCAAAACCGGTGAGCACCGCCGCCGCCCGCCACACCCGATCCGGGGCCAGCCCCCCGGGCAGGAGGAAACCCACCAGGTTTTGGCCGAGGAATAGCAGGGTGATCAAGGGCGCCCCGCGGATCACCTCGATGTAGGCCACCGATACCCAGCGGAGCAAAGGCAGCTCACTGCGCCGCCCTAGGGCCAGCAGCACCCCTAAAGGCAGGGCCAGCAGCAGCGTGAGGCTGGTTATCAACAGAGTGAATAGCAGCCCCCCCCAATCGCTGGGACGCACCGGCGTAAGGCCAAGGCCTCCGCCGATCAGCCAAAGCCCCAGCAGATAGGCCCCGGCCCACACCAGGGGCCAGCCTTGGGCCAGCCTTTGGCCCCAGGGATGGTTACCCCAACGGCCAGCCAAAGTCCGCAACAACAACAACAGGCCCAACAGGCAAAGCAAACGCCCTTGATTGATGGCACCAAAGGCCAATAGGGGCGGTAGCCCCAGGGTCAAAAGGCCCAGCAGGGCGGCGGCGATGCGGTCGTTGAGGGGCCAGCCAGGGGCGGCAGCTCCCCCGCGGCCCCGCAGCAGCCCCCAGCTCAAACCCGTAAGGATCACCAACATGCCGAGCAACAGCCAGAGCCGCCATTCCTGCGCTTCCGGATAACGGCCAATGGCGAGGGTGGCGGCATTGGCCCGCACCACCAACCACTGGGCCTGGCCAAAGGCCCAATGCAGAAACCCCCAGGCCGCCCAGGCCATCAAGGCACCGAGCCCCAAGCTCAACACCGTGTCGGGGACGCTGCCAAACAACTGGCGGCGCCAGCGCTGTAGGGAAAGGCGGCTCATCGGTCTTTGAGGTGCACAAGCCGCTCCACCCCATTCATCAGTAGGGAGATGCAGAGATCCAAGCCCAAATAAACCACCATCAACAACAGAAACACCTCAATGCCGCGGCCGGTTTGGTTGAGCGTGGTTTCAGCTACGGCGTAGAGGTCTGGGTAGCCAATCGCCACCGCTAGGGAGGAATTCTTGGCCAGGGATATGTATTGACTATTCAGCCCCGGCACGATCACCCGCAGGGCCTGGGGCAGCACCACCAGCCGCAGGGTGGCCAAGGGCTTTAAACCCAACGACTCCGCCGCCTCCCACTGGCCCCTTGGCACCGAGGCGATGCCACCCCGCACCACCTCGGCGATAAAGGCCGCCGAATAGATCACCAAGCCCGTGAGTAAGGCGGCCAGCTCCAGGGAAAGGCGCCACCCCCCCACCAGCTCACCATTCACCAGCCGGGCCCCCAGCAAATAAACGCCGCTCTTGGCCAGCTGCAGGCCCGGCAACTGCACGGCTTGGTTAGCCGGCGGCAGCGTGAGAAACACTGCGAAATACCAAAACACCAGCTGCAGCAGCAGCGGAATATTGCGTACCACCTCCACATAGGTGCGGCTAAGGCCCCGCAACAGCGGATTGGTGCTGAAGCTGGCCGCCCCCGCCACCACCCCCAGGGCCGTGGACAGCACCAGGCCGATGCCCACCACCCGCAGGGTATTTACCAGCCCCGCCGCCAGGGCCCGGCCATAGCTGTCGCTGGCCTTGTAGGGCAGCAGGGTTTCGGCGATGTCAAAGCCGGCGGGCTGGTTTAACCAACCCAGGGTTAGGCGCAGCCCCGCCCGGGTGAGGTTTTGCTCGAGGTTGCTGAGTAGCAGGGCCACCACCACCAGCAGCCCTAGGCCCACGGCCGCCTGCACTAACCAGCCAAGCTTGCGGCTGTCGCGCCACCAGGGAAGGGCTGTCAACGGAAGGGGGGTGAATAGATCAAGCCACCGTCCTTATAGGAACGGTTGAGGCCCCGGTCTAGCTTCAACTTGGACTCAGAACCCACATTGCGGCTGTAGATCTCGCCGTAATTACCAACGCTGGCAATAATCCGTGGCACAAAATCTGCCGATAGGCCCAGTTGCTGGCCCAGCTCCCCCTCAACCCCGAGGAAACGGCGCAGGTCGGCCTGGTTTGGATTGGCCTTGGCAAAGGCCAACTTCTCCTTGATGTTTTTAGAAGTGATACCCGATTCTTCCGCCTGCATGCTGGCAAACACCACCCAGCGCAGGGCATCACCCAGGCCTGAATCATTGTTCACAGTCACTGGACCCAGCGGTTCCTTGCTGAGCACATCCGGGAGCAAAGTGTGGGCCTCCGGATCAGGGAAACTTGTTTTCTTGGCTGCCAACTGGGAACGATCACTGGTAACTGCCGCACAACGGCCCTGGAGATAGGCCGCATAGGTTTGATCACCGGTTTGATATTTCACCGGTGTGTAGGGAATTCCCTTCTCCCGGAAACGATCGGCCAGGTTTAGCTCGGTGGTGGTGCCGTTCTCAGTACAAATGGTTTTACCGGCCAATTGCTTAAGGCTGGTGATACCACTGGCCACGGGCACCATCACCCCCTGGCCGTCGTAATAGATGGTGGGGGCAAATTCGAGGCCGTTGCCACCGGTGGCATCACGGCTGAGGGTGCGGGTGGTGTTGCGAGACAAGACGTCCACCTCACCGCTGGCCAGGGCCGTGAACCGCTCACTGGAGGTGAGTTCGCGGTATTCCACCTTGTTGGGATCGTTGAACAGGGCCGCCGCCAGGGCCCGGCACACATCCACATCCATGCCCACGTACTTGCCATCGCTGGCCTGGTAGCTGAAACCAGGCAACTTGCCGTCTACGCCACAGGTGAGGCTGCCCCGGGCCTTGATCGCCGCCAGGCGACCGCTGCCAGGCCCCGGGCCTTGGTCACTGGCGCAGCCACCCAGGCCAAATAACAGGCCAAGCAACAGGGCCGCGGGGGTTCTGGGAAAGGACCGCACCAGCCAACACACAAAAGTGCCCGGAGACTAAGCCGGCCACGCCAGCATGGGGGTCACCGTGAACCAATCAATGGTTGCCCTTGCGCCGATGCGCGCCCTCGTGCACCAGGGCCATAGCCGATCGCTGGCCTGGCGCCAGGGGCAACTGCAGCGCCTAGGGGCCTTGCTGAAGCAGGTGGAGCAGCCCCTGCTGGAGGCCCTGGCCACAGACCTGGGCAAGCCGGCGGTGGAGGCTTTTTTCGAAATCGCTGGGGTGTCGCAAGAGCTAGCGCTCTGCCGCCGCCAACTGCGGCGCTGGCTGGCGCCGCGGCCGGTGCCGGTGCCCCTGGTGCAACAACCCGGCCGGGCCTGGGTACAGCCGGAACCGCTGGGCTGCGTGCTGATCCTCGGCCCCTGGAACTATCCCTTCCTCCTAACGCTGCAACCCCTGGTGGCAGCCCTGGCGGCGGGTAACACCGCGGTGCTTAAACCGTCGGAGCACACCCCCCATGTGGCGGCCGTGATCGCCACCGCTGTGGCCCAGCACTTCGAGCCGGAGGTGGTGGCCGTGGAGCAGGGGGGGGTTGCCGTGGCCGAAGCGCTGCTGGAGCAACCCTTTGATCACATCTTTTTCACCGGCGGCACCAGCACCGGCAAGCGGGTGATGGCCGCCGCTGCCCGCCAGCTGATCCCGGTGACCCTGGAGCTGGGGGGCAAGAGCCCCTGCATCGTGCTCGACGATGCCGACCTGGAAACCAGCGCCAATCGGATCGCCTGGGGCCGCTTCCTCAATGCTGGCCAAACCTGTGTGGCCCCCGACTATGTGCTGGTAACGCCGGGGTTAAGGGAACCGCTGGAGCGGGCCCTCGGGGCGGCGATCGATCGTTTTTTTGGCCCCGACCCGCGCCAATCCCCCGACTTCGGCCGCCTGGTGAGCCCCCAGCAGTTCGACCGGCTTGATCGGCTGCTGGCGGGGGTGGAGATCCTCAAGGGCGGCGAACGCCACCGGGACAGCCGCTATCTGGCCCCCACCCTGGTGGGGGGGGAACCGGACCAGCCATTGATGCAGGAGGAAATCTTCGGGCCGGTGCTACCGCTGCTGGAGGTGGCCCACCTGGGGGCCGCCCTGGAATTCATCCGGGGGCGCCCCGCCCCCCTCGCCCTTTATCTATTCAGCCGCAGCGAAGCCGCCCGAGCCGAAGTACTGCGCTCTAGCCAATCGGGCGGAGTTTGCTTCAACGACGTAGTTATGCAGGCTGGGCTGCCGGGCTTGCCCTTCGGCGGGGTGGGGAGCAGCGGCCTTGGCAGATACCACGGCCAGAGTGGTTTCGACAGCCTGTCGAACCTGCGGGCGGTGGTGCAGAGGCCCTTTGCCCTGGATCTGCCCTGGCGCTATGCCCCCTATGGGGACCGCCTAAAAATGCTGCGCCGTTTGCTGGGCTGAGGGGCTGGCGGATCCAGCCCAGCTCCTTAAGGTGCCTTCATTAGCCCCTTTATTCAGCCATGCGTGCCCCCCTGCTCGCCCTCCTGCTGCTGTTTGCTGCCCTGCCCCTGCGGGCCCAGGAACCGGTGCATGTGGTGCAGCAGAAGGAAACCCTCAGTGCCATTGCCCGGCTCTATGGCATCCCCATGGCCACCCTCATCAGCCTCAACGGCATCGAAGACCCCAACAAGGTGAAATGGGGCACCAGCCTGAAGCTGCCCCCCGGCACTAAACCCGTAGCCACTGGCAGCACCCCTGCTTCAACCCCTGCGGCGGCCCCCGTGGTCAAAGCAACTCCCACTGCGGCCCCCGTGGTCAAGGCGACTCCGGTGGCAGCCCCGGCAGCGGCGGCCCCGATTGTCAAACCAGCAGCAGCCCCAGCGGCCACCCCAGCGGCCACCCCGGCCGCTGCCCCGGCAGCAGCTCCCGCGGCGGTGGCCAAGAAATCCGGCAGCCCCGATTGGCGCCATTACGGACCCCTGCAGGTGGACTGGAACAACTGGCGCACCATGGCCGGCAGCCTGGTGGCCCCCAGCATCAACAAGGAGGGGCAGCCCCTCTATGTGGCCGTGAACTGCGGTGCCAAGAAGCTCAATGTGACCGGTCCCGCCGGGGCCTGGAAAACCTGGGATGTGCCCTCCCAGGATTTTGAGAAAGAACTGGTGGGCGCCGTTTGCCGCGATGCCTCGTTGCAGAAGAGTTGATCCCCAGGCCAGGGGGGCTCGGGCCAGCGCAGGGGCCTTGGGCAGCGCAGCCAGGCCTCCCCGGCGGCGGTGATCCAAAGCCTTTGGCCGCCGTCATCGTCGGCCAGCAGCTCAGCCTCCACCAACCGCCGCAGGCGCCAACGCCAGAGGGGCGCCGGTTCGGCTTCGGTGGCCAGCTCTTCGGCCAGGTCGCTGCTGTCGAGGCCCTTGGGGGCTGCCGCCAGGGCCCCCAGCAGCGGCCCCGCCGCCGCCGCCCCATCGATCCTTGCCGGTGGCCTAAGGCATCGGTCGCAATGGCCACAGGGCTCGGCAATTTCACCCACCGCCAGCAGCAGGGCCTGTTGCCGGCAGATCGCCCCCTCCGCCACCGATTCGATCAGGCGCAGCTGCAGTTGCGCCTGGCGGCTGCGCAACTTGGCCTCGGGGTCTTTGGCGGCGCGGATCGCCCAGGCCAGGCTGCGGCGATCGGCATCGCCATAGAGCAGCAACACCTGGGCGGGCAAGCCATCGCGGCCGGCCCGCCCTGATTCCTGCAGGTAGCCCTCCGGACTACCCGGCAGCTCCAGGTGCAACACCAGGCCCACATCGGGGCGATCCACCCCCATGCCAAAGGCCACGGTGGCCACCAGCACCGGCTGGGGCTCCGCTTGGAACTGCTGCAAGGCCAGCAGCCGGCTCTCGGCATCCATGCCGGCGTGGTAAGCCAGGGCCGGCAGCCCGGCCCCCCGCAACAGGGCGGCCCAGCGTTCCACCGCCCGGCGGGTGCGGCTGTAGATCAGCACCGCCCCCCGGGCCGCCCCGATCTGCTCCAACACCAGGGGCAGGGGGTCGGCGGGCCGCAAAAGCATGCGATAGCTGAGGTTTGGCCGCTGGGCGGAACGCACTTGCACCAGGGGGCGGCGCAGCTCCAGCAGGCGGATGATGTCTGCCCGCACCCGGGGGGGCGCCGTGGCACTGAGGGCCACCAGCGGCACCCCCGGACAGAGGCGGCGCAACTGGCCCAGGCGCCGGTAATCGGGCCGGAAATCATGGCCCCAGGCACTGATGCAATGGGCCTCATCCACCGCCAAGGCCACCAACTGCCCCTGGTCAATTAGTTCTTCAATCAGGCTGCGGCTTGCCTCCCCCTGCAGCCGCTCGGGGGCGAGATACAACAGGCGCAACTCAGCATTTTGGAGCCGTTGGCGCAGCTGGCGCCCCTCGCCAGGGGCCAAGCCCCCATGCAAACAGGCGGCGGCAATACCCCGGCGCTGCAGCTGGGCCACCTGGTCTTGCATCAGGGCCACCAGGGGGGAAATCACCAGCACCAACCCCTGGCGCACCAGGGCCGGCAGTTGGTAGCAAAGCGATTTACCAGCGCCGGTGGGCAACACCGCCAAACAATCCCTGCCCTCCAGCAGGGCCTCCACCACCGGCCGCTGGCCGGGGCGAAAGCCGTCGTAGCCGAAATGGCTGCCCAGGGCAGCCTCGAGGTGATCCTTCACGGGCGGACCCTACCGGCAATGGGGTTACACCGCCAGGGGCATGGGCGGTGGCGCCAATTGGTCGGCGGCCTCTTCCACCAGCTGGATCCGCAGGCTTTTACCGCCCGCCAATTCCCCCAGCGAAACCCGCAGGTTGGTGCCACTGAGCGACTCCAGCCCCTGGAGCAAGCTGCGCAGATAAGGGGTGCTGCTGCCGCTTTCCAGCCACAGCCGTTCGTGCAGGCCCCCCAACCGTCGCCAGCTGGTGTGGAGCTTGAGCACCGCCTGCTCCAGCTGTTGGGCCTGGCCCACCACATCGGCCACCAAACCCAACACATCAAGGCGTTGGGCCTCCTGCATCGCCTGCTCCAGGTCGATCGATTCATGCTGGAGGGCCCGCACGGCCAGGCCGGCTTCGGCGGCCTTTGTGAGCCAACGGGCCGTGAGGGTCACATCCTTGACCCGATCCAATTCAGGTTCCTCACGCAGCACCCGGCGCAGGTCCTCCTGCTGGGCTTCCGGCAGCCGCGCCAATTCGCGCACCAGGGGGGCCACCACCTTGGGGGGCAACAGGTTTTGCTGGGTACGTTCGCGGATTTCGTCTGGCAGTAGCGGGCTGGTGGCCGCAGTGAATTCATCGGTGAGCCGCCGCACCTGCTTGCGGGTGATCTGCTGGCCTTCGTTGGCGGCCTCGCTGATCATCTGTTGCACCTCCGGGTCCGCCTGGGAGGTTTCCAGGAAGGCGCGCTTGGAAAAGTTGTTGACGCTGGTTTCAGCCAGCAAACCTTCCCCCACAAGGCTGTCGGCGGATTCAGACAGCTGAATCAAGCCGTAGGCCCGGGTCTTGCTGATCTCCCGCTCCCTTAACCACTGCAAAAAGCCTGCCCCGCGACCCTCGCCACCACGCTTCTCCCGGTCACGCACCGCCCCGAGGATGCGCCCACGCCAGATCTCGGTTTGCAAGTCAAAACGATCACACAGCTCCCAGGCCTGTTCCAAACGGGCATGGAACTCGAGGCTGCTGAGGTCGTCCTGCTCGGGATCGGGCAGTTCCAGGTGCAGCACCGGGGGTTCCAGGGGGGTGGCAGCGGTCAAGGAGAAATCAGATCAAAGGGTGCCGCGACGAATCATGACGGGACAGCGCCAGCCATGGCCAACTGGCGGTAATTTCATGGCGAAAGACCTGTTCCAGCCCAGCGATGGCGATTTCCCGCGGCGACAAGGTACGCATCAAGCGTCCTGAGTCTTACTGGTTCAACGAAGTGGGCACTGTGGCCTCCGTAGATACCTCAGGCATCCGCTACCCAGTGGTGGTGCGCTTTGAGAAAGTTAATTACAACGGTTACTCCGGTGTGGACGGTGGCATCAACACCAACAACTTCGCCGAAGCCGAGCTCGACCCCGCCTGAGGCGGGTGCCTGAACTTCCAGAGGTTGAAACGGTCCGCCGCGGCCTTGAGCAGCAGGTGGGCCGTTTTTGTGTGGGGCAGGTGGAAGTGCTCCGCAGCCGCGCCGTTGCCGCCCCCCGCGGCGATAGCGCCGGTTTCATGGCGGCCCTAGGCGGCAGTGCCTTGGGCCCCTGGCGGCGCCGCGGCAAATATCTGATTTGTAGCCTCACCCGCAACGGCAGCCCCAGCGGCGAACTGGGGGCCCACCTGCGCATGACCGGCCAATTCCAATGGTTGGCGGCGGCTGAACGGCCCCCCTGTGCCCACACCCGGGTGCGTTTCCATGGGGTAGACGCCGAGGGCGTTGCCAGGGAACTGCGGTTTGTGGACCTGCGTTCCTTCGGGGAACTGTGGTGGGTACCCCCCGGCATTCCAACGGAAACAGTGATCACCGGCCTGAAACGGCTGGGACCAGAACCCTTTGGCGAACAATTCAGCAGCCAGCACCTGCGCCAGAAACTCAAGGGATCCCTGCGGCCGATCAAAAATGCCCTCCTAGATCAGTCCCTGGTGGCGGGGGTGGGCAATATTTATGCGGATGAATCACTATTCATGGCCGGCATCCGCCCCCAAACCCCCAGCGGCCAACTGAGCGGCGCCCAGCTGGAAAAATTGCGGCAATGCCTAATTGAGGTGCTGGAAACCAGCATCGGCGCCGGCGGCACCAGCTTTAGCGATTTCCGCGATCTCACCGGCACCAATGGCAACTACGGCGGGGTGGCCTGGGTCTATCGCCGCGGCGGTGAACCCTGCCGCCGCTGCGGCACCCCCCTGCGCCGGGAGAAACTGGGGGGCCGCAGCAGCCACTGGTGCCCCACCTGCCAACCATGAAATCTGAGTTGCTGGCGGTGATGGCCCAGATCCATCAACGGGGCTGGTGTGACGGCACCGGCGGCAATTTCAGCTGTGTGCTCAGCCGCGAGCCCCTGCGGCTGCTGATGGCCCCCAGTGGGGTGGACAAGGGCAGTGTTACCCCCGAGCAACTAATCGAAGTGGCCGCCAACGGCAGCGTGCTGGCCGGCAGCGGCAAGGCCAGTGCCGAAACGCTGCTGCACCTGGAAATCATTGGCCGGTGTGGCGCCGGAGCGGTGCTGCACACCCATTCCCAGGCCGGCACGCTGCTATCCCAGTGGGCCCTGCCCCAGGGGGGCCTCAACTTGGAGGGCCTGGAAATGCTCAAGGGATTGGAGGGCATCAGCAGCCATGCCAGCCAGGTGACCCTGCCGGTGCTAGCCAATGACCAAGACCTGGCCCGGCTCAGTGCCGCCGCCGCGCCGCTGTTACCCCAAGCGCCCCAGGGGATCCTGATTGCCGGCCATGGGCTCTATGCCTGGGGCGAAGACCTGGCCCGGGCGAAACGCCATTTGGAGATCCTCGAATTTCTGCTGGAACAACGCTGGCGCCAACTGCTGCTGGAGGGGCTGGCGCCAGCACCAGGAAAAACCACTAAAAAGCCATGACCGTGAGCTTCAAACAAATCAAAGGCGTGGTGCTCGACATCGAAGGCACCACCTGTCCGGTGGATTTTGTAAGCGGCCAACTTTTCCCCTACGCCCGCCGCGCCCTACCCGCCTATCTGGCCGAGCACGGCCAGGACCCCGAGCTGGCACCCCTGCTGGCGGAGGTAAGGCAGGCCATGGTTACCGAAAGCGATGGCACGGCCCCCCAGGAGCTGGTGGCTTACCTGCAGTGGTTGATCGACCAAGACCGCAAATTCACCCCCCTCAAGGATTTGCAAGGGCGCCTCTGGCGCCAGGGCTATGCCGAGGGGGCCCTCCAGGCCCGCTTGTTTAGCGATGTGGTGCCGGCCCTGCGCCGCTGGCATGGCCAAGGTTTACTGCTGGCGGTTTATTCCAGCGGCTCCGTGGCCGCCCAACAATTGCTCTATGGCCACAGCAGCGAAGGCGACCTGCGCAACCTTTTTAGTGGCTGGTTTGACACCCGCCTCGGCCCCAAACGGGAGAGCCACAGTTACGAAAGATTGGCGGAGGCCCTGGTTACCCCCGCCGCTGAGTTGTTATTCATCAGTGACGTGGCCGCTGAGCTAAACGCCGCCGCTGCCGCCGGTTTCCAGGTTTGTGGCAGCCAAAGACCAGGTAATCCTGAACAGTTGCTGGGGCCCTGGCCCGTGCTGGAAAGTTTTGAGGCCTTGGCGCCCTTCGACATAGCTGCCTAGCTTGCAGGTTGCTGTTGTTTTCCATGCCATTCATCCGCTCCGTGGAACGGCGCACGCGCCCAAACTCGGGGGAACATCGGGTGGTGGCCGCAGCGGAGGCCCTATTCGAACAAACGTTGGTAAGCGTGCGGGGCCACCTGGCTGGCTCCATGGCAGCCCTGGAGAGCAAGCTGCACAACTCATCGCTCAACTACAAGGAAATCTTCCTACGGGACAATGTGCCGGTAATGGTTTACCTGCTGCTGCAAGGGCGCTTTGAGCTGGTACGCCATTTCCTTGATCTTTGCCTCGAACTACAAAGTCGCTCTTATCGCACCCGCGGCGTATTCCCCGCCAGTTTTGTGGAAGAGGAGGGAAAGATCGTTGCCGACTACGGCCAACGCTCCATCGGACGCATCAGCTCCGTAGATGCAAGCCTTTGGTGGCCAGTGCTCTGCTGGATCTATGTGCGCGCCAGTGGGGACCGCGCCTATGGGGCCAGTGCGCCGGTGCAACAAGGGGTTCAGCTGCTACTTGATCTGGTGCTTCGCCCCAACTTTGATGGCAACCCCGTGCTTTTTGTGCCGGATTGCGCCTTCATGATTGATCGCCCCATGGATGTGTGGGGTGCCCCTTTGGAGGTGGAGGCCCTGCTGTTTGGCAGCCTCAAGAGTTGCTGCCGCCTGATGGAACTGCCGCCGGCCAATGGCCAGGGGGAAAATTTAAACCAACAACGGCTGAAACTCACCCGCACCTGGATCCGCGACCTGCGGGTGTTTTTGCTTAAGCACTATTGGGTCACCAGCAAAACCATGCAGGTGCTCCGGCGGCGGCCCACCGAACAATACGGCGAAGCTCAATCCCAAAATGAATTCAATGTGCAGCCGGAGGTGATCCCCCATTGGTTACAGGAATGGCTGGAAAATCGCGGGGGCTATCTGATTGGCAACATGCGCACGGGCCGGCCCGATTTTCGTTTTTACAGCCTTGGTAATTCCCTGGGCTCCCTATTTGGTTTGCTCACAGGACCCCAACAAAGGGCCCTATTTCGCTTGGTAATCCATAACCGCCAAGACCTGATGGCGGAAATGCCAATTCGCATCTGTCACCCACCCATGGAACGGGAGGAATGGATCAACAAAACTGGCATGGACCGCAAAAACTGGCCCTGGAGTTACCACAACGGCGGCCATTGGCCGAGCCTGCTCTGGCCCCTGGCCGCCGCTGTGCTGATGCACATGCACACCTATCCCAATGATGATGTGCTGCTGCTAGGTCAAACGCGCATGATGCTAGAGGAGTGCTATTGGCAGCAGCTCAACCAGTTACCCAAACAACAATGGGCGGAATATTTTGATGGGCCCACCGGCACCTGGGTGGGCCAGCAGGCTCGCACCCATCAAACCTGGACCATCGTTGGCTTTTTACTCTTGCACCATTTCCTGCGCAAGGCTCCGGAGGATGTGGCCCTGCTCGACCTAGATGAAGCTGGCCCCCTGGAACTGTCAAGCAAAAAAAAGCCCGCCTATGGCGGGCCCGAACGCAGAAAAGATTGGCGGCCCTAGGGCTGAGGGACCTCAGGCCAGGGGCTCAAAACAAGCCGAGGGTAAGAGACTTATCAATGGGCAAGCAGGCACCAATGCCCAAGTAAATGGTGAATACTGTGCCAAACAAGAACACCACCATCGCCACTGGGCGACGGAAGGGGTTTTGGAATTTGTTGAAACTCTCAATGAAGGGCACCAACATGAGCCCCAGGGGAATCATCGTTTGCAGGGCGATGCCCAGCAATTTGTTTGGCACCACCCGCAGGATCTGGAAAACCGGATAGAGGTACCACTCGGGCAGGATTTCCAGGGGGGTGGCAAAGGGGTCAGCCTTGTCGCCGAGCATGGCCGGATCCAACACCGCCAAGGCAACAATGCAGGCGATGGTGCCGAGGATTACCACCGGAAAGATGTAGAGCAGATCGTTGGGCCAGGCGGGCTCGCCGTAATAGTTGTGGCCCATGCCCTTGGCCAGTTTGGCCCTCAGCTTGGGATTGGAAAGATCGGGCGCCTTGAGGATATGCATGGCCGAAGGGGTAAAGGTGAGAAAAAAAACTTAGGGCCTTAGAGCGGTCCTGAGATGCCTTGCTTACGAATCATCAGGAAGTGGGTAAGCATGAACACCGCCAGCAGCCAGGGCAGCACGAAGGTATGCAGGCTGTAGAAGCGGGTGAGGGTGGATTGACCAACACTTTCACCACCACGTAGCAGTTCCACCATGAAATCGCCGACCACCGGCACGGCCGCCGGCACCCCAGAAACGATTTTCACGGCCCAGTAGCCCACCTGATCCCAGGGGAGGGAATAGCCGGTAACCCCAAAAGCAACGGTGATCACAGCCATGGTCACCCCGGTTACCCAGGTGAGCTCCCGGGGGCGCTTGAAACCACCGGTTAGATACACGCGGAACACGTGCAAGATCAACATCAGCACCATCATGCTGGCGCTCCAACGGTGCACCGAGCGGATCAACCAGCCGAAGCTGACGCTGGTCATCAGGTACTGAACGGAGGTGTAGGCCTCCACCACCGTGGGCTTGTAATAAAAGGTCATTGCAAATCCAGTGGCGAACTGGATCAGGAAGCACACCAGGGTGATTCCCCCAAGGCAATAAAAAATATTGACGTGGGGCGGCACGTACTTAGAAGACACATCGTCAACGATGTCCTGGATCTCCAGCCGTTCCTGGAACCAGTCGTAGACCGGGGAAGAATTCGCCATGCAGCGGAGGTGGGTTGCCCGCGAGGGTGGGGTGGCGAGATTCTACTGATAAAGAAGGAACCAACTGTGACCCTGCCCCGCCCCTGGCGAACCCTGCTAACGGCGGTGCTCTGCCTGCCCCTGGCCCTGGGGGCCTGGGGTTTACCCCCGGCCCTAGCCCTCAGCGATGACCAGGCCCTGGTGGTGGAAGTGTGGCGACTGGTAAACGAAAGCTATGTGGATCCCAGCTTTGGGGAGGTGCCCTGGCGCCGGCTGCGTCAAAAGGCCCTGGAGGGGCAGATCCACAACCGCAGCGAGGCCTACGCCGCCATCGACACCATGCTCGAACCCCTGAACGACCCCTACACCCGGCTGCTGCGGCCCTCTGCCTACGGCCAGCTGGAGGCCACCACCAAGGGCAGCGTCACCGGGGTGGGCCTGCAGCTGGGGCTCCAGCAGGCCGGTGGCCAGGTGGTGGTGATCGCCCCCCTGGAGGATTCCCCCGCCGCGGAGGCCGGCATTGGCGATGGCACCACCCTGGCGAGCATCAACGGCCAGCCCAGCAGCAGCCTGGGCCTTGAGGGCAGCGCCGCCCTGCTGCGGGGCAGCCCCGGCACCAGCGTGCACCTGGAAATAATTAGCCCTGCTGGCGAGCAGCGCAGCCTCGACCTGGAACGCCGGGCCGTGGACCTGCGGCCGGTGCGCAGCCGCCGGCTGCGGCTGGGGGAGCACACCCTGGGCTACCTGCGGATCACCCAATTCAGCGAACCGGTGCCGGAGGAAGTGCAAGAGGCCCTAGCCGACCTCAAGGCCAAGGGCATCGAGGCGCTGGTGCTGGACCTGCGCAATAACTCCGGCGGGTTGGTCAGCGCTGGCCTGGCGGTGGCCGATGACCTGCTGGCCGGCGAGGTGATCATGGAAACCGAAAACCGCAATGGCATCAACGAACGGCGCCAGTCGAACAGCGAACGCCTCTATGACGGCCCGATGCTCACCTTGGTGAACGGCGGCACGGCCAGCGCCAGCGAAATCCTGGCGGGGGCCCTCCAAGACAACGGCCGCTCCCCCCTGCTGGGGGGCGCCACCTTTGGCAAGGGCGAAATTCAAACGCTGTTGCCCCTGGGGGATGGCAGTGGGCTGGCGGTAACGGTGGCTCGATACCTCACCCCGGCGGGGCACCCGATCCAGGGCCAGGGCCTTAGCCCAGATATCCAGCTGGAGGGGCCAGAGCCCAGCGGCAGCGCCCTGGGCAGCGACGAAGACCCCTGGCTGAAGGCCGCCGCCGAACGGCTCGTTCAACAACTGAGCTGATGACCCGTCGCACTTACCACGACCCCCTGCACGGCGAAATCGTGCTCGACAACGCCGAGCCGGCCGAGGCGATGGCGATGGCGCTGATCGATGCACCCGCCTTCCAACGGCTGCGGCGCATTCGCCAGCTGGGGCCCGCCTTTCTCACCTTCCACGGGGCTGAATCCAGCCGTTTCACCCACTCCCTCGGGGTATTGCACCTGGCCCGTCGCGCCCTCGGCCACCTGGAAAGGCAGGCGCCGGAGCTGGCGGCCCACCGGGGGCTGCTCTACGGGGCCGCCCTGCTCCATGACGTGGGCCATGGGCCCTTGAGCCATTCGGGGGAGGAGATGTTTGGCCTGCGCCATGAGGCTTGGTCGGCGCGGCTAATCCGGGAACGGCCAGACCTGCACGGCCCCCTGGAGGCCTATGCCCCTGGCACGGCCGAGGCGGTGGCCCTGCTGCTGGAAAAGGGCCAGGCGCCCCACCCGGCGATCGCCGCCCTGGTGAGCAGCCAACTCGACTGTGACCGGCTCGATTACCTGCGCCGCGATAGCTACAGCACCGGCACCGCCTATGGCCAGCTAGACCTCGATCGCCTGATCGGCGCCCTCACCCTGGCCCCCGATGGCCAGCTGGCCCTGCACCCCCGCGGCCGCACGGCGGTGGAGCATTACCTGGTGGTGCGCAGCCTGATGTACGGCAGCGTGTACAACCACCGGCTCAACATCGTTTGCAATTGGCTACTGGATCAAATCGTTAGCCAGGCCCGGCGCCTGGGCCCCGGCCAAATGTTTGCCGATTCGGTGCTGGCCCGCTGGCTCTGGCACACCGAAGAGCTCAGCAGCAGCGAATACCTGGCCAACGACGACCTCCGCACCGGTTATCACCTGCTGCGCTGGCGGGAGGAGGGCCCAGCCCCCCTGCAGGAGCTGAGCCAACGGCTGCTGGAACGCAACCTGCTCCAGGCCACCGACGTGCGTCAGCTCAACAGCGGCCAACGGCTGGAGGCCCTGGCCCTGGCCCAACGGCTGGCCCGGGCCCAGGGCATGGACCCCGCCCTGTGCTGCGGCCTACGGGAACGGCGCAGCCGCGGCTATCGCCCCTACGTGGGCGGGCTGCGGCTTTGGAATGGCGAGCAACTCCAGGCCTTGGAGCAGGTGTCACCGCTGGTGGCAAGTCTTAGCCAGGCCCAGGAATTGGCCTGGGTGCTGCACCCCCGGGAGGTGCGCCAGCAGCTCAGGCAGCAACTGCCGGCAGCAGCCCCTCAGCCCTGAGTACGGCCGCCACATCATCGAAATCATCCCAGCGGTGGTAGGCGATGCCGCGCTGGTCAAGCCAATCGCAGAGCGGGGCCCGGGCAAACACCAAATCAGCCGCCTCGGCCATGCGCAGGTCGGTGATCGAATCACCAATCACCACCCGCAGGCCCTGGCCATAGCGCTCCATCACCTCAGCCTTGGCCACCAGCTCCTCGCTGCTGCGGAAGGGGGAGTGAAACTCAAGGCCCTGGTTGGGGTTGGGGTGGGGCTGCACCGTGGCCGCCACCAGCTGCTCCAGGCGATGGCGGTGGGGGCCCAACACCTTTTCCACCAGGGGCACCAGCCCCCCAGACACCAACACAAAGGGCAAACCGGCGGCGTCTAAGGCATCGAGAAATGGCAAAAAACCAGGCCTTGGCTCAAATTCCCCCATGTGTTCCACCATCGCCACCAGGTCTGCGGGGCTGAGGGCCGAGGCGAGGCTGGCCATGGCATCGCGCAAATTCAGCTCGAAATTGAACAGGCGTTCCTTTAGGGGCCACCACACCTGGGGCACCACGGCGGCGGCCACCGCATCAAAGGTGTCTTCAGCGGTAATGGTGCCGTCGAAATCACAAAACACTGTGGCGGCGGGGGGTGCCATCGGCTTTGCCCTGGGGGCCCTAGCTTGGCCGGTGCTGAGCCGCCCCCATGGTCGCCCGCTTTGATGCAGCACCAGCCAGCGGCTGGCCCCACCGGCTAGACCTCGGCGCCTGCATCAACGCCGACCATTCACCCCTGGAGATCGCCCGCCATGGCCTCGGGGCCGAGGGACCCCCAGGGCCCCTGGAGCTATGGAGCCGCGATTGGCCCCTCACCCAGCGGGACCTGGCCGCCCTGGAACGGCTTTTCCAGCAAAGAAATCTGCAGTTGCAAAAACTAATCAGCCAAAACCCCAGCACCCAGGTGGCAGCCACGGCCCGCGCCTGGCCCGTGCAAATGGAAACCCCCGGGGCCCCCAGCCCGGAGCCCCCAGGCAACCGACCCCTGCAGGTGCAGCGCGGCACCCTGCGGGCGGGGGAACACCTGGAGGTGGAAGGGGCCGTGCTGGTGCTGGGGGACGTGAACCCCGGCGCCCGGGTAACTGCCAGCGGCGACGTGTTGGTGTGGGGGCGGCTGCGGGGCATCGCCCACGCCGGCTGCCGGGGCAATGGCGCCGCCCGGATTGTGGCGCTCCAGTTGCGGCCGCTGCAATTACGAATCGCCGATGCCGTGGCCCGCGGGCCGGAGGATCTACCCCCCGAAGGCCTCACCGAACAGGCGGAACTGGTGGGGGGTGAAATAAGGATTAGCCCCGCCCAGCTGGGGCGAGCCCTCAACGCTGGATGATCCCCACGGCCCCCAAGAGCCCTGCCACCACCATGAAATAAAGCGGCGAGATGCGGGTAAACAACATCAGGGCACACACCACCAAAGACACCAGATAGGCCGGCAGGTGGTGATCGGCGGTGCGCAGCACCGTGACCCCCACGGAAAACAGAATCCCCAAGGTGATTGGCCCCAGGCCCCGCTCAAAAGCCACCCGGATCGGCGCATCCTTTAGTTGACTCCAACTCAAGGCCGCCATCACCATCACCAGGGTGGAGGGCAGCAACACGGCAATTTCAGCGGCCACCCCGGTGCCCAGGCCCCAGAGCGGCCCGTGGGGCCAGCCGGCCCCTAAACCCAGCAGGCCCACAATCATTGAACTGGGCCCCGGCGCCGCCTCCGCCAAGGCATAGAGATCAGCAAATTGGCTATCGGTAATCCAGTGGAAATGATTAACCGCCAGGTGGTGATATTCCTGCAGCAGGGTGTTGCCGCCCCCCAGGGAAAATAACGACAGACGCAGAAAAGTCCAGATTACCTGGAGGAATGTATCTAAGCCGCTCATGGCTTTGGTTTAGCCGGGCGCGGCCAATAGAGGGCCATGGCAATTGGGCCGCCCACTAAGACCACCGGAATCAGCTGAAGATGAAAGAATTGCAAACCAATAAAAGTGAGGGCCGCCAACAGCAAAGCCAGCGGATCTTTCCAGTATTCATCGAGGATCTTGAAACCCATGGAAAGGGCCATGCCGGCGGCGGCGGCCACCACCCCGGTGAGCACCCGATCAACGGCGGGCAGGGCATGGAACTGGAAATAAACGAAACCCACCAGCATCAAAAGGCTGAAGGGCAGCAACAACATGCCGGCAATCGCCGCCATCGCCCCAGGCAAGCCCCGGAAGTAGGCACCGATATAAACAGCCATGTTGATCTGATTGGGCCCCGGAAATAGGCGGGCCACGGTGAGGCCGGTGAGGAACGATTCGTTGCTCATCCAGCGCCGCTGTTCCACCACAATCCGCTGGCTCCAAGCCGAGAGTCCACCGCCAAAGGCGGAGAGGGCCACCTGCAACATCCCAAAAAACAACTGGCGGCGGCTAGGGGCTGGCCCCTGGGGTGCAGCGGTCATTAATCGTGGATGAAGTGGGGGTCGGGGGGGAGCTCGCCCTCCTCGTGGAGAGTGGGATCCAAGGGATCTGGGGCGTGATATTTAGCGGCCTGCTGCCAGTCGTAGCTGAATAGCTCCACACAGCGGGCCACCACTTCGGGGGCATCGGTTTCAATGCCCAATTCCCGACGTAAATCGAAGGCGCTGCGGTCGATATTCATTGAACCAATCTGGGCAGCCCTGCCATCCACAAGGATCAACTTGGCGTGCAATTTAAGGTGCTTCTGACGGCGCACCTTTACACCGAAGCGTTCCAGCACCCGCAGGCTGGAGAAGGTGTCGTAGATGTCCCAATCGGAGATGCCGTGCTTACCGCCACAGAGCACCCGCACCTTCACCCCCCGCTCCCGGGCCGCAATCAAACGCTCAAGGATCACCGCATCTACAAATTTGGGGTGCTGCACCCAGAGGGTGCGCTCAGCGCTATCCATAATCCGCGCCATCTGGCCGCGGCTGTGGGCGCTACTCCATACCAAACCCACCGTGAGGTCTGGGGCAAAAAATGAGCGCTGCCAATCGGCTTCAAAGCCGGCGATCACCTGATCCACCGCCGCCTGGGCATAGGTCACCACCCCGTAATCCCGGGTTTCTGTGAAGTACTTATCGGAGAGGTTAAAAGTGGCAATTAGGGCGGCGTTGTTGTCGATCACGATCGACTTCTCGTGGGTCACCGGGAAGGATTCACTGGTCCAGGCCACCTCCATGCCCCAGCCCTGGAGCCGGCCATAGGCCTCATCGTTCCAACGGTCGCCCCCGGAGGTGTGGGGGTTGAGCATCACCCGCACCCGCACCCCCCGCTCCTTGGCCCGTAGCAGGGCTGCCTCAATGGTTTGGGACTGCAGTTTGAATTGCTTTAAACGCAGTTCAAAACTGGCCTGGTCGATCAATCCCACCACCGCCTCAGCGCCGTCATCGGGCATCACCAGCAGGCGCTGGTGGTGGCCAAGGCTGGTTACACCGGTGGTCATTGGGACTTCGATTCGTTGCGCTAGTACCCAGAATGCACCGGCCAAGGCGGCGCCGCTGTAACTTTCCGACACCGATCCCATCGGCCGTACCCGCCGATGTTCCTGTTTCCGTGACCGCTTCCCCCCCGCGCACGATCCTGATCTGTTCCGGCAAGGGGGGCGTGGGTAAAACCACCCTCACCGCCAACCTCGGCATTGCCCTGGCCTCCCAGGGGGTGCGCACGGCCGTGCTCGATGCCGACTTCGGCCTGCGCAACCTCGATCTGCTGCTGGGCCTGGAAAATCGGATCGTTTACACCGCCCAGGAGGTGCTGGCCGGCAGCTGCCGCCTGGAGCAGGCGATGGTGAAGCACAAGCAGGAGCCAAACCTGGCCCTGTTGCCCGCGGGCAACCCCCGCATGCTCGAGTGGCTCAAGCCCGAGGACATGCAAAAAATTGTGGAGCTGATCAAACCCCACTTCGATGTGGTGTTGATCGATGCTCCCGCCGGCATCGAAGACGGCTTCAAGAACGCCGCCGCCGCCGCCGAAGAGGCGATTGTGGTTACCACCCCGGAGGTGTCGGCGGTGCGGGATGCCGACCGGGTGATCGGCCTGCTCAATACCCGCAACATCGAACCAATTCAATTGGTGCTTAACCGGGTGCGGCCCAAGATGATGGCCAACCAGGAAATGCTGGGGGTGTCTGACGTAACCGACATCCTTGCCTTGCCCCTGCTGGGCTTGGTGCTGGAGGACGAGCAGGTGATTGTGAGCACCAACCGCGGTGAACCACTCACCCTCAATGGCGGCAAATCCCCGGCGGCGGTGGCCTATCGAAATATCGCCAGGCGCTTGCAGGGGGAAACGATTCCCCTGCCAGACCCCACCCAGCTCAACAGGGGGCTGCGGGCGAAGGTGCGCCAGCTGATGCAAACAAAAATCTTCTGAGCCGATGACTTTGCGTGACCTGATTGATCGTTTGCTGGGCCGCCAGCAGGCCAGCGCCACCACCGCAAAACACCGGCTCCAGCTGGTGCTTGCCCATGACCGCAGTGACCTCAACCCTGAATTACTGCAGAGAATGCGCAAGGAAATTCTCGAAGTGGTGAGCAAATACGTGGAGCTCGACCTGGAGGGCGGAGACGTGAGCCTGGAAACCGAGGAACGCACCACAGCATTGGTGGCCAACCTGCCGATCCGGCGGGTTAAAGACACGGCGCTACAAACCTTGGCCAGCGGGGAATCCTGAGGGTCTGTTTGGTGGGGGCCCTAGGCCCCGCTGCCCTTGGAACCAGAGCGCTTCACCAACGCCCAGCGGGGCGTACTTGATTACCTGCTGCTGGGCTGGAGCAACCGAGAAGTGGCCCACCAGCTGCAACTCTCGGTACGCACGGTGGAAACCCATGTGGAGGCCCTGTTAAGGCGTAGCCGCACCAGAAATAGAACTGCCCTGGTGGCCTGGTGGCTGCAGTCGCAGCAGTAAAGTGATGCGGTGCCGGCTTAGCTCAGCGGTAGAGCAGCGCTTTTGTAAAGCGAAGGTCATCGGTTCAAATCCGTTAGCCGGCTTCCCCACCTTTCGCCAAGCCCACCAACCACCCGCAAGGATGTAAGTGCGCATTGCTGTGTCTGGATCCCATTCCCTCGGCAAATCAACAGTGGTTAACCAATGGGTTGAAAACCATCCTGACTACACAAGAGAGGAGGAACCCTATCGAGCCCTGAGCCTCCACGGACCCTATGAAATAAAATTCCGGGAGTTGTCAACACGGCTGCACAATGGCATACAACTTTATTACAACATAAGCAGAATCAATCGCCACTCAGAGCCCACGGATCAAGTTATCTTTGATCGCTGCCCAGTGGATTACATAGCCTATTCTCAATACACAGCCAACCAAGCCAGCACAGACATTGACGCTGCCTTTGTTGAGTCTATGGTTCCTGCAGCAAAAGAATCCCTAGACCACCTAGATATTCTCGCCTTCGTACCCAAATCAGAGCAATGGCCAGTGGCCATGGAAGAGGATGGCATCAGACCCGTAGACCATAGCTACCGCGACGAGGTAGACACAATCTTCAAGCAGATTTACCGCCATGGACGTTTTAATTTACTAAGCGACCGCCATGGCCCAAAACTAATAGAACTAATTGGCTCGCCGGAGCAAAGAATAAAACAACTTGAAGAAAGCATTGCAGAAATAAACCCAGAAAAATATAATCAATAGACAAACAAATAAAAGACTAGTAATTAAAAGTGCACCAAAGCGAACCAAGCCTTCCAAAAATCAACGAATTAGACTTGGTACGCCTGATCCTTGCGGCGGCCGTTGTATGCCAACACGCTTCAACCCTTGCCGGGGCGCCGAGCCTGGGGCCATTGAGCTCAATTCCAGCGGTACCAATCTTTATTTACCTGAGCGGATTATTGGTAAGCGAAAGCCTAAAAAGGTCCCAAAACACTTTAAACTATCTAAATAAGCGGATCAGGAGAATATTTCCAGCCTATATAACTGTTGTGGTTATTGGCGGCCTGCTGGCATGGGTGAAAGCCCTAATAGCCCCAAGCCCGGGGGTATCAATTACATCACTAATAAGCTATCTCGCCAACAATTTAAGTTTTCTCAACTTCCGATACCCCTGCGCCTACCCAATACCCCAGGGCCACAATCCAAATTATTGCGCAGTAAACGGAAGCCTCTGGAGCATCAAGTATGAGCTAATATTTTACCTACTTCTGCCATTGCTGTTTGCCCTCTGCACACACTCAAACAGAAATCTAAGTCTAAAAATCCTCGGCCTTGGAGCGCTACTTGCCCTAAGCATCAACAATAATCTGCCAATACATACAACAATTACCCTTTGCTTTTTGACGGGGGTTGGAGCATCCCATTGGAAAACAACTATTCTAAATAATCTAAAGAAATTACCCGCAATTCACCCCTGGGCCCGCAGCCTAGCCACAATAATTGTTACAGGCCTAAGCGGAGCTGGTATACCATTAGCAATTACGCTATTCCTAATTACCATTGCCGCATTCTACCCGATAAAACCCAGCAAACTAGCCTTAAATATCCTCAGATTCGGAGACCTCTCCTATGGCATCTACTTAATACATTTTCCATTAATACAGTTATTCATCTCAAGCTTGTCGGCGGATTTCAGAGAAAGCCCCTGGTGCCAAATTCTTAGCCTAGGCGCCAGTGGAATATTAGCCTTCCTGCTTTACCAAACTGTGGAGAAAAGATTCCTAGGCAAATCAAGCCACTACATAACCGCCAGCACTTAATCTAACAACACCCAATTCCTAAGGCCCCATGGAGGTTCTCAGCCTATTTCCCCGGCACCTTCTCAAGGGCCAACTGGAGCAAGGGCAATTAGGGCAACTGCAAGCCATGGCCGAGCAGGTGATGCAGGCCCCAGAGAAAACTGCCGATGCCTCGGCCAAATTGGCTGGCCAATTGAGTTGGCAAAGGGAACTGGGGCCTGAATTCCCCGGGGTAGACGACCTGTGCCGTTCGGTGCTGCTGCCGGCCTGTGAACGCTGGATCCGCCATGTGATTGATCAACAGCCCCCCCAGGGGCGAGGGCCCTGGACGCCTGGGCGCTATGGGCTACAAATGATTGATATCTGGTTAAATGTGCAAAAGGCGGGGGACTACAACCCCACCCATACCCACGGGGGAAGCTTCTCTGGGGTTTTATTTTTAAAGGTGCCGCCACAGATCAATGGCCAAAGCTTTGATGGTCAACTGTGTTTCCATGGCCCGGAGGAATGGCATATCCAAAGTTTTCGCACAGGCATGACCCAATATGTATTACCCGTGCCCGGTGACTTCTACGTGTTCCCCGCCTGGCAACCCCATTCCGTTGCCCCGTTCCGGGGGGATGGGGAACGCTGGTCCCTGGCCTTCAATACGATAGCCATACCCAGCCAAGGTAAGGCACCTAGCGCCAAAGCCAGTGCCGTAAATTTGTCACTCTCCAATAATCGTCCCCGCCCCGGGGGCTTCCTTTAAATTAACCTAGTTAGGGCCTCCTGAATAAGGCCAGACCAGGTGCGCCGCAATGGATCTGGGCAGTTTCTGGCGGTAAAATGTACGCAAATAGGGCCATTTGTGCCCAAAAGCCGCCCAGGGTTTTCCACATGTATCGGCGCGAGCATCGTGATCAGCTCT
>CALRNU020000030.1:0-25671 GCA_943369595.1 Synechococcus sp. UW140
GCTGCCCGTTATGGTGTTTCCGGTACATCTGCAGTGCTCAGCAGTTGTAGCAATCGTCAATTGCCCTGATCGAGGCCAGTTTATCGGGTTTTGATCGCTGAAACAAGCTGCGCTGCAATCGATCTGGCTTTTTCAGGAGTCCCTAAATAGCCGTGAAAAAACGTACCTGTCTGGCAATTTCCTGCTTTTTCCTGGCGGGCCTAGGTGGATATATCTATTTCACCCCATTGATTAGCCTTTATCAATTGTATCAAGCAACGGCCCAACACAACAAAAAAGAAATAGAGGCTGGGGTTGATTTTGATTCCCTTAGGGACAATATCAAACCCCAGGTCAGAAAAAAAGTTAGCAATGGACTAGAAGAATCCCTGGGAGGCAAAAACTTCATTTCCTCCGGCATTGCTGGCCTGGGCATGGCCTTTGCCAGCCCAGTGGTAGACCACAAAGTAGACGAGGCCATAAGCCCTGAAGGACTACAAAAACTGTTGATAGATATTCAAAAGCATAACGGCAACAAAGACAACTTTGCTGCCGTTGAACAGCTGAAAACAATCAAATTTGGCTACAAGAATTTAGACCAATTTAATCTTCAACTGCTGGACCCCAGCAGCAAGCGACCCATAGGCATCACCATGAATCGCCATCAACTACTGCATTGGAAGGTTGCGGCCATAAAACTACCATAATCAGTCAAAAATACCGTCGGGAAAATCTATATATTCACGCATAACATGCCAGGGGCAATTAATTAGCGGCAACGGCTAGCGACCATGCAATGGTAACAACTAAAAGCATCTTAAATGCTAAGCCAACCAAAACGACAAACCCAATCTAGGTTGATTTAAAAAACAGCTTTTTGCAGATCAAAATTCTCGCTAAAACCTAAGCATTTTAAAATAACAAGCCTTGTCAAAACATGATGTTTGTGACAACCTGTTGGCTATGCAAACCAAAACCATTCTCAAAACCATGGCCAACTTCAAACCAATGGGCCCCTTCAAAACCCTTACAGCCATTAGCGCCGGCCTCCTGGCCAGCGCTGCCGCCCTTGGCAACGCTGGCCAAGCCCAGGCAAAGATCTATGGGTTTCAATGCCTCAAGGCAGGCTCCGCCAGCGCCCCGGCCTACGTAATCGGCCTTGGTAACATGCCCGCCCCAGAGGGGGGCACCGCCTCAAGTTCAGTGAAGGCGGCTCCCCTGGAGGGCTCCAATGCCGTGCCCATTGCCCTGGTTAGCGCTGATGTGAAGGGCTATCCGGTGGAACTACGGTGCTCCACCATTGCCGCCCGCCTCACAAACTTGGCCCTGGCCACCGGCACCGCCACACCCATAGGGATAATCAATCTCACCGATAACCTGATCGGTGGCACGGTGAAATCTCAGCCGGTGATTGCCATCGGCAAACTCACCCCTAGCGATGTGGTGGCCACCCTGGGCAAAGGGGTAGATGCCAAAAAAGCCATAGGAGTGCTTGATGCCCGCATCGAACGGGTGGCAGCCCGCAAGGCGATCGGGAATGCCCTCAAGGATGGGGACATCATCGAGTTCATTATTTACAGCGGTAACTGAGCCACTGGTCGTGTAAACCCTGGGGCGCTGCAAAGCAGGCAGCGCCTGCAGCGCCATACTTAACCCATGGAAAAATTCTCAAATTCAACTGCTGGCTTGGCCATCGGCTCTGCCGTAGGCATGGGCCTCAGTTTATTTATGCTTTTCACTGGGCCAACCCCTGGCCTAGCCCACGGTTGGTTGCGCCTGCGCGCAACCAACCGTGGGCTACCTAGCCAGCAATGGCTCCTGCATTTGCCCTTGCGCCACGGTTACCACCCCAGCTCTAACCGTAGACACCCTCACTGGACCGGCCGGTCCGGCCAAGCACGCAGTTTCGTGGGAAGCACCCGATTGGGGTACAGACCCAGACTTCGATGGCTTTGGCTGGGGCGGCTGGGGTGGTTGGCCCGGTGACTTCTATTAAAAACAGAAACCAAGGCAAGTTGGCCCCATCTCCCCAGGCCCCATTGAAATCAAAGTTCATGGAGATTGACTGTGGATAAGACTTTTAGGTGGGAACTATGCAAAATCTGCAAACCGCATTCACCCCCCCCCCCCGGAGGGAGGGACATATATGTTATTTTCAGGCAATGAGCTCAGAGGGATGAGAATGTGAAATTACTAACCATTTGAATGCAGAATTACTAAGCATTTCAATGCGGAATTACCAAGCATTTGAATTTGCAAAGTGCTTTGAATCAGCTAGCCGGCTGAATTTTGCCTTCCCATAGTGATTTCATAAACCGCCTTTCCCTATAGCTAACGCCAATTCACAAGCTAAATCCATGGAGTTCAAATCACCCAAGCGAATTTCGATAACAATTCCAAGTTCGACCTATGAAATGTTGCTTGCAGCCAGCGAAGATCAGGGTCGTTCGGTAAGCAACCTTGCAGCCTATCTTTTAGAAAGTTCCCTAAAAAATAAAGCACAAACCCCGAAAAAGGCCGAAAAAACTGGCTGGTAGCAAAAATTTCGGCCCCAGGGCTTGCCAGAGGTGGGGGCACTCGGCTAAAAAGGGTACTTGGGGGTTGCTAGCTCAGCGGTAGAGCAGTCGGCTCTTAACCGATCGGTCCTCAGTTCGAATCTGAGGCAACCCATCCCCATCCCGAACTTGGCCCCAGTAGGACAAGCACTTAGATCAACTTTCAATTGGATCAGCTGTCGGTTGGATCGGCTTTCAATTGGATCTTCTTGCAATTAGTTGCGCGTGCAAGTAAAAGTAGATGATTCCTCAGTTAGCCCATCAAATAATTTGCGCGACCACAGCAAAAGAGTTCCCTGCCAAGGTGGATTTTGTTGAACAATTAGGGAGATTTGTCTAACCATGACCCTTTTTAGTGGCAAGTGCTGAGCACATAAACTAATAAGCACATTAACCAAAAAGTCCCCAGGTGGGCACCCAAGCAACACAAACGCAGATATTCGAACAGACCCCAAAGGGCCTTTGTCTCTTGAATTTGACCCTAGTCATAGGACCCTAGTCATTTTCATTAGAGTCGGTGGCGGCGCTGTCGCCTAGCGGCTTATTCGGTTGCAGCATCCCTGCATGCAGCTTAAATGCATGCAGCTTCAATGCTTGCAGTTTTTGCCCCAAATCTGATAGCAAAAGCCATCGTCTCGGCAATCAACGGCCTTCAGGGCAAATTCATAGCGTTCAGCAAATTTTTTCTCAATGATTTCCGAGGGGGCCTCCCCCTTGAATTCCTTGGTGAGCTTACAAAGCCCTTTCAAGTTTGCCGGCAAGGGCACCACTGGCACTGGGGGAGCCGCCAAAACTGAGGCCATCAATACTGGGGCCATCAAAATCGTTGAGAAAGCAAATGCAAACATTGCGCCACCCTCGCGGGGCTTGGTAGTTAATTCTGCGCTACGGCATTGCCCCAAAACTGCGACCCACCACGGCGGTGAGGCCCATGGCTAGGGACCCCCAAAACAACATGCGCAGGGCGCCGCGTTTAATTGGGGCACCACCGGCATAGGCGGAAAGCCCCCCCAACAGCACCAGGGCCCCAAGGGCGGTGCAGGTAACAACTTGGGTAATGAACCCCTTGGGGGCCAGAGCAATCGTGAGCAGGGGCACCAGGGCCCCCACCAAAAAACAAAGGGCCGAAGTTAAGGCCGCCTGGATCGGCCGGGCCCGCAGGGTTTCGGTGATGCCCAGTTCATCGCGGGCATGGGCCCCAAGGGCATCGTGGGCAGAGAGTTGTTCCGCCACCTGGTGGGCCAGTTGGGGATCCAGGCCCCGCTGGCGATAGATCAGGGCTAATTCCGCCAGTTCGCCTTGGGGATCGGTGGCCAGTTCATGGCGCTCCTTAGCAAGATCCGCCCGCTCGGTATCAACCTGAGACTGCACGGAAACAAATTCCCCCGCAGCCATCGAAACCGCCCCGGCCACGGTGGCCGCTAAGCCAGACAACATGATGTTATTGACGGAGGCCCCGGAGGCGGCGATGCCCACCACCAGGCTGGCCACGGAGATTGTGCCGTCATTGGCCCCCAACACCGCCGCCCGCAACCAACCAACCCGGTGGCTGTTGTGGCGTTCGCCGTGGTGGCGATCAGCGGGGCGACCGCTTCTGGGTTTATTCATCGGCGTTGCAGCATCACCCCTAGGCCCGTGCAGTTTCCCATTTCTGGCTACAGAGGGATATGCCTCCCCAGGGGAACCAATGAACCGACACCACCAAAAAACCCTGGAGGCTTTGTTTTCCCATCCGCTCCAGCACGGGGTGCGGGCCGCCAAGGTGGAAGCCCTGTTTCGCCAGCTGGGGGCAGAAGTTACAAAACTGAGTGACAGCCGCCTGCGGATCCGCTTAGCCCAGGGTGATGAAACCTGGATTTATAGCGGTGGCGGCCACCATCCAGACCTTGATAGTGAAGCGGTGATACGAGTGCGTCATTTTTTAGAGGAAGCAGGCATTACCCCAGGCCATCCCGACGGGCAACCAGCCTCCGTGCGGGGGGACCAGAGCCATCGACTGGTGCTGCACCTAAACCATCACCAAACCGATGTTTATAGCCTTGATGGCGCAGAGGTAGTTCAAGCAATCTTGCGCCCCCATGGGCTCTGGGGCAGCGGCGAAAACCTCAGCCACCGCCACGACCGCGATATCGCCGGCCAGCGCGCCCCGCGGGACAACGTTTATTTAGCCGAAATCACTGCCGCCATGGCCAAGGCTGATGCGGTGCTGCTGTTGGGCCATGGCAGCGGTGAAAGCGACATGCGCCAGGTGTTGCTGCACTACCTGGAAAACCACCATCGCGAACTGCTCGATCGCATAGTTGGCATCGAAAGCCTCAATGATGATGGGCTCACCGATGGGGAGCTATTGGCCCTAGCCCGAGAACATTTCGGCAACCTGCCCCATCGCCGTCCAATCAGGGCCGCCGGCCAAGAGGTACAAGCGATCTGAAGGCGGGATCCTCACTGCCAAGTAGCTGATCCCAGAAGGTGAAATACAAACCAAAATTCCGCTGGGGATTGAGGTGATGCAAGGAATGGTGGGCGGGGCCAATGAACCAACGGCCAAACCAATGGTGGGGAAAAGTTGGCGGTAAACACTCCAAACCAAGATGATTGACCACGGCCCACACGGTCATGGTGATGCCGATCGCCATCAGGGTTACGAAATGCAGGGGGATCACAAAAACGACCACCGCCAGAAATAGGGCCTGGGCCAAGGCTTCTGGCAGGTCGAAGGCAAAGGAGGTCCAGGGGGTGGGCCTCCGGCTGAGGTGATGGCCCCTATGGCAATGGCGATAGAAACGCCGGTGGTGAAACAAGCGATGCAGGAAATAAAAGTAGGTGTCTTGGAGCAGCAACACCACCCCGTAGCTAACCAAGGGATACCAGAGACCGTGGCGTTGTAGATCTGGATAGATGCGGGTGAAACCGTGGTCTAGGGCCAGCAGGATTAAGGCTGCGGCCAAGGCAAACACCGCCGTAGCCCCCACAGACAACGAGATGTCGCGTTTGATCGCAGCACCTGGGGCGCCATGGTTGGGCCTGGCATAAAGAATCCAGTAGGAGCCCCCAGCCACCAATAGGTATCGGCTGAGCAACAGAGCAAACAAAATCAAAACCGAGAGGAGCAGCCCTGGCAGGGTCATCGCAGGCTTGCAAACGTAGGTTGCTTCATCACTGCGTTCTAAACGGGCTTATGCGCTTTGCGTTGCAAAGAGGCGCTGTAATTTTGAGACCGCCCAAGGGTTTCAGATGCTGTTGACCTAGACAGCGGGGGATCCAGTGATACATTAAGGCGAATCTTTCTTCCAGAAGCATGCTCACCGGACAAGACCTCCTTGCCAAGGTCAAGGAATTCAGCGACGGTTCCAAGTCTGACTTGGTGAAAGCTTGCGGTTACGTGAGCAGCAAAAAAGACGGCAGCGATCGTCTGAACTTCACCGCCTTCTATGAGGCGCTGTTGGAAGCCAAGGGCGTGGAAATTGGTGGCACCAGCGTTGGCAAAGGTGGCCGCAAGCTGAGCTACACCGCCACCGTGCAGGGCAACGGCAACCTGCTGATCGGCAAGGCCTATACCGCCATGCTGAATCTGCAACCCGGCGATGAGTTTGAAATTAAGCTCGGCCGCAAGCAGATCAGGCTTGTGCCTGTGGGCGGTAGCGACGAAGATGGGGAAGATTGATCCCTGGCTTTTAGCCCCCTGACACCCTTCTCTGCCCCCTACGGTCACGACATCCTTGTGCTCCGTCCCCTGAGCGATCTGGAGACGGAGTTGGCCGTGGTGGCATTGCAGGCCCACAGCGCTGTGGTGGTGGATCTTTCCCAACTGGAACCGGTGCAGGCCCAGCGCTTTGTTGATTTCGTTTCAGGGGCGCTATGTGCCCTCGATGGTGAGGCCCGACGCATCAGCGATCGGGTCTTTCTTTTTGCCCCCAGTGCTATTCACATCAGTTCCTGAACTAATTAGCACCGGGGCGAGCTTAGGGGCGGCAAAGCTAGCCATCGGCCGCAGGGGAGCAACGGCCATCAAATTGTGGCTCTTCTCGCGGAACAGCAAAAGACAAGCGTCCACGGCCCTGGGGTCATAAAGCCTGCCCTTGCCCGCCTCAATGCAAGCCAGTGCCGCCTCTAAACCTAGGGAGAAGCGATAGGGCCGATCGGTGGCCATGGCCTCCACCGTATCTGCAATCGCCAGAATCCGCCCCCCCAGGCTGATCTGTTCCCCCTTCAGCTGGTTGGGATAACCACTGCCATCCAACCGTTCGTGGTGATGGAGCAGCATTTCCGCCACGGGCCAGGGGAAACTGATTTGCTTGATAACGTCAAAACCCTCCTGCACATGGGTGCGCAGCAGGTCATATTCCTGGGGCTTTAGGGCGGTGGGTTTGGTGAGGATTTCGGCGGGTATCGCAAATTTGCCGATGTCATGGATCAGGGCGGTGATCCTGATCCCTTCAACCTGCTGGTCATCTAAACCCATCTCAGTGGCAATGGCAGTTGCTAAATTCGCCACCCGGGCCTGGTGACCGGCGGTATAGGGATCACGGGTTTCACTGAGGGCCACCAGGGATTGCACCATTTCCTGCATGCTCTGCAGCAGCTCAGCCTGCCGTTGCTGGGCTAGGCGCTCGGCCTGCTTGCGGTCGGAGATGTCGCGGATGTTGCACTGGATCACCTTCTGATCACCCACCAGGTACACGTTGCTCACAAACTCCACTTCCTTGAGGCTGCCATCGGCGGCCTGGAGGGGTAGGTCTTCGTAACGGACGTAGCCCTGGGTCTGGAGTTCTGCATAAATATCAATCGCCTTCTGCTTATCAACAAAGGCGCCGATCTCCCAAAGCTGCTTGCCAAGGAGCTCCTCGGGGGCCCAGCCCAGCACCTGGCCAATGTAGGGGTTAGCCATGGTGATTTGGCCGCTGCCCCATTCCAAGATCAAGATGCCGTCTTGGGCATTCATGGCCAACATCCGATAGCTCAGTTCTGAATTAACCAGGGCCTGCTCAGCCCGATGCATTGCCGTGAGATCAGCCACGATCAAACAACGCAGCAAACCCTCTGGCGTTTCCAGGGTGCTTACGGTGGCCAGCACTGCTAAACCACTGCCATCAAAACGCCTTAGCTGCAAAAGCTCGCTGTGGTTTTCCCCAGGGGGCAATGAAAGCAAGTGTTGCAGCAGCGGTTGCTGGCCAGCGTCAACCAGCTCACTGCTGGCAGTGCCAACCAGGGCTTCGATCTGGCAATCAAGTAACTGGGCCAGGCGTTTATTTACATACAAAATCAGGCCACTGGCCGAAATCATTGCCGCCCCTTCGCCCATCTCCTCCACAATCAAGCGGTAAGGGCGATCAGCGGTGGCGCTGCTATAGAGCTGGGTTTCTCCGGCTGCACCCACCACCACTGCATCCACATCACCGCTGGTGATCGCCCGCACTAGCTCCTGGAGGTTTGCGACCTCCGCGCGTAACAGCTGCAGTTCTGTGGGCTCTAATTCAGAAGAAACATCATTCATAAATCATCTGTCTGGCTGGCCATGGCCCATGGGCACAAGATCCAGTGCAACCCGCACCCGCTGCTCATTGGCCAGGTCGCCAATAATCTGGCGGAGGGGGGGCGGCAGTCGTTTTATTAGGGTGGGGATTGCAAGAATGCGATCCTCAACTAAGGCTTCAGGGTGGAGCCGAATATCAACCACATTAAGCTCTACTCTACCACTCAATTCCTGATCACAAATTCTCTGGATTGTGACCAAGGCAGCGCTCGAGCGGGGGGAAACACCACTGATATACAGAGTTAGCACATAGCTCTGATTGGCAGCGGAGCCTACCTTCACATCAGCAAACTCAGTGCCCTTGCCAGGCCCAATACCTGATTGATCAGTTGTGCTCATTGGATTTCACCTCGATGTTGAGACCGAAGCAAGCCAAGGCTTGCCTCGGTCTCAACGGCACTCTCCTCCTCAAGGGTGATCAGCTCCAGTTCGTCACTTTCCTCCTGAAATTGACTACGCAAGAGCTCAATCTGCGACTCAACCTCCAATCTATGCCTTTGCAATGAGCGATGCTTTCGCTTCATTTCATTAAGGCTAGAAAGGGCTAAACGTTTTTGCTTATCTTCGAAGATCAATCGCGAAGAACCAGTGATTACCCCCTCAGGGCCAATCACCACATCCACCAATTCTGGCCCCTGGCTGGTGAGCCGAAACTCACGCACCTGGTTTGAATGATTGCTACCACGGGATTTAACAATATAAAGCAGACGATTGCGCTCGCCATCGGTCTCCAGATTTTTAACCAACAGCCAAGTATCAATAATTGCCGAAACACCTACCACATCTCCCTTTTCCACATCAGCATGGGTAAGTACGGTCAACACGGCGGTGATGCCACGGCTTCTAAGCAAATCAATGGTGCGTACCACCGTGGCATTAACAGCAGGATCTTGCCCCACTTGGCCAAGGCTGCCAATGGTATCTAAACCCACCAGGAGCGGTTGAAACTCTTCGATTAAATTCTCCATGCGCGCCAGCCGTTCCTCCATGCCTTGGCTGGTGGTTCTTTCCGCCCAGATCTTCAATAACCCCACATCGATCCAATGCTGCAGGTCAATGGCCACCGAGGCCATATCCCGCACCAGCTGCTCGGGTGATTCCTCAGAGGAAACAAATAGAGATCGCTCGCCGCGGCGGGCCGCCTCACAGAGAAAATTAGCGATCAAAGTTGTTTTACCAGTGCCGGTATGACCAGAGATCAGCACACTGGAATGACGATATAAACCACCACCTAGCATCTGATCAAGCTGGGGCAAGCCAGTGGATATTCTTTCCTTGCCAGCGGTATAAACGAGCTTTACCGCCGTAATCGGCAGCACAATAAAACCCCTGCTGGAGATAGTGAATGGAAATTCATTGGTGCCGTGGGCAGAACCACGATATTTAACCAACCGCAACCGCCTGGTGCTGATCTCATTTTCAACCCGTTGATCAAGCATGATCACGCAATCAGATACATATTCCTCCACCCCAAAGCGAGTTAGCTCCCCCTGGCGCCCCCTTTCACCAATTACCACTGAGGTGAGCCCCCGTTCATTCAGCCAGTCAAAAAGGCGGAGCAACTCGCCGCGCATGGTTGGTGTATTGCCATAGGTGGCAAGTAAAGTTTCAATCGGATCTAGCACCACCCGCTTGGCACCCACGGCTTTGATGGCCTGCTCCAGCCTCAGAAATAAGCCTTCCAGGTCAAAGTCGCCAACCGTAACCACCTCAGCCGGGTTGATTCGGCAAGACTCAATCACCAGCTGCTTATTACGCACCAGCTCCGGCAGATTAAAACCAAGGCTGCTCACATCTTGGCTAAGATTGAGGCTTGATTCCTCAAAACACATCAACACCCCTGGTTCTGCATAGGTAGTAGCCCCTTGCACCAAAAATTCCAGGCCAAAGATTGTTTTGCCGCTACCAGCGGCCCCGCTCACCAGGGTGCAGCGGCCCCGCGGCAACCCACCTGCGCTAATTTCATCAAAACCTTTGATTCCAGTGGGGGCCTTCTCCAGCCGGTAGCACTCAGGGCCAGGCTGGGGATTTGATTCACTGAGGCTGGATTGCATTGTCCAGAACCCAGACTTGTATGCTCAAATCTAAGCAGCCTTAGCGCAGCCAGGGCGCCACTAAATGATGCTAATAAGCGGCAGATAGCCTCGGCCAATTAGCTTCTGGCGCTAACCCCCAGGTCCCGGTAAAAATGCTTCTTCATCGCCTCCGCAGCAGCGATATAAGCCAACAAAATCATGGCCAGCAGCAGTAGAAATATTGGCGGCAACGGCACAAAACCAAATAAAGCACCCAGGGGCGTCCAGGGCAGCAGCAGGGTTACCCCTACCACCGCCAGGGTGGCCAGCAGCAACGGCCAGGAGGGAGCACTGCGCAACAAGGGTCCACGGGTGCGCACCACCAGCACAATCGAAGCGGCAGAAACCACCGATTCAATGAACCAACCGGTGCGGAAGTGGGCGGCATCACAGTGCAATACCCACAACAACACCGCAAAAGTGAGGTAGTCAAATACCGAACTCACCAGGCCAAACATCAACATAAAGCGCCGAATAAAAGGGATACTCCAGCGACGGGGTTGCTCAATCCAATCGGCGTCCACCCGATCGGTGGCGATCGTCATCTCCGGCAGGTCTGTGAGCAGATTAGTGAGCAAAATCTGCTTAGGTAATAGGGGCAAAAACGGCAGTAACAGCGAGGCGCCTGCCATCGAAAACATATTGCCAAAATTAGCACTACTGGCCATGAATACATACTTGAGCGTATTGGCAAAGGTGCGGCGGCCTTCGCGGATTCCAGCGGCCAAAACCCCCAGATCTGGCTCCAACAACACAATATCGGCCGCCTCCTTGGCCACATCCACAGCCCCCTGCACCGAAATACTCACATCGGCGGCATGCATGGCCGGGGCATCATTGATGCCATCACCGATATAACCCACCACATGGCCCGCCCGCCGCAGGGCCCGGATCAAACGTTCCTTTTGGTTTGGCTCCACCTCCGCAAAGATGTCACATTGCTGGGCCCGCAGGGGCAGGGCATCATCGCTTAACTTCAACAGCTCAGAGCCACTGATTACCTGGGGATTGGCAAGGCCCGCCTCCAACCCAATCCGAGCGGCCACTCGGGCGTTATCGCCGGTGATCAATTTCAAGCGCACCCCCATGCCGGCCAATTCGCGCACGGTGGCATCAATGGCCGGCTTGAGCGGGTCGCTGAGGGCCAGCAAGCCCATAAAGGTCAGGTTCTGTTCACTTTGGCGATCCAAACCAGGCCCAGCGGCAGCCAGGGGGCAAGCCTTGGTGGCCACCCCCAGCAATCGATAGCCCTGGTCACTAAAACTTTGGTAGCTGTGCTCAATGCTGCTTTGGAGCTGCGCCAAGGGCACCAATTCACCGCTGGCCAGTTGCGCCTGGTGGCACACCTCCAGCACCTTTGCCAGGGCCCCCTTGGTGATCAGCAGCGGCTCGCTGGCCCCCGGCGCCAGCGCCAAAATACTCTGGCGTTTACGGGTAAAATCAAAGGGCAATTCATCAAGTTTGCGCCAACCCTCCAGATTTTGCCCCAGGGAGCGCAGGGCCAGATCAATGGGATTATTAAAGCCAGTTTCAAAGCCTGCATTTACCGCCGCATAAAACAACACTTTTTCACTGGGGCCACCATCGGCGGCGAGGGCCTGGTGCAACTCCGCCCGCCCCTCAGTAAGCGTGCCAGTTTTATCGGCACAAAGCACATCCATACTGCCAAAATTCTCAATCGCCGCCAGCCGTTTCACAATCACCCGGCGGCGGGCCATATTCTTTGCCCCTCGCGCCAAGTTAACGCTGATGATTGCCGGTAACAATTGGGGGGTGAGCCCCACCCCCAGGGCCAGGGCAAAAAGAAAGGAATCCGCCACCGGCCGATCTAAATAAACATTGAAAGCAAAGATCGTTACAATCAAAGTGAGGGTAACTTCCAGCAGCAGATAACCAAACCGCCGCACCCCCCTTTCAAACTCGGTTTCCTCCCGGCGCAGGCGCAGGTGGGCAGCAATCGCGCCGTAGCTGGTGGCAGCCCCGGTGTGCACCACCAAGGCCAAGCCCGTGCCGCTCACCACATGGCTACCCAGGTGCAACACATTGCTGCGTTTAGCCAGGGGGCTGGAGGCCGCCACCGGCGCCAGTGATTTGGCCACCGGAAAGCTCTCACCACTGAGGGCCGCCTCATCGAGGCAGAGGTCCCGTTCCTCCAGCAACCGGCAATCGGCGGGAATGCCTGCACCGGCCGCCAGCAGCACCACATCCCCAGGCACTAACTGCGGTAATGGCAAATTAATTTCAACCCCATCCCGCAACACCCGACATTCCAGCGCCACTGTTTTCAACAGCTGTTGCACCGCCCGGGCAGCGCCCCGCTCCTGCCAAAACCCCAGCAAGCCACTAAGTAAAACGATCGCCAAAATGATCAGCCCATCAATGGGCGAATCAAGGGCAAAGGAAAGTAGTGCCGCCGCCAACAGGATCAAAATGATCGGACTATTGAACTGACGCAGCAACAGCCACCAATCGCCCCTGTCCTGGCGGCTGCCAAGGCTATTGGCACCAAACTGGCTGAGCCTCTCTGCCGCCGCGGCGCTGCTCAGCCCCGAACCAGGACTAGGGCCGGCCAGCTGCAGCTGCTCGCACAACTGGGCCAGGGGCCAACTCCAATAGGGAGCGGTGGGGGAAAGGTTCATATCCGACGCTAATGGGACCAATCCAGGGCGGCCTTACCTGACAAGACTGTTAAAGCCCCACCACTGGAATGCCCTGTTGCCGCTTTTCTTCTGCCCATGGGCGGAATTTTGTTTTGCCCATGGGCAAAGTTTTGTTTTGGGCCAGCTTTGCTTTAACTGACCAGCTCAAGCCAATTTTCTCTGCTTGGCGGGTTGCCGCTAGCGGGGCAAAGCTGCAAAGCCCAGGTCTCTATTGAATCTAACCATGGTCATCTGACCATAGTCATTTTCATTAGGGCCAGGGGGCTCAGGGTTTGGCCACCAAAGCGGCCCCATCAAACCCAATTAATCAATTCACCCCATTGATTAGTAGCTGCCAGTTGAAAGCAACCAGCTGAAAGCTGCCAGGCCAAAAAGTTATGCAGCGGCAAATTTATGTACTGCCCTTAGAAATTAGCCCGCCCCATGGCCTTATTCGAACCCACCAATCTGCTACTGCTTGGTTGCGCCCTGATCTATCTGTTGATCGGCGACCCCACCGACGGCATAGTGCTGCTGGGTTTCGTGCTGGGCATCAGCCTGCTGGATGCTGCCCAACAACAGCGCAGTAACCGCGCCCTGGCGGAGCTGGCCCGGCTCTCCACCCCCCGGGCCCATGTGCGGCGCGGCGACCAAGACCTCGAACTCACCGCCGATCAACTACTAGTTGCTGATTTATTGCGGCTGGAGGAGGGCGACCGCCTCGCAGCTGATGCCAAATTTACCGAGGGTTTAGGGCTACAACTGGATGAGTCACTGCTTACCGGTGAGTCTTTGCCGGTGGGCAAAGAATTACCTGGGGAACTGTTGCTGGCCGGATCCTTAGTTACCAGTGGCCGTGGCTGGGCCAGCGTGGTGGCCGTGGGCCCTGATACCCAGCTGGGGAAGCTCGGTAAAAGCTTGGCCACCGTGCAGCCACCGCCCACCCGGTTGCAGCGCCAAACCCGACGGATCACCGGTCAGCTCAGCATCGCCGCCATTGCCCTATGTGCTGCCCTGGCCATAGGGCAAGGCCTGCTTAATGGCCATTGGGCCGAAGCTCTGCTGGCCGCCCTCGCCCTGGCGCTAGCCCTGCTACCAAACGAAATCCCAGTGGTGCTTGCCCTGTTTCTGGCCCTGGGGGCCCTACGGCTGGCAAAGATTGGCGTGCTCGCCCGTTGGCCCGCGGCGGTGGAAAGCCTTGGTAGCGCCACCGTTTTAGCGGTGGACAAAACCGGCACCCTCACCCAAAACCAAATGGCGGTACAACAACTGCTCACCTGGCCCGACCAATGCCATTGGCAGGTTGATCAACCCCTGGATGAACCCTTTCACCAGCTACTAGAGCTGGCGGTGCTGGCCAGTCGCCGCGATCCCGTAGACGCCATGGAGCAGGCGATTCGCAAGCTCGCCCTCGGCGAACTCCAAGGCAGTGAACACCTACATCCCGACTGGCCCCTGGCCCACGACTACCCCTTAGACGCCAAATTGCTAGCCATGTCTCGACTTTGGAGTGATCCCCAGGGCCAGCGTCACCTGGCCGCCAAAGGGGCCCCCGAAGCAATCAGCGACCTTTGCCACCTCGATCCGCGCCGGGCCCAGGCCCTAAGGGCCGCCAGCGATTATCTCGCGGGCCAGGGGCTGCGGGTGCTGGCGGTGGCCCAGGGCCTAGGGGGCCTACCCCTGCACGAAAGTCCCCAGGGGTTGGGCGATGGCGAACCCCCAGAAGATCTCCACAGTTTTCTGTTTCAACCGCTGGGCCTGATCGGCCTCGCCGACCCCCTACGGCCCGATGTGCCCGACGCCATCGCCAGCGCCCGGGAAGCCGGGGTGCGGGTGGTGATGATCACCGGCGATGGTCCGGTGACCGCCCGCTCCATCGCCACCCAGGCGGGGTTGCCCGCCGGCGAGGTGGTTTGTGGCAGTGAACTAATGGGCTTAGGGGGGCAAGCCCTGGCGGCAAAAGTGCAGCAAGTATCTGTATTTGCCCGGGTGCTGCCGGATCAGAAATTGCAATTGGTGCGAGCACTGCAAGCGGCTGGGGAGGTGGTGGCAATGACTGGGGATGGGGTGAACGACGCTGCCGCCCTCAAGGCGGCAGACATTGGTGTGGCCATGGGTAAACGCGGATGTGCCGTGGCGCGGGAAGCGGCCGATCTGGTGTTACTCAACGACAATTTCGCTGACCTGGTGCAGGCCCTGGCCCTGGGGCGCCGCATAGATGCAAACCTGCACCAGGGGCTCGCCTACACCCTGGCGATTCATCTACCAATCGCCGCCCTCAGCCTGCTGCCCCTGTTGTGGCCAGGGCTTGGCCTGTTGCTGCTGCCGGTGCACATTGCTGTGCTCCATCTGGTGATTGATCCGGCCTGCACCGTGGTGTTTGAAGCAGAACCAGCCAGGCCAGCGCTAATGCAACAGGGGCCCAGGCCCCCGGAGGCACCATTATTTGATCGGGCCACCTGGCGGCGGGCCCTGGGCCAAGGGATAGCGCTCAGCCTGGTGGTGCTGGTGTTGGCCCTTTGGCCGCAGCTGCCCTTAGAGCTGAAACGCAGCCAAATATTCGCAGTACTGGTGCTGTGCAGTGGTGGTTTGGTGTGGCTAAACCGCTCAGCCAACAGTTGGAATGCGGCCACAGGGGCAGGGCTAGGCCTGGGGCTATGGCTGCTGGTGGAGAACCTCGCACCCCTACGAAAGTTGTTAGGGCTAGAAAGCCTTTCAGGCTCGGTCCTAGCCATCAGCGCCGCCGCAGCCCTCTTTGCCCTAGGCCTCGCAGCCCTAAGCATGCCCCGAGAAACTAAAAAAAAGTATCTCTGAGAAACGGATAGTCAGCCAAGGGATCTGATATGGGATCAAGCTGGGCGGCATCGGCCTGACCACGCAGATAACCCGCCAAAAACCACATGCGACAGGAGGCATCCTGCTGGGAAAGCATGTGCCAGAACTGCTCTCTTTCCTGTTCCTCGTTCCTTTCCCAATCCCGGGAGCCGCCCTGAGCCATAAAAAAGAAAACAAAACACGAACTATCATCAAACAAGCAATCTAAAAAAGACAATCCGGCGGCACATATACAGCAAGCAGCAGCATAGCGAAGCCAAGTGAATCACAAGAGAGTCAAGTTTGCTAGAATGGGGATAATTAAAATGACTAACCTAGCCCTAGTGAACCGCCTCCAAATCCAGTGGCGCGATCCATGGCAATGGCGGTACAGAAATTTGCCGCAAATTTTGGCAAGAGAATCGGGCTCAGCAAAAAGGAGCCATGCAGCAGGGGTTCTAAGCCCCCATTTGAGCTGTCCCTTGCCCAAAGCCTGGCTACAGTGAACACAGGAAACAAAGACCACAAGCAACAGACAAACGGCAAAGGCCAGCAATCAGATCTCATGGCAAAACAATGGGAATACATTAACGAATCAGCCAGCCTAGGCCTTTACGACAATAACCTCGAAAAGAATGAAGTTTATTACTCAAATGGATACTTACAAAACCTAGGCCATGGGCCAGAAGAATGGAGCAATAGCCCTAGGGAATGGTCCCAGCGGATCCACCCGGAAGACAAGTCAAAAGTACTAGAAGAAGCAAATAAACTATGGGATAAAGAAAAAAATGCCATAGACATCAACTATCGAATGCGCCATAAAGATGGAACATATCGCTGGATCCATGACCAGGGGAAAATTGTGGAGTGGAACCCGCAGGGGAAGCCCACAAGAATGATAGGTACCCACCAAGACATAAGCCCAAGCAAGAAAAATGAAGAGGGACTTAAACTACTAGCAAACACCGATTCACTCACCGGCCTTGCCAATCGAACCACAGCCTTTGAAAACATAAGACGAATTAAAAACCAACTAAGACGAACGGGCACAAGATCTGCCCTACTATTCTGTGATTTAGACAACTTCAAATTAATCAATGATACCTACAGCCACAGGGCTGGAGATGAAGTACTTTGCGCCGTAGCAAAAAGAATTCAGGACTGCCTGCGCACCGGGGACCTGGCAGCAAGGATAGGCGGAGACGAATTACTGGTGTTATTGCAAGGGGTCCAAGACGAAGCCAATGCCCAAGGGCTAGCCCACAAGCTGAGGGAGGCCGTAGCCAAACCAATTCACACCACTGGGGGGCTAATCACCACAAGCATGAGCATCGGCCTAACCCTCGTAAGGGATGAAGAAAGCGTAGATGAGCTGGTGGATCGCGCCGATGCCGCCATGTATGAAGCCAAAAGAAACGGCCGCAACCAGGTGAACTGCCGCTGAAGTAGCAGTGGCGCCGCAGATTCGAGCCAGATTCAGACAGGAGCACAGCATTTCCGGCGTGGATGGGTATTAGTAAATACATAGAACAAGCAAAGGAAAGGGTGAGACACCTCAGTGAAGCCGAATCCGACCGAGTGCTCGCTACCGGCACCCCAGGAGAGCTCCTAGCCCACCTGGTGGACGGAATACAGCACAGATCCGCCAGGACCAAGGCGCTAGTGAGGGAATTCTGGGATAATTCATTCTTCAGAAGTCTGGGCCAGATCGATTGGCTTCAATACCAGCTGACACCGATACTAATAGCGTCCGTACTTATAAATATTTTCGAGCTAGCATCACCATTGTACATAAATTTAGTATACACATCAGTACTTCCTAGTGGCTCAATCGAAAGCCTTGCCCTATTGACAGTTGGCGTAGTTGTATTACTTATGATAGCCGGATGGCTAAAGGCAATGCGACTAGAGCTAACCGGTGGAGATGGGGCCCGCATTGAACACCGCAAGCGCCTGGAAGCCCTAACCCACTTCACTGAATTACAACTAAAAGATGTACTGAAAACAAGCCCAAGCAGCCATCTAGAACGCTTCAATAGCATAAATCTACTAAGGGATGAAAGTGCCCTACAGGCAGTAACAACAGCCATAGATCTGGTTTTCTCTCTACTATTTGTAGTGGTTCTATTCTTGATTGGCGGCAGCCTTGGCCTAATCGCCCTAGGGGCAATTAGCATCTATTTCCTAAGGGCTCTTCACTACGCCCGCAGCTTTGAAATCCACAGCAAACGCCGCGATCGCTTGGAATTAGCAAGAATAAATTATCAATCTCAACTAATGGCAGCTGTAGACAAAATAAAATCCAATGGCTTGGCAAGATTCTTCCTGGTAGGCAACCAGGATCGCCAGGAACAGCTAGCCAGGCAACGCATAAAAAATAATGTGCTTACCGGCCAATACCAGGCTTTTGGCTACCTGATGGGTCAAATAACCCTGGCATCGCTAGTAACCTGGGGAGCATTTTTAGTAATCCAAGGACAATTGCTGGTGGGGGCCCTGGCCGCCTGCCTGCTGCTAGGGGGAAAGATTCTGCAGCCCTGGCAGGAGGGCCTAGGGCTATGGAGTAGTTATCGCCGCATGAGTCACGCCCGCCAGGAACTGGCGCAGTTGATGGCCTTACCGGCGGAAGCAGCAGGGGGCAATGAACAACTAGAAATAAAAGGCCCCTTAGAAATAAACATTTCTGGAATACATCTAGGAACCATTGATCCAGGCTCAGCAATCTTGCTAAGAGAAAAAGAGGGCAACGGCCAGGCAAGACGTTTATTTTTAAATCTGATCCAAATTGAGAATGATATAGAACTAAATTTAAACGCGATACCAATCACAAAATACCAAAGGGAAAATTTACGTCAAAAAATAATATACATAGATCCTGCCCAACATTTTTTCGAAGGCAGCTTATTGGATAACATAACCCGCTTTCAGCCCAATCGACTACGCAGCCGTGCACTTTTCTGGTCAGTGGTGATCGGCACAGAAGAAAAAGTTAGCAATCTACCCATGGGTTACGAGACCCCCCTAGGAAACAATGGTTCATCAGGGCTATCCAAGGACAGCCTGCAACTATTTCAGCTGGTGCGCGGCCTGGCAGCGAGCCCTGAACTAGTGCTGCTGGATCTAAGCCAGAGCTCCTATGGCAAAGAATTCATCCATGGGCTAACAAAAATGCTAAAACGCTGCAAAGGCCGCACAACGGTATTAATCACAGGCGACGGATCCATATTGCAAACCCTTGTAGATGCCGTAATTGAACTACCAAACATTCCCCAGCAGGTGCAGTAATGACAAGCCGTCACGCCCAAATTCGAGACATCAGCCTTAGCAGCGACGCGCCCATGGCCTTCTGCCTGCGGCTGTTACTACAGCAACTGCACTGGACCGGTCCCGCAGAGGAATTATTTGAACTTATCGGCAATGATCCGCGGCGCATGGACCTAGTAGATGCCCGCAATCTCCTGCTACATCTTGGCTATAGCAGTTGGCTAGAAACACTACCCAATTGGAACAAATTAAATGTGCAACTATTACCAGCACTGTATGTGAGTCCAGAGAATAAGCCATATATGTTATACATAGATAGCGATGGCAGTGTGGTAGCCGGCCACAGCCATGGCCGGCAAGCCCTAGACACAGTGCCTTGGGGCGGCAAGGTAATGCTTCTACAGGAACGCCAAACCAATGGCAGGGTACCGGTACTAAAACAGATTGCCTACCGCTTCACAAAAAGGATTGGCCTACTGTATGCCATCAGTTTTGGACTGGCATTACTAGCCCTAGCGCTACCATTTTACATAAGAGCAATCTACAATATATCAATTCCAAGCAATAGCATTGCATCTACAAGCTGGATATTCATTGGGGTACTTGCCCTGTTCGCGCTAGATACAATTATGCGCCAGTGGAGAGCAAGCCAACTGGCGTTGCTGTCGGGAAGAATCGAAGCTCTGCTTGGCATTGGCCTAGTGGAAAAGCTATTTTCACTAGATTATCGACAAGTGGAAAATCTTGGCCGCAGTGGTTTATACAACCGCATGCGCAATCTAGACAGCCTACTGGGCTACCTACAGGGACCGCTAGCCCTGGCCTGCCTAGATTTTCCGTTCATTGTGATCTACCTAGGCGCCGTAGCGATCATTTCCGGATGGCTAGTTATCGTACCCATTGTATTAATGCTAATCAGCGGAAGCATAGTTGTAGTGCTATCTCGCTACTATGCCGGGGCCCTTGAAATCAATCAAGCCAGCGGCTTAGGGATTGGCCAAGCCCAACAGGATCTTGTAAGTAGATTTCTCGAATTAAAAACTAGCCATCTGGAATGGGTGTGGTTACAGAAGCTACGAGGACTCTCAGCTGAGAGCAGTGCCAGCGGTCTCACCCTTAACCGTCAGGTGGGCAGACTACAGGTAATTGTTAACACCACCGCCCAATTAGGTGGAGTGCTAACCCTTGGGATAGGGGCATGGTTAGCCTTCATGAATCCAGCAAATCCAGCCGTAATGGGCAACTTAATCGCCTCAATGTTTTTTGTGTGGCGGATATTTAGCCCCTTCCAACAACTAATGAATGCCCTACTGCGATACAGCAGCATGGCAAGCCAGTATCAGCAGATCGACAGTTTCCTCAAGCTACGCAGTGCAAACCAACCAGGAGAAGAAAATCAAAACCTACGGTTGCGGGGAAACCTAAACCTTAATGCCATAGCGGTAAGACTTGGCAACGACCAGGCCCTGGCGCTCACCCGGGTATCACTATCAGCAAACCCCGGGCAGATCCTGGCAATTACCGGACCAGCAGGTTGTGGAAAGAGCACAATATTAAAGGTGATAGATCAACTTTACCCTGTGGGGAACGGCACAATAATGTTTGATGGCAAGGACTATCGCCAATACAACATAGAGGGCTTACAACGCAACATTAGCTATATGAACAACACTACAGAGTTGCTACCTGGCAGCCTCTGGTCAAATCTAACAGCACTGAATGCAGATGCCACAGAGGAGCAAGTGGCTCAGATCTGTGCCGAGCTGGGCCTACAAGAGCGCCTGGAAAAACTTCCCAACGGGATATTCACCATGCTAGATGAGGAGGTTCTCTATACACTTTCCATCGGCACTCGGAAATTAATACTGCTGGCCCAGGCAATGATTAAAGATGCACCGATCCTATTAATAGACGACATAAGTCAAGGGCTAAATCCCGAAGATTTTGATAAATTACTAACAACAATTAGCAAGCTTCGCAACAGCAGCATCACTGGCAAGGATCGCTGCGTAATAATTACAACCGAAAATAAATCAGTCCTAGAACTAGTTGATCGACTCTGCATCCTAGACAAAGGAATAAGTGTTTTTGAGGGAACAGGGAAGGAACTACAAGCACGCATGCAGCCATCCTTACCCATGGAGGTGCGATGACAAAAGAAAAGCAGAAGTACGCCAATTTAAATGCACAAAACTACTAACAGAAACAAACTTTCGCAATCCACTAAAACCATGAACTCCCACAAAACAATAACTAGCAACTCCCATCCAAAAAATGGCCTGGCCATAATCAATGACGAACCCAGCCTGATGGGGCGCAAGCGACTCAGCCAAGCGCTGGAATTAGAGGAAAAACCAGAAAATAAATACCTACGACTCAGCCTTTATTGCCTAGCAGGGGCCGTAGTGATATTTATCCCATGGGCAGCGCTTACACCGATCAATCAGGTGGTACATGCCTCCGGGGAAGTGATGCCTGAAGGCCAAGTGAATGTGGTGCAACATCTTGAGGGTGGTCTGGTAGAGAAGGTATTAGTGCAGGATGGTGACCAGGTTCGCAGGGGGCAACTATTACTGCAACTAAGACCAAATCTATTGGAGAGCGAATACAAGGCAATGCAGCAACAGTTGGGAAATCTTGAGAGCCAACAAAAACAGCTCCGGGCATCATTGGCAGGCGATGCCAGCATCGGCAAAACTACAACAGAAGTACAAAAAGCCCAGCAAGATCTACTAACCACGCGCCTTAATAATGCCAAAGATCAAATTGCGGCAGTAGAAGCACAAGTGGCCCAGAAAACGGCCGAAATCAGTAGATTTGACCAACAAGAACGTAAATTTCAACTGGAAAGGGCTCTCTCCAATGAACAGGTAGAGATGTACCATCAACTAACTAGCAGTGGAGCTGGCTCAAGACTTAGCCTGGTAAATGCGAGACAACAACTAGCCTCCTTAAATACTAAGTTAGCAGAGCTTCAGGGGGATCGCCAGATATCCCTGCGCCTGCGCAGTGAAGCAGAGGCAAAACTAAGAAGCCTTAAATCTGGCCTACGCCTAGAGGAAAACTCACAAATTGCCGCATCAGTTAGCGAGGAAGCAGTGATTAATGAGAATATTAAAAAAGTTCAAAACCAACTAGAACGCACCAGTATTGTTGCACCTGTAGATGGACGTATCAGTGATCTACGCTATAAAGCCCCAGGCGGTGTAATCGCCCCAGGGGCTGTGGTGGCCTCAGTGGTACCAGTGAACACCACACTAATTGCGGAAGCCCGCATAGCTTCAAGAGACATCGGTTTTGTGAGAACAGGGCAGAAGGTAGAAGTAAAGCTACAACCCTTTGATTCCACGATTTATGGCTCAGTGCCCGGAAACGTAATGAGCATTTCACCTTCCACAGTGCAAGATCCAGATGATCGCCGCTACTACTACAAGGCGCGCATTCAACTGCAAAGGCAGTACATGGAAATCAACAATAACAAACTGCCGGTGCAAGTTGGCATGCCCCTAGTGGCAGACATCCAAGGGCCGCAGCGCAGCGTACTGCGCTATATCTTCCAACCCTTTACACGAACAATGAACAACGCGTTTCGTGAGTCAATCTAAAGATTCAAAACCATAGCCAAAGCAAGCAATGAAAGCCATTTGCAAAAGCAATTACCAGCAGATCCAAGGCACAACTGCAGCAGATAAGCTGAATACTAATGGCTATTTACTGAGCCAGCAGGACTACTTTTAAAATAGAGAAGAAGTAACGATGACCTCATCATTTCTAGCTGGACCAGATGCCACAGATCCTTCTGCAGTAAATCCACTGGGCAGTGAACCGTTGGTAGGCAACCCCAACGACCGCAAGGACGAAACAATTCTTGGTAGCCCCTCCGTACACGACCAGGTGGGCAGCAATCCCCTACCCCCAGGGGAAACACCAGTAGCACTACCCAACTACAACTTCGGACCAGCCACCGCACCGCTGGGCCCCATTGGCGAGATTGCCGCCACCTCAGCAATTGCCAGCGAAAAGCCTCCGATAAGCAACTACGATTCCGGCGGCGGAGGGGGGGGCCTGCTGGTAACTGGCTTGCCGGCGGCGCTATTAGGTACCGCTGGTGTAGTTCCATTTGATGGCCGAACTGGTGCAGCCGCCGGAATAGTTGCAGGCAATCCAGAGGCCACCGGCATTGCCCCAGTGGCCGCAGCATTAGTTTCTACGGTGGCCACGGAAGCGCAGCCAACGGTACCCCCAGCGGAAATAGTAAATCAAGCACCAAATATTAGCATCACAGAGGCACCACCGGAGGCGGTGGTTAGCAATGATCAACTGAGGGCAAATCCCAGCATTGGCTTAAGCCCCGGCACAGTGGCAGAACTGGGACTAGAAGGAGCAAGCTATGCCGGGCTGGCAAGCACCCAAGGAATAATTACCATCAGTGATCCAGATGGCATAGAAGACATAAGTTCTGTGACTATTGCCGGTAAAGTTTTTACCCTTGGCCAGCTTGGAAGCATCGACCCAGCTGATCCCTTCTACCAAATTCCACTGGAACCGGGTGACGGCGATAGCAGCCAAGAGGGGACACTTATACTCACAGGCTTCAACAGCAGCACAGGAATAATTAGTTATACCTTCATTCTAAATTCTCCTGTAAACAACGCCACCCAAGGCAATCCAAATATCAATGGCAACGACGCTGCTATTCCATTTAACGTATCAGTAGTAGATAGTGCTGGCAATGGGGCCACAGCCAGCGGCGGAATCTTGATCATTGATGCAGAACCCTATGTGCAAGCAAGCCAAGGGAATTTAGGAAAATTAGTGCTTGATGAAACTCGCCCTCTGGGAACAGACAGCGCCAGCCCAGGCGGAGTAAGTGAACCTCCCGCAGGCCTGGCGATAGCCAGTATCAATCTTGCCACCCTATTTGATGTTAATAACAGTACTCCGGGCATCCAAACTGGCTATGGGGCCGATGGCCCTGGCAGCAACAGCTATGCATTGGCACTGGTTAGCAATAATATTAGCTCTGGTTTGTTTGCGCTGCAAACTGGCGACAATTCAACCAGCGATGGGGATGGCTACGGGCAAGGAGAACAAATTCTTCTAAATCAAATTGGAAACACAATAACTGGCTCCGCCGAAGGAATTAACTACTTTACGATCACAATTGACACAAGCAATGGCATAATTACATTCAATCAACTGCAAGCCATCTGGCATCCCATTCCAGGCAACAGCTTTGATGAAGAAGCAACACTACTGCTTGGAAATCCGGCAGACCTGCAAATAGTTCAAATGGTCACAGATGCCGATGGTGATAGCAAATCAGTGGCGGTTAATCTGGGGGCTGGATTCTTCTCAATTCAAGATGATGGACCCACCGCCCACCTAGACATAACAACAGCAAACCTACCAATACTCACCGTAGATGAAACTACTTTGGCAACTAATGCCTCTGCTAGTTTTGCTCCTAATTTCTCTGCTATCACCTCTGCCTACGGCGCCGATGGACCTGGCACCACAACAGGCGGCTCCTACACCCTTGGCATAATTGCTGGGCCCTCTGGTCTCATCGATGTTGCCACCGGTCAATCCGTTACACTCTCACTCAATGGCAACACCGTAGAGGGACACATTGCCTCAGGCAATGCCTTAGTTTTTTCTATCACCGTAGACAGCTTCGGACTGGTAACCCTTGATCAGCTAAGGGCCGTTCAGCATCCAGATGCCACTAATCCCAATGATGCTGTTCAGCTAGCTGCTGCTAACTTAGTTAATCTCAGCCAATCAATTACCGTCACCGATAGAGATGGCGATACCTCCACCGCCACAGCTAAACTAGACATCGGCTCCTCCTTTATCTTTAAAGATGATGGGCCCACCGCCCACCTAGACATAACAACAGCAAACCTACCAATACTCACCGTAGATGAAACTACTTTGGCAACCAATGCCTCTGCTGGTTTTGCTCCTAATTTCTCTGCTATCACCTCTGCCTACGGCGCCGATGGACCTGGCACCACCTCCGGCGGCTCCTACACCCTTGGCATAATTGCTGGGCCCTCTGGTCTCATCGATGTTGCCACCGGTCAATCCGTTACACTCTCACTCAATGGCAACGCCGTAGAAGGACACATAAGCTCAGGCAATGCCTTAGTTTTTTCTATCACCGTAGACAATCTCGGCATTGTAACCCTTGATCAGCTAAGGGCCGTACAGCATCCAGATGCCACTAATCCCAATGATGCTGTTCAGCTAGCTGCTGCTAACTTAGTTAATCTCAGCCAATCAATTATCGTTACCGATAGAGATGGTGATACCTCCACCGCCACAGCTAAACTAGATATCGGCTCCTCCTTTATCTTTAAAGATGATGGGCCCACAGCCCACCTAGAAATAACAACAGCAAACCTACCAATACTCACCGTAGATGAAACTACTTTGGCAACCAATGCCTCTGCTAGTTTTGCTCCTAATTTCTCTGCTCTCACCTCTGCCTACGGCGCCGATGGACCTGGCACCACCTCCGGCGGCTCCTACACCCTTGGCATAATTGCTGGGCCCTCTGGTCTCATCGATGTTGCCACCGGTCAATCCGTTACACTCTCACTCAATGGCAACACCGTAGAGGGACACATTGCCACGGGCAATGCCTTAGTTTTTTCTATCACCGTAGACAATCTCGGCCTTGTTACCCTTGATCAGCTAAGGGCCGTTCAGCATCCAGATGCCACTAATCCCAATGATAGTGTACAGCTAGCTGCTGCTAACTTAGTTAATCTCAGCCAATCAATTATCGTTACCGATAGAGATGG
>CALRNU020000031.1:0-25567 GCA_943369595.1 Synechococcus sp. UW140
TAAGGGTAAGGTTTTCTACCTGGATCCCCTTGGACAAAGCGCCAGAAGTTATGCAGCTATTCAAGATTTTGAAAAGGGTGATCAAATAGTTTTAGTTTGCGATGAAATGGGAGATTATAGTTTGCAGAGTTGCATCGTAGGAACTTCAGATGCCACATGCATTTATTATGAGCGCGATGGGGTGCCTGGGGTTGGAATAACCGATGAGTTGATTGCAATGGTGCAGGGTCCAGATGCCCTCAAGCTGGATCTGATGGATGCCAGTACTTTCATTTGGGACATTACCCCAGCCGCGATTGATGCCGTTGGTGGCATTGCCAATGATATTTTAATTGGTGGTGATTCGGCGGATGAATTAATTGGCCGTGGCGGCAGCGATGTCATTATTGGAGCTATGGGGGCCGATCGGCTAATCGGGGTTGATCCCCAGTCAGTTAATCCAGGGCGGGGTGAAATAGATGTGCTGATTGGGGCGCCTGGCACTGATACTTTTGTTTTGGGAGGAAATTCTTCTCTCTATTATCTAGATCCAGTTGGTCAGGGTTCAAAGGGTTATGCGGCCATTCAGGATTTTGAAAAAGGCGATAAGATTCAGCTGTTAGGCAGTAAATCTGACTACGTCTTGCAGAATTGCTTGATCGGAGTTTCATCTGCAACATGTATATATTTCAATCGTGATGGATCGCCAGGTGTTGGCGCCAGCGATGATCTGATTGCCACAGTGCAAGGCCCTGAGGCGCTAGCGCTTAATCTTGGCGATACTGCTACTTTCCTTTGGAGCCAAAGTGGTATTGCCGCATCCTTGTTATCAGATTATGTTGATTTCAATCGTTTCAGAGATCCAATTACGGGTATCCATAGTTACTCAACTGCCGGTGCCGAGGCTACGCGCTTGCGCAGTTCCGGTTGGCAAGATGAAGGCCTTGCTTGGGGCCTGTTTTCAGCATTGGGAGGTGAAGTGGGCGGCCTAGCAGAAGTTCATCGGCTCTTTAATCCTTTGTCTAATGATCATTTACTTACACTGAATGATGCAGAGGTCTCCTCTGCCCAGAAGGCTGGTTATATTTATGAGGGTGTTATCGGTCGCGCCATGCAGCCCCCGGCTGGGGTTAGTGCTCTAACTTCAGTGATGCGTTTCTCCAAAGAAGCAACGGGCGAGCATTTTTATACCGCAAGCACTGGTGAAGCTGCTGGCCTTGCGGCCTTGGGTTTCAGGGCTGAGGGCGTTGCCTGGGCCGTCTAAATATCAAGGGTTTTGAGTCAATCAATTTTTTCGTGGCTGCCGTTGAGGAAAGCCACGAAAATTTAGATTTACATTGTTATTTTTATTCTGCTCTTTGGCTGAAAGGTTGGCCTTTGGTTCGCCAGTTTAGTGGTTGAGCTTCCGGATGATTTGATTTTTGTTCCAAGATTTTGTATATGAAATTTAAGGTCGACATTGAGTTTGGGAATTCATTTATCTTCGAGAGGTGCTAAGTATTGATTATTGTAATCTATAGTAAAGCTAAGTATTTGCAAAAAGAAGGGGCCTTCCAGCCCCAATGAGTTATTTGGTTGATAAGGCTAACTTAACCCCATCTCCCCTAAGGGTCAGGCGGCCACAGGGGCAGTCTGACGGGAGAAACGAACGATGTTGTTCGCTGTTACGGTTTTGCTCTCACCGAGCAGGCTTCAGTCACCCTCCTGATGCCCCGTCGAAACCATTGCAGCCCCAGTGGTGGGGGAATGGAGCTGAGCGGAATCGAACCGCTGTCCGAAACACTGGTGTGGATCACCTAGTCCACCCAAGGGCGGACCCATGCATTCTGGCAGCTAAGCGGAGCTCTGTTGATGGCGGCAATCCACCCCTGCTTAGCAGTGCTACCCCCTGGCCTTGAGGCGGAGGGGGCCCTGGAGCTGGCAGAACTGGGGGCCACAGCCATCAGGCCGGGCCGCCGGGCCGTGGCCTTCCAGGCCGATTACGGCTGTTTATACAGGCTCTACCTGGAGGCGCGGCTGCCGTTTCGGCTGTTGCGCCAGCTGGGGGAGTTTGCCTGCTGCGGACCTGAGGATTTGTATGCCGGCGTGCAGCGGGCCGTTGATTGGGAAAGTTGGCTGCCGCCGCAGCGCACCTTTCGGGTGGAGGTCACGGGCACTGCCCCTGGCTTAAACCACAGCCATTTCACGGCGCTCCAAGTGAAAAATGCGCTGGTAGATCTTCAGCGCCAGCGTTTCGGTGAACGCTCCTCCATAGATCTTGACCACCCCGGCCTGGTGTTGCATCTGCACCTGCAGGGGGGGCGGGCCCAGCTCAGCGTTGATGGTTCGGCCAGCAGCCTCCATCGCCGCGGCTGGCGGGCCGCCATGGGCCAGGCCCCCCTCAAGGAAAACCTGGCGGCGGGCCTGATCCGGCTCACCGGTTGGGATGGCACCGTGCCGCTGCTGGATCCCCTCTGCGGATCGGGAACCCTGCTGCTGGAGGCCGCCTGCCTGGCCCTAGGCCGGCCGGTGGGCCTGGGGCGTGAGCTGCTGGTGAGTAATTGGCCTGATTTCGACGGGGTGCAGTGGCGCAACGCCCTCCACGGCGCCGAAGCCCGGGCGACGGCCCCCGCCCGCCCCCTGGCGCCCATCCTGGGCAGCGACAGTGATGGCTCGGTGCTGGCCCAGGCAAAGGCCAATGCCGAGGCCGCTGGCCTGGCCCCTTGGCTGGAGTTTCAGCAGTTGGAATTGGCTGATTTGCAGCCCCCAGCGGGGCCCCCTGGCCTAGTGGTTTGCAACCCGCCCTACGGCGTGCGGCTAGGGGCCGATAGCGACCTGGAGGGTCTCTATGCCGAACTGGGGGAGGTGTTGAAACAGCGCTGCCCCGGCTGGACCCTCTGGCTACTCAGTGGCAATCCTGAGCTCACCGGGGCGCTGCGGATGAAGGCCAGCCGCCGGGTGCCGGTTAGCAATGGCGGCATCGATTGCCGTTGGTTGAAGTACGAGATTCGTTAGCGGCCCAAAAGTTAGCGGCCCAAAATTGTGCGGGTGGTTTTGGTGATCCCGGCGGTGGTTTGGGGCAGATAGGGCCCCTTGAGTAGACCGCCGCCAATGCGCAACAGCAGGCCGGCCAGCACCAGATCCCCGGCCCCCACCACTAGGAAGGCCAGCAGCCAGGAAAGGCCCCAGCCCTGCACCAACCAGAGCACCAGGGCGCCGTGGGCCACCAGCAGGGCGCCGCTAAGCAGCACCAGGGCGGTGCCGATCAGCAGGCCCCCCACCAGCAGTCGCCTTTTTTCCCGGTCGGCCTCCTGCAAGGCAATGCGCACATGCAGGTCCATCACTGAGGTGACCAGGGAAGCGAGTTTTCCGCTGGTGCTGCGTTGCTGCTCGTCGGCCATGGGGATCAGCGGCGGCGGCCGCCCGAGAGCAGCAGGCCAGCCAGTAGGCCGATGCCGGCGGCGATGCCAACGGCCAGCAGCGGCCTTTCCCGCACTGGTTTTTCCAGCTTGGGCCGCAGGTTGGCATTGAGGTCATCCAGCAGCTGCTCCAGCTGCTCCTCTAGGGGCTGCAGGCTGTCGCCCAGCTTGCGGGTCTGCTCTCCGGCCACCCCAAGGAAGTCGATCAGTTGCTCCTGGATCACCCCGGCGGTGCGACCGGTTTGGGCGGAAATCACTGTCACCACTTCGTCCAGGCTGCCGCGGGTGTTCTCCAGGGTGTCCTGGGCCACCTGGGGCCATTGCTTCTGGATGGCTGGCAACAATTCTCCGAAGCGTTCGCGAAAACGGTCGCCCACCTGGGTGAGCCCTGGCCTGTCCATGCCGAAAAGCAATGAAGTACTCGCAACTTATCCAGCCCCGGGCCACTTGGCAGGGGGGAAAGCTGCCCCCTTGTGATCTCGAACCATTTCGCTACGGTCGTGCTAACAAACCCCGGGGCTAGGCCGCCGCTGTCCTGTTGGTGCACATCAATCAGGTCAGCCTCACCCACTTCAAGTCGTTTGGCGGCTCTGTAACCATCCCGTTGGAGCAGGGTTTTACGGTGGTTACCGGGCCGAATGGCTCTGGTAAGAGCAATATTCTTGACGGCATTTTGTTTTGTCTGGGCCTGGCCAGTAGCCGTGGCATGCGGGCCGAGCGGCTGCCGGATCTGATCAACAACGGTGTGCTGCGCCAGGGCAAGGCCGCAGAGGCCTCCGTGTCGGTGCGCTTTGACCTGGGGGACTGGCGCCCTGACGGGGCGGAAGCCGGCCTAGAGGCCCCCGGCGAGGGCCCCTGGATTCAGCCTGGCCAACGGGAATGGACGGTGACCCGGCGGCTGCGGGTGGCCCCCGGCGGCACCTATAGCAGCAGTTACAGCGCCGATGGGGTGAGCTGCAACCTGCAGCAGCTGCAAACCCAGCTGCGGCGCCTGCGGGTGGATCCCGAGGGCAGCAACGTGGTTATGCAGGGGGACGTCACCCGGATTGTTTCGATGGGGGCGCGGGAGCGGCGCGGCATCATCGATGAGCTGGCGGGCGTGGCCCTGTTTGATAGCCGCATCGACCAGGCCCGCGGCAAGCTCGATGACGTGCAGGAGCGGGAGGAACGCTGCCGCATCGTGGAAGGGGAACTGCAAACCTCCCGTTCCCGCCTGGAGCGCGACTGCCAACGGGCCCGGCTCTACCAAGATCTGCGCACAAAATTGCAGCTCGGTCGCCAGCAGGAGCTGGTGTTGCAGGTGGAGCACAGCCGCGCGCAGCTGTTGCAGCTTGATCAGCAGCGGCAGGAGCTGGGGCGGCGCCAGGTCAGTGGGCAGGCAGCCCTTGGGGAGGGGGAGCTGCAGATCAGTGCTGCGGCTAAGGCCCTTGAGGCCCTGCAGGCGGAGGTGAAATCCCTGGGGGAAGACCAGTTGCTGGCGGTGCAGGCGGAGCTGGCCGGCCTGGAATCCGCCGGCCGCGACCTGCAGCGGCGGGCGGAACGGCACCAGCAGCAGGCGGGTCAGCTCCAGGCCCAACGCCACCAGCTCCAGGCCCAACGGGCAGAACAGCAGGGGCAAAAACAACAGCTGGAGTCGAGCGAAAACCAGGCCGAGCGCGACCAGGCGGAGGCGGCCTGTCGCACGGCGGAAGCGGCGGTGGAACTCTCCCGGCGGCGCCTGGGGGAGGTGGCGGGCCGTTCCGGCAGCTGGCTAGAGCAACAGCAGCTGCGTAGCCGTCGCCGCCAGGAATTGCAGGCCCAGCTGGGTCCCCTACAGGCGGAACAGCATCAGCTGAGCGGACGGCTGCGCCAGGAGCAGGAACGGCTCCAGGAGCTGGAGGCGGAGTTGGCCCAGGAGCGCCAGGGGGGCGGCAGCGCCCAGCAGCAGTTGCATCAACTGGAAGCCGACCAGCAAAGCCTGCAGCAGCAGGGCGGTGACCTGCGCCTCCAGGTGCAGGAGTTGGCCGAAGCCCTCGCCCTGCAGCAGCGCACCCGCAGCCGCCTGGAGCAGGAGCAGCAGCAGTTGGAGCGCGACATCGCCCGCCATGACAGCCGCCGCGAAACCCTGCAGGAAAGCCGCGGCACCGGCGCCCTGCGGGTGCTGCTGGAGGCAGGCCTCGAGGGCATCCATGGGCCCGTGGCCCAGTTGGCGGAGGTGGAGGAGCGCTACCGCTTGGCCCTGGAGGTGGCCGCCGGGGGGCGGCTCAGCCAGGTGGTGGTGGAAGACGACGGCATCGCCGCCCGGGCCATTGCCCTGCTTAAGAGTCGCCGGGCGGGCCGCCTCACCTTTCTGCCCCTGAACAAGATCCGTGGCGGTGGCGGTGGCAGCGGCAATTCAGCCCTGGAGCGGGGCGGAGCAGCGGGGCGCCAGGGGGGCTGTGTGGGCCGGGCCGTGGAGTTGCTGCGCTTTGAGTCCGTTTACACGGAGGTGTTTCGCCATGTGTTTGGCGACACCCTTGTTTACGTAGATCTGGAAACAGCCCGGCGGGAGCTGGGCCGCTGCCGCATCGTCACCCTGGAGGGGGAGCTGCTGGAACGCAGCGGTGCCATGACCGGCGGCAGCCTGCAGCAGCGGGCTGATCGGCTCAGCTTTGGCCGGGCCCATGAGGGGGATGAGGCCGAACCGCTGCGGAGGCGGTTGCTGGAGCTGGGCGAAACCCTGCTGGCCTGCCGCCGCAAGGAGGCCGAACTCAGCCGCTCCCTGGAGGAGCTCCAGGCCCAATTGCTCAGCCAGCGCCAGCGCCAGGCCGCCCTCGATGCCGAGTTGGCGGCCGCCCGGCGGGCCCACGGGCCCCAGCTGGCCCGCCAGCAGCAGCTGGGGGAGCGCCTGGCCCACACCAGCGCCGCCCTGGCCAGCGATGGCCAGCGGCTCACGGCCCTGGCCCCGCTGATCGAGCCCTTGGCCACAGAACTCGCCAGCCTCGAGCAGCAGGAGGCCAGTGCTGGGGGCGGTGCCGACAGCCAGCGCTGGCAGGAATTGCAACAGTCTTTGGAACAGGCAGATCAAGCCCTCAGTGCCGCCCGCGGCCGCCGCGATCAGCTGGAGGCAGACCGCCGCGACCGGGGCCTGGCCCTGGCCCGGGTGTTGAGCCAACTGGAGGCCCTGGCGGCCGATGGCCAGCGCCTGGATGAGGCGACGGCCGCCCTCACCCAGGAGGTGCAGGAACTGCGCCAGCAACAACTTGGCGACCAAAGCCGTCGCCAGGAGCTCGAGGCCCAGCAGCAGGATCTCCAGGCCCGCTTTGGCGAACGGCGCCGGGCCCGGGATGGGGCCGAAGCCCAGCTGGCAAACCAGCGCCAGCAGCAGCAGCAGCTCCAGTGGGAGCTCCAGCGGTTGGCCGAACAGCTCGAAGCCCTGGGGGAGGAGCGCCGCAACCTGGAGCAACGGTTGAAACAGCTGGAGCAAACCCTGCCCGATCCCCTGCCGCCGATCGATGCGGAGCTGCGGGAGGCCGGGCTGGAGGCGCTCCAGGGGCAACTGCGCAGCCTTCAACAGCGCATGGAAGCCCTGGAGCCGGTAAACATGCTGGCCCTAGAGGAGTTAGAGCAGTTGGAGGCCCGCCTGGCGGAGTTGGCGGAGCGCCTGGAGGTGCTGGCCAATGAACGCCAGGAGCTGCTGCTGCGGGTGGAAACCGTGGCGACCCTGCGCCAGGAGGCCTTCATGGAGGCCTTCAGGGCGGTGGATGGTCATTTCCGTGAGATCTTTGCTGGCCTCTCCGAAGGCGAAGGCCAACTGCAATTGGAAAACGAGGCTGATCCCCTGGAGGGGGGCCTCACCCTGGTGGCCCACCCCAAGGGCAAGGCGGTGCGCCGGTTGGCCTCGATGTCTGGGGGGGAAAAGTCGCTCACAGCCCTCAGTTTTCTGTTTGCCCTCCAACGGTTTCGGCCCTCGCCCTTCTATGCCCTAGACGAAGTTGACAGCTTCCTGGATGGGGTGAATGTGGAGCGTCTCGCCGCCCTGATCTCCGCCCAGGCCGGCGCCGCCCAGTTCATGGTGGTGAGCCACCGGCGGCCGATGATCGCCGCCAGTACCCGCACGATTGGGGTAACCCAGGCCCGCGGTGCCCATACCCAGGTGGTGGGCCTGCCGGCGGCGGCCTGAGCCAGTTGCTGGTTAAGGGACGATCCTGCGACACAATGACTCGATTGTCGGTTCAGCCCTTGCAGGCGCCCCCTTCCCCCGATTCCACGCCAGCCCCCTCCGATCGCCTGTGGCTGCGTTCGGAATTGATGGGTACCCAGGTGATCACCCGCGACACCGGCCGCCGCCTGGGGGTGGTGGGGGAAGTGATGGTGGATATCGACCGCCGCGAGGTGGTGGCCCTGGGCCTCCGGGATAACCCCCTTACCCGTTTTCTGCCGGGGCTCCCCCGTTGGATGCCCCTGGAGCAGATCCGCCAGGTGGGCGACGTGATCCTGGTGGATTCAGTGGATTCGCTGTCGGAAAATTTCAATCCCGACCGCTACAGCCGGGTGATCAACAGCCAGGTGGTTTCGGAATCCGGCGAACAGCTGGGGCGGGTGTTGGGCTTCAGTTTTGACGTGGAAACCGGTGAGCTCACCAGTTTGGTGATGGGAGCGGTGGGGGTGCCGCTGCTGGGCGAGGGCATCCTCAGCACCTGGGAACTTCCCGTGGAGGAAATTGTTAGTTCCGGTCCAGATCGAATCATTGTTTATGAGGGGGCCGAAGACAAACTGAAGCAGCTGAGCAGTGGGTTGCTCGAGAAGCTGGGCATCGGTGGCGGCGGCCTGGAGCGGGAGGAGCGCCAGCGCTACCGGCTCAACATGGTGCCGGTGGAAAATCAGCTGCCCGCCGGCCAGGCCAGCGAGCAGGAACAACGGCGCCTCCAGGCCTCCCAGGCCGAGCGTTTTATGCCAGCGGCCGATGAAGAGCTGGAATATGTGGAGTTGGAACGCAGCCAGCGGGCCCGGGAACCCCAGCGCCGCTACCTAGACGACGACGAACAGCCGGAGGGCCGTGACCGCCGTCCCCGGGACCGTTACGAAGATGAGGCCTATTCTCCCCGCCAGCGCTATGGGGATGGGCCAGAGCCCCGCCAGCGCTATGAAGATGAAGCCGACTCGCGCGACCGATTCCCCAAGGATCGCCCCGAGCCCCGCGACCGCTACCCCGAGCCCCGGGAACGCTATCTAGAACCCCGCGACAACTACCGGGAGTCCAGCAGCCGCAATTACCGCGAACCCTTGGATGTGGAGGCAGAACCGTTGCCGCAACCCCAATCCCCACCCCAACGACCAGCCCGCCCCGGGCCGAGCCCAGAAGAAGACCCCTGGGCCTGACCCCCTTAGACGCCCTGTTTAGCTGTGCGCTTCAAAGTTCAGGGAGGCTGAATTCACGCAGTAACGCTGGCCAGTGGGGGCGGGCCCATCGTTGAACACATGGCCGAGGTGGGCATCGCAGCGGGCGCAGCGAATTTCCTTGCGCACCATGCCGTGGCTGGTGTCGGTGTGCACGGTGATGGCGGCGGGGTCAGCCCCCTCCCAGAAACTGGGCCAGCCGCTGCCGGAATCAAATTTGTGGTCCGACTGGAACAAACCGGCGCCACAGCACACGCAGTGGTACATGCCTTTGCCCTTGTGGTCCCAGTAGGCCCCTGTAAAGGCCCGCTCGGTGCCCCCCTGGCGAGCCACCTGGAATTGTTCAGGGGTTAGCTGCTCTCTCCAGGTTTCCTCTGGGAGTTCAAGTTTGTTTTGCTCGCTGGATTCAGCCATCCCTTCCTTGCCGGGGAGCACAAGTTAGGGCGCGCTGGAGCGGGCTGGCGGCAGCAGTTCTTCCACCATTCGGGCCAGGCTTGCCACGGCCCCGGGTTGACCGCGCAGGCTGCGGAGGTCCTCGCGCATGCCCGCCAGCCGTTGGGGTGCCGCCAGCCAATCGGCGGCTTCTGTGGCGATCTCCTCCGGGGTGATTGCCCCCACCCTTTCCGGCACCACCGCCCGCCCGGCACTGATGTTTGGCCAGGCGAGGAAGCCGCGGTTACGCATGCGCCAGGTGGTGAGAGCCACCCCCAGTAACCAGCGCAGCAGGGGCAGCCGTGCCAGCAGTCCCAGCCAGCCATCCCAGGCCTGCATCACATGTAAATGCTGGGTGGGCACCAACACCAGCATCGGCACCGCCAGGGCCCCCAATTCCGCCGTGTTGGCCCCCACGGTGGTGAGGGCTAGGGCGCATTGACTCAGGGGACCGTGGGCGGGGTGCTCCTGCACCAAGCGAATGGGGGTGCCGGCGGCACTAACCAGCCATTGCAACCCATCTGCATCCTCCAAACGTGGTGATTGCACCCCATAAAACCGTTGCAGGGGGTTGCTGGGGCCGGCGTAACTAAGCAGCTCCGCCACCGAGGTGGTGGGGGCCACGGGCAGGAGAAATTGGGTTTGGGGCCGTAACTGGCGCAGCCGATCGGCGCTGCGCAGCAGGAAGGGCATTCCCACCTGCAACTTCGCCCGCTTGGAGCCTGGTAGTAGGGCCACCCATTCGCCGGGGGGCAAGGGGGCACTGCTGCGGGCGGCGTCGGACAGGTCTGCCATGAGGTCGCCTACCACTTGGCACCGTTGTCGCCAGCGGGGGGCAAGCCGGTCGGCGGCCACGGGCCCCATGGCGGCAATGCGGTCGTTCCACTGGGGCCAGCGGGCCACCCATTCGGCATAGGTGAGGTGGCGATAGCCCAGCCGGGCCGAGAGCAGCACCGTCCAGAACTGATCACCCCCTAAAAACACCACCACCCCATGGCGGGGCCAGGGGCCCTGGCGGCGGGGCCGCAGCAACAGCCCCCAAAACTTCTGGGCCGGCAGGATCCGTTCAAACAGCCCCATGGCGGCGGCCACCCGCGGCTCGCTGCCCGTGGCATTTGGGCAAGGCACCAGCACCAGTTGGAGTGCAAGCCTGGCGGCTGGGCTGAGCGGGCGCAGGGCTAGGTCCCGGTGGAGCCGCTCGGCCAGGGGACGCACCCAGGTGGTCAGCTCCCCAGGGCCATTGCACACCAAAACAATCGCCCCCCCATCGGTGGGCTGTGGGGCGGAGCTCCTCAAGGGATCAACCGGCGATCAGAAAATGCGGATGGCGAGACTTGAACTCGCAAGACCGAAGTCACACGCCCCTCAAACGTGCGTGTCTACCAATTCCACCACATCCGCGTGGTCTGCTTAGACACTGGGCCTTTGCAGTGCTCCAGCATACCTGGGGCACTGCTGCCCCCCTGGGGACCTGGCTGGTTCCCGCTGATACAGTCGCCAGCTCCAGCGGGCCCCCATGGCCATTGGCAAGCTTCTGATCGCAAACCGGGGTGAAATTGCCCTGCGCATCATTCGCACTTGCCGGGAGATGGGCATTGCCACGGTGGCCGTGTACAGCACCGTGGATCGCAACACCCTGCCGGTGCAGCTGGCGGATGAGGCGGTGTGTGTGGGGGATTCCCCCAGCAGCCGCAGCTATCTAAATATTCCCAACATCATTGCCGCTGCCACCTCCCGGGGGGCCGATGCCATCCACCCCGGCTATGGCTTTCTGGCGGAAAACGATCGCTTTGCCGAAATCTGTAATGCCCATGGGCTGATTTTTGTGGGCCCATCCCCGGAGTCAATCCGGGCCATGGGGGACAAGTCCACCGCTAAGGCGACGATGCAGCGGGTGGGGGTGCCCACGATTCCTGGCAGTGATGGCCTGGTGGAGGATCCGGCAGAGGCGGCCCGCCTGGCGGAGGCCATGGGCTATCCAGTGATGATCAAGGCCACCGCCGGCGGTGGTGGTCGGGGCATGCGCCTGGTAACCCACCGGCAGGAACTGGATCAATTATTTAAGGCGGCCCAGGGGGAGGCGGAGGCGGCCTTTGGTAATCCAGGCCTGTATGTGGAGAAATTCATCGACCGCCCCCGCCATGTGGAGGTGCAGATCCTGGCGGACCGCTATGGCCAGGTGGTGCACCTGGGGGAAAGGGATTGCTCCATCCAGCGCCGCCATCAAAAGTTATTGGAGGAATCCCCCAGCCCAGCCCTCAATCCAGACATTCGCCAACGCATGGGGGAAGCGGCCATCGCTGCGGCTCGCTCCATTGGTTACGAGGGGGCCGGCACCGTCGAGTTTCTGCTCGATACCCACGGTGATTTCTATTTCATGGAGATGAATACCCGCATCCAGGTGGAGCATCCGGTCACGGAGGTGGTTACCGGCACAGACCTAATTGCTGAACAATTACGCATTGCCGCTGGCGAACCGCTGAGGCTGCGCCAGGAAGACATTCAGCTGCGGGGCCATGCGATCGAATGCCGGATAAACGCCGAAGATCCCAGCCAGGGTTTCCGGCCTTCCCCGGGCACGATCAGCGGCTGGTTACCCCCCGGTGGCCCCGGGGTGCGCTTTGACAGCCATGTGTACACCGGCTATGAGATTCCACCTTTTTACGACTCCCTAATCGGCAAGCTGATTGTCTGGGCGGAGGATCGCCCGGCCTGTTTGCGACGCCTGAGGCGGGCCCTCTCGGAATGTGCGGTCACCGGGGTACCTACCACCATTGAGTTCCATCTGGCCCTGCTGGATCGACCTGAATTCCAGCGGGGTGATGTGCATACAAAATTCGTTGAACAGGAAATGCTGGGTTCCCATAACAGCAGTCCCCCAACCAGCAGCTCCCCTGCCAGCGGCGCCTAGGCCAGCCGCTGGGCCTCTTGCAACAGTTGGCTAACCAAGCCCTGCTGGCCCACCAGCAGTTCCCGCAACAAACTCACCAGCCCCACCCAGATCACTGGGCTTACATCTACCCCGCCAATGGGCGGCACCAGTTTGCGGGTAGGGGCCAGCAACGGTTCGGTGGGGATTTGAACGATTGCCACCAGCGGGTTGTTGCGATCCAGCTGGGGATACCAGGTGAGCACGATCCGAGATAGGAAGAGCAGCGTCCAGGCGGCCAGCAACAGGCCAATCAGGGTGGCGCTGATTTGGAGCACCGGCAGGGGCAGGGCTGTCACAAACTTCTACGGGCCGAGCTTTCCATCCTAAGGAGAGGCTTATGCGCCGTAGGATGGCCCAACCACCGAGGCTTCCATGACCCCCTCCCTCGCGAATTTCCTGAACAGTCTTGTGGCAGGGGCCCTGATTGTTGTGGTGCCCATCACGATCGCCCTGGTCTTGGTGAGCCAAACCGACCAAGTGGATCGCAAGCTCTGATCTCCCAAGGATCTGATCTTCCACTGATGGCGGCTGGCAGGGCCTTTAAAGTGCTCCAAACGGGATTGATTAGATCCCCCCAGGCCCTGGAGGCCGTTCATGGTCAACGCCAGCCTTAACTGGGCCAGTATTGTGGGCATTGTGCTTGCCGTGGGCGGCACGATGCTTTATTTCTTGCGCAGCTTCAAGCCTGCCCTGGCTCGGGATTACGACGTTTTTTTTGCTGCCGTGGGGCTTCTCTGCGGTGGCATTTTGTTTTTTCAGGGTTGGCGGCTGGATCCGATCCTGCAGTTCGGCCAGTTCCTGTTGGCATCAACAACGGTTTTTTTCGCCTACGAATCAGTGCGGCTGCGCAGTGTCACCACTGAGCAGGCCCGCCGTTCTTCTTTTTTTGATGAAGACGAGCCCCTGCCCAGTCGCCCCCGCATGGGCCGGGGTGAATGGGGGGGGGAGGATCGCTTCGAGGATCCCCAGCCCCTGCGCCGTCGGATCCGCTCCCGGGTTGATGAGTACGAAGAAGCAGATGAGCCCGCCGCTGACAGGGATTTTTACCGTCCCCGCCGGCCGGAACGTCCTGCCATCCCGGAGCGAGCCCAGAGCCGTTTTGGTGAGCGCGACGAGCCTTTAGACCCGCCCAGTGCCCGTCCTTCCCCCCGGCCAGCGGAGCCCCGCCCTGATTTCGGCGCCCGTCGCCGCGAGCGCGATGGCCGTGATGGCCGTGGTTCCCGCCCCTCAGGCCCAGCCCCCGACATGGCCCGCTCCAGCCGCCGGCCCGCTGGCCCAGGGGTTGCTGGCGTTCCCCCTGGGGGCCCAGCCCCAGGGGCTGGCGCCGCAATCAGGCCCCCTGGCTCGATGCCCCAGGGCTCACCCATCAGCGACGCAGATTTCAGTCCCCTGCCCCCTCGGCCCAGGCCCGCCCAGGGCCCCTCAAACCCGGATAACAGTTCCCGCTTCGACGATTGAATCGGGCCCCCATTCAGCGCAAGCAATTGCCTTGGGCCGCTTCCCCCTGGTGGCCCTTGGCCTTGGCTTGGCTGTTGCCCCTGGCAGGCTGCGCCCAACGGTTTGAGGCCCCTGGCCTCGGCGACCAGCAGGAGCCAGCACTAAGTGGGGATGGTCGTTTATTGGCGATGGTGGCTGAACGGGGGGGGCGCCGCTCGGTGCGGTTAGTGGAACGGCTCAGTGGCAGGGAATTGCCCCTCCAGGTGCTGCAGCGGGGCCAGCCCCACCGTTCCCCTTCCTTGAGTTGGAACGGCCGTTATCTAGCTGTGATCATGCAGCGCGACAGTCGCCGCGATGTGGTCGTGCTTGACCGGGCCACGGGGCAATGGCGGCCCCTGCCCCTACCTGGGGATCGTGTGCCGGAACGGCTCAGCCTTTCCCCCGACGGCCGTCGCCTGGCCATTGAAGTGCTGCGCCAGGGCCAATTGGATGTGGAGCTGTTCAGAATTCCTGCCCATGAGGCCGATTTACCCCCGGGGGCGCCCCTGTGAAAGGGCCTCAGTTCAGGCGGTTGCAGCGGCTGGGCCTTGGCTTGGGCCTAGGGCTCTGCCTGGGGGGCTGTCAATCGGCTGGTCTTCAGCCGGAAGCTGGCCTAAACCCGCGGCTGGCGGTCCCCGGCGATGACAGCTCCCCCAGCCTGGGCAACCGGGGCATGGCCTGGATTGCCCCTGGCCTGGGGGGCCACCGCCAGGTGCGTTGGCTGGATTTTGCCTCCGGGTTGGGTTCCCCGTTGCCGGGCTTAAACCGGCCCGATGCCCAGCCGATCAGCGTCAGTGTTGATGGCCAGGGCCAGCGTTTTGCCCTGGTGCGGCGCCTGGAGGGGCGCACCGAGTTGCTTGTTTACGAACGCTCGCTGGCGCTGCTGCGGCCGATCCCATTGCTGCCTGCAGGGGTGCCTGGCCAGGTGGCCCTCAGTGCCGACGGCCGTTGGCTGGCGGTGCAGGTGAGCCGTGGCGGTGCCTGGCAGGTGGAGCTGTTGCCCCTGCCCTAGGCGAGGCCGGCCCACTGCAGGAAAGAACGGTGGCTCACTGCTTCGATCAGCAAAACTGCCAGGAAGCCCACCATGGCGAAGCGGCCATTGATCCGTTCGGCGTAGGCACTCCAGCCGAAGGCGGGCACCTCAGCGGTGGTGGCACTAGTGGTTTCGGCTTCGGCCATGGGTGCGGTGGGGTGAGGGGGCAGGATTTTGTGTTGGTGCTGCTGCTAGGTGCTGCCAAATTCGTAGCCGGCGGCGGGCAGCAAACGCCATCCCCCCTGGCCATCTAATTCCAGCACCAGGTCGTGGAAAGCGGCCAGGGTAGGGCGATGGCCCACGCTGATCGTGGCCATGGAGCGCCGGCTCAGCAGGCCGTAAAGCCGTTCTTCCGTGGCCACATCCAGGGCGCTGGTGGCCTCGTCGAGTACGGCAAAGGCCGGGGAATTGAGAAGCAATCTGGCAAAGGCCAGCCTTTGCTGTTCACCCAGGGAGAGCAGCCGGGGCCAATCCTGTTGGATGCCTAGGTCGGGATAGCGGCTCACCATCGAGGCAAGATTCACTTCCTCCAACACGCTGCGCAGCTGCTCGTCACTGAAGCGGGCCTGGTCCATCGGGTAACAGAGCTGTTCCCGCAAGCTGCCCAAGAGCATGTATGGCTTCTGGGGAATGAACATCAGTTCCCCCAGGGGCGGCCGCAACACCTCACCGCTGCCACTGGGCCAGAGGCCACTCACCAGCCGCAGGAAGGAGGTTTTGCCGCAGCCACTGGGGCCCACCACCAGCAGCCGTTGGTGGGGTCCCACCTCCAGGCTGATGTCTTTCACCAGGGGCTGGCGGGAACCTGGGGGTAGCACCGTGGCATGGCGCACCAGGATCGAACCGCTGTGGTCCTGGCCGCGGGAATCGTCGCTGGTGGGCACCACCGGCAGGCTTTCAATGGTGCCTTGGAAGGTCTCTAGGCGGCTGATGCTGGCGGAGAAGGCAGCGAGGCTGTCGATGTTGTTAACGATGTAGCTAACAGAGCCAAACACCTGGCTGAAGGCAATTGAAGCCTGACTGAATACCCCAAAATCCACCTCCTTGGCGAAATAAATTGGGGCAATCACGATCCAAGGTAAAAAGCGAGATAGGTAGTCATAGGAGCGTTGAATCATGCCAATCAACGCTTGCCAAATGATCAGGCGATCAAAGTTGCGGATTGCCCCCCCCAGCCTCCGTTCTGCTTCTTGGGATTCCTGGGCCTCGCCCTTGTAAAAGGCAATTGATTCAGCGTTGTCTCGGATATGAACAAGGCCATAGCGGAAGTCTGCCTCCAGTTTGAGTTGCTGGAAGTTGAGCTTAACCAGCTTGCGACTGATGAAAACAATCAGCGCCGTGCCGCCCACTGAATAAATCAACAGGGCATAGGTAAGGTTGCGGCTGATGCCCCAGAGCACCACTATGAAGCTAAAGAAGGTGAGCAGCGCTTCGAGGATGCCCACGGTCACAGAAAGGCTGGTGCCTGTGAAGTTGCGGGTGTCTTCTGAGATTCGCTGGTCGGGGTTGTCTACCTCGGCGTGGACTTCATCATTGGGATTGAGTTGATAATAGGCGCGATCACCCATGTAGCGGCCCAACAACCTTTTGCTAAGCCATTCCCGCCAGAGCAATCCCAGCTTAGGGATGATGTAATTCTGGAGAGTGCGGATTGGCAGGGCGATCACCAGGCAGAAGCCATAGATCGAAACAATGCGCCAGAAGCCTGGGGCGTCATAGGCCACCTGGGCATTGTCAATGTTGCGGGCAATAAAACTAATGCCCACATTGATGCCATTGATTACCAACAACAGCAGGGCAATTACCCCCAGTAGCAACCAGGGCAGCCAGCGCCCCTGGCGCAATTTGCTGCGGAAGCCAATGAAACAGCCGATGCCGCCCAGCATGAGCAGCAGCACCACGGCCCCCACTGGGCTGCCCCAGATGGCGGCCACCCGTTCCGGCACCCCCGGTAGGAAGCGCGACTGCAATTGAGGAATTAGGGCCCCACTGGCGGCCACCAGGCCGGTGAGCAGCAGCAGGGTGGTGCCCACCACCACCGCCAGCAGGGCCAGCACCAGCACCAAGAACTGCCAGCCATTGGAGTCCTCCACCGGCAGGAAGTAGGGCTGGGCCAGCCGCTGCAATTTGATGACTTGGGTCCGTAGGGACTTAAGGGGGCTCATCGGCAAGGGCAATGGAGAGGCCGGGGGGTGGCCCGCAGTTTCCCATTGTTGCGGTTCTTGTAGCGATTCAGCCGATGGGGTTCAGCCGGGGGGCCATTGCATTGGTCTGCCACCGAGCACATGCACGTGCAGGTGGAACACCGTTTGGCCAGCGCCAGCCCCAGTATTGATAACGGTTCTCCAGTCGTTTAAGCCTGCCTCCCGCGCCACCCGGGCAGCCACCAGCAGCAAGTGCCCGAGCAGGCTCTCCTGACTTTGATCAGCTTGGGCAAGGCTGATCAGATGCTCCCTGGGGATCACCAGCAGGTGCACCGGTGCCTGGGGCTGCACATCTCGGAAGGCAATGCAGCGGTCGTCTTCGAAAACTCGGTCCGCAGGGATCTCCCCCCGCAGGATTTTTCCAAAAATAGTGTCGTTGCTATCGCCCATGGCAGCTAATTGGGGAGTTGGTGGGAGACGAAGCCAATTTGTTCCTAGGCTGGGATTCAAGCAAGGTAATGACTATGGCCCTTTGTCTGGCTCCCCTGGTGTCTGCGGCGGCGGCCGCCACCACAGCCCTTTGTTCCTCTTTGCCCAGCCATTGTCCCGCGGATGCGGCCCGGCTGCAGGCCCCATGTGTGCACCAGCAGGAGCTACCGGCCCCCCAGCGGGGCCAAACAGTTGCACCTACGCTTTAAATAAGACTGTTCATGCTGTTTTTGGCCTGTAAGTGTCCCTGCCCATGCTGCATCTGCAGTTCCTGGAGGAATTAGTTCGGCGCCGTCGCGGTCCGATCCGCAAGCGCTTGGACCATGGCCTGCGGGATGCCGGCCTGGATTTACTCACTGCCGTTAATCGTTTGGCTGATTTGCTTGATGGCCAGGAAGGCCCCCTGGAAGCCAGCAGCCAAGCGGAATTGTTTGATTACACCGAGGCTTCAATCCGTCGTCTTGAACGGTTGCGCTACCGGCTCTCCCACCGCCAGCGCTAAAGCCAGTCGCCCAGTTGATACAAATGGCCCCGAGGGGGGCTTTAGGGAAGTAGCGGCTCTGCTTTTTGATGTTGGCTTTTTGTGGGGGGGCCTGCCTCTTTGGCCTGGAGGCCCTACCGATTCTGGTGGAGGTGGACCTGGCTCCGGGCTTGCCGGGTTTGCAATTGGTGGGCCTCGGCGATGTCAGTGGTCGGGAGGCCCGGGAGCGGGTGCGTTCGGCCCTGCGAAATAGTGGTTTCCGGGTGCCCCAGACCCGGGTGGTGGTGAGCCTGGCGCCGGCGCAGTTGCGTAAGGAGGGGCCCTCCTTTGATCTGCCCATTGCCCTGGCCCTCTTGATGGCCACTGGTCAGCTTGATCCCCGCTGGTTAAAGGGGGTTTGGGCGGTGGGCGAGTTGGGGCTTGATGGGGCCCTGCGGCCAGTGCGGGGCCTTTTGGCGGTGGCCCGGGCGGCCCAGCGGGCGGGGGCCCGCGCCCTGATCGTGCCCGAGGTCAATGGTCAAGAGGGGGCCCTGGTGGGGGGGCTGCCCATCTGGCCAGCGGCCAGTTTGCACCAGGTTTATGGGGCCCTGGGCGGGCGCCAGGCCTGGAGTCCAGCGGCGCCGGAGCCAGGGGCAGCGGTGGCGGCCGGTGGTCCAGATCTGGCCACGGTGCGGGGTCAGCTCCATGGCCGCCGGGCCCTGGAGATTGCCGCCAGTGGCCTGCACCATCTCCTGCTGGTGGGGCCCCCGGGTTGTGGCAAAACCCTTTTGGCCCGCTGTTTGCCGGGTTTGTTGCCGCCGCTTAACCACCACCAGGCCCTGGAACTTACCCAGATCCACTCGGTGGCCGGTCTGTTGGCTGAGCAGGGGGGCTTGATTCGCCATCCCCCCTTCCGCTCCCCCCACCATGGCTGTAGCGGGGTGGCCCTGGTGGGGGGTGGCTTGATTCCCAGGCCGGGGGAATTGTCGTTGGCCCACCACGGGGTGCTGTTCCTAGATGAGTTGGCGGAATTCCGCCGGGAGGTGCTCGACCACCTGCGTCAACCCTTGGAAACGGGGGTTCTGCACCTGGCGCGGTCTAGGCAAACGGTCTCCTTCCCCTGTCGCCTACTGCTGGTGGGGGCCACTAACCCTTGCCCCTGCGGTTGGTGGGGGGACCCCCGCCGCCCCTGCCGCTGTGGGGAACGCCTCCGCCAGCAGTACTGGTCGCGCCTGTCAGGCCCCCTGCTCGATCGCCTGGACCTGCAGGTGATGCTGCCCGCCTTAGCCCCTGGGGAATTGGAGAGTCTGGCCCAGCATCCCCTGGAGCAGTCCTCCGCTGGGGTGGCCCTGCGGGTGAAACAGGCCCGAAAACGCATGGTCGAGCGCAACCCAGGGGGCCTCAGCAATGGTCAGGTGGAGATGGAAGCCCTGCGGCGCCATTGTCAGCTGGCCCCCAAGGCCCGGCTGCTTTGGCGTAAGAGTGTCGATGGCCTAGCCCTTTCTGCCCGTAGTGCTGCGCGGGTGTTGCGGGTGGCCCGCACAATTGCAGACCTGGAGGATTCAGAGCGATTGGAAGCCATTCACCTGGCGGAGGCACTTACCTACCGCTGTCTTGACCGTGATCAATCCCGGCCAACCCCGTAGGTTTCCACCCACACCTGGGCCTTGGGCTTGGTGTCACAGGTGATCGAGCCATCGGCATTGGTAATGCAGTCCCCAACTCCGAGGCGACTCTGGGAATCCCAAGGGTCCTGGTCAAACAAGACCTCTTGGTTGAGGATTTGGGCCCGAGCAGGGGCTGCCGCTGCCAGGCAGCTCAACAGCAAAGCAAGGGCCCCACAGCTAATGCGCACTAGTGACTTTGCTTGTGGGGGGCATCACGGTAGGGCTGCACCCCCACTGCGGGGGGGAGATGTTTTTTGGCTTCGCTGCTGTTGCCCATGGTGTAAGCCAGGGCCTCAGCCCACCACTGCCGAAAGGACTTAAGAAAGTTCGCCATGGGGAGCTCCACGGGGGATATCTCCATGTTTGTCGTTTCGCAGGGGTTCGGCGGGGCTGGGGCCTGAACTGCTCAGCGGCGGCGACGTCGTTGCTGGGCCTTGCGCTTGTACTTCTCCACGGGGGTTTCGTGGTGACGCAGGCGCTTCAGGTCGGCAAATATCCCAGCCTTTGATACCTGGCGCTTGAACCGGCGCAGGGCCGACTCAATACCTTCGTTCTCGCCAACGGTGACCTGCGTCATAAAACCGGGTGAATGTCACACAAACCAGCCATCAATCCTACCAAGCAACCCCCCAGCCCTTACTCCGGGAAGCGGTCTCGGTAGATATACACGTGGCCTAGGGCCCTGGAACCAAAATGGCGGCGCATCACCTTCCAGCCCGGTTCCAGCTTCAGCTCTAGGAAGCCGGGGCCGCTGCCTCCGGTGCGGGCCACCAGCACCGTGGCTCCCGAAGGGGCTTTGCCCAGCAGCAGCGTGTCGCCGGTTTGCTGTTGCACAGACAGGCGCATGTCTGGTCCGAAATCCTGGTCGCCGATGCGCACTGAGTAGCCGTTGCTGTCGATGTAACGGTTGCAGATGCCAGTGAAGTCAAAACTGGCCAGCAGCGGCCGAATCACCGTGGGGGAATTGCCTTCCTTGGCGAAGCAGGGACGTTTGTCCCGCACCTGTTCGTAGATGTTCAGCTGGGCGCTGCTGCCGTCACCGATGGGGGCTGCCACCAGTACGAAGCTCTCGCCTTTTACCTCCTTGGCCTGGAACAGGGCCGCCTGGGCTGGCCCCAGGCAGAGGGGGGAGAGGCCGCTGAGAAGACCAGCCAGCAATAGGGAGGTGGACTTCAGGGAAGGCACAGGCATCGGCGCATCAGCGGACTGATGGTAGAAGTCACCCCAGGGTGCCCAGGCCCCCCTCAGGCCGGTTGGTTAAGACGAATTGCAACTAGCAGGGCCACAGCCGTGCCCGGTAGGCAGGCGGCAAGGATCGCCCAGGTCAGTCCCACCCCCAGGTCGGGCTCCCCGTAGGCCAGCTCAAATACGCAGCCGGTGGCTGCGATCCCAGAGATGCAGGCAAGGGCGAGGAACAGCCCCGCCAGCGGTTTCATGGGCATGGTTCAGCTCAGGCTATGGACGGCGGCCCGGTCAAAACCAAGTTTTTCCAGTTCGCTGCTCAGGCTTAGCTCATCCGTTACCCGATCCACAAACAGCACCCCTTGGAGGTGATCCATCTCATGGAGGATGCAACGGGCCAGCAGGCCGTCGGCCTTGCGGCGCTGGGGCCGCCCCATTTCATCGCGGTAATTGAGTTCCACCCGGCTGGCGCGCACCACCTGGAGATAAACGCCGGGAATGCTTAGGCAACCCTCCTCATAGGTATCAAGTTCAGCGCTGGTGTTAGTTATTTCCGGATTTATCAGCACCAGGGGAGGGGTTGCGGCCTCCTCGGGGTCCAGGTCAATAACCAGCAACTGTTTATGAACCCCCACCTGGGGGGCGGCAAGGCCAATGCCCCGGGCCGCATACATACTGCGCAACATTTCCTTAGCCAGTTCCCGCACCTGGCCGTCTACCCGGCTGATGCGCTTGGCGCTCTGGCGCAGCTCTTGGCTGCCAAGGGTGTGGATGCTGGGGCTGTCTGGTTGGATCTCCCCCTTCGGCACCATCACCGTGGGGTTCAGCCGTTCTGACTGGCGGGCCAACTCCGCGAAATTCAGGGCCAAGGCCGCAGGGGTCGTTGGGTTCCATCCTAGGCAGGAGCGCCTATGCGGTTGCCATGGTCCCGGTTAGCCCACCTAAGCCTTCCTTTCCCCCCCTGCAGCCTCTGCCTGCGGAGCTGGCCCTAGGCAATGGGGTGTCTATTAGGGAACCTTTGTTGTGCGGGGGCCGACTGTTCTGGGCTGAGCAGCGACCCCAGGAATGGGGTCGCACCACCTTGATGGTGCAGGAGCAGCCTGGGGAGAAGCCGTGCGACCTAACTCCGGGCCCCTGGAACCTGCGCAGCCGCGCCCATGAATTTGGCGGTGGATGTTATGCGGTGGCCGCCGATCAGGTGGTGTTCATCCACGACGGCGATGGCTGTCTCTGGCATCTCTGCATGGCCCATGGGAAACCTCCCCGGCGGCTTACCCAGCCCCAGGCCCGTGGCGAGCGCTGTTTTGCCGAAGGGTTAATCGACCTGGGGCGCCAACGCTGGCTGGGGGTGATGGAAGCCGGCGGCCGCGACCAGCTGGTGGCCGTGCCCCTGGCCGGCGGCGAACCGCAGTTGTTGCGGGCTGAGGCGGATTTTTGTAGTTCCGCCGTGTTGTCGCCGGCGGGAGATCAACTGGCCTGGCTGGAATGGTCACTCCCTTGGATGCCCTGGGAGCGCACCCAACTCTGGTGGTCCCCCCTCTCAGGGGCAGGGGAATTACTTGCCCCCCGCTGCCTGGCCGGGGGGGACGCTGAGCCCCAGTCGTTGTTTCAGCCCCTTTGGGGACCCCAGGGCCAGTTGTTGGTGGCCTCCGACCGCAGCGGTTGGTGGAACCTGCAAAGTTGCCAACCGCTGGAGCCTGGGGAGTGGCAACCCATTGGTCCCCAACCGGCGGAATGTGCCATGCCCCAGTGGGTATTCCGGATGGCCACCCTGGCGGTCAGTGATGGACTGCTGCTGGCCCTGTTCTGTAGCCAGGGGGAATGGCAGTTGTGTCAGCGCCCGCTGCTGGCCCCGCCGGAGGATCCCTGGCAGGGGCTGCCGCTGCCTTTCAACGACCTGGCCTCCCTCACCGCTGAGGGGCAGCGTTTGGTTTGCCTCGCCAGTGGCCCCTCCCAGGGCCAGGGCCTGTTGGAGTTGGAGTTGACCACTGGCCACTGGTGCCACCAGCCGGCAACACCAGCGCTGCTGCCGCAGGAGACCTTGAGCTTGCCTGAATCCCTTTGGTTTGAGGGAGGTGATGGTCAGCCCAGCCAGGCTTGGTATTACCCCCCAACAGGGGGGCAAGCCGGACCCGCCCCCCTGTTGGTGCGAAGTCATAGCGGACCCACGGCCATGGCCCGCACCGGCTTGAACCTGGCTATCCAGTACTGGACGAACCGCGGCTGGGGGGTGGTAGACGTCAATTACGGCGGTTCCACGGGCTTTGGTCGGGCCTATCGCCAGCGGCTTGATGGCCAGTGGGGGCTCCTGGATGTGGCCGATTGCGCTGGGGCGGCCCGTCAACTAATCAACCTGGGTCGGGCGGACCCCCGCTCTATTGCCATCGAGGGGGGCAGTGCCGGCGGCTTCACCACCCTGGCGGCCCTGATCGCTGATCCGGTTTTTAAGGTCGGGGCCTGTCGCTACGCGGTGAGCGACCTCGCCGGTTTGGTGGCAGACACCCATCGCTTTGAGTCGGGTTACCTCGACCGCCTGATTGGCCCTTGGCCAGAGGCCAAGGAGCTCTACCAGCAGCGTTCCCCTATAACCCATAGGCAAAAGCTGCGCTGTCCGCTGATCTTTTTTCAGGGGCTCCAAGACCGGGTGGTGCCCCTGGCCCAAACCGAAGCGATGGTGGCGGCCCTGCGGCACCAGGGGGTGGCGGTGGAGGTGCTGTTCTTTGAGGAGGAGGGCCATGGCTTCCGAAGCCCTCTGGTCCAAAGGCAAATGCTGGAGGCCACGGAACGGTTTTTTCGCCGGGTGTTGCCGTCGCTTTGACCCTGAAATTCCTGCCTAGCGTTGGTACGTTCGGTCTTTTTCGTCCATGGGTTTCCGTCCATCCCTCGCCCTGGCGCTGGGCAGCCTTGCCCTGCTGGGCAGCCAGCCTGTGCTTGCCCAACCCACCGTTGACCCGGCCCACCAGCGGGCGGCAAACCTGGCCCGCAACATCGGCGTTGAGCTCAATGGTGGCCTAACTAAGTACCGACCCGCCGCCTGCATGTTTGTGATTGGAGGCGGCAAGTGCTTGGTGAAAACCGATGCCAAGGGTTTTCTATTCCGCTTTGAGGGCGGTGGCCCTGGCTGGCAAGAGTTGAAGAAACCTGCCACCAGCCTCACCGAAGTGCTGATTGATCCCAGCGGCCGTCAGGTGGTGGGAACCCCCCTGAATAAGTTGCTCAGCCCTGCAACACAGCCGTAAGTGCCAAGGCCCATTCTTTACTTGTTGGGACCAGCTCCCGGCGGGTGAGGCTCAGGGCAATTTGTTTCTCCTGGTAGGCAGCCTCATTGCTGAACACTGTGCTCAGCGCCCCGGTGTCCTTGCCAGTGAAGAGGATTGTGTGGCCCGCTGTGCTTAGGAACAGTGGGTCCCCTGGTTTCAGTGGTCGCCAATCGCCCCTTAGGCGCTCGGGGTGCAGGCAGGCGGTGGGTCTGCCATCCGCATCCCTGGGTAGATCGAGGCTGCGCAGGTGGCGATAAACCACCAGTTGGGCTGGTAATGGCAGGGGCGCCGAAAAGGCTGCACTGAGCAGATCTAATAAGCAGTACACCCCCAGGGCTGTTTGGCTGCAGATCAGCGGGACTACTACCCCCTGGGGAACGGGCCCCACCTCCAGCACCAGCCCGCAGGGCCATTGGCTCACCATGAAACCGCTCTGGCGACTCTCTGGGCCGTGGACGTATATGGGTAGGCCCAGCTGGCCCTGGCAGGCAGCGGCCAGGGCCAGATCCGCCGGCCGTTCGCCATATACGACCAAACAGGAGCCCATCGCGGCGGTGGTGCTGTGTAGGTCAAGCAGCACCTGGGCGGGGGAGCTACCGGCTGGACCATGGCAGGCCAGTAGTTCTTGGGCACGGCGCACCTCTAGCTCTTGGCTACCCCTGAGCTGCAGTAGCTCCTTGGTGAAGCTGCGGTTTAGGTCGCGATCTATATAACGACTGTTATGGGCAAAGGCTGCAGGATTTCCCAGCAGCGACTGCACCCGCAGCCCTGGCCTTTGCAGATTGCTGGGTTGCCGTTGCCACTGCTCTTGCAGCCAGGGGCCATTGCGTTCGTTGCCATGGGTGCCGGTCACCACCAGAACCGAAGCAGCCATAGGGAATGGACGAACACTTCTCCCACTCTGGTCAGATCCAGGCTGGCCGGCTTGTGTGGGCTTTCGCACAGGCACCCCCCCCACAGGCCCATTAAGTCTTTCAAGTAATGGGCTGATTCATTAGTGTTGGATCTGATTTCGGACCGTACGAGCCCCATGAAGTCCATCGATGAGCACATCGCCAAGGATGAAAGCCAGATCGCCGTGGCCAAGGCCAAGGGCGATGAGGCGATGGTCCGTCATTTGGAAGAGGAGCTGGAATCTTTGAAGGAGTTCAAGGATCACCACCCCGGGGACGACCATGACCCCACATCCCTTGAGATGTATTGCGAGAACAACCCTGATGCGGCCGAATGCCGGGTTTACGACGATTGAACTGAGGGCCAGCCCGGTCCAGAGTTTTGAGCTTTTTTAGTGAAGGAGGTCATGGTGTCCCGCCCTAGGCATGGGACCCGGCCTCTTTTTTTGTGGGAAACCCCTGGCTGGAGCCCAATCTTGGCCGTTAGGGGGTTGGATTCTTCAGGGGCTGTTGACATCAATTTGCCCTGTGCTACCTTTTCTTAGTGCGCCATCCGGAGCCGCCCTAACTAGCCCCAGTCCTGGACTGGAAAAGCAGGAAAGGGTCGGTGATGTATGGTTCATAAGTCGCCTGAGAGGGCGACGCACCTGGACAACCGAAAAGCTTAGGAACCGACGCTTCTATTGCGTATTCCGTGCCCTGGAAGGGGTGTGGGATGCAGCAGAGCGATAGAGGTGTGAGGTCCCGTCAAAAAGAAACAAGCCAATCTTTGTTTGGATCTGTCTGCGGTTCTCACGACTGCTGATGGAGGGAAAGCGAACAGGGGGCGGCACCGGAACTGAGTTCCAAGGAGAGCTGTGGTTG
>CALRNU020000032.1:0-21780 GCA_943369595.1 Synechococcus sp. UW140
CTGGATTTAGTAGAGACGGCTAAGGCGCATATCAGGGCCAAGGTTGAGCACCCATTTCGTGTGATCAAACAACAATTTGGTTTCCAGAAGACCAGACTGCGCGGCATTGCCAAGAACCACTGCAAAGTCAACGTGATGGCAGCACTCACTAATCTGTATCTCGCTCGCGCCAATCTACTGGCGATGGGATAAGTGCAGGATTGGTGTGTCTACTGGGCGTGAATTGGACTAAAAATAGGCACAAAGGTCCCTTGAATTGATAAAAACAAAGTGGGTTTGGGATGAAAAATCTCAAAATTCATCCGCCATCAAATTTCTACGCTGAGGCCGATGTCAAACCCTCGTTGACCAGAGCTTCCCTAGACTCATATACTGGTAAGACATAGTTTGCTGCTTTCGTATGCTTCTTGCATTGGGTTGCCTCGAGGTTTTTTGGAAATTCAAAATCATTGCATGACATTCAACAACTCTTCCCGCATCCTAATCACCGGCGGCACCGGCAGCTTTGGCAAGGCATTCATTGCCGATGTATTCCGCCGCTTTCCGGATATTCGCCGTTTGGTGGTTTATAGCCGCGATGAGCTAAAGCAATGGGAGCTCCAACAGCTTTATCCCGAACATCTCTACCCTAAGCTTCGTTTTTTCCTTGGCGATGTACGTGATCGCAGTCGACTTGCGCGAGCTTTAGAGGGCATAGATACCGTTGTTCATGCGGCAGCACTGAAACAGGTGCCAGCAGCGGAATATAATCCGATTGAATTTATCAATACAAACGTATTTGGTGCTGAAAATGTAGTGCAGGCTTGCCTAGACGCACGGGTAAATCGAGTGGTAGCACTAAGCACCGATAAGGCCGCTGCTCCAATAAATCTCTATGGCGCCACCAAGCTTTGCTCCGACAAGCTATTCATCGCAGCTAATAATATAAAAGGCGATCGTGATTTACGCCTATCAGTAGTCCGCTATGGCAATGTGATGGGCTCTAGGGGCTCGGTAATTCCCTTCTTCCTTGATAGGGCAAAACAGGGAATATTGCCGATCACTGATCCTGAAATGACACGATTCAATATCTCTCTTAGTAAAGGAGTGGCAATGGTGCTTTGGGCCTTGCAGAATGCTTTGGGTGGTGAATTGTTCGTGCCCAAGATACCCAGCTACCGAATTACTGATGTAGCTGAAGCAATTGGTCCAAGTTGTGAGAAACCAATCACAGGCATCCGCCCCGGTGAAAAGATCCACGAGGAGATGATCACCTCCAGTGATAGCTTCACCACCGTAGATCTTGGTAATTATTATGCAATCCTGCCCTCTGATGGGCGCTTGCAAGGCCTATACCATCAAGCAGGTATTTCACTAAAAGCAGTCCCCCAGGGCTTTGCGTATAACTCAGGCACAAATCCAGAGTTCCTCAGTGTTGAACAGTTACGTAGCTTGATCCGAGAGCATGTGGATCCTGCCTTCCAGCCCCTATGAGCAACCAGCCGCCGCAGTCTTTCCTTCCTTACGGCCGCCAAACGATCAGCGAGGCAGACATTGAGGCGGTAGTGGCGGTGCTGCGCAGCCCCTTTCTCACCCAGGGCCCAGCCGTACCAGCCTTCGAGCAAGCAGTAGCCGCCAAGGTTGGTGCTGCCTACGGCGTTGCTACCAACAGCGCCACGAGTGCGTTGCATATTGCTTGCTTGGCGTTAGGGCTTGGGCCTGGTGATCGGCTCTGGACCTCGCCAATCACCTTTGTAGCCTCGGCCAACTGCGGCCGCTACTGCGGTGCTGATGTGGATTTTGTAGACATACATCCCGCCACGGGATTGATGTGCACAACAGCCCTGGCCAACAAACTGAAGCTGGCAGAAGCCAACGGCAGCCTGCCCAAGGTAGTGGTGCCAGTGCACCTGGCCGGCAGCAGTTGCAACATGGAGGTGATCGGCCAGCTGGCTGAGCGCTATGGCTTTACCGTACTCGAGGATGCCAGCCATGCGATTGGTGGCAGCTACCAGGGAGAACCTGTTGGCAATTGCCGCTATAGTGCCATCAGCGTATTTAGCTTTCACCCGGTGAAGATCATCACCACCGGGGAGGGGGGATTGGCCACCACTAACAATCCCTTTTTGGCGCAGCGCATGGCGGAATTGCGTAGCCATGGCATCACAAAGGATCCCAACCGCTTTGAGCAACCGGCTCCCGGCCCATGGAGCTATGAACAGCAGCAGCTTGGTTTCAACTATCGGCTCACAGATATTCAGGCGGCCTTGGGCCTTAGCCAGCTGCAGAGATTGGATAAAGTAGTCGCCGAACGCAATCGCTTGCTAAACCGATATCAGGAACTTCTGGCGGCTCTGCCATTGCGGCTGCTGGAGATCCCTGAGGGAGTGCATTCGGCCGTGCATCTGGCGGTAATACGCCTGACTGATCCAGGCCCAGCGCAGCATCGGCTGGTATTTGAGGGACTACGTGCTGCTGGAATCGGTGTGCAGTTGCATTACAGTCCTGTGCATTTGCAGCCCTATTACCACGGGCTTGGATTTGCCGAGGGGGATTTTCCTGAAGCAGAGTCCTATGGATTGAATGCGATTAGTTTGCCTCTATTTCCTGGGCTCAAGGAGCCGGAACAGGAGCTGATAGCTAAAACACTTGAAATCCTGCTGAATAGCACGACTCAGTAACTATATGAAATTCTGTATTTTACCGGCCCGTGGCGGTAGTAAGCGCATCCCACGCAAAAACATCCGTCCCTTCCGGGGTCGACCAATGATCGCTTGGTCGATCGCGGCGGCTCACGCCGCAGGCTGCTTCGATCGAATCATTGTGAGCACCGACGACGACGAGATCGCCGAGGTGGCCCACAGCTACGGCGCTGAAGTTCCTTTCCTTAGGCCTGGGCACCTTGCGGACGATCAGGCCTCAACCCAGGCCGTGGTGCTGCATGCCTTGCAGTGGTGCCAGCAGCAAAGCCTTGCTCCGCAGGCGGTGTGCTGTCTTTATGCCACAGCACCGTTTGTACAGTCTGCAGATCTGGAGGCCGCTGGCCAGCTGCTGGAACAGGATCATGAGCGCAATTTCGTATTCACGGCCACCAGCTTTCCTTTCCCTATCCAGCGGGCCATCCGCATCGATGGCACTGGTTGCTCGGAGATGTTTTATCCCGAACACTTCAACACCCGCAGCCAGGATTTAGAAGAATCTTTCCATGATGCCGGTCAATTCTATTGGGCAAGGCCTGAAACATGGCTAACCAGCACTAATATCTTTGATAAAGGGCGTCCGTTGCTACTCCCCCGCTGGCGAGTTCAGGATATTGATACTGAGGAGGATTGGATACGCGCTGAAATCCTTCACCAAGTTCTAGATTTAGCTATCTGATGTTCAATGAAGTTCTTGTTGTAGCCGCCCACCCAGACGATGAAGTACTCGGCTGCGGTGGCAGCATCGCCCGCCACGCCGATGCCGGCGATCATGTTCAGGTGTTAATTGTGGCTGAAGGCGCCACGTCACGGCAGCAGCAACGTGACCGAGGTCAAGTAGACACGGAGCTGAATGACCTTGCCTTTGCAGCCCAGAAAGCTGGTGAGATTCTTGGGGCCACAGGTGTCGAACTGCTTGACCTGCCCGACAACAGGCTCGACTCGATAGATTGTCTTGATCTGGTTAAACTAATCGAAGCCAGAATTGAGCGTTATCAGCCCCAAATCGTTTATACCCATCACGCTGGTGATGTAAATATCGACCACCGCCGATTGCATGAAGCGGTGGTCACGGCCTGCCGCCCCGCCCCTAGTCACCCCGTCAAGCGCCTACTCAGCTTCGAGGTGGCCAGCAGCACCGAGTGGCAGCCGCCAGGATCTGCGCCGGCGTTTCAGCCCAATTGGTTTGTGGATATCAGTGAGCAATGGGACCGCAAGCAGCTAGCGCTTGAGGCCTACGCCAGTGAGATGCGCCCCTGGCCCCATGCCCGCTCAGTCAAGGCCCTGGAGCACCTAGCCCGTTGGCGTGGCGCCCAAGTGGGGGTACAGGCGGCCGAGGCTTTTTGCCTGCTGCGCCAACTGGTTTAAGCCCGGTCGTTTTAGTTACACTGAAATTACTGCCGGTCTACGGCGATGAGCCTCACCACCAGCCCAGCCACACGCAACGCCTGCCTCCCCTATTGATGCGGCGTCGCTCCTGAGACGTCCTGCTCATCTGAAGCTCACACCTAAACAGTTTGAGCTGGTGTGCGCCGAAAACCGTGAATCAGTCTTAGAGCTCACTGCACATGGCCGGGTGCAAGTGATTACGCCAACCGGAGCGTAACGGGCTCCCGCAAAGGTGAGCTGTTTTACCAGCTCAAACTTTTCGCTCAGCAGCAGGGGCTATGGAAAGCCTTCGACAGTTCCACTGGCTTTCTGCTGCCTGATGGCTCTGTGCTCAGCCCCGATGCGTCATTGGTGCGTCTTGATCGCTGGCAGGCCCTCAGCCCCGAACAGCGCCGTGGTTTCGCCCCTCTCTGCCCGGATCTAGTGGTGCAACTAGCCAGCCCCAGCGACGAGGGCCCCCGTGGTCTAAAAGCACTGCGTAAAAAGATGGGCGCCTATCAGGCAAATGGTGCCCCTCTGGCCTGGCTGCTGCTGCCCCACGAACAAGCAGTTGAGGTGTGGTCTGCCAATGCTGAACCGCAGCGCCTAGAGCAGATCCAGCTGCTTGATGCCAGTGGTGAGCTTTCGGGTTTGCAGCTGCAGCTGGCCAAGATCTGGGCTGGCTAGCTGAACTCTGCGTTAGCATGTGCAGCACATGGTCATAGGCTTTGACTGATGAAACTGGCCTCTTTGGGCAGCGCTGAGCGCGCCACCGAGCGTGTTGCTGTTTTGATGACACCAACGGAAAAAGCCACCTATGTCGATCGAGCCAGCAGCATGGGGCTCTCGCTGGGGCAATTTTTCCGTGAAGCTGGAGCTGCCTATACCTCTGTCTCAACCAGTGAGCAGGCCGAGCAGGACGCCCTAGAAGCGGCCTTGAAGCAGCTGGAGCTCAGCACCGCCCGCACTGAGAAGGCGCTTGATCAAGCACTTGCCGAGGTACGGGCAGCTCTGCAGGTTCAGCCAGCCAAGCAGTCATGAGCGTTACCGACCGCATCCTGTCGGCGCTCACCACCGTAATTCGAATGAACGTCAAGGCGGAGGAGATGGCAGGCCTAATGAAGGAACAGCAACGCCGCATCGATGACTTGAACGGCCGGATGATCCGGTTGGAAACAGTCCTTGAGTTGGCACTGAATCGCTCTTCAGTGCAGCGCACCCTGGAGTGAATCACATATTCTTCCGCTGCGACGCCTCGCTCCAGATCGGCAGCGGTCATGTGATGCGCTGCCGCACCCTGGCCCGCGAACTGCGCCGACGGGGTGCTGAGATCAGCTTTATCTGCCGCCAGCTGCCCGGTGACCTGATTGAGCTGTTGCGCCAGGAGTTCCAGGTGCTGGCCTTGCCGCCCCTGGAAGCAGTTGCCAGCTCGAGCCCCTTGGAAGGCCGGGCTCTTTATGCCGCCTGGCTCGGTTGCAGCCAGCAGCAAGATGCCTCCGATTGCCTCGCAGCTCTAGAGCAGGCCGGCAACGGCAGTGCCCAGTGGCTAGTGGTGGATCACTACGGCCTTGATGCCAGTTGGGAAGGTGCGATGCGAGAAGGTCTCGGATCTGAGCCCCCGCCGCAACTTCTGGTAATCGACGATCTGGCCGATCGACCCCACAGCTGTGAGCTGCTGCTGGATCAGAATTTCTTTGGCGCGGCAACCCAGCAGCGCTATAGGGGCTTGGTGCCGGCCCAGTGCCGACAGTTATTGGGACCCCAATACGCCCTGCTAGGGCCGGAATATGCCCTCCTCCATCCCTTGGTGCCACCCCGCACAGAGTTGCGCCGGGTGCTGGTGTTTTTCGGCGGGGTGGATCCGGCCAATTACACCGGCCAGGCCATTAAGGCGCTGATGGCACCCGAGCTGGCCCAGCTAGCGGTGGATGTGGTACTTGGGCTGCAGTGTCCGCATCGCCAGGCAGTGGAAAGCCTCGTGGCCCAGCGGCCCCACACCACCCTGCATGGACCCCAACCGAGCCTCGCTGGCTTGATCGCCCGGGCGGATCTGGCCATTGGTGCCGGTGGTGCCACCACTTGGGAGCGGGCCTGCCTGGGGTTGCCGAGTGTGGTGCTGCCGATTGCGGCGAATCAGCTTCCTTTTAGTGAAGCTCTCTCCGCCGCAGGCTTGATTCATTTGTTGCTGGATCCCGCTGATCTCGTCAGCGAACTGGGCACGATTGAGCCGCACTTGCTTGCCCAAAGCCAGAATTGCCAAGGGCTTACCGATGGCTGGGGCGCCCAACGATTGGCCACGGCTCTGCTTGGTGTGGATCGCCCCTTGCGGCTGAAGCCAGTGTCTTGCGTTGATGAAAGTTTGCTATTGCGCTGGGCCAACGATCCCCAGGTGCGTGAACGCAGCTTTTCAGCTGATCAGATCAGTGCTGAGGCCCATCACAACTGGTTTCAAGCAGGTCTTGTCAGTTCAGATCGCTTGCAGTTCATCGGCAGTGATATCCAGGGCTGCCCGCTAGGGCAGGTGCGTTTTGATCGCCTAGCCGATGGGGAAGACAGCCCTGTTGCAGTGATCGACATCTCGGTGGATCGCAGCGCCCAGGGGCATGGAGTTGGTGCCGAGCTGCTGCGGTTGGCACTGGGGGCCTTGGAAGATACCTGGGGGAGTGCGGTTATGGCCCAGGCCGATGTGCTGGAAAGCAACCAGGCCAGCCGGGCCCTGTTTGTCCGCTCAGGATTCTTGCCTGTCCCCTCCCCGTCTCATGCTGTGATTCGCTATCGCTGCCGCAGGGACGCATCACCCTGCTCTCCGACGAAAACAGCTGGCTAAACGCCTACCTGCCAGGGCTAGTGATCGCCCTGCAGCAACGCGGGCACGCCTTGCGCTGGATCCATGAACCTGCCCGGCTCGCCCCCGGCGATGTTTGCTTGTTGCTCAGCTGTGGCCGATTACTCAGTGCCGAGCAGCTAGCGATGCATCGCCACAACCTTGTGGTGCACGAGAGCGATTTGCCCCGTGGCCAGGGCTGGAGCCCAATGACTTGGCAGATCCTTGAGGGCGTCAGCTGTATTCCGATCAGCCTGTTTGAAGCGGTGGCAGATCTTGATGCCGGCCCAATCCACCTGCAAACTTCAATCAACTTGAACGGCACCGAACTCCTTGACGAGTGGCGCCAACTGCAGGCAGAAGCCACGGTCAACCTTTGTCTGCAATGGGTAGATAACTACCAAGATCTAATCAATAGTGCCCATTCTCAAACAGGAGAGGCCAGCCATTACCGGCGCCGCCGACCTGCTGATTCCCGCCTCGATCCCGAGCTCACCCTGGCCGAGCAGTTTGAACTGCTGAGGGTGGTTGATAACGATCGCTACCCGGCCTTCTTTGAGTGGCGGGGGCGGCGCTATGGGCTGGGGATAACAACCCTGATCAATAACAAATTGAAATAAGCTGAATGAAGCCCCTGTTACTCCTCTCCAGCCGCCCCTGGAACACTGGCCTAGCCCAGCGGCTCCAGGTTCAGCTGGCCAGGCCAGTTCACACCATTAATTCACCCGCAGCACTCAGCCGAGAAGCTGTGGCGGAGCTCGATCCCGAATGGATCTTTGTGCCCCATTGGAGCCATCTGATCCCAGAGAGCATCTGGGGTTCCTGGCCCACGCTGATCTTTCACATGACCAACCTGCCCTATGGGCGTGGTGGCAGCCCCCTGCAAAACCTGATCCAACGGGGCCACAAAAACACCATGCTTACGGCGTTGCGCTGCGGCGCTGAACTCGATGCTGGTGATGTGTACCTAAAGGAAGTGCTGAGTCTTTATGGCAGCGCTGAGGAAATCTTCCTGCGGGCCGATGCTCTGATTGAGCAGATGATTTTGCGCATTGTGCATGAATCCCCGACCCCCCAGCCCCAGCAGGGTGAACCGGTGCTGTTCAGCCGCCGCAAACCAGCCCAGAGCAACCTGGCCAATTGCAACGCTGGCGATCTGGATGCCTGGTACGACCAGATCCGCATGCTTGATGCCGAGGGCTATCCCCATGCGATCATCGAGATCCACGGCATGCGTCTGGAGTTCCGCCGCGTTAGCCGCCGCAGCGATGGGCTCCATGCTGATGTAAGAATCACAAGTCTCAACAACTTGCCCCCCCCCATAAGCGAAGAGAGCTGAGTAGCGGCAGCCATAGGCCCCTAGCCATCGTAAGGGGAGGCCGTGGTGATCCACGAACTTCCCCTCACCAAGGCCCCTTGGCAGCAACTGCAACAACTGCTTGATCAATCCTTTCCGCTACCACCGCGTGATGTATTCGAACGGGTGGTGCAGGCCAGCCATCGCCCCCAGCGCCTCTGGATCGCCACGGCCCCAGGGGGTCGCGCCCTGCACGGCCTAGTGATGCTCTCGCCCCACAGCAAAGACGGCCACCTAGACAACCTGGCGGTGGCACCCGCCGCCCGTGGCCAGGGGGTAGGCCGTGCCCTGGTGCAACGCTTGCTAGCCGACAGCGCTGTTGATGGTCCGGCAATGATCAGCCTCACCACCCGCATCCCAGCATTCTTCTCGGCTGTGGGTTTTCAGGTTGTGGGCCCCCTGGGCGATGCTGCCATCGCCATGGTTCAACTGCTACCGACCGTTTCTATGCCGTCAACTCGCTCGCAAACCCCATGACGATTGAGATCGCCGGACGCCAGATCGGCCCCGACCACCCACCATTCGTGATTGCCGAAATGAGCGGCAACCACAACCAAAGCCTGGAGCGCGCCCTAGCGATCGTGGAGGCTGCCGCCGCTGCTGGCGCCCATGCCATCAAGCTGCAGACTTACACCGCCGACACGATGACGCTCGACGTGCGTGGGGGCAGCTTCGAGATCAATGATCCCGATTCCCTTTGGGCCGGCCAGAACCTCCATGACCTCTACAAAAAGGCCTACACCCCCTGGGAATGGCATGGCCCGATCATGCAGCGGGCCCGCGAGCTCGGGCTGATCTGTTTCAGTTCACCCTTTGATGAAACAGCCGTTGATTTCCTAGAGGATCTCGGTGCACCGGCCTACAAAATCGCCAGCTTTGAAAACAACCACCTGCCCCTGATCGCCAAGGCCGCCTATACCGGCAAGCCGCTGATTATTTCCACCGGCATGGCCACTCTCAGCGAACTGGATGATGCAGTGAAAACTGCCAGAGAGGCGGGATGTCAGCAACTGGTGCTCCTTAAGTGCACCAGCAACTATCCAGCCAGCCCTAAGAACACAAACCTGCGCACGATCCCCCACCTGCTGGAACTGTTTGACTGTGAGGTGGGCTTAAGTGACCATAGCATGGGTCTTGGCGTAGCAGTTGCTGCAGTTGCCCTTGGTGCCAGCGTGATCGAGAAACACTTCACCCTTTCCCGGGCCGAAGGCGGTGTAGATAGTGCCTTCTCGCTTGAACCAATTGAACTATCAGCCCTAGTTCAGGAATGCGAACGTGCCTGGCAGGCCTTGGGCCAAGTCTTTTACGGGTCGACAGTAGCAGAACAAAAAAGTTTGGTATTTCGTCGCTCTATTTATGTGGCTAAGGATATTGTGGCTGGAGATCTATTTAGCATCGATAACATTCGTATTGTACGGCCGGGCCATGGGGCGCCACCTAGTCTCTACATCCATCTGCTGGGGCGGTACGCCCGCCGATCCTACAGCCGAGGAACCCCGCTCAGCCTTGATAACTTGCTTTAGGTAGCCTATTTTGAATGAAAGCCTATGTAAATTCATTCCCGTGCCCAAATCGGCAATTCGTCAGGCCTGCGGCTGCCTGCTTGCAGATGTTGCAACGCACCGGTGACATTTGGTCTTTTTGGGAGATTAAGGATTCCGTATGCGCAAGCTGTACATCTACGTACCGCTCGGCGTGCAACGATCAGTGGAGCAGTGACGCATCAAATAGTCTTAACCTCTTGGAAGTTCACTGTCAACTAATGCCTGACGATCGGGAGATTTAAGTTACACTTTCCATTCCTGATGGCTTTATTTGTCATCGGTTAGGCCCTGAGGTGGAGCGCTCAGCAGGATCGACTTTCTTTGCTGATACAAGCGGTCTGGCTCTGATTCTAGATCAATGAGTTGAAATATTGAGAACCCATTTAAGGTATTCTCTGTACCACTCTTTATTTCCCCTGCACTTGCAGGCTGGTAACCCAGCCTCCTGAGGTCAACCAGGCTGTGCTATGTATGTTCAAGGTAGGTTCCTTCGGCTTGCAAAAACCATGAAAAATATTGCCTTGCTCCATTTCAAGGATGTCACAATACTCCCTGAGTATAACGCAAAATATCATTATATTGACACGTCTGAATCAATTGACCCCTCATGGCTTGTCAGAATTAATAAAGACCATGGCTCGATTTCGACAAGAGTTTTATGGGCTCCCTTGGAAATGAATGGCGGCTTAATAAGTGACTCCGTAATAAGTTCCGTGTTGCCATATGCCACAAGAGAGCTAAAGGAAAGTATTCGAAGTGGCATGTCTTGCGACATAAGCGAGGATCCCTCTATAGTTGCTGAAGCAATATTCATGGCGCAACGCACACTTATTGGGACCGTTTGTCATGCCGACCTTTTATTCTATATTGGACTATGTATCCGATTCTGGCGGGCTTATCTCAGGTCGGTCAGTATAGACTACATTGTATCCACTGTTGTTCCTCACTCGTTGTCAGATTATTTACTCACGATCGCGTGCAGGCAACTTTTTATACCCTTCATATCACAGGTTAACACCGGTATGGCGAGTCACTGTTGGTATCTAGAGATGGGAAGTGGGCAGCATATTCGTTATCCGGTATGCCAGAACAAAGATTCGCTTCAAGACCTTGAGGCATTTATAAATGCTGCCAGAGTCACTTCTAAAAGCTTTTCCGAGGCATACACACCTGAAATTAATTTGGCTGTTGATTCATGGAAAAGGATGTACAAGGCGTTCTTGCTATCTGCAAGTGAAAGCGCTAGGGGCATACTTAATTACAAGAACGTTTATGCCCGATACTATGATGCAGCCTGTGAAAAAAAGCCAATACCGGACGAGTACAGGCAAGCTAATATCCTATATTTACACTATCAGCCTGAGGCTACATCAAGCCCACTAGCTAAGAGCTTTTACGACCAACGACTTATAGCAGATACAGTGCTTGCTGGCATGTCTGATAATGACATACTTATAGTTAAAGAACATCCAACGCAATTTTTTAGTTGTGGCATCCAAGAGTCCACATTGCAGCACATTCAGAACTGTTTGAGCTACCGTTCGATGCCATTTTATAAGTATTTTGAGTCTTTGCCTCGTACTTATTTTTGTCCTAGGCGACTTGGCAAGCAAAAACTGTTTGGCATGAGAAATGCAAGGATATGGTCGGCAACCGGTACTGTATTGCTAGAGGCCTATGTAAATAATGTTGACATTGGTTTGCTTGATACCCATTCAATATATAATAAGCTTCACAGCAGCAGTGCAAGCTTGGATCAGCCAAGATATCAGAGTGCTGCTAGAGTTTTAGCGCCTTATGTTTGGAAAAGCTTCAGGTGCAGTAGCAATAAATATACATTGTCGGATGGGAATTTTGCTAATAATATAATTAATAAACTTATCGCTGCCTGTCCTAGGCTTGATATTGATGCAAATTAAGGGCAAATCTAAAAACCATTCATATCCTTGATTGTCCCAGGATCCAGAAGCATCCAAGTTGGTGTCTTTTGATAAAGTAGATCTACTGTGCTGTAGTTTGATTTAGCAATTGAGAGTTTCTAGTCTGGCGCATATTAGGACAATCCCTAGGGAGACTCTGGAAAACCCAGCTCATACGCGCGAGAATTGGACCATAAACCAACGCTAGGTTTGGGGTGATGGGCGGTAAGCAGCTCGGGTTCACTGATTACGAGCAGACGACCGCCAAAAAGCGCACCAAGAAGGAGAAGTTCCTAGCCGAGATGGAGATAGTGCTGCCTTGGCAGGCGCTTCTTGATTTGATTGAGCCCAACTACCCAATAACCAGCAAGAAGGGCGGTTGTTCGTCATACCCATTGGCCACAATTCTCCGGATCCATCTGAATGCAGGAGTGGTTTTCGCTGAGCGATCTAGGAATGGAGGAGGCTCTGATCGAGGTACCGACCGTGCGGCGGTTTGCCGGAATCCATCTGATCAGCGACAGGATCCCTGATGAGTCAACGATCCTCACCTTCCGGCACCTACTAGAAAAGGAGAGGCTTGGCGAGCTGATTTTTGAGACAGTCAAGGCTCACCTCTGTGCTAATGGTATGACCATTCGCCATGGTACGATCGTGGATGCCGCCTTGATCGCTGCTCCAAGTTCCACAAAAAAGAAAACGAGGGAAAGTGATCCAGATATGACCAGACTAAGAAGGGCAATTAGTGGCACTTTGGAATGTAGTCGCAGGCCCGTAAAGCTGTATGACCAAGTAAGTGTCGACAAAGACTACGGACTGATCCACTCTGTAGAAACCACCTCGGCCAATGTTCATGAAATCACCCGAGCAGCCCAGCTATTCCATGGGGATGAGGAGGTGGTCTACGGAGACGCCGGATATCAAGGAAATGAGAAGCGAGCTGAACTAGCTAGCAAGAGCATAACATTCATGGTTGCTACGAGGCCAGGCAAAGGCGGGTCTTACCCGACACGCCAGACGGCAGGGTGCTTGATTTAGTAGAGGCGGCCAATGCCCACATCAGGTCGAAAGTTGAGCACCCGTTTCGTGTCATCAAAGAGCAGTGTGGCTTTAGAAAGAGCCAGCTACGCGGAATGACCAAGAACCATTGCAAGGTCAACGTGTTGGCAGCGCTCACAAATCTGTTAATGGCGCGCCTTCAGTTAATGGCTGCCAGTTGACCAGGGGTTTGTTGTGCTGATGGAGGCGAACTAGCAACGATATATTTGGTGAAATGGACTCAACTCATGCCAAATAGCCGTGATTCACCTCGATTTGAACGAGGATCGCTTGCTTTAAATAGATAACTGCTCTGAGAAGTTCCAGAGACTTTGTTGCCCAGAGCTTCCCTAGGTAATTTTCTTATTATTACGCTCATGGAGAGGGCTAAAATTATAATTCCACACTTGACCATCTTTCTTTAATTGTCTTTGTTAAGGAGTTACCATCCAAATGAGCAGTTGATGCTATGGCTTCGGAGGGTTTACATCAGCTGAAGGCTGGCTATGATATGCCTTTGATGCAGGCCTGTGAACACAGCTATGTTGATCGTTGATTTTATGCTATATATTTGCTGAGGAGGAGAATATGAATTTAGCCAAGCCAAGACTCCATTGGTATTTGTTGCAATGGTACATTAGATGACTGAAGCTGCTTTTTCATATATTTCTTTTGGGCCTACATGTGTACCAGCTGAAATCCTCAAGGCAGCTGGCCTCAGGAGATGTACTTTTGGATTTGATTGGTTCCGCTCAGGATCTTTTTTCATAGAGCGTTTTCTTTCGTGCCCAATAGATGAGTTTCTTCTTTCATATGTATATAATCCTTGCATACCCTTGGTCCAAAGTGTAGACCCAGCTACTGTTTTATTAAATACATCAGAGCTTCATCATAACCAGCCATGCTATGGCTTTCCTTATCTTTACAATCCTCACCGCTCCTTGCAAAGTCAACTTACTCGACAATATTTTCGGAGATCCTTTGTTCGCCTGCATCAGGTGCTGTCAGATCCTCGTATCTTTAAGATTGTCTTTCTGGCAGATTATATCAATAAACCATATGGCTCATTGATTCAGGACCCAGTGCAGGCTATTGAGCATGTTGATTCACAGCTTTCTGGTGCTGGCATAAGAAATTATTCCGTAGTCGTTTTACGAATAGAGATTAAGCAAGATTTTTTTGTGCACAATACCCTCTTTGATTGCAATCTCATTAGTTCATCCTTGACTGTTGGCCAAACCGACGATGGGCACTTGAATCAGTTGTTTTTTGCCAAAATAGGCCCTTGTTTGGACGAGCTTGAGAATAGAGATAGCATGTACAGAATTTTAGCAAAGCAACTTTTCGATGCATCTAGTAGATGCACAAGGTTATGGTCTCCAGCGATCCATTCGGTTCAGTAAATACTATCTAATCCAACTCTTTTCATGAATTTTCCTTGATTAAACCAATTCAACTTCCTTCGTATCTAGTCCATTACACAAAGCTGAGGGATAGGCTGCCGTCTGCACTGGACGCACTTAAATCAGTTGACCTGAGACCGCATATTGTTAAATGCTGGGATGGAGACAGAATCTCTGGAAATTTCGCAACAGCTTTTGATGGCGAGTTGTGGCTTGAAAGAATTAAAATAATTCGGCACATTCTAATCTTCAATTACCTCGTCAATAGGTGTGATGTCATGTCGTATAAGCATTACTCTTGTTTCGGTGGTTTTTCCCCGCTATTGCCTAGTTGGATGCATCCTAGGCAACTTGGCATTGGTGAGCAAAGCGTCTTAATGAAGCATTTCTATGCACTGAGTTGCATTGCAAATGGGTCTCATCCTTTTGGTCTTATTGCCGAAGATGATATTATTTCAACTCAGGAGACTTCTTTTTTGTTTTCTAACTCTTTCTCAGAGCTATGTCAATTCTCGGGCGACTATCTTGATTTGGCTGGTGGATGTGGGCTAGAGCCTGCTATTGATTCTAGATGTTTGCATGGCCAATACATATCTCAGGTTATCCCCGCTAGCACAAGAACTAATGCTTGTTATATCATTTCACGCGGACTTGCTGTTGAGCTTGTAAATCGTTTTTTCCCACTTATCTTTCCAATAGATTGGCACCTTTTGTATTTATTTCAGGTGCTACAGCCGACTCGTTGCTTTTGGTCTATAACACCTGCATTCATTCACGGCTCTGAACATGGTTTTGTTAAGAGCTGGAGAAGTGATGTTTCCTAGGCAGTGGTTTTCTGGTACATCGCAAATAGGTCTAGAGCAATCTGCTCTTGATTTTGAAGCTCATCTGAATAGGTCTGACCTTGAAAAAGCTTCTGGAATCGCCCTCTTAGAATCTCGTATTTATCCCAAATATTGGGCGAGACAATATAAGAGGTTGCTCCATTTGGAGCGTCGTAAGTTTGAGATTCTTCAGGGAAACTATCGGCATATCCGTGTGTATATGGCTGGCTTTTGGCCAACAATGAATCCCTTTAATTGTCAATTGCTTGATTATTTGGAGGCTGCTGCTGATGGTGTTGAATTGAAGGTTGTGAACAACCCAGCAGATGCAGACATCTCGCTTTACTCATGCTATGGGAATCACGCTGATTTACGGCAAACGGACCATACTGCTAGGATTTTATTTCTCGGTGAAAATGTCAGACCATCTTTTACTGACTTTGACTTAAGCTTGAGCTTTGACTTATGCGAGTACGGTGGACGAAATATACACCTACCTCTTTGGATGCTTGAGATTGATTGGTTTGACAAGTCCTACCCTGATAGAACCCCTTTTAAAATTAGTTCCTTCACTCAGTCTCGCAAGATTGATGCTTTTTCTCGTTCCAATAGCATTGTGCATGTTGGTAATAATAGGGAGCCTTTTCGTGCTTATCTTTTGCAAGCGCTATTGGCAAATGGCATAGAGGTTGATACTTTTGGTAGTCATTCAAATCCAGTGGCAGACAAGTTTGAGCTTTGTAAGAGTTATAAGATTTCTCTCTGTCCTGAAAATTCTTTTTATCCTGGGTATGTTACGGAAAAATTATTACACTCTTTTGTGAGTGGGGCATCCTCCATTTATTGGGGGGGCATGGATCATCTGCCATTTGCAAGGCATCCGTCTATTCTTAGAGTCTCTACCAGTGATCCAATTGATCTGATTGTTTCGCGTGTCAAAGGTATATTTCTGTCTGAGGAGGCTTTTCCCTGTCCTCCTTTGTTCTCCTATGACTGGGCAATATTATGCCAGCAAAAAGTGGTCGCAAAACTTCATTGCTTCCTCAGGCAGTTTAACCTTTTATAGTTGTTCTTGTGGAATTTTCTCCAGATGGCTTGATGTGATCCAGGGCCCCCTCCGTGACGAAAGCCGTGTTGACATGCATGTCAGTCATCCACAAGGTGAGGCGAAGTTTTGGCAGAAGTCAACCATTGAACTTGCCCGAAGCATTGGCCTAAGCTGCACGCAAATCAAGAATGCTCAACGGTTTGTTGACTCAAGCCAACAGGAGATCATCGATGCTTGGAACAACCATTTTGGCTGCTTAGATAACGAATCGTACCGCCCATGGTAGCTGGATTCTTATCGATGACCCGCTGCAGGAAAGATGTTACCAGCAGCGACCTGGTGAGTGGTGTAACTCAGGAGGGTCAGCACCGGCGTAGCCGGTGCTGACTGCCCAGCTCCTCAAGGCGTCTGTCTTTCTAAGGTGTGGGCCGGTCTTTGACCCTGGATGGAGAACCACCTCCCACCCGTGACCACAGACCATGACCCTCACCAATAACGGTGACTTGATTCCGGAGATCGTGCGCCGCGGTTTCCAGGAACTGCTGGAGGCAGAGGTTTCTGCCCATACAGGCGCTCAGCTCCACGAGCGTGGAAGCGCTGGGCAGCTCCACCGGCATCTCCAAATCAGAAGTGAGCCGAATCTGTCAGGGGCTCGATGAGCAAGTCAAACCCTTCCTGAAACGGCCGCTGGAGCATGCCGCCGCCTCTAGCGTCAGGCGCATCGATCGCACCTTCATCTTGGTCTGGGCGGCGCGGGCCTCGGGGCCCTGCAGGTCCACGATCGAGCGGTCCACATCCAAGTCGCCACCGAACAGGTGCACAAACTCCGAATCGGAGTTGATCACCCCATAGCTCTGGCGGTAGCCCTCATTCACTGCCCGGAAACCAACGCGGGGCAGCTTGGTCTCCGCCGGGAAGCTCAATGAGCCACCGACAAGGTTGCGGAAGGGCAGGCGGCGCAGCAGCTCCCCCTCGGCAAAGGTCTTGAGCACCGCCAGCTGTTCGGCGCGGCGGGCATATTTCTGCGCCTCAATCAAGGTCAGGCCCAAGGGCACTCTCCCGGGGCCTTGCCCCAGTGACAACAGCAGCTGTTGCCAGGTGCCAGAAGGACCGCCCGCTGGTGGTGTGATCGACAGCCAGGGAAGCCGCTTAGCCTGGGTGCATGGCCTCATCACGCATTACCCACAACCCGGAGCAGTGCGGGGGGAAGCCCTGTATTCGCGGGATGCGCATCCGGGTGCGGGATGTGCTGGAGCTCTATGCCGCGGGCCTGAGCAGCGAGCAGATCCTGGCCGACTACCCCGATCTGGAGCCTGAGGACCTCAGCGCGGCACTGGATTACGCCGCCCAGGAGATCGACCATCCGGTGCTGATGGGATGACGCTCTGGCTGTGCGGGAGCTCGGCCTGCGGGATGCCAGCGATCCGGAGATCTTCCGCCGGGCACGGGCCGCTGGTGCGGTGGTGATGACCAAGGATCGGGACTTCATCCGTCTGCTGGATGAGCAAGGCCCCCCTTCCCAGGTGATCTGGCTACGGCTGGGTAACAGCAGCAATACTGCGCTCCAGCTATTGCTCACCACCACCCTTGCGCAGGCTCTGGAGCTATTGCGCAGCGGTGAACCCTGGGTGGAGATCCGGCCGCAGGCCAACGCAGAGACCTGATCGCTTCCGGCCGGGGTGTACCCAACCAACCATGGGTGGTCGGCTTGGCGGCGAGAGCAGCAGGCACTCCAGGGGATGCCCCGGTGCAACGAGGCGCGGTAGTCCCGTCCTGTCTGCATCTCCGCCATGGCCACCAATCCCATTGAGCCGGCCTGGCAGATCCGCCTGGTCTCCTTCCGTCTGGCCGCCAAGGGCAGCACGGAGGCGCGGCGGCTGTTCCTCGATCGCGAAGGGCAAGTCTGCGCCGAGCCCCACTGGCTGCCGCGGGAGCAGGCCCTGCTGCTGGCCCGCAATCAGCAGCTGATCTGGGGGTCAGCCGCCCGGGTAATCGTGCATCTGAGGGCCCGTGGGCCAGCGAGTGTGAGCTCTCTCGCCCAACCATTGCTGGCCTTTGGCCACTGGGCCTTACAGCGACTCCAGCCAAGAAAACAGAAGGCGCTGCTTGTTCATGCCCTCGATCGAAACGGCCGGAGTGGCCTTCACTTGATCGTCAGGGTGCTGAGCCAGGACGATATCCACGGCAAGGGCCTCATCTAGGGCCTGCACCATCTCGATGCCATCGCCCAATGAGCCAGAGAAGAGCAAGGCGTAGTGGATGGAGCCTCCCAGTCAGCAGCCTTCCTTGATAGCAATGGCGGTGCCGGACGCCAGCACCTGGGGGCGTGATCGACTCAGGAGCCACTGCGCTGGGGGTGGGCTACTGCGGTGAGATACGCCAAGAGGGGCATGCTCAGACTTGGCCAAGAGCAACGACCGCAGCTGCTGTGAGTGCAGGGTCTGTTGATGGCTGGAAGCAATCGCGTTGAACAATCTGACTCTCGGCTTATGTATCGGGCTAGACAGGTGGTTTGCAGACCCGAGAACCATAGCTAGCATTGGCTCACAGCGACTTGAAAGTCATTTGAGAGCTGGAGTTGGTGAGATTACGAAAGGGGCGCCTACCTTGGTTACCGGAAACAGGCAGGACGATCCACATGGTTCTCGGAATCATCCAATAAAGAGTTAGACTAGAGATTGACATCCATGGACATTATCTCATTGGCCATTGAACTCTGGAAACAGGTTCTTGATCCATATATCAAGCTAGCATGGACATCTCTTTGTTTCTGGCGATATGCATTTCTAATACTTCTGGCTTTAGTTGCAACTGCTATTGCTTTCAGGAAAGCGCTGGTTAGTGCGCTTATTGGGAGGCCGGGAAGAGAGCATGATAGAGAGCTTTTAAAAAAGCTGTTGGAGACATTGCCGCCAGGTGGAGGAATGAATTTTGTGAGTTGCCATGACTTTGCTGGATCATTCAGAAGTGAAAGCCTCGATGACCTAGATAGGTTTAATGACATCTGGTGCAACCCTGATCACGAGTTCATTGACCCCAGGATCGAAGCCAGCCGCGTTGAGCTGTACCAAGCAATACATCACTTTCTCTCCTTAATTGGACAGTTTACAACTCTAAGAGGGAGCGGGGCCCAAACGATTAAGCTCTCGAGTCCTCAGGAAGACTTTAGGCAATCATAACGCCTTCAATATGAAGCTAAGCAGCTTAACGAAGCAGCGGCAAGGGCCTCTAAAATCTATATTGATTTTGTTCGCCTCGCCAAGAAGAGGCTCTTCGCTTAAACGAGTGATCTTGAGCTTCTCCCGCTTTTGTGGACAGTCCTTCAGGCCGCCATCGCCCTTGGCTACCGAGTGCATTTCAGGATCCCTCTCCTTGCGCTTGTTCTTGGTGGTTCAGGGAGCATTGATGATCGTGGCATCAAGGATCGTGCCTTCCCTCATCATCACTCCCTTCTTACGCAGCATCTCGTTCACACCCTCGAGGATCTGCTCTGCGATCCGGTGCTTTTCCAGCAGATGGCGGAAGTTGAGGATCGTGGTCTCATCGGGGATACGGCCTTCCATCGGCTCGATTCCGGCGAAGCGGCGGAAGCAGGGCGTATCGATGAGCATCTCCTCCATCAAAGGATCTGAAAGCGTGAACCACTGCTGCAGCAAGTGGATCCGAAGCATCACCTCCAAAGGAATCGGCGGACGACCTCCCTTGCTGGACGGCTTGTGATACACAGGCTCGATCAAGGCCAGAAATGCTTCCCAGGGAACCGTGATCTCCATCTCATCCAAGAAGCGCGGCGACGCGTCCTCTTTTTGGAGCAGATCTGCTCGTAGTCCGTGAAGCCCAGCTGGAGTGGTTCGGCCATCCGTTCCAGTCTCAATCCAAGATCTGGACAGATTTTAGCGGGTTTTCCAGGGGTTCCCATAAAGAAAAGTGGAGCTGATGCAACCAAGAGCCATCGAACATCAAGATACAGCTGGCGGATTCACAGGTCACTGGTAAGTACGTCAAGCGACTCCCCGCCGCTGATCTTGAGCGTTAGGAGGACATCAGGACAAGGCAGGTTCTAGGTTAAAATCAAATATCCCAGGCAATTAGTCAAAATGCATTCCGTGATTGAGCTATTAATGCAACAGAATGCCGATGTGATTGCATATTTCAAGAATGCCAAGCAGAAGTGGCGTGAAATAATTGATCAACACGAAGGCGATTCCGAGGAAGATCTCGCAAAGACGCTCTCGCTCGAACAATTCTGGTTTGAAAACAACTGTGGAGGAAGATGGGAAGGTCAGGAAATTATGGTCATTTGCGGAATTGCTCAATTCTATTCAACTGACACTGGATTTGGAGCACATAGACTAAACGCCCTAAGAGTCTACAATGCCTTCATGAAAAGCCATTGCAGCCTTGAGGTCAAAGGGGAGGCTGGCAAAGTCGCAAGAAGCTATTATCTACTGGAAGAGCAGTGAAATGAATGATATTCCCGAGATGTATGATAGAGCTGGCTATCTCGAATGGCATAATAGACATCTGGAGAATGGTCGTGACTTGGAGAATAGTGTTACCGTTTTGAGAGAGAGTCTAAGATCGGGTTTGCGAGCTCAAGTTGAGCAGCTTGGGCAACTACTGTTGTTTATCAAAGAACGCACTGAGCCTGAATGCCGGCTAATGACGGGAGGCTTGGTTGTATCATCAATTGAAATCAACATAGCCGACTTCACGAGCGATGAAGCTCGAGGAATTAACGAGAGACTTTTGAAGAGCGTTGACTCTATTATCCAGAAGATCTGGCGCAAGAACCGTGCCGCCGCCAAGCCATACGTCACATCACAGAACATTAGTGATCATATATCTGATCTTGTGCGCACATCAGTCGTCTGCCCAACATTGTTCCACGCAAATGAATTTGCAAAAAGGCTGAAGAACTGGGAAAACTATACATTGGCAAATGAAGATGAAAAGAACAGATTTCTACGGATAAAAGACATTAGAGTCGACGAAGAGGCCAAAGCAGCAAGCGGTTACTTTGCATACCATAGCCTTGTCGAATTCGACGACGGCAACAAAGTCGAGGTGCAGCTATATTCTTCAATCAGTCAGGCGTGGCGATCGGTTTCTCATCGACTGTACGAAAGATCACGTATTGCTGGTATTCCTTATCTCGCTCCTGGTACATCAGAGGCAAGGCTGATATCGCTTGGGCATCTGCTCCATTTAGCCGAAAATGAGCTTGACCGCTTAATGCAAGAAATCAAATAATGCTCTCGTACCTCCTAGCAAGCCCCTCGAGTGGAGAGACCCCTTTCAGTTTCTTGCCTCGCCACCACAAGCTCCCTGCCTACCACTCAGGGGCAGCGTAACCACATCTGAGGGCGTGTCCCGCGCCGCAGAGATCGTGGAGCAGGTGATCAGCACAGGTTTGCCGGTGCTGTAGCGGGTCTGGCAAAGGCAGTGGTCAGCACCACTCCCCATGACCACCCCGATGAGCGCCGAGCGTTTTGCCGATCGCTTCCGCTACTACCGCGACCAGCCGCAGCAGCAGCGCGGCGTTGTGCCGCCCCGGCCAGGCCTACAACGGGACTCCTGAAAAAGCCAGATCGATTGCAGCGCAGCTTGTTTCAGCGATCAAAACCCGATAAACTGGCCTCGATCAGGGCAATTGACGATTGCTACAACTGCTGAGCACTGCAGATGTACCGGAAACACCATAACGGGCAGCTCACAATCGAGGAGTTCCATGTTCCTTTTGGCGGCACCTTGGACTCGGACAATCGCTGGGTGAT
>CALRNU020000033.1:0-18774 GCA_943369595.1 Synechococcus sp. UW140
GCTGCCCGTTATGGTGTTTCCGGTACATCTGCAGTGCTCAGCAGTTGTAGCAATCGTCAATTGCCCTGATCGAGGCCAGTTTATCGGGTTTTGATCGCTGAAACAAGCTGCGCTGCAATCGATCTGGCTTTTTCAGGAGTCCCTAAATATCAGCCCTTGCTAAATACACCAAAATCGACAAGATTAGGCAAGCGATAAATATTAAACAAGCATATAATCTAAACTGGAGTTGCGCTAAATTAGAGATCAGCCCCTAGGCAGCCCATTGAGCGTATTAAGAGCATATTTTCATTGCCAAATCTCCTTTAGGGATTTTAGCAAATAATCCCAAGCTGTCACGGAAGTAATCTAGTGTTTTATTCCTAGCACAGATGCAACATGCAGCTACCTTTTTCGCACCTTATGGGGACTCATTAAACTGAACTCATACATGCGAATGAGCTAAACAAAGCACCTCCATATACACAAAGTACCCATCAAAAACTGCACCTTGGCAAGCATGGCTAGGGCAGGATTATAAATAGTTGAGCCAACTCAGTTGGCCCATAAAAACTAATTCAAACTTGGGGCTCAAGAAACGGGTAGTCGGTGTAGCCCGATGGCCCTTGGGCGTAATACTTTGATGGGTCTGGTTGGTTTAGGGCAGCATCACGGCGGAAGCGCTCCGGTAGATCCGGATTGGCAAGAAATGCTGAGCCAAATGCCACGGCATCAATGGAGCCAGAGCTAATGGCGGAGCTGGCCTCAGCGGCGCTGTAGCTCATGTTTGCCACAAGCACACCTCTGTAATGCTCCCGCACAGGGCTCAACACATCTCCGTGCTGCTGGCCAAGAAAATCACCACGCATTATGTGCAGGTAGTCCAATGGCAGCTCGTTTAAGCGCCGGGCCAACCAGGAGGTTAGGGCAATTGGGTCGGAGTCAGCCATGGCGTTGTAGCCATTAAGTGGTGATAGGCGCAGACCCATCAACGGCGTCTCGGCGGCGACCGCCTCAAGCACCTCAATTAATAGGCGGGCACGGTTCTCGATCGGGCCCCCATAGGCACCAGAGCGGCGGTTGCTGCCATCCCGCAAAAACGCATCAAGCAAATATCCGTTGGCGCCATGGAGTTCCACCCCATCAAAACCAGCAGCCATGGCGGCACGGGCCGCCAACCGGAATCCATCAACGATGGCAGGTATTTCATCATCCCCCAGCTCCCTAGGAAGCACGTAGGGCTGCTTGCCCTTGGGGGTGTGCACCTCGTCGCCAGTGATGGCGATCGGGCTGGGTGCTACGGGTTGGCGGCCATCGTTTAGCAATGGATGGCAGGCACGGCCCCCGTGCCATAGCTGCAAAACAATCTGGCCGCCGGCGCCATGCACCGCATCGGTGGTGGTGCGCCAGCCCTGGATTTGAGCCTCGTTGTAGATGCCGGGCTCATGCCAAAAGGCCGAATTGCCCTCCAACACCATGGTGGCCTCAGCAATGATCAGCCCGGCACTGGCCCGTTGGGCGTAGTACTCGGCCATCAGTGCACCGGGCACATGCCCCTCCTCGGTGCGACAGCGGGTGAGGGGCGCCATCCAAATGCGGTTGGGCAGCTGAAGGGGTCCCACTTGGAGTGGCGAAAACAAGTTGGGCATCTAAGGAAAGAGCGGCAGGCGAGAGGGACCCTGCACACCCATCATGGGCGACCACCCATAGATACGATGCACAAACCAAGACCTGTTTGGGGTCTATTGCCACGGGACCATGGCCTTGGGTGAGGGGAAAGAGTTGATTCAAAACTTGGCAGAGGCTTCCATGGCCTTTGATGCCACGGGTAAGGATCTGGAGCGCAATTGTTGGATGGCGGTGCATCAGCATGTCCACGGGGTACTGCCCAGTGAATACGACATCCGAGAGGTACCTGAAGAGTTATATCTTGCAGTTTTGGCTGCCCGTCAACAGCTGGGTTAAATCAGCCACCAGTTTCCCATCTACTTAAATCTTCCAATAATCTAGCTGGCCGTAATTAAATAACTCATCAAATATTGAGCACGTCTAGAGAAAAATTTCACTGCAGCTGGGGGCGTTCAGCCCGAAACAATCCCACATCCACCCCCAGGTGCTGATCCGGACGGCCAGTGATCAGCAGGGCGGTGCGCTGGCGGGTGGCGATCTGCCACATCCACTTACTGAACAACGCAATGCGATTTTCAGTGTCGGGAATGAAAGCCAAATGGGCCAGCGCCCACACCACCCAACCGGCCAGGCCAGTGAGCTGCAAACCGCGCAGGTCTGCCACGGCATACCAAGGACCTATCACCGCCATACTTCCCAGGTCCTGCCAACGGAACGGCTCGATAGTTTCGCCGCGAAAGTTGGCAAGAATGTCGCGGGCGACCCAGCCACCAGCCTGCACCGCCGGTCCGGCCATGCCAGGCAGGGGAGTTTTATCAAGGGTGTGCCCGTAGCAGCAGAGATCACCCACCGCACGGATTTCCGGATAATTAGGGATTGAAAAGTCTGGATCTACCAGCAGCCGGCCGCCCCGATCCACAGCACAGCCAGTGTGCTCGCTGAGCAAACGTCCCAAAAGGGAGGCGCGCACCCCAGCGGTCCAACAGATGGTGGCCGCCTCCAGTTGCTGGGCGCCAGCGGCCCCCCCAAGGCAAACTCGACCTGGGGAGATTGACTCCACCTTCAGGCCCAGCAGCAGTTCCACTCCGGAATCCTCCAGATGGCCGGCGGCGGCGGCTGAGAGTGGTTCCGCCATGGTGGGCAACACCCGATCCACCAGATCCACCAGCACCACGCGGCAATCTTCTTTACTTAGTTGTTTGAAATCCCGCCGCACCGCACGGTGCATCAATTCGACCAACGAACCAGCTAACTCGCAGCCAGCCGGCCCGGCACCAACCACCACCACGGTCTGCAGAAAGGCCCGGTGCTGGGGATCAAGCGTTTGTTCGGCTTCCTCCAGAGCCATTAGCAACCGCCGGCGGATCTCATCGGCGTGCTCCAGGATTTTCATCGGTGGCGCCAGGGGCCGCCATTCCTCCCGGCCGAAATAGGTGCTACCTGAACCAGTGGCCAAAATCAGCCGGTCGTAGCTGTAATGCTGCCCGTTAAAAAGCAGCTGGCGGGCCTTTGGATCGATGTCAACCACCTCACCAAGCAGGATCTGAATATTCGGGGCATTGCCAACCATTTGGCGCAACGGAGAGGCAATGTCGGCCTCCGACACCAACCCTGATGCCACCTGATAAAGCAGCGGCTGGAACAGGTTGTAGTTGCGTTTATCGATCAACGTAACCCGCACCGGCTGGTTGGACAGGCAATGGCAAATCTTCAGGCCAGCAAAACCACCGCCAACCACCACCACATGGGGCCAGCTCCGCATGGCCTCCTCAGGTGGTTCAAGCTCTAAATAAAAGCGTTCCATGGGCTGGCTTCAGGGGCAGGGTTGGCTGGGGACAGTCGTAGCAAGTAAGAGCCCTGGCGAAGCTCTTAAATCGTGCCATTGGAATAGCCGCTGCCTGCCAATTTCCTTTGAAACAAGAAAATACCCGCAAATATTTCACCGCTTCAAAGGGGGGGGTTGAACGCTGACGGCGATCAGCGGCTGGCAGCCAAAACCAGCAATTGCAATCTGGTGAATGGCCTCTGCGGCCAACGCTGCGAACTGATGGATGACCAGTATCTGCCCCTAAGCCACGGCCACAGCTTCACTGCAAACATCCCAGGAATTTCCCATTAACCAGGCAGGATTACGCGATCGAGCACATGAACCACACCGTTGTCGCAAACGATATCGGCGGTAACAACCGTGGCGTTTTTCACCTCAAAGGGCTCGGAGCGGCGAATGGGAATCGGTGCTCCCTCCAAGCTCTGCCATTCCGGTTGCCCCACGAGGGCGCTGCGGCTGTGGGCGCCACTGAGCACGTGGTATTTGAGAATCCGCGCCAATTGTGGAGGGTTGTCCACCAGGGTCTGCACCGTGCCGGGGGGTAAGGCGGCAAAGGCGTCGTCGACCGGGGCGAACACCGTGAACGGCCCAGGGCTCTCCAGGGCACTGCGCAGACCGGCTGCATCTACGGCAGCGAGGAGGGTGCTGAACACCCCAGCACCGGCGGCGGTTTCAAGAATCGTGGCCATATCAAGATCAGGGGAGAACGATGATCAAATGGGAATCAAAAACCAGCAAAACCACTAGCGATAGTCTTGGGTTTGGATGTCGGCCAGGCGCGCCTCAGGCCGGAGGAAGCGATCCATCTGGGCCTCAAAGAAGTGGCGGTTTGCCTTCAGGTGCTCGGGGTCTGGGTCGTTGAGGGGATAGAGAACGGCACAGCGCAGGGCTTGAATAACCGCGGAGGTTACGTTGTACATGGAGCGCTGAAATGTGATCCCCAGCTGAACCAGTTGGTCTTCCTCACCGCGACGGTGCTGCTTATAGAGCTCCTGCAAATAGGGGGGCAGGAAATGAACCATGTCTTGCATCAGCAAGGTGGGCGGAATGCCGGCCGAACCCACGGGATAAACATCGGCATAGAGAATGCCATACTGGAAATCGGCCTGGTGGGCCGGCACCTGCTGGGCCTGGGAGTTGTAGCTCTTGGTGCCGCGAAAGGGTGAGGTGCGATAGAAAACCGCCTCCACATAGGGGAGTGCCGCCTCATAGAGCCAAGTGAAACCCTCGCTTTTCGGGATGATCTCGAAACACTCCCCACCAATGAAGACGTGGTGATAGATGGGCCGGCCCGCCACCGCAAAAATGCCATTCACCATAAAGTCCATGGCCTGGGGCACGCTGGTGAGCTGCCCCTCGTCGTAGAGGTCGCTCATCTCAAAGAACACCGGCGCCATGACCTCCCAAAAAAGGCCCAGGTTGGCGGTGTAGGAGAGCTGACGCACCTGCTCTAAAAACATCTCTGGGAAGAGCTTGTAGAGCCCAAGCATCACCAGGTTGCCTTTGAAGTAGGCCTTGATGGCTCGATCGGCGTTGGCCCGGTAGGTATCACCGGCGATGTAGTCGTTGAAGCGACCGCCCATGCCCTGGTGCCAGAACATGGCCTGCATGCAGGCCTCGGCGAATTCCATGTTGACCCGGTCGTGCCAGAGGTGGTGCAGCAGCTTGGGCATGGCACGGGTTTCCCCTTTGGCCATGAACTCCAACAGCTCCGGATGGGCCTTCTCACCGCCCCGCCAGATGCGCAGCGCGGCATTCTCTCCCGCATAGCTATTAGGACGATCGAGATATTCCTGGGAGATGAAATACTTAAAGGCCGGCAGTGGGTTGAGAAAAACCCTCTCGGCTATATAAAGTAAATCGCGCCAATAAAAATCCATCGGCACGGCATAGGCCTTGTAGATGCCGATGATTTGCTGAAGATTCTCTGGCGTATCCGGCAGCATCGACCCACCGGCCTCCAGCCGATGGATCACCTCAGCGTAGGGATGGGTAGAGGGCGGAATCAGGGGGGGGCGAACGCCGGCAATGGTGGAAGTCATGGGAGCAAGGGTGAATTCAGGAGTTCAGAGGGGATGCGGCAATGGCGGAAGGGGCTGTATTGATCGCCAACGCTGCGGTGGTGGATTCGCTCAATCCGGTGAGGGCCTGGGGCCAGATGCCCGCAATCAACACCGCCCCGGAGAGCACCATGGCGGGCAAGCGCTCAGACCAAGTGGTGCTTTTCCAATCGGCGCGGGCATTGTTGAGGCGACCAAAACCCACCCGGTTGAAGAGACGCACCGCATAGACCGCCGTTAAACCTGAAGCCACCAAACAGACCAGGGTGGGGATAGGGAAAGCTGTCCAGCTGCCTTCAAACACCAGCAATTCAGCCACAAAACCAGCCAACCCAGGCACCCCAGCCGCCGCCATCAAACCCAGCAACAACAGGGCCGAGGTGAAGGGCAGGCCACGCTGGGGATTGAGCAAACCGGAAAGTTCGTCAATGGCACTGGTGCCTGTTTTGGCCTCAATCATGCCCACCACACAGAAAAGCAGGGCAATGATCAAGCCATGGGCCAGCATCTGGGCCACCACGCCCTGCAAGCTCAAGGGGGTGGCCGCCGCCAGGGCCAACACCAACATGCCCATGTGACCCAAGGAGCTGTAGGCCACCAAACGGCGCATATCCAACTGGGCGATGGCGTTTAGTGCCCCATAAATCGCACTGATCGCACCTACCGCCGCAATCCAGGGCGAAAACAGGGCCCAGGTGTCGGGCAGGAGCTCCAGGCCAAAACGCAGCAGCCCGTAGGCCCCCAATTTTGATACGCCACCACTGAGCAGCATCGCCACCGGCGTAGGGGCCTGGCTGTAGGTGGCCGGTTGCCAGCCATGCAACGGCACAATCGGCAACTTCAAGCCAAAGGCCAGCAGCAACATCGCCATCACCCAGCGCTGGTTCCCTGGCGACAGCGCGTGCTGGGCCAGGTCGCCGTAGGCAAAGCTCAAGGTCCAGGGACCAGAGCCATCGTGGGGCTGCAACCAAACAAACGCCAACACTGCCGCCAACAGGGTGAGGCCTGAGGCCGCCCCATAGGTGAGGAAGCGCACGGCCGCCCCGGCCCGCTTTGCCCCGCCGAAGGAGGCCACCAACAGGGTGGTGGGGATCAAAATCAACTCATAGGCCAACAGAAACAGCAGGGCATTGCGGGCCAAAAAAGCACCCACAAGCCCGAGGTTGGTGGCCAACAACAGGGAGAAATAAAACCTGGGTCGCTCTTGGTTCACCGGAGTCGCCAACACCGCCATGGCAGTGAGGGCTGAAGCCAACAGCAGCAGGGGCAGAGACACCCCATCCAGGCCGAGATCCAAGGCCAAGCCCAGTTGGGGGAGCCAGCTCTGCTGAATCACAAAGGTCGAAAGATCCTTTCCCCCCAGGGCTATGAGCAGGCCCATGGCCAGCTGGGCCCCAGCCATGGCGAGGGCAGCGGGGCGGGCCAGGGGGGGAGGTAACAACGGAATGGCTACCCCTGCAGCCAGGGGCAACAGCAGCAACATCAAGAGAATGAGGGAATCCATCAGCTCAATCCAGAGAGGGGAACACCAACAGGACGGGTCAACAACCAGGCCGCCATCAACAGAACCCCCAGCAGCAAGGTGAGGGCATAGGCCTGGGAACTGCCAGAGGTGGTAAGGCCTAAACGGCGCGAACTGGCCATGGCCGACGCGCCCGCCTGGCGGCTAAAGCCATCCACCAGCCGTTGGTCTGACCAGGCACTCCAGCGGGCCAAACCCACCACCAACCTCACCGCCGTGCGGTGGTAAAAACGCTCGGTTTGCATGTCGGCAGCCAGCCAATCCTGCAGCCCCCCCAACGCCGAAGGCAGATGGGCTAGGGGATGGGGCCGAAGGTAGAAGAAGGCCGATAGCCCACCACCCAAGAGGGTGGAACCCAGCAAAGGCCAGGCCATGGGCCCCCAACCCGGCAGCAGGGCCTTGGCAAAAATGCCGTTAACTGCAAAGAGTTGGGGCAAGTGCAACACCAAACCCATCAACAGCAAGGTGGGAAGCACCATCAGCCAAAGCACTTCAGCCGAGCGCACGGTGAACGGGGTGGGATCACCTCCCCAGATCTGGCAAAAAACCCGAATTAGACCGGCACTGATCAAGGCATTGGTAATAAGCACCAAGCCCCCCAACAGCACTGGCTGGGGGCTACCTGCCACCAATGCCAACAATTCCCTCAGGGCCGCAAAGCCCCCAAAAGGTGGCAGCCCAATCAAACCAGCGGTTCCGGTGAGGAAGGCAATGGCCATCAAGGGACGCCGGCTCCAGAGGCCGCCCAGCTGGGTGAGATCTTGGCTCACATTGCTGATCACCACGGTGCCCACCGCCATCAACAGCAGTGCCATCGGTAGGGGGTAGACGAGCAGCAGGTGATCGGCCACCTCAATGCCCCCCAAACCCACTGCCACAAACAACAGCCCCAACCAACTGCTCACCAAAAAGGAGAGCGCCCGTTTCACATCGGTTTGGGCCAGGGCAATCAGGGAGGCCACCAGGGCGGTGGCGCCACCCACAGCCACCAGGGTGGTTTGTACCAAAGGGCTCAACACCAACAGGGGCTCCAGGCGCAACAGCACCCAGGCACCGCCCAGCACCACCACCGAATTGCGCAGGATGGTGGAGGGCAAGGGGCTCTCCATGGCCTCATCCAGCCAGAGGTGCAGGGGAATCTGGGCACACTTGCCCATGGGCCCAGCCACTAGGGCCAACAGGATCAGGTTGAGACTCCAGGGCAAAGGGCCGGAAATACCTTGGGCCCAGCTGGCCAGGCCGTGGAAATTCCAAGTGCCCGTGAGCGGCAGAATCGCCACCAGGCCTGCCAACAGCACCAAATCACCAATCCGCTTGGTGAGGAAGGCATCCCGGGCCCCTTTAACCACCAAGGGCTGGTTGTACCAAGTGCCCACCACCAGATAGGTGCCCAAGGTGAGCAGCTCAAGCAGCACATAGCTGAAAAACAGCGAATCGGTGAGCACCAGGGCACATAACCCCGCCTCAAAGAAACTGAGGCAACCAAAGAAACGGGGCCAGCCCCAATCCATCTCTAGGTAGCCAATGGCATAGATCTGGGTAAGCACGTGCAAGCCCGTAATCACGATCATCGCAATCAGGGCCGGTTCAGTAATCACCCCGTCAAAGCCAATGTTCAATCCAGCGGTGGAGAGCCACACCCAGCCGAATCGGATTGGGGAATAGAGGGCATCAGGGCCCGCCAGGGAATTGGTGTGCAGAGCGAGCAGGGCCAACACGCTGTGGGCAAAGGCCACACTCACCATCATTAAGTTCATGTAGCCGCAGGGGCGCGGCCCCGTGCGCTTAATCAGCCCTGGCGACCACAACAGCGACAACACAGCCGCCACAAGGGGATAGAGGGGAACCAACCAGGCCGTTTGCAGGAAAGCGGCTGTCATGGAATGGAGCCAAGCGTTGTATGGGCCGCAAACTATAGGGAGCAAAACTCCCTAACTAAAGGCCATAAGCAATGGGTTTCCTATCGGATTAACAAGTAATCCTGATCGATGGACGGATCCTGGCTTACCAAGCGGCGGATTAGGGCTGGCTGGCTAGGCGTTACGACCAAACTGGGCTGATCAGCAATCAACAGTGCCCGACCGGCAAGAAAGCTAGATGGCCTCAAGACACAGGGATAAACAACTATCGAATTGATGACATTAATAGCAATGAAAAGCATCAATCAAATAGCCGTCTTCCAGGTTAAAGTTAAAGGCAAAGTCAAACTTAAACTTTAAAGTAAAATAAAAACATCAAAACAACCACACAACCCAGGCAAAAGCCTAGAAGAAAGACAGGACAAAAGGTAAGATACTAAAACTAGTTAGCAAGTAAAAGCTCTTAAAAATCAAGATGCCCAGGCGGCCCCTTCCGCAGAGTAGCCCATGCGAACTAGAGATGCGACCTCAGTGGAACTACTCGTGTAAAGATGCTCTCCAGTTAAACCATTATATAAACGCTGGACCACGGTAAATCCATTACTGGCTGCCACCGATGGTGAATAGGCCCTGCCCACCACCCCTTCGTAGCCATAACCTACCCGCTGGGCAGCAAGCAACTCTTGATTATTGGTAGTGAAAAAATGATCTCCTGATTTAGAATTATAAAGGCGATGTACATCCAACAAGGGATCCAATGAAACTCCATTATAAACGTTCGCGAATTTATTCATCACCTGCCCCACAATAACTTCTGGCACGAGATCAGACTGACTGCTAGCTACTGGATAGAGATTCCAGGCAAATCCTTCTTGCTGCCAGCCACTGCCAATGAGGCTTGTGATCTCTTTACTATTAGCGGAATAAAAATGCTTTCCTGTAATGGGATCAAAAAACCGTTGATTCTGCTGGGGCTGACCAGCCTGAGCCACATCATTCAAGGGAAGAAGCTGACCCCTAATCACACCGAGGACCACATCTTCATTGTGAATATTTATATAGTCTAGGCCTTGAAATAAATAATTATCAAGGTTGTAATCAAAACCCACAGCGCTAGGATCACCTTTCGACCATCTGCCAGTAATAGTCCATTCCCCAGTGAGCTTATCATAATAATATACATTGTCTTGAGTGATTTTTTGATGGCCAAACACGGTATCAAGATCCTGGTTGGGGCTTATAATTCCAAGGGCGGGGTCACCAACAGCTCCTAATTTCGCATGATGGATGTGCATTCCATTAACATCATCGCCGGTGTTAGCCGTTACGGGCCCAATACCAGCAATAATTCCAAAATCAAGGCCCTTAATCTTAAACTCATAATCAATATAATTTTGATCAGCATTTAAAACTATTTTAGCCTCTCCTCTGGCAGGGTAAACAGTATCCCAAACTTCCTGATTTGATCCGATAGGGCCACCAAATATCGCCGGACCAACCAACTTAGCCCTAACAGTTGTGGTAGCAGATGTAGCTTTAGTACTAGCTGAAGAATTATTGGTTGTGGAATTTTCACATGTAGAATCACCACAGCAATCACAGGCTGGTGCTGAACTCTCCACCAAGCTTGAACCTAAGCTGGCAGCTGCCAACCGGAAACCCGATCCGTAGCCTTTATCATTGGGCATAAGGATATCGTCCCTACGGGTACTGCCTGCGGTACCTGAGTAATACATTGCACCATGCTTTGAACGCGTTGCGTTAGGCGAACGATTGTAATTTCCAAACGTTGCGGTAGCATCATAAACTGTATCGGTCCATTCTGTTAAATTTCCATCTTGGTCAAATGTACCGTAATAACTGGGGCTTTTACTAAAAGAACCTACAGGTGTTAATAGGCTGGGACCAGCGATGGGAGTGATACTTCGATCAGTAGTAGTATTCGCAAACGTAGAACCATCGGAGCTCGGAATATTTGCCTGGTTAGCAATTGGTTCAAAACTATTTCCAGGATAATCATTGCTTTGAGTTGCCCACTTGTAATATCCGCCAGCCCCATTGTTAAGCGTGGGGTTATAGTAAGCAGCCTTAGTCCATTCGTTTTCACTTGGTATCCAAACTTTAGCTAATGTTGAATGGGTCGACGGTATTGATACTATGACGCCTTCGCCTATAGCTACATTGTCTGGGTAGCTATTCTTAACGGAAACATATGTTGAGCCTCCCTTGTATTCAACATTTTCAACCTGGCTACGTATGGCAAAGCCAATCCCCAGCAAGCCACTAACCTCAATTTGATCACCCTTGAGAATCGGCGAATTACCCTCAATTTGATATGTATTTACGCCATTTGCCCTGGTTGCAGCTTTTACATTCGCAGTTGTTATCAGATACGCCCCATTCTCAGTGCTAGCGTTTCCTTTGCCGTTGTTAACCCAATTTGCAAAGCGAGCAGCATCAGTAAAATTTACAAAAGAGACAGGGAGATTTGCAGAACGCTCATTAAGAAGAGAATAGCTGTAGGAACCAGAGATGCCATTTCTCTGGATTCCGTTGGCAATTTGATCATTGGTCATGTCAGGGTCATAAAGACCCGTGGGATCACTTTTGGCTTTTGCGTTCAGGAATTCAAGATACTGGCCGTAGGTTACTTCGTATTTACCAATGCGATATTCATAACTTACCCCTCCGTATCTCACACCTGAATCATCCGCTGGAGCAGGCGCATTGCCGGGATTTCCCACAGTAACAAATTCCATTGCAGTACTGGCTGCTATGGCAGTAATGGGGGCTATAGAAGCACTAGTGGCTATGGCAGTACTGGTGGCACCGGTATCAGCAGTGTGATCATGGCCTGCATGTAGGGGCAAACTGCCTTCAACAACACGGAAGCATGAAAACATTTACCTGAAAAGCAATTTGATAAAAGAATTATCATTTGATAGCAGATAATTGTCTATAGACCATGGTCTATAGACAATTCAAATAGCACATGATAGAAAAAATAAATCTAAGATAGTCTTTGGCAGTGCGATTGCAAAATTGGCCACTCTTATATAGACTCTCCCTTGAAAAATCTAGGAATTACAGATATTCCCATTTTGGCAATACGCATCAAAGCTTTTTGGCGATTATTGACACCCAATCGCGCAAGAAGCTGCCCACTGTAAGTTTGAACACTACGTACAGAAAGATTTAAATGCTCTGCCACTTCTCGATTACTAAGACCTAAAACGTAGGCTTCTAGCAACTGCTGATCCCGCAAGCTCAAAACAATTCGATGGGGAGAGATTTCGTGAATAGGCAATGATAATTGCTTGAAAAAACTCACAATCGAAGGACTGCGATATGTGGTGCCGGCAATAATAGCCATTAAGCCCTGGACGAGAGGGTTAACTGGCAAGAAAATGTCGGAGTCTGCCACAATCACATCGGGGTCAGCCAAATTATATCTTTCAGATAATTTCAATGATTCAATTAAAACAAATGACTTCAGGGCAGGGGTTGATTGAGAGATATAGTTAATAATATCAAGATATTGAGGCTCCTCAGCCCATTCGTGGATAAAAACAAATCCGGGCTTAACTTTGCCCAACAGATCAATAAATTGGTTAAATGATTTTGCTCCGCCAAGAAAATGCTCATTTACCTTTATTGATTTATACGCCAATGCAAAACTAAAATTACTTTTACCCACATAAATAAATGATGGTTCAAAATCCCGAGAAAGACAGGCAAGCAAAAATCTTGATTCACCACCAATAAACAATCTTTTGAAATCCTGGATAGAAGTCCTAGGGCCATCAGAGTCCTCGGAGGTTAAGGAGAAGCCTTCTCCATGCATGGCAATAAAAATTGATTTAATTATGCATATTTATATTAGCCTATTTCATCATTGAATCGGCGGGATAGCTGAAATAAAGCTATCCCGCCCAGATTGTGACAGCTCCAGCGAAGGCCGCGTTATCGGCCTGCTTGCCTGTGAAGGCGGGCCGATAGCTGCAGACGAGATTTAGCACCGTTTCCCCATGGGAGCCAGGGGTTCCCGGCTAGTGCCTAGGCGGGTAATGGCGCCAGCGGTAGTTTCAGCCCCTACAGCGGCAACCCAATCCAGCTCTAGGACGGTGGCGGTGGCGATGGGGACGCTTGGCCTACCTATTAAGCCGCTGCATCTGCCAGGTCACATAGGTGCCCACTGGGCTCCAGAGCAGATAAGGGATCAACAACAACCAGGCGACATGTGAAACCGGTGCCACCAGCAGAGTTAGGGCTACACCCCACACCCATCCGGCAAAACCGATCACCGTGCCATTGCCCAGGTTGCGGGTACGGCAGATAACCCATGTGTAGCTCTGCACCAACAACAGTAAGCCCAGGTAGCCACCCATCAGCGCCCAGCTGGGGCTCGCCGACCAGCTGAGCAAGGCTGAAAAGTAAAAACAGGCGTAAATACTGATCCAGATCACTGGGATCAAGGCTTCAAACGTAAGCCAGACCGGACGCCTCAGGCGCAAAAACCAGGCAAAATCCTCACGGCTGGGATTAAGCGCAGCCGTGACGGCCACTATTACCAGCAAAAGTACAAGCGCAACGGCCACAGCCCTTCCTCTACCCACAAGAACCTGGCCATCTAATTTTATGCAGATACCCAATAAATGGTGAGAAGTGCAGAAAACATGCAACTCCATCCCGATCCCCTGGCCTAGCAGCAACAATTACTGGATTAAGTGCTGCAGATCATTGACAAATTTACTGCAAGCGACTAACAGTGGGCGTTGACCAAACACTATTGCTTCTCAATCCAGGCCCAACCTCTAAACGTGAATAAGTCCTGTGATTTCTAGAATTCTGGCGGCAGGCCTAATTGCGGCTCTGGGTCTCCACTACTTGATCTGGCGTGTGGGCAGCAGCTTAAACCTCAGCTCAAAGGCATCCACAGGCCTAAGCATTGCGATGCTCATAGCAGAAATTCTGCTCTTAGTAAGTGCTTTTTTACAGCTGCTGTTCAGTTCAATACCAGGACCAGATTGCCGTGATGAGATTAATATTGCCGCTGAAACATTGAGCTCTGATATACTTATTGACCCCATGCAAATCCCCAAGGTCGCCGTTTTGGTTCCCTGCTGTGGAGAGCCTAAAGAGGTAATTGAGCGTTGCCTGAGGGGATGCCTCTTCCTTAACTATCCCAATTTTGAAATTTGGCTTTTGGATGATGCGGCCAGGGATGAGCTAGCTGAACTCAGTAGGCAACTAGGTTGCCATTATTTGGCTCGCCCGCAACGAAGCAACGCAAAGGCTGGCAATCTAAATCATGCATTGCCCTATCTCCAAGCCGAATTGATTGCTGTCTTTGATGCAGATGTGGTGCCATTGGAGAACTTTCTAAACCGTACAGTCGGTCTATTCAAGAATCCACTGGTGGGGTTTGTCCAGACTCCCCAAACCTATATGAATGCAGATCCGGTAATGCGCAATCTTCGCCTGGAGCGATGGTTGATGCCAGATGAAGAAAGTTTCTATCGTTGGATACAGCCAGATCGCCAACGCCTGGGAGCCGTTGTTTGTGCTGGCACATCCTTCGTGATGCGTTGCAAAAGCTTAGAGAAGGTCGGTGGCTTTGAAACACAAACAGCTTCAGAGGATCTTGCCACTGGAATTCGTATCATAGCAGCTGGCTATAGAGGTATTTATGTTCCTGAAAAATTAAGTGCAGGGTTGGCTCCATTTACGATAGAAGCCATGGCTAGGCAGAGAAGTCGCTGGGCCAGCGGCACCATACAAACCCTACGCACTGGAGCAAACCCTCTCACAATTCCAGGGCTAAATCCGATTCAGCGCTTGGCATTTCTAGAAGGAATTTTACACTGGTGTAATGTTATACCCCAACTTTTTTTGTTGTTTATTCCCCTCAGTATCGGAATTTTTGGAATTCTACCCTATCGGATTAATTCGGGAGGTTTACTTACGATAGTTATTCCATTTTTTTTAAGTCAGTTGTTCTTATTACCGTGGCTCAGCAATGGATCCAGGGGTGCCCTGATGCCTGAACTCTATCGCTGGGTATTTATTCTGCCCTTAGCTGAAAGTGTTATTTCAACCCTATTAGGATACCCCAAGGCATTCCAAGTCACCCCAAAATCGATTTCTAGGGAAGGAATGAACGGCTCTAAATTTCGCTTGGTTGCACCCTTGCTGATAATCCTTACCATTCAGTTGATAAGCTCATTCACTCTAATAATGCACCACCCACTGGTTCCTACCCAGGGTGCCTTAGATAGCTTGGCTCGGATGCTGGCACTGATCTGGGGATTACTAAACAGCCTACTATTGGCCACGGCCATCAGAAGCTGCTGGGACCGCAGCAGACCCGATACAACTCCCTGGTTTTCAGTCAATTTACAGGCTGTACTAAACAATTCTGCTTCATGGGCAGGCAAACCGGTATTGATCAAGACAATTAGTGAGCAGGGATGTGAATTAGAGCTGCTTGATTCAACCTCAGTTGATCATGCAACCATGGACATGGATCAAAATCTTATTTTTAAGACAGACCTTCTACCTGGATCCTGGCCTGTGAAGGTGATATGTGGTCAGGAGCGCCAAGGTCGCCAAAGAATCGGTGTTTCATGGGAAGCAATCAAAGAACAGCAGAGGGAGCAACTACAAATTTTTCTTTACCGCAGAGACAATCTCTGGCCCGTGCGTTGGGCTCCATTCGATGGAATTGCCATGGTGGCGTTACTGCGGCGCTTACTCCAAAGGCCGTGCCCTGAAGATTGGTTTAGTCGCAGTCAAGTGCCAGTTGCTAGCCCTTTTAACGATGGCATGAAGGTAAATTGACGTGGGGACCACCACCATCCATTTACAAAGGGACCCCGCAGGACTTGGGCGACACACCTTGCCCACAGCCCCCGAACAAGCTGGCATAAGCTGTCTTCCCTTACGCCCTCCGTTCCATGGCAGAACGCCGCTTCCTCTACGAACCCTCCGAACGCTTCGGCGAAGGACTCACCACCAAGCGCCCTTGGAACGTGGCGGCCTTGGCTTCGGTGGAGCGACTCAATGGTCGGGTGGCGATGGTGGGTTTCCTAGCGGCCGTGCTGGGCGAACTGCTCACCGGCCATGGACCCGCCGGTCAGGTGCTGGACATTTTGCGCTGGTATCTGCGCTGAGCCACAGAGACAACTCATCCTGGCTTATGCCTATTGCTGCTTCAAAAGAGGGCTGAGGGAGGCGGAAAGGGATTGGCTATGGGAGTGACCATATGGGCTCAGACATGATCAACCTTGGTCGATTGCAATTATCACCGGGGCATTTTGCCGACAGATTTTTAGATCAACCAAGCGAGCGTCGATTCCGTTGCCGGAATCGGTATTTGAAGAACTGCAGACCATCGCTTATCAGCAGGAACGCTCAGTGAGCAACCCTGTGGCTTTTTAGCTGGAACCAGGCTTAGCCAGGAAGGAAACAAAACCTAGCGAGATACTGCGATGGGCGGATGCAGCTGATGAGGCCAGGAGGCGAGAACTTCAGCACAACCAGTTTGACGATTGATCACCCATCCCCCCCCAGCCTCTGCTGATCTAATCTGAGCAGAATGCAGCTTATCAGCCGCAAACAGCTGCACCTTAATTTAATGCATAACTGCATAGGTCTTTTTCTTTCAAGCGCAGGCCTTGTGCTTACATCAATTCTTTTTGACGTTGGCGCTGCAAAAACACTCAAAAGCAAAGCCAGCCATGGCAATGCATCAAAACTATGGGCTAGCTAAACAATGGCCACATACTCAGTTCCACAATCTGGTGGTGCGATATCGATATCCTCCACCGCGGCAGGATTTACTCAGAACAGCGATCCCTATCAATATTATTTAAACAGTGGCGGCAACAGCCAACAGTCAAGTAAGTATACCTTTACATTTACCGATGGTGGATCTTTTTATCTAACTGATTTTACTCAGACTGGCGGCGCATCTGCCAGTAGTAGTTTTACAAATGTTGTTGGCATACCAAGCGCTGCTGATACAGGCTACAGAAGCACTATTAACGTTATTGGAGGCAGAGACTTCCTTGCAACATATGATATCTACGACGCGACCAGCAATACACTATTGGTGAATAATTTCCAGCCGCAAGTGCCTGCGGCCGGCAGTTACATTACGCCTATTGCCCTATTTGAATATTCATCTGGAACACTTACCGTTAGAACTCCAACCAATGGAGTGGGAATAGCTCAAGCTTCTATCCCTTCGGCAGGTACAGTCAGCTACACAAATCCAGTAACTGGCTATCGTGGTGGAGCAGGATCCGCAACCCCACTTAGTTTTGCCCTTTCAGGTTACACTCCAACTTCAAGTGTGGCATGTTTTTACCAAGGAACACAAATTACATTGGCCAATGGGCAAACCATATCCGTAGATGACCTTGCTATCGGCGACCTAATCCATACCCACAAAGGGCCAATGCCACTTAAGTGGCTGGGCAGGCGCAAGATCAGCAAATCCGTTAGGCAAGAATTCCCACATCAACTTCCAGTTGTGATTGAAAAAGGGGCCCTAGGTGTAAATATGCCAAGCATAAATCTCATGGTTTCCCAGGGCCACTCAATCCTTGTCGATGGCCATTTAACATGCGCTCTTCTCCTAGAGAATGACATCAACTGCTACCGGGCCCGCTGCGATGATCTACCTGATGATTTTGAATATTTTCACCTGGAATTTGATCAAGAAGAAGTTTTACTGCTTTGCAACGGTGCGCCAACAGCGTCGTATGTAAATGTTCAAACTAGAATGATATTTAATAATTACCAGGAGTACATTGATCTCTATGGTGATCTAAGTGCAGAAATCAAACCGCTTGAATACAAGCATCGTCGCACGGCATGCTTCCTTGATCCGTACAAGGCAGTGGTACGGAGAAGTTTTACAGACCCGGCCTTAGTTGTTTAATTTGGCTATTTAAAAAGGAAACGGGAAAAAACCGCAGCGCCTGTAGGGAGCAATTTCCAACCCTCCTCCACTTGTTTTGTTGATCTGTCTGGCACTCTTTTCATACTCATGCTGGTGCCACCAGTGCCTTCGCATAGATCCAGGCCTTGCCTATCCATTAACGGTCTCCTAGCTATCAACTGCCCATTCATCTCAAGAAGCAATAGGGATGAGCGGGTACACCTTCAAAAACAACTCTGATCTCACGCTCGAGGCTCAGGGAATGGCGAGTTGTGAATCCAATAGCGCTGCTGTGAGTTGATTGATCACTCACTCGCCATATCGATGCGATTAGCAGCTGACTCAAACCAACAGAAGTGCGGACTGCTGGGGCGCCATCATTTCTGAAACTGAGGGATCCCTAGTCAAATCAAATTCATAGGCTTCATATTTGCAGGCAGGGGAGTTGGCACAGGCAGTAGCAGCATTGATCGCTATAAAAAAAAATCAAGTAATATTCCATTAGCTATACCTAATACAAAAGGAATAAGGGCACCTCGAAAAAAGCGCTATTTCCTAGCTTGAACTGTTCATAAAAAAATGCCTTTCGGCAAATGGCAATCGTACAAACTCACTTCAATATTGAAAATAGATTTACAGTTTATATAATTTTATTAATTAATTAAATGCTAACCAATGAATTACATGAAAGATATAGGTAGCGCAAGAAATTAAATGTAAGGTTTTTTAGGCTCCACCAAGCCTTATTTTTTTCAAGCCCGATTTTTCTTGTGAATTTGCCTCCCATTGATGTGGCAAAATAACCAAATACATGTTCTACTCGAGCTCGAGTTTGAGACCTAATGGAATTGCGCTCTGTTGCAGCTGCACTTAGAGGGTGATTTCTTGAGCCCTTCTCATGGATCCTATTTTCAAATCCAGCTAAGCTAAGTAAATCTTTAAAACGCTCG
>CALRNU020000034.1:0-14144 GCA_943369595.1 Synechococcus sp. UW140
GGCATTGCCCATGAGGCAACTCAAACTGAAACTGGTGGAAAGGCTGTCGTTGCCGCTGCCAGCGTTGATGAACTGCTCCGGCGCCGTCCCGATCAGGGTGTCACCCGTGTTTGAACCTTGGATCGTGCTGCTGAAGGTGGCCATAGGAATCAGAGTGGTGCCGTAGGGGCGAGGGTTGGTGGGGAGAAAAACTCAAGCCGCCAACGGCTTGAACTGGACAGGGATTTGGGTATGCAAATCCGCTGGAGACAGTACGTCACCCTGTGAAACTAGGTAAAAATTCCTCACAGGTCAAGGAAAATATGGTCATGCCGGCACAACCCACACCAAGAACTGGACCAACCCGGGGCTGTGATTGACTGGGTTCATCTGTTCAACCGCCCATGAGTTGGCTACTGCAGCAGGCTGAGGCCCTTGCCGGCCAACCCTCTCCTGACCCCAACAATGCGGGGCCCCTCGCCCTGGGCTTCTCCCGATTTGTGGAAGCCTGCCCAGGCGATTTCTTAGAGCCCCTGCTAGGCAGCCCTTTTGGTAGGTCATTCAAACTATTTCTGGAGCGCTGCTGCACCCAGGGGCTTCCTGGCAACGAAGTGGAGCAACGCAAGCAAGAACTAAGCCAGAAGCTACGGCTCAGTGGTTTCCAGGGGCCCGAAGGCCAGGGCTTGCTGCTGGCACTGATGCCTTTCTTCCCCCCCCAGCACATGAAGGTGGAAGACGCCGCCGCCAAGCTGCCCGGCTGGCTGCTCGAGCTCTACAAACAGCGCTATGAGCCACCCACCATCGCTTGGGGCTCCCAGGCGCCCCAGGTCCAGGCGGCCCCCAGTGGTGAACCCAGCTTCAATGATCGGATCTTTCTGAACCGGATCCTGGGGCTTTCCAACCTTTATTATATCGATCCGGAAGACCAGGAGATCCTCCAGGAGCTACGCCAGGTGCGGCTCCAGGCCATAGACCTGCTGATAAGCGTGAACCGCGACCAGCTGGGCCAGCACTTCAGCGGTGATTTTGGTGATCGCTACTGGGCCATGGCCCAGAGCGGTGTGCAAAAAGAAGCTCTGGATGCCCGAGAAGCAGCCAAACGCGATGAAATCCAGCAATGGCTGAGCCGCACCCCCAATAGCCTCCACCAAGACGGCGGCATCCAGCGGTTTGCCGCGGCCTTGCTGTTCAATATCCCCGGCTCAGTGCAGCTGGCCAACCCAGATCAAAACCTGCCAGCCTGGTTCCTGGAAGGCTTCAAGCGCTACACCAGCATGGCCGTGGCGGCCTGATCGGGGTACGCGTGCGCATCCTTTTTGTTCATTCAAACTATCCAGCCCAGTTTCGGCACCTGAGCCAGCACTACGCCGCCAGTGGTGAGCATGAGGTGGTATTCCTCAGCCAGGGCAAAGAATGGACAGCCCCCAGTGATGGCTCAGTAAAGCTGCAGCGCTATCAACTGGGCCGCGACCCCCAGGGGGCCCTCTGCCATCCCTACCTAAAGCGCTTTGAAAGCGCTGTTTTAACGGGGCAGGCCTGCCTGCGGGAGGCGATGAAGCTGCGCCAGGGGGGCTTCACGCCAGATCTAATCGTGGGCCATTCCGGTTTTGGCAGCACCCTCTACCTCAAGGAGGTGTGGCCCGAGGCCCGCTTTCTTGGTTATTTCGAGTGGTACTATCGCACCAATGGTTCGGATGTGGGCTTCGGCGAAAAGGATCCGGTAAGCCCCGATACCGCCTGCCGGGTGCACACCTACAACGCCCCGATCGTGATGGATCTGGGCCTCAGCGATCGCGCCCTTTGCCCCACCCGCTGGCAGGCCCAGCAATTCCCGGAGTTCCTGCAGGAACGCTTGGATGTGATCTTTGATGGGATCAACACAGAGCTATTTAGGCCGCTTACGCCAGCCGAACGCCAGCCGGGGCTGACGCTTGGCGATTTACATATACCCAATGATGTGCCCCTGGTTACCTACACCACCCGCGGCTTTGAGCCCTACCGCGGCTGGCCCCAGGTGGCGGAAGGCTTGAGTCTGCTGATGAAACGCAATGCCCAGGTGAGATTGTTGCTGGTGGGTTCTGATGAGGTGGCCTACGGCGCCGCCCGCGGTGATGGCCGCAGCTGGCGCCAATGGGCGCTCGATAATTTTGAATTTGACCCCAGTCGCCTGCATTGGCTCCCGCCCCTGCAATACGACGACTACCGCAAGGTGTTGCAGCACAGCTGGGTGCATGTGTATTGGACGATCCCCTTCATCCTCAGCTGGGGCCTGATGGAATCGCTTAGCACCGGCTGTGCAGTGGTAGCTAGCGATACACCTCCAGTCAAAGAGGTGATTAACGCCGGCAAGCAGGGACTACTGGTGGATTTCTTTGATCCAGATGGCCTTGCCGCCCGGGTGGATGAGCTGTTGGCTGATCCCAAGCGCCGACAATCCCTGGGCAAAAAAGCAAGACAAACGATCTTGGAGCGCGGCTACGACTTAAAAAGCTGCCTAAAGCAACAATTGGCACTAGTGGATGAATTGATGGCCTAATGAACACTGAGGCCGCTGCCGCTGCCAATGATGCCGGCCTGGATGCTTTTGCTAATGGTGACCCTGCAGAGGCCGAGCGGCTGTTGAAACAGGGGTATCGACTCTGGGCTGATCAACTGGGCATCCTGGTGAACCTCGGGCTGGCGCTGATGCAACGGGGCCAGCCAGATTCAGCCAAACGTTGTTATCGATTGGCCCTAACTTCTAAGGAATTACGTACACGCAGGAGTGCCAAAAAAAATCTTGGCTTCCTGCACCTCTGGAGGGGAGAATGGCAAGAAGGCTGGCACTGGCACGGCCAGAGATTTGAAGGCGAAGCTTTTCTGCAAACCCAATGGCGGGGCGAACCACTCAATGGCAAACCGCTAGTTGTATGGAACGACGTGGGCATGGGTGATGCCTTCCACTTCGTTCGCTACACGCTGCCGTTGCTGGAGCGTGGGGAGAGGGTGGTGTTTGCAGTGGATAAAAGCCAAATAGCCATATTTCAAAAACGGCTCTGCTGGCCGCTGGCCCAGGTAGTAGACCGCCAACTGATAGATCACCTGGCCGGGCCCCAAGTGCCCTTGATGAGCTTGATCCCTGTGCTTGATCCCAGCACTGCCTGGGGCCGGGCCTGGGCGGGACCCACCTGGGATATGCCGGGCCCAGCGGCGGCCGGGGCGCGGGGACTGTGCTGGGCCAGCAACCCTGGGGATCGCAGCATGCACCACTACAAGAGCAGTAGCCCAGAACAGTTGTTGGCTAGCGCTAGCGCTGGCGCTGTTGCTAGCCCTGCCCTGCCGCTGATTAGTTTGCAAACCGATGAACTTGCAACCCACCGGCGGCTGGGGCTAGCAGCACCGGAACGCTGCTGGCTAAAAACTCTGGATCTAGTTGGCCGCTGCCAGGAGGTGTTGAGTGTGGACACCGCCGTGGCCCACCTGGCCGCCGGCGCTGGCCGCCCGGTGCAACTCCAGCTCGCCAACAGCTACGACTGGCGCTGGAAGGGGGATCCCCTCTGGTATCCGCAGTTGAGCCTGATGTAACCGACTAGGGGGCGGGGATGTTGATTCGGTCAGTTTTGAGTTCTGTACGGACCGTACGGTTTGCGATTTGGAGGTTGCAGAGTTCTTCTGGGCCGGAGTTCCATTTGAGTCCATTATTGCAGGCAATAGATCTGACTTGTGGGATAAATCCATCCCGGATCAAGCTTCTCGCTTCCTCGACTTTGGCTAAAAGGCGTGCGTTGATATGCTGAAGCTCGGCAGCAGGATTGAACAAGAGGCCAATGGCTCGAATCAAGCCATTGATTCCTGACTCAGGAAAGTTAGAATTGCCAGAGAAGTCGGTGTGCTTGTATTTGGCTTGAAAGAGGCTGACGGTGAACTCTCCATCTTACTCTTCAGGGCTCATATTCGAAGGCGGCGACACCGGTGGAATCGGTGAGAGCCACAGCGCCGATGCGTGTACCCCAGAGTTCAACGGCTGCAACGGTCATGGCTGCCCCCAGCTCCAGGAGGTGGCAGCTCCGGATTCAAGGCGTTCGAGGGTGCGCTTGGAGATACCGGCCTGCTCGGCCAGCTGGGCCTGGGTGAGGTTGCGCTCCAGGCGCAGGCGGGCGATGCGCTGCCCCAGCTCCCGCAGGAGAGCCTCGTCACTCATCAGACGCTGGATGGGCATGGCAATGGGACTGAGTCGCCACCTTTGGCGAACTGATCAAGAGCAGCAGGCTCTTCTCGTCTTATCAGTCGAATCAATAAGGCCGGCCTTACTCCTGGTGGCCGCCTTGATGGCGATGCGCTCGCCGGTCTGCATATAGAGAGTGAGTGGTCTCTGGACTTCCCTCTCTCCCTCGATTTGAACTACCGAGGAATCCTCGGTAGTTGCCTCCCGGGTCAGTTCACCCTCCTCATAGATGTTCTTGAGGTGCAGGCCTATATTGTCCGAGCTGACAGCAAAGAGTTCTGCCATCTCCCGTTGGGAAAGCCAGACCGTCTGACCCTTGGCGCGCAGTTGAATACGGCTGGTACCGTCTTCTGTGGTGTAGAGGATCAAGTCAGTCATGGTGTCTGGATGGATAAGGGTGTGGCGTCCAATTCAAGTGGGTCAGGGAACAATGCTCGGTTGAAAGGGTGGCGTGTGATGAAATCGTGGAGGATTGTCCGGAAGTAGTTCTTATTCTCCTCCAGCATCTCCTGCGGCTCATATAGGGAATAGTTTCCGTGGCTGAGAATGTTGACGAGGCACGTGTGCAAGACTCCGTCTTCATCGCCGTCATCCTGCTTGATGCAGGCGGAGAAGTTGTTTGAAGGCTGTGAAAGAAGTATTCGGGAAGACACCTACCGCAGTGGGCGCGCAGACACAGCACGTGGAGCATTGGCAGCGAAACACGGCGACTGCCGTCGTGTGGTCGCTCTGGATCGGGCGCTTCAAGAAGCCCGTGCCGTGGCTCGCCTCGTCTAGGTATATGAAAACACGCTATGCCTTCCTCTTGGAGCTGGAGTACGGCGGGTATATCGGTGTGCTCAGCTGCAATGTAGGCAAAAGTATCTGCAAACACAGACGAATTGGCCATTTTAGACTGGAATCATGAAGGTTCGTTGAATGAGTGCAACAGAGATGACAGTTCCTGGATGGTGGAGTTCGTATGGAGACAGCCAAACTGCAGGAGGTGCGGTGGGCATTGACATCTACGAATGCAAATGGATATGCAATCTCAGGGATATTCACGCCGGCGATACTGATCAGAACCGTCTTGTCGAGAGTTGATGCAGCCTTTTATGCAATGGCCTATAGAAGAATGATGAAGGTGTCGCATGTCGGCGTTATTTCCACCTAACAAGCCTCTCGAGTGGACAGGCAACCACCAATTTACTGCTACGCCACCTCAGACTCTTGGCCTGCCACTCAAGGGCAGCGTTAGCCATGCCAAAGAAGACAAAGAATCTTCGACTTGACAAGTCAGCGCATCTAGAGTATTGTGAACAAAAAGGTGATTAACGTAAAGATCTTAAGCTTCCTCAACAATGAAAAAGTGGATGTCGTCATCGACTCTTCAGGTGCGTCCACGGTCAACATTCTTGAAACCATCCTTAGCCCAGAAGGGAAAAAAGAACTGAGCGATATGGCCGAATTTGCAGAGCAGCATAACTTGCGACATCCTCAATCCTATTGATGGACAACGCATTTGCATGCTAGCGGCAAATGCCTTTTAACTCGCTCCTACTGCCGTTAGTCGGGGGTTTTCTTTTCATATCATTCTGGAACAAGACTAAGTATAATGCCAAAAGATCTAACGGACAAAGACTTATTCTAGAGTCTGCCTTATGGGGTACGCTCTTTCTAGGAAAATCATACATTAGTATTCGTTTGCTGAACTGGAAGTTTCCATCAGTCTATTCAATATGGCACTACTTGATTCCATATCCCCAGCTGGGGACACCAATTGGGTCATTATTTATTGGAGCGTGCCTTCCATGCATTCTCAATAGAGTCTGGAGTGAGAAAGAACAGAATGCTAAAAGTTATGCAGGTTTCTCTGATTACCTTGGCCTTCTCTTCTTTAAGGCACAGATAAAGAAGCTGATGATGCGGGTTCGATTCCCGCCGCCCGCTTCCTGTTCTCAATAAGGGTTTTCGGCTTAAAGCTCTTGCTGCGACTGGCGTTAGGGCTTCCAGTCTCTGCCAGCGCCTGATTGGCCGTGCCAGGCTGTGAGACAAAACATCTCACCAAACGTCTCACATGCCGGCGGCCCGTGGCTGGGAGGACACGATCAGGGCGGTGGTGTCTCATGCCCTGTTTCAGAAGGGCTGCCGCCGTGGCTGGACGGTGCTCAATCACCGTGGTCATGCGCGCCTGAACATTCCTGCAGGAGCTGGAGGGGGCAGGCGCTGGCAGGTGCTGCTGCCTATTCCATGGGAGTGCGATCAGATCGACCAGATCCGCGATGCGGTGGTTCAGGTCTACGAGCAGTTTCAGCAGGGCATCGAGCCCGATGCCTGCGTTGCACTCATGCCCCGTCCGGATGGATCGAGGGAAGCAGAGGGAGAGGCGGGTGCAGTCCGCAGGCAGGCCACCCCGGTCGACCCAGGCACAGGGGAATGGCGGCGGTACTTGCGCCGGGGCACTGGGAAGAACTGATCGCTGCTTTCCGGGAGCACAAGCTGATCAGTGGTGAGATCAAGCCGTCGACTTGGCATCGGGTCTACCGGCACCACATGAACCACGTGCTCGGAGCCGTGGCTGTGGCGGCCCCGCCGCAGAACACCAAGCAGCTGCTGGAGACCCTGGCCAGGATCTGATCCGATTGCCAGGGCGATCTGCAGGATCGCTGGAGATTGGTCGGGCGCGGCCTGCAGAGGACTAGACCTGTCTGGCTACCTGCCTAGAGACCTATTATTTGGTCTCGTCCTTTCCTGGTCCGCTGATGGTCCACCGCGTCCTGACCGAGACCGCTGTAAGCATCTCGGAACACAAAAAGAACCCCATGGCCACTGTGGCGGCAGGTGAAGGGATGGCGGTCGCGGTGCTCAACCGCAACGAGCCGGCCTTCTACTGCGTTCCGGCCCGGGCCTACGAGGAGCTGATGGATCTCGTGGAAGACCTGGAGCTCGGCCGCATTGCCGATGCCCGACTGGCGGATGGGCAGAAGCCGCTGCTGGTCAGCCTCGATGCCCTATGAGCTGGCCTTTCATCCCAAGGCCCTCCAGGAATGGCGAACCTTGACCGCAGGGATTCGGGAGCAGTTCAAAAAGAAGCTGGCCGAACGGCTGATCGAGCCGCGGATTCCCGCCAGCAAGCTGCGGGGCTCCAGTAATCGCTACAAAATCAAGCTTCGCGCCGCTGGTTTTCGTTTGGTCTACGAAGTGCGGGATCGCGATGTGCTTGTGCTTGTTGTGGCAGTGGGCAAGCGGGAGCGCAATGCTGTCTATGGCCAGGCCGATCAACGCTGAAGCCCTATGGCTCACTCCATGCCCTCTGAGCTGGATCAGCTGCGCCGGGAGAATGCTCGCCTGATTGGGCTACTGGAGACGCACGGCATCGCCTGGAGATCTGGCGCACCTGCCCCAACGAAACCCGAGTTGGTAGCGGAGGCAGCCCCTGCCAAGGGTCCCAGTTCCACGCAGGACAAGTTGGCGCTGTTCCGGCGCCTCTTCCGCGGCCGTGACGACGTCTATGCCCTGCGCTGGCAGAGCAACAGCAGCGGGCGATCGGGCTATGCGCCTGCCTGTGCGAATGAGTGGCGGCCAGGCATCTGCGAGAAGCCACGGATCTCCTGCCGCGACTGCCAGCACCGTGAGCTGCTGCCCCTCAGCGATGCGGCGATCTACGGCCATCTGGCCGGAAACCACACCCTCGGCCTCTACCCCCTGCTGGAGGACGACCGCTGCCACCTGCTGGCCGTCGACTTTGACGAGCAGGACTGGCGGGACGACGCCCGGGCCTTTCTGCGCTCATGTCGGGAGCTCGCGGTGCCCGCAGCGCTGGAGATCTCCCGCTCCGGCGAGGGCGCCCATGTCTGGGTGTTCTTCGAGGAGGCCGTATCGGCGCGGGAGGCTCGCCAGCTGGGGGCAGCCCTGATCAGCCACACCTGTCAGGCATCGCGCCAGCTGGAGCTGAGTTCCTACGACCGCCTCTTCCCCAACCAGGACACCCTGCCTAAGGGCGGCTTTGGCAACCTGATTGCATTGCCGCTGCAGAAGGATCCCCGGCAGCGGGGCTGCAGCGTCTTCGTGGATGACGACCTGCAGCCCTATCCCGATCAGTGGGCCTATCTGGCAACCCTGCAGAGGTTGTCGGTGGCGGTGCTTCAGACCTTGATCCAGAGCGCCACGGGCGGTGCCCATCCCCTCGATCTGGCGTTTATCGACGAGGAGGACCTGGGGACCCCATGGAAGGCGGTGGTGCCGCTATCGCGGCTCAGCGGACCGCTGCCCACCTCCCTCACGCTCACCCTGGCTGATCGCCTCTATGTGGAGCGCTCGGTCCTGCCGCAGCCACTGCTCAATCGCCTGATCCGCCTCGCTGCCTTCGCAAACCCGGCTTTTTACAAAGCCCAGGCGATGCGGCTCTCGGTGTGGGACAAGCCGCGGGTGATCGGCTGTGCTGAGAACTTTCCCCAGCACATTGCCCTGCCACGGGGCTGCCTTGAACCGGTGCAGACCCTGCTGCAGGAGCTGGGCATCGGCTTCGATCTGGTGGATGAACGCCAGAACGGCTCACCCCTGGAGCTGGTGTTCACGGGCCAACTTCGTGATGACCAGGAGGCCGCCGTGGACGCGATGCTGCGCCATGACATCGGCGTGCTGCAGGCGCCGACCGCCTTCGGGAAAACGGTGGTGGCAGCAGCGATCCTGGCGCGCCGCGGGGTCAATACCCTGGTGCTGGTGCATCGGGCCGAGCTGCTGCGCCAGTGGCGGGAGCGGCTGCAAGCCTTCCTGGACAGCCCACCAGAGGCGATCGGTTCGATTGGTGGTGGCAAGGCCAAACCCACCGGCCAACTCGACATCGCCGTGATGCAGTCGCTAGTGCGGAAGGGCGAGGTGAACCCCGTGGTGCAAGGCTACGGGCAGGTGATCGTCGATGAGTGCCACCACATCGCCGCCGCCTCCTTTGAAACGATCCTCAGGCAGGTGAAGGCCCGCTATGTGCTGGGGCTGTCGGCCACCCTGGTGCGCCGCGACGGTCTGCAGCCGATCCTGTTCATGCAGTGCGGCCCCATTCGCCACACCGCCCAGCGACCTGCCGGGGCGCCCCAGACCCTGGAACTGGTGAGCCGCACCCATCAGCTCGAGGGACTGCCAACCGATCAATCGATCCAGGAGCTGATGCGCCGGCTGGCGGAAGACCAACACCGCACCGATCTGATTGTGGCCGCGTCTCTTACTTGCTGGGTTGATGGCCGCAAGCTGCTGCTGCTGAGCGAGCGGACGGACCACATCACAGCGATCGCCGGCGCGCTGGCTGAGCAGGTGCCGAACCTGTTTCTGCTGCATGGCCGCCTGAGCGCACGCCAGCGCAGTGCCACCCTGGCCGCGCTGGAGCAGCTGCCCCCTGAGGCACCCCGCATCGTGCTGGCCACCGGGCGACTGGTGGGGGAAGGATTCGACCACCCGCCGCTCGACACCCTGATGCTGGCGATGCCCGTGTCTTGGAAGGGCACCCTGCAGCAGTACGCCGGCCGGCTGCACCGGCAGCAGAGCGGCAAGACAAGCGTGCGCATCATCGACTGGCTCGATCTCGGCCATCCCGTGCCGCAACGCATGTGGGAGCGGCGGCTGCGGGGCTATCGGGCGATGGGGTACGAGCTGACCTCGACTCAGCAGCCCATGTCAGACGGCGGCCACGTACGGTCTTGCCCCGTACAATGAAGAGATAGATCTCTGGGGTGTCATGTCGCCTGTCGAGACCACGGTCCATGCGGCGATCGAAGCGATCGACGAGCCCCGCTCGGCTCGGATGGACCAGCGCACCAAGCCCTCGGTGAAGGCCAGCATTGAGGCGGCAGCAGACCTGATGGGCATCGAGGCCTCCGCCTTTGTGGTGATGTCGGCGTATGCACAAGCTCAGGATCTGCTCAGTGGCAGGCAGCAGACCCTGCTCAGCCAGGGCAATCACCAAGCACTGCTCGCCGCCCTCGACGAAGAGACCACGCCAACGCCCGCCCTGCTGGAGGCTTGGCAGCTGCACCAGGACCAGGTCGTGCGCTCCTGACCCGGTGGCGTATCGGATCGAAGCCTTTGACCCTGGCTTGCACGACACCAAGGACTTCCGCTGCGGCAGCGACAGCCAGGACAACTTTCTGCGCCGCACCGCCAAGCGCCAGCATCGTGATGGCTACACCCGGCTCTACGTTGCCACTGACGCCGCCCAGGTCGACGAACCTCGGGCCTGCCTGGGCTTCTACGCCATCAATGCCCATGCCATTGGCGTGGCCGACGTGCCTTTCGATGCTGCCCCGCGGGCACCACGCTCGAACCTGATCCCAGGCGTTTTTCTCAGCCACCTTGCTGTCGACGGGAGACAGCAGGGCAAGGGGCTGGGGCGCATCCTGCTGGTGGATGCCATGCAGCAGTGCCAACGGGCGGGGCAGATCCTGGGTGTGCGGCTGATGTTGCTCGATGTGGTGGGCACTGCTGGAGAAGCGGAATGCGCTCGCCTCCACAGCTTCTACGCGTCGATGGGGTTCCGGCCCTTGCCAGGCCGACCGGAACGGTTATTCCTCTCTCTGAGTGCCCTCCCACCTCTGCAATCGGGCGGTTGAGGCATCAGAGGCGCAGATGCCGCCGGCTCCAGCCGGTGATCGTGGCCTCCACGTTTTCCAGGTGCCACTGCAGGGGACTGCGTCCCTGGGTGCAGCCCCAACGCCTGTAGTGCTTGCCCGGGGTGAGCACCCCCCGCAGCCGCAGCTGGCGGGTTGGCGTTGTGGCGGTTTCCATCAGCCTCCTGCCAGCTGGGCGCGGAAGCGCTTGAGGGTGTCGATCAACCAGGAGCGCCAACAGTTTGTTGACATGGCGCGGGGCCCCGTCAACAAACTGTTGGCGGCGAGGGGGTTCTTTTTTGAACTCCTCGCGGTAAGCCCTGGCTACGAGCTTGCCGGCTGCGCAGAACTGGCTGCGCGGCAGCACTTGCTGGAACACCTCCAGCCAGGCATCCCCCAAGGTGAGCTCCTCGTCAGACGGGGCGCCGAGCAGCAGTCCCGAGCTCGCGGTCAGCACGTTGCTGCGCACGATGTCCTTGAACAGGAGCTGATCGCGTTGATCCAGGCCGCCGAGCCGCTCAAACAGGACGATGCTGCGTTCCACCAAGGCGATCACTTCGACTTCCAGAAGCCGGGGTGAGGGTGTTTCCACCGGTGCCGGTTGGGCTTGCTGGATGCTCTCCAGGAACCAGCCGTCCATCCACACCGCGAACGGCGCGCTGATCCAGCGGGCCAGATCGACCGCGACTTGGGGATGGACCCAGGTGCCGCCGCCCTGGCCCTGGCGTGCCTCGATCAGGTCAAATACCGGAATTTCCGTTGCTGGGACCAGACGGCAGCGAGCAGCCGAACCTCTCGGCCCAGGTGGTGGTGCTGACCCGCTGGGATCACCAGGACGTGATCGGCTGGCTGTATGAGCAGGAGCTAGGCGAGGCGCCCCAGCAGTGGACCTTGCTGGATCTACCCGCTGTTGCAGAAGACCCGGCTGAGCGCCCCAAGCTGCCGTCCACCTGCACGCTGATCCCTGACTGGCGACAACCGGGAGAGGCCCTGTATCAGCAGCGGCCCAGCCCAGCGTCTGGCTCAATCTTCCTGCGCAACTGGATCCGGCCGCCCTTTCCGCGCGAGGCGACAGCAGCGGCCACTGGTCACCAGCGGCAGTACGCCCTACTGGCGCTCTCCTGTTACCTGTCCTTCAAGGGGGAGGCAGAAAGCGATTACTGCGGCTTCTGCCTGGTGGGCCTGCTGGCACCACCACCGAGGGCGCTCAATCCGCGCACAGGTGAACACGAGGGACCTCTTCAAATCACTGCCTTGGAGATGGAGGTGCTGTGGGCTGCTCGGCACCGCTTTGGCCTGCCGGAGGTGATCCGCTTCCTGCTGGGCTGCCTGCAGGCGCTGGAGCAGCAGGGCCTGCGTCCCAACGCCGTGCTGATTGAGGACGCCGCCAATGGCCCAGCGGTGCTGCAAACCCTCAGGCGCCGGGTGCCGGGGATGCTGCCGATCACGGCGAGAGGCAGCAAAGAAACCCGCGCCCATGCCGTCGCCCCCCTGGTGGAAGCAGGTCAAATCCGCTTCCCCAAGGGCAGCAAGGACCTAGTGGATGCCTTCTGCCATGGCGCCCTCTGGCTAGAGAGCCGCTACTGGAAGGCCCAAGGCATCCAGCCGGTGGTGACGCCACTGCTGGTGAGCCGGTGAGGGGGATTGTGAGCGAGCCGCTGGTGTCCGCGGTGCGGGAATGTTCCACGCCATCCGTGATGGAGAGCCCACTCCCTGTAGTGCTGACTCCGGCTGCTGGGCAGCTGCTGCTCCCGATCACGGTTGTGTTGGTGGGTGATGCCGCAGGGGCGGCGCAAATGCTCAAGCAACGGCGCTACCGCCAGCCGATGTGCCATGCACGGGCAGAGCAGTTGGAGATCAACCTGCAGGCGCAGGTGCATCACCCACCGAGGCCCAAGTGTCAGCAGCCGATGCGTAGCAGGCCTAGGCGGCAGCGTCCTGTACGGCCCCATGCCGCTGCCGATGCCCTGGCGCTGGAGCACATGGATCTGGCGGAGAAGATCGCTGGCAACTTCGCTCGGCGCACTGTTCACCAGAAGGAAGACTTGCTGCAGTTGGCAATGATTGGGCTGATCAAGGCAGCACGCCGTTATGACCCTTCGCGGGGGCCCTTTCGGCCCTATGGGCGCACTTACGCCAATGGAGAGATCACGCACTTTCTGCGGGATAACGGTTTCCTGCTCAAGGTGCCGCCGACGTGGCGGGAGCTGCATGCGCGGGGGCAGCGGTTGCTTACGTCGGGAGTAGGAGTTGCGGAGATGTTGGAGCGATTAGGGGTCAGCCGTGAGCAGTGGATTCAGATTGTTGATGCATGCTCGGTACGGGTGGTTGCTTTCCCTGCCGAGTGAAAAGCTGCGTATGAGTGAAAGTAAAGGAGCCTGGGGTGTGGAATCAGGGGCTTGCGGTGGTATGGACCACTCGAGGGGGTTGCTGGATGGCCCACTCCACGGATAAATGGTAGTGAAAAAACCCTGTCAAGCCCCGGCAAGAGAAATGCGAACACCTAATAACGAGACCAGCTTTTCACTTAACAAGAAACTTCCTTCTTGCGATGTAGATCCAAGCCTGATTAAGCGACTTGAAGTCCTTGTTGAAAATATTCCCATCCTGCAAGGCGACAGTACACAATCAACCACGGCTATGATTGAAATTTCCATTGCCGGAAAAGACGAAGAAGAAAAGCTTGCCTCTATTAGCTATTATCGGCGGTCGTATTTTGACGATAACACCAGGCGAGTCACCGTAGCAGTAGGGTCTCCATGGGAAAATAGAGCAAGAATACAATTTGATCGCGATCCTCTTTATAGCACGATAGATATCCAGTGCCAATCTCCAAATGCCCGCTCTGACGCCAAACAGATTTATGACTCTGTAATGGACATTGTCAAGGATCACCGAAATAGCAATGGCTTTCTGAATCCCCCTATGCCGCTAATGCAGGGAATTCTTGCGCCTCTGTCGTTTGCAGCCTTTGGGGATGGCCATTGCATTAACAAAGAGCTCAGGGCTTCTCGCTTCTCGGGCTGTCTTTATTGGGCTCGCAATACAGATATATACAAATGCTCACCGCTTCAAGCCTTATACGGAATTTAAGACCAAGCTGAATGAGGAAAGATCTAGATGGTTTAACTGGTTTGCCTTCACGATCCTTGAGTTCATTCTAATATCTTTGGCTCTATCTCCAGTGATTAACTCTCTTGCGCCTAAATAGGGCCTCCTGAATAAGGCCAGACCAGCTGCGCCGCAATGGATCTGGGCAGTTTCTGGCGGTAAAATGTACGCAAATAGGGCCATTTGTGCCCAAAAGCCGCCCAGGGTTTTCCACATGTATCGGCGCGAGCATCGTGATCAGCTCTCGTTCAAGGATTTCTTCCTGCCATTTGGTG
>CALRNU020000035.1:0-11564 GCA_943369595.1 Synechococcus sp. UW140
GCTCCCTCTGGATGGCGCTCAGAACTATTTTGCGGATTGAAACAGAAGGATTGCCCGTCACTGCATAGCCAACAAGTGAGCTTCCTGCACCCCTGTTTCTTGGCTGGAATCAAAGCGACTCGCTGGAAGCTTTTTCAGGAGTCCCTAAATCAGAAGCGGGCAGGGTCATGAAGCAGCAGCAACCTACTCTAACTCTCATCTTCTGCATCTAGATATTATGCACTTATTGGTTCAGGTCGACTATTCGTAATTAGTTTCAGCATAAAAGCTATTGAGAATATTCTCGCTTAACTCTTCCTTTTGGTCGCCCAAGACAAAGCCGATCTCGACGGCGGTAGACAAAGTAAATCCACATTGACAAGACATTACTTCAGGCGTAGCATACGGATAGGCGCCCATAATCACTCCTTCTCTGTGGTCAGTGTCAACATCCCAGTCTATATCATATAGAATAGATGCTTGTTGACCACAAACAGGACAAGTAAAGCTTATCGGGCGATGATCTCCCTTTGGTGAAATGGGCGGACAGGGAAGGGGTTGCCCCTGATTATGCAGTCTTATCAAATGGGCAATACGTTCACGAAGCTCAAGGATCTCGGCATTTAGGTAAGCATCTCTATTCCTTTGCAGGAGGCTCCATTGCTCAACTCCTATTACTTCTTCAGGCCCCTGATTGAGACATTCCTTGCATAGGGCTTGCGTAAAGTCGGCAACCCTGACCTGTATGTTTCTTTCTAGCTGTGATATATCTAAATAGCCATAATTATGCATCAGTAGATTTCTATCGTCGATGATTGCTTTGATATCTCGCTGAAATGGAGCAAGATTTGGATATAGCTGTATGACTCGGGAGAGGGCAACCTCAAAGGAGATCGTCTTCCGATTGGCGAAGGAGTCTCCCTTCTCGTGAGCCACGAGATCTTCGAAGGTGGGTTTATCCAGTAAGACCATGAGCGGATTTCTATCCCGGATAATACTTTTCGCCAGCTTCTCTAAGCCAACAATCAATAGAATGCTTCCACTGATGACTGAAAAGTCATCACACTGACCTGGTGCAAGAATGCCAACCGCCTTTCCGTACAGCCCCTTTGCATAGCTTCTCAGATCGAGGTTGACTTTGCCACTCATTCTTTTGTCCTCCTTTTAGGATAAATCATAGTGCTTGGATCAATGGCTATTGGGTTTGGCCGCGGGTGTGCATAACGCTTGCCATCACCAGCCCGCAAGACGATGTCGCTGAGATTGGATAGGCGTGGCAGCGGGTCTAGTTCATGGCAATGTTAGCCGGCATGTCGCACAAGAAGTTCGCAGTCAAACAGCGATATTGCAATCATCCGTACATACTCTTGAGGTGATCGCTTTGAGGCCTGTTCACTCAATGCATACAAGTCGTTATCTCTATTCGGTGAAGCTATCTCTAAATAGAGATCCAGCAACTGATCGGCAAGTGCGCGATATGCCTGAGATCCTCCTGTAGTCGAATTAATCCTACTAACTGATTCGAGACCTCGTCGTCATGGAGTTCTATCTCAACTGGCTCAGATCTGAGAATCCTAGTCATTCCGGAGACCGTGAAGGAAACTGTGTGCTCGGATTCATTTAGTAGAACTCCAAAAGATGATGGCCGAACGAACACACTTTGCTTGCGGACCCGCCGTCAGGCAAATGCTTTATTAAGCTCGCTTGATGTGTGAAACCTAGGAGCCGAATAATAGACGCTACTCCACTTCTTCTCAAGTTCCAGGAGGAGTTCATGCTGCTTCGAATAACTCAGAGCTCTAAGCTTAAACCGATAGTAGAGGCCTCCGAACCGGTTAAAGTCAAGCGCTCTTCTCGTGGTTAGATAGTCAGAAAGCTTGAATTGCAAAAAAACAGGTATGAATGGCAATTGAACGTCATACCCGCCACCAGTTCTGCCTTCTGCCTTCGGTGAAGGAAACATTGGGGCCCCCAGTCGCTGGAGATGGCAGCTCTGAATCAGCTCGCTAGTGAGAGCGAAGCCGTAGGAAAACTCTGATAAATCTGGTTTCATCGTCGTGACTCGGAGGCAGCTCTTATCCTGCTACATTGGTGTTAGACTCCTATCTCGATTGCCAGCTTCAATACTTCCATAGAGGTCGAGAAAGGGCGCAATCGCAGTGCAACAAAAGGCTCTAGGGTTTAATTCTAGCTGATCCCAAAGCTCTGTTTTAACAGCGCTGCCAGGATCTGAGATAAAACGCCTACGGTAACTGCACCTCCTTTCTCCTTGACCATAGTCATAGCCTTCTCCCATCTCTGATTGTCCCGAGCGCTAGATAAGAAGTCATGGCCCGCCATTGTTAGCCTGTCTATCGCGTCTCCTACTGGCCCCTGATACGTTCGCCCAAGCTCTCTGACTTGTGCCAACCCAGCATCGCCTAGGAGCAGAACATGCTCGCATACTTCGCCGAAGTCATGTCCTGGAATATTCAACGTGAGATGGGCACCTGAGTAAACTGCCCCATTGGTTACAACTACTGGATAGCCCCCATCGCTTTTCTCTGCGATATCAAGAATCTTCCTGAGCAGATCCCAATTCCTCTTCATGGCATAATCACCGAACATTTTGTCAGGCTAACGCTCCAGATCAGAAGCGGGCCAGAATGTGTACCAAGAAATCATCTCTGGCGCCGTCTTCTGCATCTGGTTGTTAGCCATCATCATCAAAGCGGATACGGCTGACTGCATCTGCCACCTGCTCTCGACGCTTAACTTCTTGCCTTATAGCCTCGTTGGCACGTCTTTCTCGCTCTTTGAGATGAAACTCCTCACCCCTATTGGCTTCATTGACGCAGAGCCTTAAGGTGTCTCGGTGATACTTTTCCACCTCTTCAAGCGTTGTTCCATCAAGGACGATGGTGTTACCCATGACCCTTGCAATGCCAGGCCTGTGCATCGAAGTAAACTGAGGTGGCATATTCCAAGCCTTTACAAATGCCTCTGCCCAGTATTGAGAGGGATTACGTGACAGCCTGAACGGAACACGGTATAGCGCGCTACCAGGAGTTCCGTCGCTCCTTGGGGCAGAGACCTGATCAGCGATTATACCAATGATCTTGATGGGCAAGCTTGTTTGTGTTGCTGAGGCTACCTTTGCAAATCTCGTTGAGATATCCGCTTCTACCACTGTGCGAGCCTCAGCTTTTTTTCCAACAGCAGGGGCTGTTTCTCTGTTCCCAAGGAGAGTAACAAGAAGATCTTGATAGTGATCTTCGCTATAAGGTTCACCGCGAAGATCGATGAAATATTTTCCTTGCAGCCAACTGGGGGAGGACGCTTCCCAGTCATCCTGCTTAAGGACAGGTATAAACTTGCGATTATTCCTTGACTGAAGAACCTCTGCTGTCATGATATCTCCTTCATAGCCAACGCCCCCTTTGCGGCCTTCCGATTTCGCTTTATAGGTGGGGGTGCAGATGATCACAACAAAATCATTATCCCGTATTGCGCCCTCCATGAATGAGGGGAGCTGATCTCCTGGTGCAACAGCCCATTGATCTAGCAAGACCTCAACTCCATCTTGCCGAAGACGTGTGGAGAGACTCTTGACCCAAGTTTTAAGTTCGGCGCTCTCCCACGCGTATGAGATAAATGCTCTTGGCGGCTGTCTGGCATTCATAGTCTTTGCTTGCTTTTGGGATCAAGGCTAACGCTCATCATCACCCGCCCGCAGAGAGCACGACTGCGCCAGCTCTCTTTTGCCGGGTCGGGTGCATGATGTTGTTAGGCGTCTCGACAACAAGGGTAGATACAAAAACAATTGCACTATATTTTAGTGCGCCGTAGTCTTTTCGGGAGCATCATGTCAAGTTCAGCATCTGAAAAGTAAAGATCTTCCTCTGACTTCAGCGCCCGCTGTGCTACAGCATATGCTCTCGCATCGGTCCTAGGCGCACCTTTGTATATTTCTTCAAGCACTTGGTTGACTATATCTCTTTCTCGACGGATCTCCTCCGTAGGTTGGCCATCGTGCATGTCAATCAATAAGCTCAGAAGCTGTTCGCGAACACCCCACAGCTTAGAGGCCACGGTTGTATGTTTTTGGGCTTGCTCACCTAAACTCGCCTCTTTAAAGTAAAGTGTTAGACCCAGTAAAACTGTGCTTAAGAATGCTCCAAAAATAGTTCCAGCTTTTGAGTCTCCTAAGATGGATAGGACCAAGCTGCTTGACGTCAAGGCCGAAAGCCCAATCTCAATGTTCTTAATGCGCTTGTAGTGCCGAACATAGCCATCGGCCATTTTCTCATGCGTCTTGTGAGTGTATGCCACGCGGCCGTACATCTCGCGAAGCTGATCGTCTAAGGTTGAAGACTGACTCACAATACACTCCTAAGCTGGAAACGAAGTTCCATAGATTTCGCGGAACTTCTTGCGCGCTGACCAGCCATATCCAGAAGTCTCATGGCGAATGGCTTCAATTGCACACAGCTCAGCCTGCCGCGCTTTGTATTCGAAAGTCCCCTTTCGCCAAACATAAGAGCTGCTTCCTGGCGCAAGCCAGTAGTTTTTATCCTTGTTTTGCCCCGCAAGAAAAGCGAAGAAATCTCTGGTCATCCAATCATAGTAAAGATATGATTTATCTCGATTGCTCCATGACCGGATGAACTGGTATGAAAGGGTGTCAATGAGCATTCCGTTCATTGGCACATTATTGTAGTCGCGCCATGCTCGAACCATGCGACACAGGTTAACAAGATTTGTATTGCAGTCCTTATTCATCTGCGCAAACGCCTCCAACTCCTTCTTTGGATTGCAGGAGCGCCAGCTACCTCCATTATTTGTATCAGCAAATGTGTAACTTCCATCCGAATTCAAAAAGGCTGGAAGTACCTCATAAGTTATGCCATCGTCGAAATCAATCACTACCACTTGGCCATCCCCGAATACGTCGGATGTTCGATATGTCGACCTGATGGCGGTGCGTACAGCAGTGAGAAGCGCCGACTGGCCATTCCCAGTGTATGAGTTGTATTGTTGCCAAGTGGCGTACGGGAGCTCACAGAGCAGATCGGCATCACTGATTGAAGGAATTGCTGTATTGCGTCCAAGAGAACCGACGTAGAATCGATAAGCTGTATCCGAGTCGAGCCCCCTAAACTGTTTGTTTATGGTTCTAGTAATCCGGCCTGTTCGATAAGCTAAGCTTGATCACTGGTTTGCGTTCATCCTCAACGAGGTGCAGAACTGAGAGAACCACTCTCCGACACCCATCGCGGTCTTTTTCAGAATCTTTGATTATCACCAACATAGCCTCGGTCCAGTGGCCGTGGCAACGCCTAACGCTATATGGGCGGATCCTCGCTAAGGGATGGTACGACCTTCATGGTCCGCATAAGAACACGAAGTGATTACTCGTGATTTTTAGTCCCACTGCGTGCCAGCCAATCACGGGCATATGGGCCAACATGCCTGGTCCATATGCGGACCCGCATATGAAACCGTACCCCTGGGTGTGGCCGTCTCGCTTGCCCGGGTGCCTGGCTGGAACCATGCAGATCCTGCATGACTTTTCTGCGATCAATCAGGGCTTCTGGCAATTGCCTTGACCCCACCGGTAGCCAGTGCCCACCCCCGGCCGCCACAGGACAACCATCCCCAACAGCCCCCCTGGCTTGAACACCCCACCCTCTTCGGCCTGCAGCTGCCGGATGGCACCAGCCGTCGGCCTGTCTATTTGCCGAGGGGCATCGAGGAGCCCGAGGCCTGCTGCCTCAAGCAGCGCGAGGCAGCTCGCTCAACCGGCTTCTACCGCGATGCCCTGCTCACCTACGCGGTGATGCTGTCGTGATTGGTTTGGCAAGAGCTGCCCGACTCCCTGACCCGCGTGGCCATCGCCACCGCCCGCGCCGGCAACGTGATCGGCGGCGGCGACTGGGCCGCTGATCGGATTGTGCCTGATGCCATGCGGGCCTCGCCGCGGAGGTGGTCGATGGATCGTCCCCAACAACTGAGCCATCCTGTTTCGCCACCCCAGTCTCCGAGGCATCCCGGATCTGGTGGTGGAAGGCGACGGCTACACCCTGGAGTTCATTGGTTCCACCCTGCTCTGCCTGGACATCAGCGATCCAGCCGGCATGGCACGCCTGTTGGCTGATCCCGTGAAATTCCAGCTGCCCGTGGGGATCTGAGTAGATCTGTGCCCACCGAAGCCTGCCCCGCGCCCAGGAGCCGGCCTTTGCCCAGGCCTGGGCGCGGTGCGCGGCCTGCGCGGGCGTGTGAGATGTGGCGGTGGATCTGCGGCCCAGTTCGCCCACCTGGGGGCAGTGGCGCGCTGCGGAGCTCTCACCCGGCGCGGCCAAGGCCTTGCTGATACCCAAGGACTGCGCCCATGGCTGCCAGCTACTGGAGCCCGGTGGCGACTAACTAGCCCCTACCGCATGACCCCTGCCCGGATCGGCAATTCCTCCGGGCTGGGGCTGCCGGGTAGTCCGCGCGGCGGCCAAGAACGAGCCCAAGGGCTCGCTCCGCGCAGGCCGCCTTGTCAGCAGGAAGGGCCTTGGGGCCACCTATCGTCAAAACACGTCAGCAAAATGGCGTTTTCTTAACTGGTGTCAAGCGACGTGTCAGCTCCCCGCGGCTTCTTGCAACCACTGCCTCCTCCCGTCGAGCTGGAAACAGTGGCGGTCATGCGGGCTCTGGCCGTCGCCAACCGCGCCTTAGCGGAGCTCAAGGGGCGGGCGGCCACGATCCCCAACCAAGGCATCTTGATCGACACCCTCGCCCTGCAAGAAGCCAAGGCCAGTTCCGAAATCGAGAACATCGTCACCACCCAAGATGAGTTGTTCCAGTTAGACCTGTTTCCGGACGGCCTGGAATCGGGTGCAGCCAAGGAGGTTGCCCGCTACCGGGACGCCCTCAAGCTCGGGCTGACGCAGCTGCTGGACACGGGCGGGTTGATTCGCAACGCCACGCTCATCGAGATGTACCGGTTCTTGAAAGCACGCAGCGATGGTTTTCGTGCAACGCCAGGCACCGCCCTGAAGAACGACAGGACGGGGGAGGTGATCTACGTCCCTCCACAGGACCGCAACGAGATCATCACCGCAATGTCATCACTGGAGGCGTTCATCAATGATGATGAAATCTGCCAACTCGATCCGCTGATCAAGATGGCACTCATCCATCATCAGTTTGAGAGCATCCATCCCTTTGCTGATGGGAACGGCCGAATTGGGCGCATCCTGAACGTTCTCTACCTAACCAGAACAGGATTGCTAGACATCCCGATTCTCTACCTCAGCCGCCATATCAATCGGCACAAAGCCGAGTACTACAGGTTGCTCCAGGCAGTGCGAGAGGAGGGCAACTGGGAGGCCTGGGTGCTCTACATGCTTGAAGCCGTCGAGAAGACCTCCAGAACGACCCTTGCGCTGGTGGAGGGCATTCGAAAGCAGATGGCCGATGTGAAGCAGCGCATGCGCACCCATCTCCCAAAGCTCTACTCCCAGGATCTGCTGAACAATCTCTTCCGCCACCCCTACACCAGGATCCAATTCGTCCGGGATGACCTGAGCGTGACCCGGCAGACAGCTGCCGACTACTTGGAGCAGTTGGTGGAAAAAGGTTTCCTGGAGAAACACAAGTCTGGTCGGAGCAACTATTACATCAACACGGCCTTGGTGGCCTTATTCCTGCAAGTCTCAGAAGGTCCCTGAATCCCCATCGGTTGTGCCCCGCAGCGTGGCAAGGGTTGCGCCATACAGCTCCAAATCGCTCATACAGCAGTCCATGGGCGAGACACCCTCATGAACGGCTTGGTACCAGCCAACCGTGCGCTGCACGGTTGTGACAAACGGCCAGCGTAGCTGCCAACCGAGCTGATGGTTGGCCTTGTCGATCTGCAGATGCAGGCGTCCGGCCTCATGCACAGCTCCTGCACCTGAAAGATCGTTCCAGGCACCAGGCCAGTGCTGCAGGGCGGCGGACATCAAGCACAGAGGGCTCCAGCACGAAATAGCCGCCGTTAATCCAACCACCATCGCCATCGGGCTTTTCCTGAAACTGCTGCACCTGATAGCCATCAAGCCCTAGCGCTCCATAGCGGCCTGGCGGCTGCACGGCCGTGAGCGTCGCCTGCCGGCATTGGTCGCGGTGATGCTGCACCAAAGCTTGGATGTCCACATTCGCCACGCCGTCGCCGTAGGTGAAGCAAAAGGTGTCGTCGAGATAGTCGCGCAACCGCGCCAGGCGTCCGCCGGTGAGGGTGGCTTCCCCCGTATCCACCAGGGTGACCTTCCACGGCTCAGCATTTTGTTTGTGAATCTCCATATGGTTGGAATCCATGTGAAAGGTCACATCGCTGCTGTGCAGAAAGTAATTGGCAAATATTCCTTGATCATGTAACCCCTGTAGCCGCAGCAAATAATGAATTCGTTGATGCCGTGATGGCTATAGGTCTTAAGTATGTGCCAAAGCATTGGCTTGCCGCCCACCTCCACCATGGGCTTGGGGCGCAGATGGGTCTCTTCGGCCAGGCGCGTTCCAAGGCCGCCGGCCAGGATCACGGCTTTCATTGAGGGGCCTGGCGGCGAGGTGGGGCGGTTGTAGAAGCGGGGTTTGCCGGGGGCGACGGCGGCGGAGTGCGCGGTGACGGGGCTGGAGCGGGGTGCCACCAGCTGGCAGGCTTTTGCTCCCGCTCCAACTAGCCAACCCCCATCCTGCGACCTTGCTGGCCTGCCTGGGGGTTGGCCAACGCCAGAGGGGCAGGGCCTTGGCACAGTTATGCTCGTGGATGTGATCACCCACGTTGCCAGCTTGGGCGGCGCGTGCAGGTGCGCACGTTTAAGGGCTAGAAGACGACCACAAGCAACCCGGCTGGCTGGAGGGGCGGTTCATCTGGGCCCGGGTGGCCACCGACATTGCTACGGGCTGGAGCGAAAGCCTGCCAGTGATCACACGGGATGGGGCCTCGGTGTTCGCCGCCATCCAGCGTTTGCGGTAGCAACTGCCCTTCCCCCTGCGCGGGATCGACGCAGATAACGATCCAGCCTTCATGAACGCCCTGATGGAGCAGTGGTGCGATGCACCGGAGCAGGCGATGGAACTCACCCGCTCACGCGCGTACCAGAGCAACGATCAGGCCTGGGTGGAGCAGAAGAACGGGATGCTGATCCGCCGGGTGGTGGGCTACGAGCGCTTGGTGGGCCTGGAGGCGGCCCAGCTGCTGGCCGAGCTCTACGCGGCACTTCGGCTTTTCACCAACCTCTTTCATCCATCGTTCAAGCTCAAAAGCAGCGTGCGGGAAGGGGGCGGATCAAGCGCCTGCACCACCCACCACGCACACCGCTGCAGCAGCTCCTACGCACCGGAATGCTCAGCGATCAGGAGGCCAGGGCCTCAGGGAGCTCAGAAAGCGGTGTGACCTGGTAGCGCTCCTGGCCACGATGCGCAGCTGCCAGAGCCGGCTGGCCCTGTTGATCAGCGGTCAACATGCCAGCGCCATGGCTGGCGATCCACAGAGCTGGCAGCCCCCCGAGGAAGAAAAGCGGGAGCTGGATCGGTTTCTGCAGGGTTTGCAGGCCCTATGGCGCCAGAGCAGGCCTCTACAGAAAAAGCCCAAACCGCGGCAAGGCCGCCGCAGCCGCGTGGATCCCTTTGAGGCCCATGCTGATCTCATCCCCCAATGGCTGGAAGCAGAACCGGATGTGGGCAGCCAGGAGCTCCTGGACAGGCTGATCGGACTGGATCCAGGGCGTTATGGGCCACAACACAAACGCACGCTGCAGCGGCGGATCAGGGATTGGCGCGTGGCCAAGGTGCAGCAATGCCTGGAGAGCGCAGCAGTACGGCCGGAAACCAAGCCGGGGAGGAGAGAAAAGGTGTTACCAGGCGTCAATCAAGACGGGTAACAAATGATTGATGCAAAGCGCGTGTCAATCAGGTTGACGGGCCCTCAGCCAGATTGTCGTCAGACAGTGGGGAAAACCATGCAGGACCTGCATGGTTCCAGGCAGATCATCAGCGCAAGCCGGTCGGCCAGACCAAGGGTCACGCGCTCATATGCGGGACCGCTCATGAACCGGGCTTGATTGGCCATGCGCCCGAGATTGACTGGCGCGCGGTGGATCTAAAATTCAACTGGTAATGACATCGGGTTTTATGCGGACAACGAAGGGCCAGGCTATTTCTTAGCAAGGGTCCGCCCATATAGCGTTAGCTTTTCAGGGAAATCATGATTAGTTACTTCGTCTTACAACTGATCGCATCTGCTGGGGTCAACGCAGCGCTATCCGGATTTATCATATGGTTAACCAAGTCATGGATATCTGAACGCCTTACTCAATCAATTAAGAGTGAATATGATCAGAAGCTAGAAACACATAAAGCCCAGCTCAAAGCAGAATCCGACATCGAGATCGAGAAGCTAAAATGTGATCTCAACATATCTGCGAATGAACATCAAGTGCGCTTCGCGAGGTTGTACGAGAAGCGAGCCGAGGTAATCGCTGAAACATACGCTTTACTAAAGGAGCTTTACGCATGCCTAGCCAATTATGTCAAGCCATTTGAGCCTGTGGGCGATACTCTTCGAGAAGATCGTCGCAAAGAAGCGTTTGAAGCGTTAACTCGCTTTAAATCCTACTATGCAGCAAAATTGATATTTATGCCTGTGGAGGTCGCCAGTAAGCTCGAAGAGATCGACAAAGGACTTGTGGGAGTTTTTAATGAGTTTTATCTCGGCGTAGAAAGGGTTCAGGCGTCGGGCGGCGACGGTGTCCCCAAATGGATTGAGATTGTTGGCCGGGTAAATGAGGAAATCAATGCCGCTTTGCGAGGCCTAGAAACCGAGTTTCGGAAGTTGGTAGGAGATGAAAGCTAACATCAAGATACAGCGGCCGGGGGCAGAGATGCCTTGTAAGCGCAATGGGCTTCTGCCCGCCGCTGATCTTGAGCGTTGAACTGACCTCAAAAGCTATGACTCATGCGCACTGTCCTCCTCTAAGCTCACTAAGCCCCACAAAGGACCGAACCTTATTATGTCAGTCAGCATTTTTTGGGATAACTCAAACATTTGGCTTGTTGGGAAGAGGGTTTGCAGTCAAACAGAGCCTGGTGACGAGTACGCATTCCGAATTGACTTTGAAAGGCTCCTTGACTTTGCTCTTAACGGCAGGTCTCTGGATTATGCCTTTGTTGGAGGATCAGTGCCACCATCAACTGATTCGCTTTGGCAGCGATTCACGGACTTGGGGATTGAAGTGGAAACACAAGAGCGGGGTCAGGATTCAGGCAGCGAAATCGGAGTGGATCAGATTATTCAGCTCTCAATGGCCAATCGAATTCTCGACAGTGAGGCCCCAGGTACATTGGTTCTATTGACAGGTGATGGGAGCGGATATTCTGACGGCAGGGGCTTTTTAAAGCAGCTTGAGCGTGCGCACAAGCATGGCTGGCAAGTAGGGCCTCCTGAATAAGGCCAGACCAGGTGCGCCGCAATGGATCTGGGCAGTTTCTGGCGGTAAAATGTACGCAAATAGGGCCATTTGTGCCCAAAAGCCGCCCAGGGTTTTCCACATGTATCGGCGCGAGCATCGTGATCAGCT
>CALRNU020000036.1:0-11404 GCA_943369595.1 Synechococcus sp. UW140
ATGGAGATCGTATCATTGCCATTGCCTCCGGCGGCGGTTATATCAACGCGACCATAAGAGACGTATGAATATCCGCTGATATTAAGCTGATCATTCCCATCACCGCCATCAAGAAGAGTGGACTTCGCTGCTACACTTGCGCCGTCAGAGTTCTGAGTATTAGAATTTATATATGATTGCAGATTATCATCGCCGCCTTCTCCATATAGTGCGGTTTGGCGAGAACTGTTAGCATATAGTTGATCATTGCCTTCGCCACCCAGAAGGGTTGCCTGTGAATAGTTAGATACATTTAAGGTGTCATTGCCAAGGCCGCCGAGAAGGCTGGCTGCGCCTTTGTATACAATGCCACTAGTTCCAGTATTGTTTGAAAAATATAAGCCGCCGCTTAAGCTTCCGCCGGCATAGAGATAGTCATTGTCATCGCCACCATCGAGCACCACCTTTTTGCCGGTGGCAGTGAGTTGATCGTTGCCACTGCCGCCAAGCAGCGTAGAGTAGCCAGTGAGGGAGCGAGATGAGAGGTTGTCGTTGCCGGAGCCGCCATCAAGAAGATTGGAGCCCTGATCATCGGTGATGGTGTCATTACCAACATCACCATAGAGAAAGTCGTTACCAAAATTACCTTCGATTCGGTCATCGCCATCACCGCCACGGATCGTGTCTGATCCTGCTTGCCCATCGATAAAATCGTTGCCCCCTAGACCATTGATGGCGTCATCGCCAAGGCCACCCAGCATGTTATCCACTGCTGGGGTGCCGGTGAGAGTAAGCGGCTGGGCTGCTGAGCCATTAGTTGGATAATTAGGATTAAAGTTTTCGGCTGTCAGTTGAGACTGGTTAACATTTTTAAGTACTGCAATAACAGTGCTTGATTTAGCGGTACCAGCAGTGCCATCGGGATCAAAGCTGATTTGAGTATCCGCTCCAACTTGACCTAGGTTGATAAAACCTGTGGAGAATGGGTTGCTGCCGTCGTATGAGAGGGCGCCGTTACGTAGTAGATCTCCATAGTCGAGCATGTCTCCGCCGCTGCCGGCAGAAAAATCAGTTATTGTGATTGCCTCAGCGTTAACAACTGTGATACTACCATCAGCATTTTGGATAACTCGGGCACCTTCCAGTTGAGTGCGGTATTGCTGGGCAGTAAGAACAACGGTGTCTGAATCACTACCAGTGGTGATGTTGACTTGGAGGCCACCAGATACAGTAATGCGATCACGGCCGCTGCCGCCATCAATGTTTATGCTGCTATAGCCATAATTCCTACCGGAACTAGCAGAGGCCGAACTACCGGCTGAATTATCTACGATGGAGATCGTATCATTGCCATTGCCTCCGGCGGCGGTTATATCAACGCGACCATAAGAGACGTATGAATATCCGCTGATATTAAGCTGATCATTCCCATCACCGCCATCAAGAAGAGTGGACTTCGCTGCTACACTTGCGCCGTCAGTGTTCTGAGTGGAATAAGAATCTATAGATGATTGCAGATTATCATCGCCGCCTTCTCCATATAGTGCGGTTTGGCGAGAACTGTTAGCATATAGTTGATCATTGCCTTCGCCACCCAGAAGGGTTGCCTCTGAATAGTTAAATACATTTAAGTTGTCATTACCAAGGCCACCGAGAAGGCTCGCTGAGCCTTTGTAAACATAAGCATTATAGCCTGAGGCTGAAAGATTACCGCTGGCAGAGAGATAGTCGTTGTCATCGCCACCATCGAGCACCACCTTTTTGCCGGTGGCAGTGAGTTGATCGTTGCCAATGCCGCCAAGCAGTGTAGAGTAGACAGTGAGGGAGCGAGATGAGAGGTTGTCGTTGCCGGAGCCGCCATCAAGAAGATTGGAGCCCTGATCATCGGTGATGGTGTCATTGCCAAAATCACCATAGAGATAGTCGTTACCAAAATTACCTTCGATTCGGTCATCGCCATCACCGCCACGGATCGTGTCTGATCCTGCTTGCCCATCGATAAAATCGTTGCCCCCTAGGCCACTGATCACGTCATGATCAGCGCTCCCCCACAAGGAGTCCGAGCCGGAAGTGCCGTCAATTGATGCCACACGTCTCAGAGAGGTTATAAATATAATTAATCAATGTGGACTGTCCTGTCAAGTGCCATGCCACTGAATTTTTAGCGATTTTCATGATCCAAGCAATTCTTTCCACCACTGCTTGTATTGCTTAAATCGTCATTGCCATGCAGTTTATGCATGGCAATGACATCTTCTATTCACTTTTTGCAAAATCACACCTTCTGGTATTGCTCATGGGCATGAATCCTCCTTGTTCTGTGTTTGTCAAATGTCCCAGCCCTCCAACCGCCGGTGGTTGGAGGGCTGGCATGTATTTGCGTTGCTTATGCGTTGCCCCTCTGCCAGGAAAGATGACGCCTCTCCATTTGAACTAGCTGGGGGCTTGATGGAGCAGATCAATGCGTCGATACAGCGAGGCTGTTCAATCTGATGTGAGGAGAAGGATGAGCCCGCCCCATAGGCAGAGCGTGGCTCAGATTTCCCAGGAACTGGGGATTCACCAGGCCACCCTCTACAACTGGAGTAAGAGCTGGCGGTTGCAGGGGGAGGTGGCACCGGCATCGGAGAAAGACCCAGAGGGCTGGACTGCTGCCGACAAGTTCACGGTGGTGCTCGAGAGCGCTGGGTTCAATGCCACAGAGCTCAGTGCCTACTGCAGGGAGCGGGGCCTGTTCCTGGAACAGGTAGACCGCTGGCGGCAGACGGCCCAGGATGCCAATGCCAATGCCAATGCCAATGCCAATGCCAATGCGGTTCTGACCATGGCGGAGCAGCGGGACCTAGAGAAGTGACACCAGCAGGATCAGAAGGAAATTAAGCAGCTAAAACAGGATCTGCGCCGTAAGGAAAAAGCCCTGGCGGAGGCGGCAGCACTGTTGATTGCCGCAAAAAAAATCCAGGCCTTCTAGGGAGAGGACGGGGAGGACTGACGACCCCGGACGATCGCCAGAAGGCCCTTGAGATCCTTGAGGAAGGGATTGCTGCTGGTGCCCGCGCCAGTGAACGACGGCGGCAGTTCGCCGGTCATGGGGAAGGCGTGGATGGCCGCAAAGGCAGTAGCCGCCAGGTGGCCCACCGCCTGAGCGAGGAGGAACGCCAACGATTCCTGCTCACTTGCAACCAGAGCGAATTCGCCTCCTTGCCGCCAGGCCAAATCGTGCCTGATCTAGCTGATCAAGGCATTTATATAGGTTCAGAGCGCAGCTTCTACCGGGTGCTGCATGCCCATGGCCAGCTGCACCGCCGCGGTAGGTCACGGCTACCGCAGGAACCAAGGCCGGTGCCTCGGCTTAGGGCTACAGGTCCAAACCAGGTATGGAGTTGGGACATTTCCTATCTCCCCAGCAGTGTCATAGGGATCTGGCTGTATCTCTACCTGGTGATAGACGTCTGGAGCCGCAGGTGATTGGCTGGGATGTGGAGGAATTCGAGGACGCCAAACTTGCCGCCGAGCTGGTGAGCCGGGCCTGCCTCAAGGAACGGATTATCCACCGCCGCAAACAGCCGCTGATCTTGCATGCCGATAACGGCAATGCAATGCGTGCTGCGACGCTGGAGGTGCGACTGGAGGAACTCGGAGTCTTGAGATCCTTCTCCAGGCTGAGGTTAGCAACTACAACCCCTACTCGGAATCCCTTTCCCCACCGGTAAATACCGGCCTGATTACCCCAGCTGGCCATTTGGCAGCAAAGGGGGATGCCTGCCTCTGGGTTTCCTCATTTGTGGACTGGTATAACCACCAGCACCGCCACAGCGGCATCAAGTTTGTGACGCCTCAACAGCGCCATTGCGGTGAGGCTATTGAGATCTGTCGCCACTGTGCTCACGCCTATGAACAGGCCCGTCAACGCCGTCCCCGGCGCTAGACTGGGGCCCCACGCTGTTGGCACCAACCAGAAGTGGTGTGGATCAACCCGCCAACTGATGATTTCGTCGCTCAAACAGCTACGTTGGCACTGGCCGCCTAATTGTCGGCAGAGACGTCATCTTTCCAGGCAGTCACCGGTTATGGATAATCATTGGAGCCCCAGGGTTACATCAGATGTAAAATTTTTTTAATAGCTAAATAATAAATTTATTTTGTTCACTTGTGAACTTTGTGGGCAAATTGAGGCCCTAAGTCTAATGCGTTAGAGAAGCCCATTTGTGCTTTTCTATAGATCTGATACTCATCAGTTCTAAGCTCGTAAACTTGATGGCTGTTGGCGTCTAAGGCCTGTCCCAGTGAAATCCATATACACGACGTCACTGCGCGTTTTAATATGGTTCCAGCCACGATTTGCAATTCCATTGGAGTAGTTCTTCAAGTTTATTGACTTCTTCCTCATATTGTTTTTTTAGCCATTTCCATGCTTCTTCGCTTATCGAGCACCTGTAAACACTCTTGTTTTGGCTTATGTGCCCTTTGAATTCATGATTGTTTACTCCAATGTGTCTATAAACTTTTCCAAGTGTGCTCTCTGGATCCTTAATCAAATTTTCTTGTCTACAAATTAGCAATTGCGATGGATCAAAATGTCTCCATATGTGTTTGATTTGCTCGGAGTAATAGCCCCTGCTTACGTAGCTCCAAATTCGATTTTGATAAGGCTTGGTACTGTCACAGCGTTCTTTTTCTCGCTTGATTGCCTCTATAAAGCTTAGGTTTTCTCGACCCCTGAGCGTTTCCATGTTCCAGTGTGAATATGCGCGACTTATTGGATTCCGGAGTACTATTATCAGCTTCATGTCTGGATTGTATTGTTTAATTCTTTTGGCGCAAGGTAACCAATAAAGATATATTGGCGTGCTTTCACCCCAGGTCCCTTTTTTTCTCCCTCTAAACATGTTGTGATACATTTCTTCTCTGGCTTTTGTTTTTTCTTTGTTATTTTCCCAGTTAAGTGTTTCACGATCAAAGAAGTGCACTTCTTTGCAGGCAGGCGTTACTATATTCGGATGTCTGCGTAGATAAGCGTCTAGTGCGGTGGTTCCAGCTTTTTGTGCTCCGCAGATCAAGAACTCTACCTTTTGTTCCATGATTTGATGCTGTTAATGTTATTTTGATAGTTAGACAGCCGCTGCTATCCTGAAAATTTTACATTATTTACAAGGGCTGCTGTTGTTGTCGAGATGAAATTGTTGCTAGCTTTGCATTTCTTTGTCTCTTTCCCGCATTTTCCAACTAGTATGACCCCCATAGTCGCTTTTGCCACCTCCCTCTGCCATTAAAGATGACGCCTCACTATTTGAACTATCTGGGGTCTTGATGGAGCAGATCAATGGGTAGGTACAGCGAGGCTGTTCAAGCTGATGTGAGGAGAAGGATCAGCCCGCCCCATAGGGAGAGCGTAGCTCAGATATTCCCGGACATTGGGATTCAGCAGGCTGGAGTTACCCCGATTCGGTGGACTGGGGCCCGATGCTGTTGGCGCCAACCAGAAGTGGTGTTGATAAACTCGCCAGCTGATGATTTCGTCGCTCAAACAGCTACGTTGGCACTGGCCGCCTAATCGGCGGCAGAGACGTGATCTTTCCTGGCAGGCACCGTGCGCAGGCGAAGGCGAATTCAATCTTCTGCAAGGAAGCAATTGGAGAAAAAATAACGAAATTGAATAAGCTTTATTGTAAAAACTTGTTTGCTCTTGAATTGCCTGGTGGAGGTGATGCTCATTGAGAAGCATTTAGTCATTAGATTGTTCGGAGGCTTCGTGGGAGTTTGTCACTTTAATTGGCAACAGTAAAAGTCTCTGCTCGCTCAAGTGGATTGAGAGTTATTATTTTTATTGCCAATTCTCCCTTGGAAAAGGTGAGTTATAGGATGTGTTGATCTCTTTCTTGATGGTTTCTCGCACATCGCTTTGATGATAATATAAAATCACTAGGTTGACCAAGTCCTCGGTAATAGCTTTTTGGCGCACCTGCTTGTGAATGCTGTCTTTTGTCTGCCACAGATCTAGGTTAATTTGCCTGAGTCTGTGGATTATTGTTGGGTCTATGCTGAGGTGAAGCTTTTTGAATGCACTTTTAAGGGCAAGCAGCTCATTCTCGGCATTTTCATGAGCAGTTCCTGCTAGATGTTGCAATTTAATCTCTAGGATTGTTATTTTATCTATTAGTTTGCCCAGAGAAATGGGCACAAGGATATTTTGTGTATTTTCTCTTTTGGCTATGGTTTTAGGAGAAGATTTCTTTTGAGTCGCATCTCCTAGCCCTTTAAAGTATTTTTGGAGTTCTTCTGCTACTCTCTCCAGTATTTCGCCCCACTTGCCGCTTTCTGATTGACGGAAGAGTCGCATTGATGGATACCAAAAAGTATCATCACCTTTTATCCCCCAACGCCAATCAGGAACTTTATGAAGAAGTAGCCAGGTGGTTTTGCCCATTCCGCCAGCTAGGTGAGCAACCGAGGTGTCATTTGTAATAACAAGATCACAGTTGGCAATGATAGCGGCAGTCTCAAGGAAATCCCAGGTTTGATTAATCTGTTCCTGGCAACTGACAAATTGATTCTTAAACGAACAAGTATCCAGCTGCTCACTGCCAAACCCTTTTTGAAGGGAGAGCAATGTGGCGTTTGTTTTGTTAGCAATAGAAGCAAAGTTTTCGAGAGGAAGTGAGCGACCCTTAAGGCTTGTCTTTTCCGTTGTAGGTTTGCCTTGCCAGTTTATCCCTATCACGGGACGTTGCTCTGCCGAAAGGATCTTTTCCCATTTGTCGGTAAGTTCCTGAGTCGTTTTGATATAGGGCTCAGTGATGATTGGATTTTCCGGACTGATATTCAAGTGACGAGGCAGAGACAGCAAAGGAATCCAGTGACCATCAATCACTTGATTGGCCTGGAGAGTGGTTAGTTGTAAATCAGCAATGCCTGATGCCGCGATAAGATTGTGCAGTTTAGGCTGAGCACATAATGAAATATCAATGCCCTGTTCTTTTAGGAAAATGGCGTAGCGCATAAACTGAAGTGTGTCGCCAAGGCCTTGTTCACTGACTAGCAGAAGCTTTTCGCGTGGTCTTAGTGCCTTGCCATCCCATTTAGAGCATTGGGGGCTTGCGTGTGGCTTGTAAGCATTCTTTGTGAGATTAGCTCTCCATTCATATTTTTCCCAACCAGCTTTATAATCGCCGCTTAGAAGAAGGGTGAGGGAAGAGTTCCAGTGAGCATCTGGGTGGTTAGGGTCAACTTCTATTGCCTTATTGTAGGAGGAAATTGCTGCATTAAAATCGCCCTGTTGAACGAGAGCATTGCCCATGTTATTATAAGCATCTGAGTCGTTCGGCTTTATTTCTATTGCTTTGCCATAGCAGGTAATGGCACCTTTTATATCGCCTTGCTCAATGAGAGTATTGCCAAGATTGTTATGAGCATCTGAGTGGTTTGGCATAAGCTCTATTGCTTTGCTGTACGAGGCAATGGCAGCAGCTATCTCCCCTTGCTGAACAAGAGCATTGCCCAGGTTGTTGTGAGCATCTGGATGTTTTGGCTTGAGCTCTAGTGCTTTATTGTAGTATCTAATTGCAGCAACTATGTCTCCTTTTTGAGCGATAGCATTGCCAAGGTTATTGTGAGCATCTGGATGTTTTGGTTCAATTTCCAGTGCTTTGACATAGGAGGCAATAGCAGCATCTATCTGCCTTTGTTGAGCGAGAGCGTTGCCTAGATTATTGTGAGCATCCGGTGATTTTGGCTTAAGCTCCAGCACTTTTCTGTAAGAGGCAATAGCAGCAGGTATATCTCCATATTTAATAAGAGCAACGCCCAAATTGAGAAACGCTTCAGTGTGGTTGGGATTTAATTTAATTACTTTGTTGTAGGAAGCAATGGCACCGTTGATGTCACCCTGTTCCATCATAACATCGCCTAGGCAGTAGTGTATGTCTGGGGAGTTTGAATTTTGCTCTAGTCCTTTTGTGTAGGAGGCAGCAGCTGCATTTAGATCACCGTGCTCCCTTAGTGCGTTGCCCAGGTTGTAGTGAGCATCTGGATGCTTAGGATTAAGCTCAATGGCTTTATTGTAGGAGCCAATTGCGGCAATAATATCGCCTTGCTCCCTAAGTGCATTTCCCAGGTTATTATGAGCATCCGCGTAGTTGGGCATTATTTCTATGGCCTGATTTAGTATCGCTATAACATCCCTCCATTGCCCTTGCATTCCGTGGATCGCGGCTAGATTTCCATAGGAGACGTGATTTTTTGTCCCTGCTGCAATTAGTTCTTTGTAAACCGCTTTTGCTTCTTGTAATTTCCCCTGATTAATTAAGTCAAGAGCATGTTGCTCTTGCTTGCTGTGCTCAGCTGATTTCTTTGTATTTTGTTTGTGTTTTCCTAGTCTCCTATTGGTACTTGGAAAGCCCTGTCCGTTATTCTTGGTCTTGCCCACACCAAATCAGTTGCACCCATCCAGCATAAATGAGGTGCAACACAATCCACCAGCCAACCGAAGCCCAGTTTTTCCCCTACCCCCAGAGTTCTTCTGCCGCCCCGCCCAGGAGGTGGCACCAGAGCTGATTGGCTGCCTGCTGCTCAAGCGTCAAGTAGGTGGGGAGTTGCTGGGGGGCGTGATTGTGGAGACAGAGGCTTATTGCCAGAGCGAACCCGCCTGCCACGGACACCGCCGGCGCAGCCCCAGTAATGAGACGTTGTTTGGGGAGCCTGGGCATTGGTATGTGTACGTGAGTTATGGGATATACCATTGCACTAAGGGATTATCAGCTAGAAATTGGCAAGATATTTTCCTTTTTATTTCTTCGTTTATGCTGTACATTTTTAATGCTACAAATTTCTAGTTTAAGGAAAATCAATGATCAGCCTGTCTCCAAGAGCGCTATGAATTTGATACTGTTTATTGTTGCTCCAGTAGGTTGCCTTGGTAGCGTGAGTATATCCACCATTGTTCTCGTGGATTAGCATATCTCCGCCTTGGCACGGTTTGGCTAAATCACAGGACTTGCTTGCATTGATTGCCTCGTAAACAACAGTGTCATAGCTATCCTTTCCGCGATAATTTTTTACATAGACTATTTCAAATGCGTAGCCTCTTTGGAATTGCGCAGAAGCCTGGGAGCCCTCCTCTATTGGAAGAATTATACAAGGTTCTTGCTTATTGTTGTAAGTGCAGTTTGGCTCTTGGATTTTGGGGATGGGAATAGAAAGTTTGTGGTGCTCATTGGGTGCGCCTAGGGCATGGTTAATTTCATTAAGCCTCCATCCATAAGCGGTTTTTTTGTATGCAAAGTTGATTGCTTCGCGTCCATTATTTGGTTGTATCATTTTTATTATGCCGCAATCTGCTTTTTCTGTTGTCTTGTTGCAAATTTTTGATTTACTGATCAGGCTAAAGTGGAAGATCCGGTTGCTCCAGGCATGGACATTTGCGTAAAACTCTTGACCATCTCGAATTACCCGGCAGGGATAATTCTTCCCGTTTAATTGGCAAGTTGTTGTGTATTGTGGCTCCCAAGTGAAGGGTGCATTATTTGCATTTTGAGCCTGTGCCGTAAAGCCTGCGCCTGCTATGGTAATTCCTGTCCCAAGCATGAAAGCTCCAAGCCTGATTGTTCTAGAAATCTTGCTCAATCTGATATTTAGCAATGATAGCTACGCTACCACTTTAAGTTTTAGCAGTCAACAATCAAAATATGGCTGCTGGCTTTTGATGTGACAAATTATAGTTTTATATTCGCTTGATGCTTGCTTGGAGGTGATTTTAGTGCTATAAGTCTTGCAAGCTGAACCCTTGGCAGGTGAATTTGTCTGCAAAATTGCTATCGTCGCTTGGAGTGGCGGCGTTTCTTCTTGCTAGTTGCCATGCCAATACTAAAACTTCTGGTCAAGTCGGAGCTTCTAATGTTGTTAATGGGCGCAATGTTAGGCAAGTTGTATGTGAAGACGATAAGGGTGCTAAAACCACATTTACACAAATTTCTTCCTCGAGGTGGGAATTGCAGTTTGAAGGGCAGCCAATCAAGCACCCATTGCATGTAAATGGAAAGGACGAATGGTCTGTCTATTTATGGAGCAATAGGGATTTGGGCACTGACAAGCAATGGATAGCAGCAACTCAGTTAGATCTTTATCAGAAGAAGTGCAATTTTGCTGCCAATGTTGACCACAAGGACGAGATTGATTATTCTGAAATTCAGCAAAATCCACAGAAGGTAAAAAAGTTAGTTCTTGCTCAGCAATAGCCTACAGTTTTCTTGCGTCTGATTGTTGGGTTATTTCGCCCATAGTTTAAAGTACAATTTTAATGTACTCCCGCTTGCCTAATGTCCCTAGGCTCATAGATTGATGCTTGCATAGAGATAGTTTTAGGGCGCAAGTATGCTAGGGAGATTAGAGGCTATTGGTATTTGCGCCGCATTGAGCGATGGCAGCATCTAAAGATATTCTTGTTTCAAATTTAGTTTTGTTGTTGCCCAGTCTGATGTACTCGCTTGCGGGGATGTTTGAAGAGATTTTGCCATATTTGCATTCGCAATACTTCCTTGCTGCTTGTGTAGTTGCATTCTTGACTGCGTTGTTAAGGCAAGATGCAAGGTAATTTTCTTTTATTGTCTCTTTGTAGTCCTTTTGGCTTAATCTTTCTTTGAGTTCGTCTTGAAGTCATTGCTTGAGACCAGAGCATCCGCTTGAAATTGCTATGGCGCACAATGCTGTGACATGGGGAATATTGTTCGTGGAGGTTGTTGGTAATTGGTCTTGATTCAAGGATTATAATGTTGCAGTTTCTCTGAGTATTGCCATTGGCTTTGTGTGCTCGAATCATAGAAACTCCGTCCCCTGGGCTGATAGTTTGATTGCTTTGGTAGTACTTGCTTCTGATGTCTACCCGTATGACTGGTGGGATGCTCTGCAACCGTTTCAGGGGTGCCCACTACCACGATCTCGCCGCCCTTATCGCCCCATCGGTTCCCAGATCAATAATCCAGTCGGCACAGCGGATCACATCCAAGTTGTGCTCGATCACCAGGATGGAATTGCCATTATCGACTAGGCGCTGCATCACCTCCATCAATTTGTTCACAAAAAATGATAAGGCAGTTTGTGTGACTACCCATAGAATCGATTCCAATTTCGCAATTCAAGCCACCCCCATAGCCACCACGACCTTCCAACCCCCCACTGCCCTATCCCAAGAGTTCTTCTGCCGCCCCGCCCAGGAGGTGGCACCAGAGCTGATTGGCTGCCTGCTGCTCAAGTGTCAAGTAGGTGGGGAGCTGCTGGGGGGAGTGATTGTGGAGACAGAGGCTTATTGCCAGTCAGAGCCCGCCTGCCACGGACACCGCCGGCGCAGCCCCAGTAATGAGACGTTGTTTGGGGAGCCTGGGCATTGGTATGTGTATGTGAGTTATGGGATACACCACTGCGTCAATCGGGC
>CALRNU020000037.1:0-11133 GCA_943369595.1 Synechococcus sp. UW140
ACTCGAGCTCGAGTTTGAGACCTAATGGAATTGCGCTCTGTTGCAGCTGCACTTAGAGGGTGATTTCTTGAGCCCTTCTCATGGATCCTATTTTCAAATCCAGCTAAGCTAAGTAAATCTTTAAAACGCTCGCCAGAATATGCAGAATCTGCCCATACATAATCATCGTGATTTTCAGGATCTAGGAGCATTGGAAGCATCTGGCTATCGTGAATATTTGCAGGGGTAACTACAAAACGTCTGATAAAACCGTGCTCAGCATCAATGCAAATGCTGTTCTTATAACCATAGTGATTGATATCATTTTTTTTAACCCAACGCGCATCTAAATCCTTTTGCTGCAGCCGCTTTGGGCTTTCATTCCATCCATCTGGCAGGCGATTCGCCTTGATCTCTTTATTTTCTTCCCGGCTATTGCGCTGCTTTGGGACAGGAACAAGTGTGGCGTCAATGATTTGTCCGCCACGGGCTTCTAATCCTTGATCTCTTAGGTAGTTCTCAAACATTTCAAAAAGCTCATCTATTACATTCGCCTTACGGAGACGCTCTCTAAAAAAAAAGCCACTGTAGTTGCGTCGGGGATATCATTCATTACGCCCAAACCAACAAATTCCTCAAACGAACGCCTGTCATTAACTTGAAACTCAACCTCCTCATCACTCAGGTTAAAAAGTTGCTGGAGAACCAGCATTTTAAATAAAATAAGGGGATCAATTCTTTTACGGCCAGCATTGCTCTTGCGTTCTTGACTATAACCCTTCTCAAGTAATGGACGAAATGCTTCCCATGGAATTGATTCCGAAAGGCAAGTTAGAACAGGCTTCTTATTTTTGAGCTTTGATACTCTTTCTTGTTCGTCCCAGAAACCCTTTTGGCCCATTGGTAACAGTCAATTATCTCAGAGAATTATAACTCAAACCGAACCTCTATCTAGAGCTACATCAATTTTTCGAGGTGCCCTTATCTCTATTGAAAAATATTCTTCAACGGCAATATGAGTTATATGTGTATGTGTAGGGGTTGAAGAATGTCGTACACCTGACTTCGGCTGTCTGAGATGACTTGTACGGCTCCGAGGCTGCACTAAATAAACGGGCTGCTGCATTCATGTAGTCAGTATTTGGTGATTGAAAGTATTCCATAATCGATTGCGCATTCGCTGATGTTGGTAGAATTGCAACTGTTGACACAACTGTTGCTAGCAAAAGTTTTTTCATTGATCTAGGGTTTTGTGCCGGATTCCCGGCGGACAACTACCCCTCGTTCTGGATTTACCAGGGTGATTCCAGTTGTTTGGATCAAAGTCCCTGAATCGGTTTCCAGTCGCCAGTTAGCTGCCAGGCAGCCCAGTAGTAGGGCCGATCCCAACCCTTGGCCTTATAGGCAGGATCAGTGCGGAACTCGCGCTGCACCTGCACCAAGGCTTCTCCCCGGCCCTTGCCTTCCTTTAGAAGGGTGTAGTAACGCACCATAAAAGCCCTGGTCGCGTCATCGTCCACCTTCCATAGGGAAAGCAGGGTGCTGCGGGCACCAGCCACGGTGAGTGCCCGTTGCAGGCCATAGACCCCTTCCCCGGTTTTGCTGACGCCTTGACCGGTTGAACAGGCAGAAAGCACCACTAGTTCGGTTCCATCGAGTTGGAGGCCAGTGGCCTCTGCTGCTGTGAGGTAGCCGTCGTCAGCCGGATTGGCCGTGGGGTTATCGGCACCAGCAAGCACAAGTCCACTGCGCAGCATGGGGTCTTCTGTCTTGAGACCACTTAGTAATTGGTGATCGGAACTGATGGTGCGCAAGAGATCTGGAGGCGTGGTTTCCTGGTTTGGTTGAAAGAATCCATGAGTCGCCACATGCAGCACCTTGGGACCATGGACTGTTTGTAGGAGATTAGTTGTGGCTTGATCCTTTGAGATCAGCGGCACCGACAGGAGCTGGGCAATTTCCTCTCCCTCCGTCTGGGTTTGGGGTAGGGGTTGCCAGGTTTTAGAGCCCAGCTCAGCGGAACGGCGTTGGCCAACCTGATCTGAAGGATCTGATGTGGCGACACTGCTGCTAGCTCCGCCAAGCGCATAGCTTGGATTGACGATCACAGCTGCTTTTTCAGATGTGCCTGGCGGTTTTTGTAGACGCAGCAGATCCCGGCCAGTGGTTAGCACTGAGATTTTTACGTCATCACTCAGGAGGCGTTGCCCAGGGCCAGATGCAGGTAGAGCCAGGAAAGGGATCCGCGTTAATTCAGCATCGGGAGAGAGGAACCAGTGCCGACTGCCTTTTAGCTCAGGCTGTAAAGGATCTAGGACCAGGCGACGAACGGGCTCCCAATTGATCTGGCTATCGGCCAAGGCCTCTTGAGTAGTGGCAAGCGCCTTGGCAATGGCAGCCTCTATTGGCTTGGCGGGGCCGAGTGGGACTGCCTTGATTGAACCATTGGGTTTGAGGATCAGGGCAAGATATCTGGCTTCTCCCCAGGGTTGATCTTTAAGCTGCTTGGCCTTGTACGGCTTGTAGCGTTGGAATTCTACTATCACTGAATCGCTCGGTAATACTGCTGCCACTTGGGCTGGACTGACCTCTTGAAGATTTAAATCCGGCATCAATCGATATAGTTGACCTTCTAGTCGATCTCTCTCTCTTTTTAGCTCCTGGCGTAGATTTTCTTTGATGCTGAAGCTACTCAGCTGAGTATTCAGAGCCACAAGCTGGCTTGCTAAATCCTGTTGCGGGCCTTGTGATTGAAGAAGTAATGATTGACGCTGTTCGATATCTTGCAGAATTCCCTGGCGATTCAGGCGTGTCCTCAGAGCCAGTTCAGCGGCTGGGGGATAGTGGCTGGCAAGATCAAAAGGAACGATCCAAGCTAGGTCGAGGCTATTAAAAAGAGTAGCTCTAGTCGCAATAGATTGTAATGGAGTTTCTTTCATTAGCCAACGATTTTGAATTGAAATTGCTTTGATTAGCAGTGGCAACGCCTTGCCAACTTGTTTGTATGATTGATATAAATTGGCAAGATTATTTAGGCTTATGGCCGTATCAGGATGATCTGGTCCAAGCGCTTTTTCATTGATTGCAAGCGCTCGGATATTAAGCGGCTCAGCCTTACTGTAATGTCCTTGACTTTTATATAGAAATGCCAGATTGTTTAGGCTTATGGCCGTATCAGGATGATCTGGTCCAAGCGCCTTTTCGCTGATTGCAAGCGCTCGAGCATAAAGCGGCTCGGCCTTGCCATAGTGTCCTTGTTCTGCATATAGCAATGCCAGATTGTTGAGGCTTGTAGCCGTATCAGGGTGATCAGGTCCAAGCGTCTTTTCTCTGATTTTAAGAGCTCGCATTAATAGCGGCTCGGCCTTGCTGAAATGTCCTTGACTAATATATAGTGATGCCAGATTGTTTAGGCTTTTAGCCGTATCAGGGTGATCAGGTCCAAGCGTCTTTTCTCTGATTGCAAGCGCTCGAGCATAAAGCGGTTCGGCCTTACTGTAATGTCCTTGACTTATATATAGAAATGCCAGACTGTTTAGGCTTTTAGCCGTATCAGGGTGATCAGGTCCAAGCGCCTTTTCTCTGATTGCAAGCGTTCGAGCATAAAGCGGTTCGGCCTTACTGTAATGTCCTTGACTTATATATAGAAATGCCAGATTGTTTAGTTCTGTGGCCGTATCAGGGTGATCAGGTCCAAGTGCTTTTTCTCTGATTTTAAGAGCTCGCATTAATAGCGGCTCGGCCTTGCTGAAATGTCCTTGACTAATATATAGTGATGCCAGATTGTTTAGGCTTGTAGCCGTATCAGGCTGATCAGGTCCAAGTGCTTTTTCGTAGATTTTAAGAGCTCGCATTAATAGCGGCTCGGCCTTGTCATAGTGTCCTTGGTCTGCATATAGCAATGCCAGATTGTTTAGGCTTTTAGCCGTATCAGGGTGATCAGGTCCAAGTGCTTTTTCGTAGATTTGAAGCGCTCGTGTAAAGAGCGGCTTGGCCTTACTGTAATGTCCTTGACTTTTATATAGGGATGCCAGATTATGTAGGCTTCTAGCCGTATCAGGGTGATCAGGTCCAAGCGTCTTTTCTCTGATTTTAAGAGCTCGCATTAATAGCGGCTCGGCCTTGCTGAAATGTCCTTGACTAATATATAGTGATGCCAGATTGTTTAGGCTTATGGCCGTAGCAGGGTGATCAGGTCCAAGCGTCTTTTCTCTGATTGCAAGCGCTCGAGCATAAAGCGGCTCGGCCTTACTGTAATGTCCTTGACTTATATATAGAAATGCCAGATTGTTTAGGCTTATGGCCGTATCAGGGTGATCAGGCCCAAGTGCTTTTGTAATAATTGTAACTAGCTTTTCCCACGTTCGCGCAGATTCTCCATAGTTGCCTTTGTTCTCGAATTCTTTGGCCTGCTTGACCAGAGCTTGAATTTCTTCCTTGTTAAATGATGGTGCTGCTATTGTCTCTGAAATTAAAAACTTAATGTCGGCGCTTATTGCGACTGCCTGGCTGTTCCCCTGCCTCTGACCATGCACAATTTTGGTACTCGCAAATCCCGTACTAGCAGAGATTGCGACACTGACTACTACAGCTACCTTCGATATTAGTCTAATCAAGTTAACAGATGCCGCATGAGTTGAAATAGTTAACCCACTTCTCATTCCAGATAATAAGCAGATTTGCATTTGGTGTTTGCTTTTTTGTGGTAAAGATACCTGTTGTTTTTTGTGTAAGAATCTGTTCGACATTGTCTTGCGTTTCTGCCGCTATGACTAGCCCCTACCAAGAGTTGAGGCAGCTCGTTGCGATAAAGGCTGGCCGTGGTATCGCCATTGGTGGAGCTGTGATTCCCGCGGCTCAGCAGCTCCTGGAAGCCCAAGGCCTCATAGCGTCTGAGGGCGATGCTGACACAGATAGAAGACTTCTAAATCAGGCGCTAGGCAGCTCAGAGCCGGGAGCTTTCCTTTGTCTGCGCTGCCGGATTAGCCATCCATTGGAGGCCAAGGTTCGTGGTTTTCAGCGCCAGTACGGTGAACACTATGGACTTGATCTAATTGATCTGGCCAGCTTCGCCCTAGATGACGACGGACGACCGCTGGTTTATGCAGATATTGCAATTAATGAAACTGTGCTGGTATCACCATTTACGGCTGAAGTGTTGCGAACCTATAAGCCTGGCTTTTGCGGCCTGCCCCACTGGGCGCGGCTAAAGCTTCAGGCGCACAACGGACTAAAGGCATATTTCCGAGAGCATGGCCTGCTCTTGATCTCAGATTGGGCGCTGCTGGCCGACTCCAGCGGAAAGCGCGTGAGAGAAGCGTGGACCAGCTTTGGTGCCTCTGGTTTCACGGCTGACTATGCCGTTGCCCTGCACCAGGCCTACAAGATCCATTACCCCTCAGCAAAGGCCAGCTATCAGCAATCCACGGGCAAAGCCTCCGGTTGGATCCCTAATGCAGAGTTCCTGCAGCTGATCGCACCAGAGCAAGCCACCGAGGCTTCTACTAATCAGCTAAAGGCCATTGCCCATGCGCTGCGGTTGCTCAAATCAGGCCAGTGGCAACGTTCTGCTTCCCTTGATGATCAACTGGAAGCAGAGATCCCTGATCCATCATCCCTTCCTTCTACAGAGGATCAGTTTTCGGCAACGGAACTCAGCTCCCTTATCACCGCAGCCCTGAAACGGGCCATGGACCATTACATGCCAGCGGTGCTTACCCCAGCAAATGGAGACAGCAATTTGCTGCGTTGTCTTTGGGGTGGCTGGGCGGAGGGACTTACTAACCGGCCCCTCGCTGAGCGTTGCTCCACTAGTTGCGGCACGGTGAGCAAGAAGCTGCGTACCACTGACCATGCCAAAGCGATTGCCACCACTGCAGCTGTAGAGCTCAAGCGTCATCCTGGCTTTGCTTCTGTAAGCCACTCAGTGGAGGGTGCTGAACGGCTGGTGGAAGCCTTGAGGAATCACCTGGTGGAGCCAGAACTAGAAGGTGGTGTCGCCCCCTTACGCCGTTGGATCCAGGAATACCTGAACTAGCCATGACTTCTTCTCCCCCTACCCCCGAGGCCCTTGAGGCCATGCCAATCCCAGCAGGGGCGGTGTTGCTTCCTGTCTCAACAAGCGGCACCCCCAGGGCCTTAGCACATGCTGGCTTGCGTCAGGCGCTAAAGGAACGCCAGCTTGATCTCCCCCTCGGGCCCAGCCTTGAGCCAGAAGATCCTGATCGGGTGTTGAGCCTCAATCGCTTTGCCCTACAGCTAGCCACCACTGGAATTAGCAGTGATCAATTGCTGGTGGATCCAGCCTTTTGGCAGCAATCCGCCACTGCTCCGCAGTTGCTCTTGGCTGCAGCGGTGGGAGAAGACGACAACGTGGTTTATTTCCCTGGGGTGCTGACTGCTGAGGAGTTCATTGCCCAGGCTTCTACTGCCGATCGAGAAGACGGCTTGATTGCCCTTGATGTGGAGGTTTTCACCGGTGGCATCGAGCGTCTACTCACCCTGGTGCAGCTGCTTGAGCCTTCTGCTTTACCTCGACTAGCCCTTAATCCATCCCCCACCGTTGCCCTAGATCCACGGGTTGCAGTGGCTTCAGTGCTCGATTGGCTTAATGGCCAACTTGATTCAGCCCTCAGCTCCCTTGGCGCCCAGCTCCAACCCGCTACCGCCGCTGCCTTTCGAGGTGTTAGTGCCACAGCATCAGCCCAAGGCTCGCTTGGCGGCATCGTTATCCCGCTTGGCCTTGATAACGGCCAGTTGGTGGCAGGTCCCGCCGCTGCCGCTTGCGTGGAGTCATTCCAGCTTGGCCTTATTCCGATTGGCAGCAGCAAGCAGCCTGAAAGTTTGCTGTTAAAGCTTGTCAGCAGTCTCGACGGCGATTTATTGCCCGATGGCCTTGAACTGATCGCCTCTCAGGGCTCCTACCACCAGTTGATCCGCTCGACCCTTTCTTCCAGTCTTGAGCTTTCTTTCCCCGCGGGTGATGAATTGATCAGCGTGAGCCTGAACTATCCAGGTAGCGGAGCAATTCAGTTGCCGCCCCTGCAGCTACCCCGCCCATGAGCAGCATTGATCTGATCATTCGTCATGGGGATCGCAGTGATGAACTAGCAATTTTTCTTCTGTCCCCTGATCGCAACGATGCCTTCTCGGTGCTGGTGCCCGATCGGTTGATCCAGTTGCATCAGAGCTGGAGTCGGCGCTTTTTGATCCACCACGACCCTGCCCAAAACACCATTTCTGCAGATGTGTTGAGTAATTGGGGGCAGCGGCTCACCGCGGCAATGGCTGATCTGGTAGCCGATCCGATCTGGCACAGCCTCCAGAAGGCGCTCAATGACTATCCAGATCTACCGCTGCGGCTACAGATTGAACGACTGCCGCTTTCGATCAACAAACCCAATCCCAACAGACCCACCCCATCGGCTGCACAGTTGGCCCAGCGGGATGATCTCCTTGCGGTGATCGAACGCTTGCCCTGGGAAGCGCTCACGCCCAATCGGCCCCTCTGGCGCTTGAATTCAGGCAAGCGTGTTTCAAATTGCCCCAGCCGTCAGCGCCAACCACGGTTGCTTTTGGTGATGGGCCATGAGGAGGAGCTTGATCTCTCCTCTGAACTGGAGCAGCTCACTGGCCTGCAGCGTCGGGGTCGTATTCAGCTCCATACCCTGCGGGGGCAAGGCTGCAGTTTTGATGCTGTCCGTAGGACCTTGGTTGATCCCCGCGGCTGGGATGGGCTGATCTTTCTGGGTCATTCAGAAAGCAACGCCCAGGCCGGTGGAAAGCTCCAGCTTGGGGATGGCAATTGGATAGCTGCAGAATCCTTGCGGGATCAATTGCACCAGGCAGCTCAGCAAGGCCTTGCCCTAGTGCTGCTCAATAGTTGCAGCGGCATCGATCTGGCTCGCACCTGCACCACTGCTGGCATTGAGTGGGCAGTTTGTTTCCGCGAACCACTGCCCTCTGCTGCTGCATCAAAGGCCTTTACAGAACTGCTGCAGCAGTTGCAACAGGGATCCACGCTGCTGACGGCACTGCAGGCGGTGCGCCAAGACCTCGCCCAGGGGCCCTATACCGATTGCCAGTTGCTGCTTAGTGCTTACGCCACAAACGATGCGGCACCTTTTCAATTGCCCCTGCGTAAACGCCGACAGTTTGTGTTGCGGCTAGCCAAAAGCAAAAGAAACCAGGCCTGGGCCGCTGCCATTGCCCTCAGTCTTGGCGTGGTAGCTGACCTGAAGCCTTGGAATCCGATCAGCCGTGGCTTACTTGATCACCGCTTACGAATCCAACGGCAGTGGCGCTTACGAACCCAGCAACCAGGGCCAACAGCTACAGCAATGCCGGTTTTATTGCTTGATCGGCGTCATGCCTACCCAGCTCTGGGGATTAGCGCTACCCAGCCAGGCAACCGGCTTTCGCGGAGGGCACTGCTAGCGGTATTGCAACGGGCAAACCCTGAGCGGCTGCCCAAGATCGGCCTAGATGTGGTGCTGGATGAACCTGGCTCCGATCTCGCTGCCACTGCCCAGCTGGCGGCCCTTATTGCAGAGCAACGGCGGCCACAACTGTTTGCGGGTTTCTTTGGGGCTAACACCAATGGGCCTTTGCCGGGCAAATCATCTGAACCTCTTCTGCAGTTGAAACAGGCGGGGTTAAAAGCATTCAACCTCAGTGTTGGCACCCCTGCAGTCAGCAATGCAGAGCAAAGTTCCAGCCCCAAAACCCTGCCATTGCAATTGGCAGAAGCAATTGATGCCGGGACCTTTGCCCATGCCCTTGCCGCTTTCCCCGATCGCTATCTGCCCGCTGATGCGGTGATCGATTGGTCGCTTGATTGGCAGCCGCTATTACAACGGGTTGAACCAGAGCAATTGGGGACCCTTTCGGCGCAGGTGTTGGTGGTGGGCAGCGATGGCCAGATCGATCCCCAGCATCCGGACTTATTCGATGCCCCTGCTGTCATCCGCGATTTACTGCCTGCCTGGGGTGGATCAAACCGTCAACTGCCTGGGGCCTTGGTGCAGGCAGTGCTAGCGCAGAGCCTCAACCTCAACCACTGGTTGAGCCCCCTTTCAACGGCCTTTTGTACCGCTGCAGCTGCTGGCCTTGGCGTGTTGCTAGCGGCAGCTCAGCAACGGCGAATAGGGAGAGGGCTGCTGGTCAGCGCGATCATAGTGATCGTGGTGCCCATGGCCTTACAGCTGGCCGTTAGTCCCATGGCCCTTTTGGTTCCACTGCTGCTGCCCTTGGCAGCTCTTACGGCAACAACCTTTCTCCGCTCAGAGTGAGATGAGTATTTCGTTTGCAAAGCATCGACTCAGCACCATTGCCCCGCTGCTGGTGGCAACTCTGCTGTTTGTTCCGGCCTTGGCCAGCACCCCTGCAAAGCCAAAGGGGGCGGTGGCACCCATAAGCCTGCTGCAAAAAATAAGGCAGCTGCTGGATCTAAATCAGCCGATTGCCACTGGCGGGAGTCGCAGTGGTGGCACCAGTTCTATATGTGTAATTAACCCACGAGTAGAACTAAAGTCAACGGGAGATGCTAGTGGATTGATTTTGCTTGGCAATCCCACATTAGCAGTACTTAATCCATTGAATGAAATTCAAATAGAACGGGATGACAAGCTCGTGTGGCAGAAACTAGCAAAATCTGGCCAGCCAATTACTGGGCCAATTCCTTGGCCTTTATCGCCAATTCAACCTGACGAAACCGTTAAATTAAGGTTGAGGCCTCAGGGAGCCTCTGGAGCTGATTTTGCCAATATCACTCTTAGAGGTGCTCCGGCAGAATTGATGGAAGCTAACTCCAGACTAGTAAAATCTCTTGGCAATAAGCCAGAGACATGGATAAATAGCATTGCTCAGCAACTGGAGCAATCAAAATACGCCTTGGCCCGCGCGATATTGTTTGCACCAGAAGCGCCTAATTCAGCATCTCTTGATGAGCTACGCCAAGCGGTGGGAAGCTGTGCAAGATGATAGAAGTGTGTTGTGTAAAAAGCATGTTCTGTCCTGCTTAAATAGCAATTATTTGATCAGATTGGCCGCACGGCATAAAAGCCTCCATTGATCATAACTTCTGCCGCAGGCTGAATGGCAATTATTCGGCTGGCCATCTTCTGTAAATGCATTCGTCCAGCTTACGTCTGAGCCATCACTATCTTTGCTATTTAGACCTACTCGCTTGCCTTTGCAATCAGCTATAACCCAAGAGTTCTCGATTGTTGGGTACGCTATCCCCCTCCAATTAACCATTGGATCTCCAGTCTTGGTATAGCCTAGTAACGGCAAGCCAGGCCCAGGTTGAATGATTGTGGTGACTGACACAGGAACCCTGGGGTATCCTGATGTAGTGCGACTCACTGGCCCTATCTGTTTGATTACCTGAACACATCCAGAGCCACAACCGACGCGATCAATGGTGGCAGATTGCGAAAATGCAACTGAGGGCTGGAGTACTAAAACTGAGATGAATGACGACGCGCAGATTCGAGACAAAGAAAAGCTATGCGTCATTGGTTTTGCCACAGAAGACTAGACTAACTATAGCAATAAATCATATTCTTCAATTGAGCTTGGCTATATTATGCATTATTTGCAATTGGCTTTTGCTGGCACATTTATTCGGGAGCGGTCATGACAAATGCATCAACAGTCTTTGGAAATTCCAATATTGCTTCCATCTAAAAAGAGCACGATATAGTCTACCCCGTGATGACAGCAAAGGCCTATAGGGTGATGCCACCTGTCCAGCGTATTTATTGATGAAATTGGGGTTGATTGTTTCAACGCTGCATTGCATTTCGATGGGATTATTCTGTGCATAATCCCATCGGCATTTGATCCAAAATTGACCCCAGCAATAGGGGTCTGCCTTAAGTAATTCCACAGTGTGGCCTAGTCGTCTGAGCTGAAGAGCAAAGCGCATTGCATCAAAATGATCAAGGGCTGTGCCGTCTGCCATTGAGGAAGAAAGAGCAATTTGACCGTTATCAATCTTTAGCTGTTCGGCGACGATTAGGTAGGCGGGTCCGCGCAACTACATAGGCGGGTCTCAAGGCGCGACAACAGGCTTCCGGTTCCGGTCTGGAGCCCTGCGATGCCCGCCCCTCTGTCGTTGCGTATCAAGGAGCGCTACATGGCAAAACGAGC
>CALRNU020000038.1:0-9655 GCA_943369595.1 Synechococcus sp. UW140
CTGGCCGTTATGGAGTTTCCGGTACATCTGCAGTGCTCAGCAGTTGTAGCAATCGTCGATTGCCCTGATCAAGGCCAGTTTATCGGGTTTTTATCGCTGAAACAAGCTGCGCTGCAGTCGATCTGGGTTTTTCAGGAGACCCTAATTACAAATTCAAAAACAACGAAGCTCTTGACAGTAAGTGAATAGCATTAAACAGCATCAAGACCCAAGCTAAAAATACCAACCAACTCCTTCAAGCTTATATCCACCAGAAGTTGTAGCACTTGTTGCTTCTGCGACACTTGCAGTATAGAAGTGCAATCCATAGGTTGGATTGTAAAGCCTTTGGACGGGGGTCGAGCTGGCACCAGAGACTTGCTCTCCGTAGAAGGCTATTCCTTCAAAACTGTAGCCGGAAGGATTTTTCAACAATGAGTCTTTCTCGCTAGAATTAATAGTGTACAAATGGTCCGTTGTTATGGGATTATAAAATCTATATATGGGTGAATTGCCTTTATTTAGCATGCCAACTTGCTCATAACGATATCCAGCCCCTGATATCGCTTTTGAGTTTTCACTCAGACTATCAGTGTAGAGATGAGTACCGGTCAGAGGATCAACCGACCTATAGATAAAGTTTGTAGCACTTTCTGTAGACGAGGAGTTGAAGTCAGTTTGATAAGAGGAAGTTGGATCTCCAGCAAAATCAATCTTTATACGCTCAGTGGTGGAGAGGGCACTTAGTTTTAGATTTGCAACGCCATTAGAAAGACTACCCATGCCAATGATTTGACCAGTGAGGGGATCTTTAACGGTAATATCGCCAGCTTGAGCTCGGTCATATTTTTGTTGTTGACCAGAACCATTATATCCCGTGGTTATAGCACTACTGCTTATAATATCCCGGGCTGCTTGGGTCTTGGGAAGTATTGATATCGAGAGTGATCCAAAACTTCCCAGGCCCGTTGCGCTTGCAGCAGATGTGTCTGTAATAAGATACCAATCTTTATAATCAGTATATGGCTGTCCATACCAGCTCTCCAGCAATGAATGATTGATGGGAATAAGATCAGTTTCTTCTGTTTTCAAGACTCCACTGAGGTTGGCATTTGCTTGACCAAGAAATGTATAGCCCTCGCCTTTGGATTTCAGCGCTGCGTTTGAAAGAACACCTCCAGCAAAGGTCAAAGTGGCAATAGCATAGTTATTAGGGTTGACCGCTTGCCCTTGAGTGTAGCTATCATTGCCACGAATCTCAAAATCAACGGTATGGTTGCCACCCTTTGAGGACATATATCCCTTGCCTCCATTCTTTAGTGAAACGCCTTTAATTGTTCCATCCGTTGCAATAGTGATTTCTAATTGAGCTGTGGCTAAAAGTGCATCGGCGGAGGAGGTTCCTGTGGCTAAAGCTGGCTTCCAGTCGGTGCTTTTGAGTCCATCCCAACCAGAAAGTGCTTTATTGCGGCTAGCAACCGATAGGTTTTCATCAATGGCAGGGTCAAACACATCTGTTTGCTTGTAGTTAAAAAAGAGATAGCTATCATCAGCCTGATTATCTAGAGCACCAAAGCCATAGCCGTATGCCCCTGGCGTAAAACCAGTCCTATCTCCGTCAAATTTACCAGTATTAGTGGCATAGTAACCACCAGAAACACCAACTGTTGTAGGCCTAGACTGCAGCAAATATGGAGTTATGTCACCTTGCGGATTTGTTTTTAATGAATTTTTATTCAGTGGATCCTGACCAGTAAAATATCCCAAGCTCATGCCAGGGGTGTCTGGCTGATATACATTATCCCCGTACTTAGTCACATTAATTGCATCTACAGTTCTACCGGAATTCCCTATGGTAATAAATGGAATTCCCTGGCCAATGCCATTTGAATTACCCTCCAAAACCCGTTGATAAAAGTGAGCATGGCCGTTGAGATATGCATCAAACTGCACGCCTGGCTGACCATCTAATTGTGTTGTGGTCAACCCATCAAGCATTTTCTGCAGGCCTGGGTTGCTTATATGGTTATCTGGATTCGCATCACCCCATTCTCCACTACCGTAGATGGGGTGATGGCCCATGATGATTTTCCATTTTGCTGATGAATTCTTAATCCCGTTATAAAGCCATGAATATTGTGTGTTGCCATTCTCTGGCTTGCTAGTATATGCAGCATTGGCATTGGGATTGGTTGGGTCATATAAATAATTATATTTAACTCCGTTAGATGTTTCACCTTGATTGCCAAGCCCCTCGGTTAGCTCGGAATAGGAATTAGAGTTCAAGACTATCCTTGTCGTATCTATTGAGAAAACCTCCATGAGGGGATTTCCATTTTCTTGCTGTCCTAGCGTGACGGAAAAATAAACCCCTTCATTTCCGCTGGCATCAGCCCTTCCAACCTTAACATTACTTTGGTTGGTTAATAATGAAGGATCCGCAAGCCAACCAAAGTAATCCAGATAAGGCTGTAGAACAGGTGTTGAGGTATTGCCAGCAGGAGTAGTCCCTGTCGCCACAGTTGATTTACCATCTTTATCTACGCTTGAAACATTTATTTCTCCATATCCAATTCTTAGGGCATAATCGTGATTTCCATTTGCTGGCCAAAACCGATTGACTTTATCAGCGCTTCCTCCCACTCCGCCGTCAACTGGGTTGGGATATCCAGTTGGATAATTGTAAGTATCAAACGGCCAAACTAAATCGCCCGTCTCCTGTCGGTATGGAGACGATGTAAATCGCGGCGATGGATATGGTGCCATAAAATTATTATAAACGCGTCCATTCGACTCGTCATACAAAGTACTTGCACCTGTGGTATATGCCTGATCACCCATGGCAAGTATTTCAGTATTATTAAATCCCTGTACAAGCTTGCCAACTGCCGAGAGGGCTGGGCCAATTGAAATTATGTTTTTATTATTTTTATTTGTAACTTCGCGTTCTTCATAGGCGCCCCCTGGCTGGTAATAAAAACTAGTGCCATTGGACCTGTAGCTGCCGGAATCTCCAATTGCACTGAAGTTTAGAAGGCTCATTTCCGATGAAAGTTTTATCTAGAAAAACTTTATTACCCAGCTCTTGAAATTACAATCAGGCTTAAGCAGAAAGTTGCAAATCAAAAAAACCTTGTATACAGGGCAAGTGCAGGGGAAATCTGCACTTTTATTCATTCCAGGCGGTTGCTCTGCTTCTCCTCGTCTCTGGACCAGTTACGTTTTCGCTAGGGGATTCAACGGCCGATCAGGCAGCGTGCAGCCATCCATCGTCTGATCGAACTGGAAGTCGATCGCCCAGACGTGGTGAGGGTATTCGGCCCTCAACAGCTCTCTGCCGCCACCGGAAGGCCGGGAGCGTTTCCTCTGGCGTGGCTGGGGCATTTGCAGAGCTTCCTCAAGCCAGATCCTTTGTACTCGCTTGTGATTGAAGCTCCAGCCATCAGGCGCAGCCGCCGATAGACCAGCCGCCGGCCCCAGCGCCCATGGCGCCGGGCCAGCTCACTGATCCGCCTGCAAAGCTTCTGCTCCTCGATGACGGCCAGCGGCACAGGGCGCCGTGGGTATTGCGGTTTTGACACGCCAACCGGCAGGTACGCCGCTGGGAAACCCGGAATCGATCCTGCAGAACCACCACGGCCCTGTGACGACGCTCCGGGCTTACAGGTTTCCCTCGGCAAGCTCCTACCGCTTAGCAGAAGCCTGCGGCTACGCACTGGCAATAAGCCTCTGTTTCCACAATCGCGCCCACCAGCAACTCCCCACCTGCATGACGCTTGAGCAGCAGAAGCCAATCAGCGCTGGTGCCACCTCCTGGGCGGGGCGGCAGAAGAACTCTGGGGGTAGGGGCTGGGGAGCCTCTTGGCGCTGGCAGGTGAGCAAGGGGATGCGACGCCCCCACCTTTGCTGCTCACGGCAGTCGCTCACGGCAGTCGCTCACCCCAGACGCAGGCCCTCTATGCCCTGCCAGCCCAGATAAACCGCCAGGGAAACGCTCACCAGACCAACCAGCAGGTCACCTTTGGCGAACAACCACTGTTTGCCCCGCTCCAACAGCGTCAGCACCCGCTCTGGGCCGGCCAGCAACAGAGTAAGCAACGGTGTCAGCAGCAGGGTGGCGCTTACCAGGCTGAACACTGCTGTGGCCAGCAGTTCCGTGCCAATGCCAAGTCCTGCACTTAGCAGGCTTCCAGCCGTCTTGGTGAAAAGGAAAAGCGCGTCTGGTCTGGCCACCTCCAAGGCGGCACTGATGGCCAAAAGCAGCGGCAACGGCATGGCGCAGAACTGATCCAGCTTGCGGGTCCAACCCGGTGGCGCTGATTCACCATCCTGCTTGTTGAGCAGCTCCTTCATACCCAGCCCCAGAAGGGCGCCGGCTGCCAGCAGATCCAGGCCGGTACGATGGCTGGTGCCCTTGTCCATGGTTAGGAACAGCCCATGACCGACGGTAAGAAGCAGCGTCACCGCAAGGGCGGCGGTGATTAGCCAGCCACCCACAAACCATCCGCCGCGCTGCAAAGGCTTTGGACCAAGCAGCAGCAGCAGCAAAAGGCCAATGTGAAGCGGGGAGAAGCCGATAGCCAAACCGAAGGCGGCCAGCTCACCAAGCAGGGTGCCCAGGCCTTGGCTTGAGGCCCCAAGATCAGCCATGTCGAAAATCACTTACACGAACAATAATCACCCACTGCAACGAATTGGGGAAGGGGACCGAGCAATCTTGCATTAACTTCCTCTGGTTTATCCACAATGAGCTTCAGAAGAGTTTTCCCACTTAAATCAAATCAAAAGAGCCTGCCGGCAGGAACCATAGGAGGTTGGCTGGCATGGGAAAGTAATGCCTGCATGTGCAGTAATTTGCTTTTTATTGCACACTATTGGTCTGATAAAAACTGATTCCCCTAGGTGTCCTTAATACTTTTATTAATTTCCTCGATAGTGTCATCTCCCCTCATTCAGACTGTGTAGGGGTAATTCTTTATGCCATCAACTGGGCCATAAACCATAATTTTTGAGGAAAATTGCTTAATTAGCATCTGAGACCCTTGCCGCTTTTGAGGTGTTGCAGCATTTATGCAGCAGCTCGGTCTTTTTGCTGCTGCACTTGCTTTAAGTTGGGGTGGGCCAGCGCAGCTGTAACTGCCTGACCCGTGACCACCCTGCGTTACCAGGATGATGACTCCATTCTCTCAGACCCGCCCTGGAGCGGGCAGTATCGGCCTGTCTGCCATTGATTTGGCCCGACGTAGCCCTCAGCGCATTACGGCCACGCTGCCGTGGCAATTACATTGCCAACTGCGCGAACGGGCGGATTACGAAGGTCGATCGCTATCTAATTTGATTGCGAATTTGCTGGAGGCTAGTATTAGGAATTGAGCATTATGAGCTTCTCTGTAATGGTTGTGACACTGGTATGATCGTTTCGTGAATGCCACGAAGCTATACCTTTGCCGGTGAGGTGTTTTCCGAAGCACTCCATGATCTTCTTACCCGTGATTTGTGCCCTCTTAACAAAGGTTGATTGCGCGGCGTATTGCTGAGCCTTGACTTGCTCGACACACCTGGATTCGCATAAAGGCTAATAAATTCGAAGTAGTTATCAAAAGTATTTCTGTTGCCGCTGTTGACATATGAACATGCTTTTGCCCCATTTGCGAAGACGAACAACTCTTCCTCGAATTCAAGATGATAATACCTAATTTCATGAGGAAAGTCTTGTAGACCGGTTTTAATGATGTTTAAGTCATTCGTCAGAAATGCTGCGTTGACAATCTTGTCATCGACCCCAATGCCATGGAACTCGGACGTATATAAATCAACTGTAGGAATATTGGCGTCAATGGACCCTGCCCCTATTTTAACTGGTAGTGCTTGAAGGTAAGTATTTAGTGGCACAGCTGATCTCCTGATAGTTCGCTTGGCCACCCACTTGATGGGCATTGGACCCTTTGATGTGGAAACACGATTGCCGATGTCAAGCTCCTCTATCCTTCGCTCTGTGCCGTCGGCCATTCGGATAAATGTGCCAGAGCAGAAGCAGACTGCTGATGATGTTCCGTAGAGACTAAATACAAGTTGAGTTGGTGGATTTGAGCCAACTCCGTTGGTATTGGCGTACATTGTTGGTACGCTCCATCCCGAGCCCAACGTTGTATAATTGCCTGCATTTGTACTTAGCTTTACCCTTGTATTATTATCGCCTCCAGTGTCCGATGATAATGTATAGCCCAGCCAGTATTGAGTTCCTGCGGATAATGGTGTTGTTGCGGTAGTTGTGTAACTGCTGTAGGCACCTGCTGCAGGAGACGAGGGGCCGGATAGCAATGAAATTAATGAACCAGGAGTGTTCGCATTAACTCCTGCTCCATAAAGTCCAACCTGGAAGTTGTTGGGTGCAGTCTGGCCAGAACCAGGATCATATGCATTGGTGCTTATGGAAACTGAATCTAGGTTGACGTCTTGACCAGGAATGAATGCAGCATATTGATACTGATAATTTGTTGGGTCAACCCGCCAAACACCTCTGGCGCCCGGTCCTGTGCCAGTATTGGCAATATATAAGGTGCTCACCTCTGCGCCACTGCGTAATTACTAATATTGATCATCTATGGAAATTTAGAGGGATAACCATGGGTGGGGCCCGTTTGCGGATCGTCTGATCTGCGTATTTGCAAAAGCATTTCAACAGTCCTTTGTGGAATTTCACCCCTCCCCAGTGCGAGGTGCTGTAGGAGGTTGAGTATCTCCCCATCTGTAATGGGCACTCCATCCGCCCTTGCTGGAGCTCCTTCACCCACGAAGCTCCTCAAGCTTGGCGGTGGTGTCCAGCGGTCAGCAGGCAATAGATCGCTCTCCACGGCCCAGCGGCACATAGCTGCTAGGTGCTGGAGCACAACCTGCCGCCGTCGCGATCCAGGCGGCCAGGCTTCAGAAGCCAACGTGAGGAGCGATTTGGCATCGACCGCCTCTGCCGCCACCACTGCTAACCGTTTAGCTGTCTTTCCATAGTCATTTTTCCAAGTGCTCTCTTTGATTTGGCCGGTGCGTTCGACCTTGTAAAGACCAAAGCACTGCCAAGCATTGAGAATTTCGTGGCTGGTTTGGGAAAGAGCCGGCTGCGGTGCTGGAGGTGTTGGTCAACGAGTGGCAGACGATCGATAATGGTGGACCAGCCCCGAGGCTGCTCAGCGAAGGAGGTCAATCATGACAGCAGGATTCACCACCGAGCGCCAGGACCCCGACCTGCAACATGTCTCCGTTGCCTTGCTCCGTGCCGGACAGCGGGCCCGGGAGCTGGCCCGCCAGACCGGCACCGGCATTGCCGTAGAGATGGATGGCGAGCTGCGCATCCTGCAGGGCACTGAGCTGGAAAGGGCGCTATAGCCGAGCGATGAAGGCTGAGGGCCTGGAGCCAGATACAGCTCATGTTCCCGATTCCTGGATCGACAACGTGAAAACGAAAGTGAGCTACGAGATCCCCTTCAACCGACACTTCTATGTCTTCACCCTGCCACGGCCACTGGATGTGATCACCAACCCGCGCCTTACACCCTTCCTGTCTACGGCGTTGGAGCGGGGCTGCCCGATCGTGGATGGGGTTGAAATGCTGGTGCAGCTTGCCATGCAGATCTTCCAGCGGGCAGTGGCGGAAGCCCTGGGCGAGTGAGCTAGGCCCTCAACAACAGTGATGCAGCGGTGAGTGCTTGCGTCGCATCAGCGAGTCCTTACCGTCTCACTTTCCATCGGTCTACCCCGTAGCACTGCGATGCCAGTGTCGATTCGTTGGACCAGTGGGGCAACCCCAACAGGGGGGCGGGCATCGCAGGACACAAGACCGGAACAGGAAGCCTGTTGTCGCGCCTTGAGACCCGCCTATGTAGTTGCGCGGACCCGCCTACCTAATTGTTGCCGTGCAGCAGGGCCTGTGCACCGCAAATGCGTTCAGAACGCTTGCGGCATCAGATCGATGCACACCTCGCCCACAGAGTTGGCTTTGATCAAGGAGTTCTATGGCCTGTGCACTACCAGCTACCTGCCGTTAGGCCATCTGGTTGCCTCTCTGCGGCGACAGGTTCTGGCAGGGCTGTAGAGGCAATCGGCTGGCCTAGCAAGCTGTCGCTGCTGCGTCCGTTCGGACCTGCGGCGTGGAGTTTGGTTTTGCGGTAGGTATGGGTTCGACTGCTGCCGGGTGGCTGATGTCGAGCCTCAAAGTTGTTGCCGTGACCCTGCTACTGGCAGGCGGCACCGTGCCGGTACCGGCACAGAGCCAAACCTTGGAGCAGTGCCTGCGCTCCTTTGGCGACGGCTCAAACTGCCAGATTCCTAGAAGTGGCCCCTATGCCTACGATTGCTCCTACAACCAGCAACCGATTGCCTGCACAGGGTTGAAGGGCTCCACTATTCGCTGGGCCGATGGGGTGGTCACCAAGATCTGGTTTGTTCGTGAGGCGACGGACGCCGACCGCAGGCGTCTCAGGGCCAAGGGACTCGATGATGGTGTCCGTGCGCTCTACAGCGATCCGAAGCGAGGATCGTGGTGGCAGCAGCTGTTCCACAACGGCAACTCCACCTGGGTGAACGAGGTGACCCGCAACGAGATATTCGTGCCACTGCGGCCCACCTGCCAGCCCCCGCTCAGCGGTGATGTTGGCTTCTGTCGGCCACCGGGCTGAACGGATCAAGCTTGCCCTAGCGGCCATGCTTGAGACGATCCATCACCCCTAGGGCCACGACTGTCCGCCAAATCGGGGTAACTCCACCATGCCCCCCTGGATGCCACCAGACGTTGCATCGATCCGCAACTGGTGGCGGTGTTCCCCTGCGAGAGGCCTCATTTGTAGCGGGTCCAGCGGTGGAGCGCTGATGGCAAAAATTGACATTGCTTGCCAGGATCCGTAGGCTCGAAATCTTGGCAGTGGTCCGTGGAGGTCTTCATGACCATGAATGTCAGCCTGTCGCCTCAGCTCGAAGCCATGGTGAAGGCCAAGGTCGCGTCTGGCCTCTACACCTCCGCCAGCGAGGTGGTTCGAGAAGCCCTCAGGCTCATGGATCAGCAAGACCAGATGGTCTCTCTCAAGCTCCAGCAACTGCGCCTCGACATCCAAGAAGGCCTCAACAGCGGGGAGCCGACCCCTTGGAATGCGGACGAGATCAAACAGGACGGACGCAAGCGCAAGGCGTCTCGCCGCTCTGCTCCCCAGGGCGCTTGAACCAACCTTGTGATTGTTCTTCAACCACGCGCCAAGGCTGATCTAGCTGAAATCTGGGAGTTCATCGCCGATGACAGCGACGCCCATGCCGATGCATTCATCGATTTGATCGACCAGAAGTTCCAGGTGCTGGCGCACCAGCCCGGCATCGGGCGACGACGGGACGAACTGGCCGATGGTCTGCGCAGTTTTCCTGTGGGGCGTTACGTCATCTTCTATGTCACTGTTTCCGGTGGAATTCAGATCGTGCGGGTTCTGCATGGGGCCCGCGACCTTGAGAGCACCTTCTGTGAGCCAAAACCGGAATGAATGACCGAAAGCCTGTTCGGCGACGATTAGGTAGGCGGGTCCGCGCAACTACATAGGCGGGTCTCAAGGCGCGACAACAGGCTTCCGGTTCCGGTCTGGAGCCCTGCGATGCCCGCCCCTCTGTCGTTGCGTATCAAGGAGCGCTACATGGCAAAACGAGC
>CALRNU020000039.1:0-8176 GCA_943369595.1 Synechococcus sp. UW140
GTGAGTGCTGCCATCACGTTGACTTTGCAGTGGTTCTTGGCAATGCCGCGCAGTCTGGTCTTCTGGAAACCAAATTGTTGTTTGATCACACGAAATGGGTGCTCAACCTTGGCCCTGATATGCGCCTTAGCCGTCTCTACTAAATCCAGCAACCTGCCTTCTGGCGTATCTGGCAATACCCTCCGCTTCCCAGGCCTCATGGCAACCCGGAATGTTGTGCTTTTGCCAGCCATTTCCGCACGCTTCTCAATTCCTTGATAGCCCGCATCGCCGTAGACCACTTCTTCCTCACCATGGAGTAGCTGGGCTGCTCGAGTGATGTCATGCACATTGGCCGAGGTGGTTTCCACCGAGTGGATCAGGCCGGAGTCCTTGTCTACACCGATATGCACTTTCATGCCGTAGGCGAAGCCCCGCGAAGCGGTAATACCACTGGTTGCCCTTCTTTGTCTGGTGCATCTCTGGATCTCGTTCACCGGTTTTATTTTTGGTGGAACTGGGAGCAGAGATCAAGGTGGCATCAATGATCGTGCCTTGCTTCATGGCCATTCCCCTCTGCTTGAGGTCAGCCTTGACCGTCTCAAAAATCTTCTGGCCGAGGTCGTGCTTCTCAAGCAGATGCCGGAATGACAGGATCGTTGTCTCATCAGGGATTCGATCGCTGATCAGATCGATTCCCGCAAAGCGGCGTATGGTCGCAACCTCGATCAGAGCATCTTCCATGGCTGGATCACTGAGGCTGTACCACTGCTGCATCAGGTGAATCCTCAGCATGGTGGCCAATGGATAAGGCGGGCGGCCACCTTTGCTGCTGGTCTTTGGGTAGTGAGGCTCGATTAGATCAAGCAAGGGTTGCCAGGGCACGACTTGATCCATCTCGGCCAGGAACTTCTCCTTCTTGGTGCGCTTTTTGGCGGTCGTCTGCTCGTAATCAGCAAACCCGAGCTGCTTGCCGCCCATCACCTCAGTCCTGGCCTTGGTTTATACCCCTATTCTCGCTCAGGCGGCCTGGGTTTTCCAGGGTCTCCCTAGCCAAAGTCCTTGTCAAAATACAAATATAAATACAAATATAAATACAAGTCCAAGCTAAAGCCCAAATAAAAGGCCAGGGCAAAATAAAAAGAAACTAAAAAAACTAAAAGGAAATTATAAAGAAAGCAAAAGGAAAGCAAAAGGAAAGTAAAAGCGAGATAAAAGCGAAGCCTTATGTCAGCCCCTATGCCAAGCCCCGGCTAAGGCCTGGAACCCATCAGACATAAACCACCCCTGATTGAACGCTAACGAGAGTTGTTAATTCTCAGAGGTAAACGTCGGCGGAGCCGCGGCCGGTGGTTTTTAGCCAGTTTTGGGCTTCGATGTAGTTGTTGGGGGCCAGGCGGATTGCCTTGCTCCAGCAGTCGGCGGCCAGGTCAAAACGGCGATCGGCTTCATCGGCTTCCCCCTTCTCCTGGGCCTGGCTGCCCAGGTGGTGGTGGATTACCGCCATGTTGTTGAGCACCTGGGGCATTTTGGCGTTTAGTTCCAGGGCTTGGTCGTAGTAGTCGAGGGCCCGGGGATGCTCGCCATTGCTGGCGAAGACCAGGGCCATGTTGTAAAGGATGAAGGCCCGGTCATTGGGGTCCTCCTCCAGCCGCAGGGCCTCTTCGTAGTTTTCCAAGGCCTCGGCGTATTCCCCATCCCCCTGGGCACTCATGCCGTCGCGGTAATAGGCGAAAGCCTCCTTGGCCCGTTGGTTGGTGGGCAGCACCTTGAGGATCAGGTCTGCCATCACCGTGAAGCTTTTGTCGATGAAATTGTCGTTGCGTTGGCTGCGGGGCACGGCTTAGGGGGCGGACGGGGAGGAAACAGAGTCTCCTCTGATCCTCACATTCTGATCCCAGCATCCTCGAGCTTCCTTAGGTTGAGGTATGGCTCACCAGGCGCTGCTGCTCGAAATTGAAGGGATGAAATGCGGCGGCTGTGTGAGCGCCGTGGAGAAACGCCTGCGGGAACAGCCTGGGGTCCAAGAGGCCAGCGTCAACTTGCTCACCCGCACCGCCTGGGTGGAGCTTGAACCGCCGGGCTCCACCGAAGCGCTGTTGCAGAGCCTGGCCGCCCTGGGATTCCCCGGTCGGCTGCGGCCCCAGCAATCGGCCCTGGAGCGGCTGCGCCAGGGGCAGGCCGAAGAAAATTGGTGGCAGCGCTGGCGTCAACTGATCACAGCGCTGCTGCTGTTGTTGGTGAGCAGCCTGGGCCACCTCAGCGAAAGTGGCCCCCTCGCCGACATGCGTCTCCACGGGCTGGTGGCCACCTGGGCCCTGGCGGGCCCTGGCAGACCGATCCTCTGGAGGGGCTGGCAGGGGCTCCGCCAGGGGGTGCCCGGCATGGACAGCCTGGTGGGGCTTGGGGTGATGAGCTCCTACCTGGCCAGTCTCACGGCGTTGATCTGGCCCCAGGTGGGTTGGTCGTGCTTTTTCAATGAGGCGGTGATGCTGCTCGGCTTTGTGTTGCTGGGCCGTTTCCTGGAGGAACGGGCCCGGCGCCGAAGTGGCCGCGCCCTAGAGGCCCTGGCGGAATTGCAACCAGACACGGCCCTGTTGCTCTTGGGCGATGATCCGCCCCGCGCCGTGCGGGTGGGGGGCCTGCGGCCAGGAGATCAGCTGCGCATCCTCCCCGGCGATCGCCTGCCCGTGGATGGTCGGGTGTTGCGGGGCTGTTCGGCGGTGGACGTGTCAAGTCTTACTGGCGAACCGCTGCCTTTACAGGTGGAGCCTGGCCAAGAACTCTCCGCCGGCAGCCTCAACCTGCAGGCGCCCCTCGACCTAGAGGTGCTGCGCAGTGGCGCCGAATCGGCCCTGGCCCGGATCATTCAATTGGTGCAGCAGGCCCAGGCCCGCAAGGCGCCGATCCAGGCCCTGGCCGACCGCTGGGCCGGCCGCTTCACCTGGATCGTGCTGGCCCTGGCCCTGGCCACTTTTCTGTTCTGGTGGCTCTGGGGCACCAGCCTTTTCCCCCAGGTTTTGACCGGGTTAGCCCATGGCCATGGGCACCACCGCAGCCTCGGGGCCGGGGCCAGCACCCCCCTGGCCCTGGCCCTCCAGCTATCCATTGCCGTGTTGGTGGTGGCCTGCCCCTGTGCCCTGGGCTTGGCCACCCCCACGGCGATCAGCGTTGCCACCGGTCGGGCCGCCCACCTGGGGCTGTTGTTTCGTGGGGGCGAGGTGATCCAAACCGCCTCCCAGTTGCGCACGGTTTTGTTTGATAAAACAGGCACGCTTACCCGGGGCCGGCCGCTGGTGGAGGCCCTGCTCCCCATGGCCGATGGCTTGGAGCCCCCCCAGCTGTTGCAACTGGCCGCCAGCCTGGAGCAACACACCCGCCATCCCCTCGCCTGGGCCCTGTTGCAGGCTGCCCAGCTGCGGGGATTGCCGCTAATCGCCTGCGCCAACAGTGTTACCAGGGCCGGTGATGGGGTGGAAGGCGAACTGGCGGGCTCCGTTGGGCTGGGTCGCCTGGGGCGCCTCGACTGGCTGGGGGCCCAAGGGGTGGCAATTCCAGACCAGGCCCAGCTTTGGCAGCGGCAGCAGGAACAGCTGGGTGCCACGGTGCTGGCCCTGGCCCAGGCAAACCAGTTATTGGGCCTCTTGGCAGTTAGTGATGCCCTGCGGCCCGATGGGGCCGAGGCCCTGGCGCTACTCCAGGCCCGGGGCATCCAGGTGGGGGTGCTCAGTGGCGACCGTGAGGGTCCGGTGCTGCAGCTGGGCAAACAACTGGGCCTAGGCCTTGATCAGCTCGCCTGGGGGTTGAAACCCCAAGAGAAGCTGGCCCGCATCGAGGCGGCCCAGGGGCCGGTGGCGATGGTGGGCGATGGTATCAATGATGCCCCTGCCCTGGCGGCCGCAGACCTGGGCATTGCCGTGGGGACCGGCACCCAGGTGGCCCAGGACACCGCCGATCTAGTGGTGCTGGGGGAGCGGCTCAGCGCCGTGCCCCAGGCCCTCGAACTCTCCCGGCGCTGCATGGCAAAGGTGCGCCAAAATCTGTTTTGGGCCTTTGGTTACAACCTGGTGGTTTTGCCCCTGGCGGCCGGTTTGTTGTTGCCAGGTTTTGGCCTGTTGCTCACCCCCCCCCTGGCGGCCCTGTTGATGGCCCTCAGTTCGATCACCGTGGTTTGCAATGCCCTATTGCTGCGGTTGCCCGCATGACAGCGTTGCCCCCAGGACGATTTTTGGTGCTTGAGGGGATCGATGGCTGTGGCAAAACCACCCAGCTGGGCGGGCTGGCCCAGTGGTTACCGAGCAGTGGCCTAATGCCCGCTGGCGCCCAGCTGCTGAGCACCAGGGAGCCTGGGGGCACCGCCCTGGGCCGGGCCCTACGCCAGTTGCTGCTGCATCCCCCCGAGGGGGCGAGCCCCGCCAGCCGGGCGGAATTATTGCTCTATGCCGCCGACCGGGCCCAGCACGTGCAGCAACTAATCGCCCCGGCCCTGGCGGCCGGTACCTGGGTGTTGAGTGATCGATTCAGTGGCTCCACCGCCGCATACCAGGGCCATGGCCGGGGGCTGGATTTGGCCCTGATCAGCCAGTTGGAGCAGGTGGCCACCGCCGGCCTACGGCCGGATCTCTGCGTGTGGTTAGAGCTGGCCCCCGCCGAGGCGGCCCGGCGGCGCCAGGGCCAGAGCGAAGATCGCATCGAAGCCGAGGGCCTGGCCTTCCTGGAGCGGGTCCATGGGGGCTTTGCCGCCCTGAGTGAAGGGCCCGGCTGGCGGCGGTTGGCGGCCGCCGGTCCGGCGGAGCAGGTGCAGCAGGCCCTGCGCCAGGTGGTGGCCGCTGCCCTGGGGGCACCCCTGGGGCCGAGCCATGGCTGAGGGGCTGTTTGCTGGGTTGCTCGGCCAGCCCCAGGCGGTGCAATTGCTGGAGGCTTGCCTGGCCCAGGGGCGGCTGGCGCCGGCCTATCTGTTTGCGGGCCCCGAGGGGGTGGGGCGGGCCCTGGCGGCCCGGCGCTTTGGGGAAGGTATTTGTGGCGCTGGCCTGGCGGGGGACGCGGGCTTGCGGCGGCGGCTGGAGCAGGGCAACCATCCCGACCTGCTCTGGGTGGAACCCACCTACACCGATAAGGGGCAACTGGTGCCCGCCTCCCAGGCCCGGCAGGCGGGGTTGCAGAAGAAAGGTTTGCCCCAGTTGCGGTTGGAGCAGATCCGGGAGGTGGGGCGGTTCCTGGGGCGGCCGCCCCTGGAGGCCCCCCGGTCGGTGGTGGTGCTGGAGGGGGCGGAACGGATGGCGGAAGCGGCGGCCAATGCCCTGCTTAAAACCCTGGAGGAACCTGGCTTGGGCCTGTTGATCCTGCTTACGGCCGCCCCGGAGCGCCTGCTCAGCACAATCATTTCCCGCTGCCAGCGGATCCCCTTTCGCCCCTTGGCCACCGCCCAGTTGGAAGCGGTGCTGGCCGGGCTGCCAGCGCCCGATGGGGAGCCGGGGCCCGGGGCCCCGGAACCGATCGAATTGCTGGAAATGGCGGCCGGATCCCCGGGGGCCCTGCTGGAGGTGCGGCGCCGCTGGCGGGAGTTGCCGGTGGCCCTGGTGGAAGGGTTGCAGGGGCTGCCGCGGGAGCCGATGGGGGCCCTGGGGCTGGCCCGCGACATTGCCGAAGCCCTAGACACCGAACAACAGCTCTGGCTGCTGGGCTGGTGGCAACTAAAGCTTTGGCGTTTGGCCCAAGACCCCTGGCCCCAGCGGCGCTTGGAACAGTTGCGTCGCCACCTGAACGGCAATGTGCAACCTCGCTTGGCCTGGGAAGTGGCCCTGCTGGAATTGATTCCCTGAGGGGGCTCCGGCGCTGGGGGGCTAGGCCGGTTGGCTGAGGGTTGTTTGCTGGAGCCGGTAATCACCCATTTGGCTGCTTAGGTCATCCAGTTGCTTGCCGGTGGGTAACTCCAGGCAATAGCCGGCTCCATAAACGGTTTTGATGAACTGGGGCTTGCGGGGATCTGGTTCAAGCTTGGTGCGCAGGTGGCGGATGTGTACGCGAATCGTTTCGATGTCGTCATCTGGTTCGTAGCCCCACACTTCCTTGAGGATTAGGGAGGGGGCCACGGTTTGCCCATGGCGTTGGAGTAAACAGTGAAGTAGCTCGAATTCCAGGTGGGTGAGCCTCACTGGAAGCTCAAACCAAATCGCTTCAAACCGCTCTGGCACCAGGGTGATTGGGCCAAAACTAAGAATTTCACTGTGCTTGCTGGAGAGGGGCGCCCGGTCGCTGCGACGCAACAAAGCTTTTACCCGGGCTAAGAATTCTTCGAGTTCAAAGGGCTTGGTGAGGTAATCATCGGCCCCGGAATTAAAGCCGCTTACTTTGTCTTTAGTGCCGCCCAGGGCGGTGAGCATCATGATGGGAATCTGGGAGGTGCGATCGTCGCGCCGCAGCCGTTGGCAGAGGGTGAGGCCATCCACCCGGGGCAACATCAGATCCAGCACAATCAGGTCTGGGCTGTACTGAAGGGCCAGGGCTTGGCCTTTAGTGCCATCTTCGGCCTTTTGTACATCGAAGCCGGAATGCTCCAGGTAGCCGGCCACCAGCTCACGCATATCCCCGTCGTCTTCGATCAGCAGGATGCAGGGCTTCATTGAACCTGGGGCGGCTGGCGGCGGGATCGCGGCATATGCCCTAACGATCTTGCAGCTTTGTGCCGAGATTATAGGGAAAACCTTTAGAGCCAGGCCGCAATTGATAAAATATGCTACTCCCGACAGAGAATATAGGCCACAAAAAATATCCGATCCCAGAACTTGCTTCAGTCCTGGGGATTTTTTGAGATTTTTTAATTTGGTTTCAGTTCTCCCCCTGGGGGAGGAGATCTGAATTTGAAACTCCCCGGGCGGGATTCGAACCTGCGACCAATCGGTTAACAGCCGATCGCTCTACCACTGAGCTACCGAGGATTGACTGATCGAACCTACCCGGTGGCCCTGCCCCTGGGCAAGCCCTCCAATTCCAGGCGCAGGGCTGGCCCCTTTTGCCAACGGCCTGGGCGGCCCCGTTCCAGGCGCAGGGCGCCGTCGCAAAGCTCTAGTTCCTCGAGGCGGTGGGTCACCCAGAGGGCGCTGAGCGGGGGGGCGCCTGCCCCTGGCGGGTTATTGCAGAGTTGGCGGATCAGGGCTAGCACCTCCCCTTGGCTTTCCGGATCCAGCAGGGCAGTGGGTTCATCAAGCAACAGCAGCCGGGCGCCGCTGATCAGGGCCGAGGCGATGGCCAGCCTTTGCTTCTGGCCGCCGCTGAGGCTGTGGATCGGCCGCGACGCAAAGCCGGCCAGGCCCACCTGGGCCAGGGCCGCTTCCACCGGGGCCTGCCGAGGCCCTTGGCCCTTGGGCAGATGGAAGCAGAGTTCACTGCCGCAGCCTGGCAGCAGCAGTTGATGGTCTGGGTTCTGGAAAACCAGGGCTGGGGGGACCTGGCAAAAAATCTTGCCGGCCTCCGGCTCCAGCAGGCCGGCAATTAGGCGCAGCAAGGTGCTTTTGCCGCTGCCATTGCCGCCCACCAGCATCCAGAGCCCTGGGCCCGGCAGTTCGAGGCTGCAGTTGTCCAGGGCAGGGGTGCCATTGGGCCAGCGGAAGCGCAGGCCTTCTACCCGCAACGGACTGGCCGGGGCGTTCACGCGTCGATGCTGAAGCCAGGGCGCTTGCTGCCGGCCCCCAGGGCCGATTTTTCGTAGATCTGAACTGCCACCACCTCGCTACTCAGCAGGCAAACCCGCTTTTCCTCAGCCTTTTCACAGGTGAGGTCCAGCAGGCGGGGATGGCCATGCTCCATGGCGTTGCGGATTTCGTGGTAAAGGCCCTCGGCCCCGGCCAGCTCCTTGCGCTGTACGGCAATGGGCATGGGGGACAACTTCAGGCTCAGCTCAACGACGTACATGGGTCGAATTCCGCTCTTTGCACCCTAGGGAAGGGCTTGATAGGTGGTTGTGCTGGTTTTTCTGACTTAGCTCCGCAGGGCGGTGGGGTTTTCCCTATGGTTTTGATGTAAAGCTTTTTGAAGCTGCTGCTATGACAATTGCTGTAGGGCGGGCGCCGGCAGGCCGGGGATGGTTCGACGTCCTCGATGACTGGCTTAAGCGCGACCGCTTCGTGTTTGTGGGCTGGTCCGGCCTCTTGCTATTCCCCACCGCCTACCTGGCGCTGGGCGGCTGGCTCACCGGTAC
>CALRNU020000040.1:0-7850 GCA_943369595.1 Synechococcus sp. UW140
GTGAGCCAGGAGATTCGCGCCGCTGAAGATCCTGAATTTGAAACCTTCTACACGAAGAATATTCTTCTAAACGAAGGTCTGCGGGCCTGGATGGCCCCGGCTGATCAGCCGCACGAAAATTTCATCTTCCCTGAAGAGGTTCTGCCCCGGGGTAATGCCCTTTGATAAGAAATAAGTTGGATTTATCCACTGATTTCTGTTCAATTTCATTAGCCAAGGCGCCCACAAGGCGCCTTTTTTATTGGTTACAGTGACCTCGTTCTGCTAGCAGTGGGGTGGCAGCGAAGGTGCCCGCACCGGATCTGCCGAAGGCTCCACCGGCTAGTGCTTTCCCCCCAAGGAGGAGGTGCCCGTGTCTCACAGTTGTTCTATTCAGGGTCTGCTGATCGCGGAGAAGGCCGCCTGATTCAGGCATCGTCTTCCTGATCAAACGGTTCCGCGCCAGAGCGGACCCGGCGAGAGCCCCCGGTGAGCCTGATCCCCTTGGATCGGTGCCCGCCGGGGGCATCGTTTATGGGGCCTTTGGCCCTTGCCCAGCTAGCGGCAGGGGCACCACATAGTCAGGTTTAGCCATGGCCGGGGGCTTAATCCCTGCGCCGAGCAGCTGGCGCAGCTGGGTTTTTACGGGGCCATCTGGAAAGGGGTTGTAGTTTTCGATCCAGTCCCAGGAGCCCACCACGGCGCTAGCCCCCTCTTGAGCTAGCTCCGCCAGCAGCGGGGCGCTGGGCCCATCGGGCTGTTGCAGCCAGCCCTGGCGCCCGCTCAGGTAAAGCAGGGTGGGGTCCCCGCCGCTAACGCTGAGCACAGGCCTGCCCGCCGGGGTTTCCCGCCGCACCCGTTGGGCCAGGGCCCAGGTGGGATTGCCCACGGGATTTTCCTTGGCCCAATAATCCAGGCTCAACACCGTGAGGCTGGTGAGCAGCAGCAGCCCCAGGCCCAGGCGCAGCAGCAGCTTGCCCCTGGATTTGGCGGCCCCCCAGAGCTGCCCCCAGCCCTTGCCCATCAGCGGACAGGCAAATAGCAGCAGGGGCAGCTGGTAGTACTCATGGATATGGCTGGAGCTGGGCGCTACGGCACCAGCCAGCAGCACCGCCCCTAGGCCCAGGGGCAGCAGCCATTCCTCTGGCCGGCGCCGGGGTAGGGCGAGGCCCAGTAGCAGCAGTGGCAGCCCCAGCACCGCTAGGCCCCGCACGCTGGTGCGCAGCAGGATGTCGCCCCAGTAGCTGAGGCTGAGCAGATCAGCCCAGCTGTAGCGGGCGGCCTTGGCGCCCCAGAAGCCAAAGCTCAGGCCGGTTTGCAGGTAGAGCTGGTGGGCGTGGCCGTACCAGCCGGCGGTGGCGGCCAGCACCAGCAGGGCCGTGAGCCAGAGCCCCGGCTGGCGCCAGAGGCGGGGGCCGTAGCGACACCAGCCAATCCAGAGCAGCGGTAGCCCCAGCCAGAACAAAGGCAGCACCTTGATCAGGGCGGCGCCGCCAAGGCCTAGGCCTCCGAGGGCCAGATCTCGACGGCGCCCCGATTGGCCCCAGGCCAGGCCCCGTTCCAGGGCCAGGGCGCTGCAAAACAACAGCAGGGCCTCCGGCTGCACGGTGCGGCCGTAATACACAGACAGGGGCAGTACCGCAAAGAAAAATGCCCCCCACCAGCCGGCCTCCCGGCCCAGCAGCCGTTGGCCCAGCCGTTGGATCAGCCAAAGGGCACCAAGGCTGCACACCAGCGACAGGGCCCGGGCCAGCCATTCATGCACGCCAAAAACGTTGTAAAGCAACGAAACGGCATAGGAATAAATCGGAAAATCGGTTTCGGCAAAGCCAGGGCCGGCGCCCCCCCAATCCACCTGGGGCAGCCAGATCGGCAGCTGCTGAGCATGGAAATTACGGGCCAGGGCGGCGGTGTCTGCCTGGCGCCAGCTGTGCACCCCCAGGATCGGCGCCTGCAGGTTCACCAGGCGCAGCCCCAGGCCCAGCAGCAATGGAAGCCAATGAAGAAGGCCCAACGGTGAGAATCAGCCGCACCACAACTCCCACTGAACCATGCAGAAGCCTGATCCCGCCCGGCGGCAGGTGGGGGCGGTGGCGGCGCTGTTTTTCGCCCTGGGGCTGGGCCTGCAGCTCTGGCGTCTGGAGGGACTAACCGCCAGTTTTGACCAAGGGTTGTTCCTGCAGGAGCTCTGGTCGGGGGGCCAGGGGCGCTTTTTTGAAAGCACCCTCTCCTCGGAGCTGTCGGCAGCGGTGAAGTTGCAGGGGCAACTGCCCCAGTTGGGTTATTTGCACAGCAGCCAGCACCTCAATCTGCTGACGCTGCTGTGGATCCCGCTGGTGGCTTTGCTGGGGATCTATGCCCTGCCCCTGGTGCAGGTGGGTTTGCTCACCGCCGCTGGCCTGGTGTTGTTTGCCCTGGCCCGGGAGCAGGTGGCGGCGCCCATCGCGGCCCGCATTTGCTTTGCCTACTTCGCCTCGGTGACAGTGATCGGGCCGCTGCTGGAAAACTTCCACGACCTCTGCAGCATCCCGCTGCTGGGGTTTTTGCTGATCTGGGCGCTGCTGCGGGGCCAGGGGTTTTGGGCCCTGGGGGCCGCCGTGCTGATCACCCTGGTGCGGGGTGATGCGGGCATTCTCAGTTTCGGCATCGGTGGCTGGGCGCTGCTGCGGCTAGGGGGCCGCCGCCGCCTTTGGGGCCTGGCGGTGTTGATTTATTCCCTGGTTTACGTGGTGCTGGTTACCGCCTGGTTGCAACCGCTGTTGGGGGCCGATGTAAACGACCGCTTTATGAATGAGAAGTTTGGCCAGTTCCTGCAGGGACGCTCTGGGGGCACCTTGGAATTGCTGGCGGTGATGCTGCGCCAGCCGGGGTTGTTGCTGCAGGAGTTGGTGTCACCACCGGGCCGCAGCCTCGAATATCTGCTGGCACCGATGCTGCCCCTGGCCCTGGTGCCGCTGCTTTCCATTGATGCCTGGCTGTTGATTGCTGCGCCCCTGTTTGTGGCCCTGGCGGCCAAGGGTTTCAGTGCCCTGGCCACCACCCTGCGCTATGTGCTTTATCTAGCCCCGGGGGTGTTTGCCGGGGCGGCCCTTTGGTGGCACTCCCACCCGGAGTTGTTTGAGCGGCGCTGGTTCCGGCGCTGTTGGACCGGGGCGATTGGCCTGTCGTTGGTGCTGGCCATTTCCGCCAATCCCCACCAAAGCTTTTCGGCGCTGATCCCAGACAGCATCAAACCCTGGGCCCAGGCGGGAATACCGGAACAATGGGCCCGGCGTCAGGCGGCCTTGAGGGCCTTGGCGGTGATCCCGGCGGGGGCCCCGGTGGCGGCGCAAACGCCTTTGTTGCCAAGGCTGGCCCAACGGCAGGTGTTGTTGCGATATCCCTATCACTCGGATTTTCTCGACCGCACTGGTAAGCCCCAGGCGGTGGAATGGATTGCGTTGCTGCCCCGTTACCAGAAGCCATTTCTGCAGGCTTTTGACTACGAACGCGACGGCTATGGGGTGCTCAAGGCCCGCACCCTGCAGCTGCTCGACCAGGGCCGCTATGGGGTGGCCTATTGCGCCGATGGGGCGTTGGTGCTGCAGCGGGGAGCCAGCACCAGCCCAGCCGCCCGGGCCTGTGTGGCGGCAGCATTCCACTGAGCTCAGCCCACCCAGCCGCCGCTGGCGAAGCGAAAACCAAAAACCACACAGAGCAAGCTGCCAAAGCCCAGCAGCAGCTTTGCCCAGCGGGGGTGTTCACTGCCCCAGAGGCCTAGCAGCAACAGCAACGGCACCGTGGCATAAAGGTGGCGTTCGAGGCTGATGGTGTTTTGTTTGAGCAGGTAGGCGGCGAGGCTGAAAAGGGCAAAGCTGGTTTGAACCAGCGGTAACCGCCTGAGGCCCCAGGCCAGTAGGCCAAGGCTGCCCAGCACCATGGCGCCATTAATAAAGGGGCTGCCCCCCAGCAGCCAGCCGCTAATTAGGGAAAAGCCGCCGAGGCCGAGGCTGAGCTGGGGCCGTTGGTGCCGTTGAACCACTGCCGTGAGGGCAATGGCCAGCAGCAGCAGCATCCCCAGGGGATACCAGTAATCAAGGATTTGGCCGGCGTCGGTGTTCCCTGGCCCCAGCAGGATCTGGCTGGCCAGCCTTTGCCAGCGGGGCAACCCACTGAGGTTGAACCCAGGCCGATGGCCCCAGCCCGCCTGTTGGGCATGCAGAAAGGCGAAGGGGTCGCCGCTGCCCAGCCAGCCGACCATCAGCACTACCCCAAAGCCGCCGCCCGTGAGCGCCGCCGCCACCAGCCCCCGGCGCCCCTGGAGCAGTTGGCCCGGCAGCAGCAGGATGCCGGTGGGGCGGGTGGCGGCGGCCAGGGCGCCGCAGGGGCCCGCCCAGGGCCCAAGGCCCCCTTGGGCCAGGGCGCCAGCGGTGAGCAGCAGGTAAAGCCCCTCGGTGTAGGGAATGGAGCAGAACAGGCTGAAGGGGTTGAAACAGGCCAGCAGCACCGTCCAGCGGGCGGCCCCGGGGCCCCAGAGCTGATGGGCCTGGGCGTGGAGCAGGAGCAGCGCCCCCAGGAAGGCCAGGTTTGAAACCAAGAAGCCCAGCCAGAGGAAGCCGGTGGGCTGCTGCTGGCTTAGGGCCCCCAGCAGGGCCGGAAAAAGCGGAAAAAAGGCATACAAGGGCCCCTGGGACCCGTGCTGGGCGATGGCCAGGTAATGCACCGTGTCCCACTGGAGCAGCACCTGGGGGAAGCGGTGGCCCAGCAGGGGGGCTAGCAGCAGCAGGCGGCTGAGGGCCCAGCTGCCCAGCAGCAGCCTCAGTAGGGAACGTTCCACACGAAGCGGGAGGAGGCGGCGTACTTCCAAACGAAGTCCACAAGGATGCCGGCCAGCAGGGCCAGCAGGGCGATCGGACCGCCGTGGAGGCTGGCAAACACCACGGTGGATACGCCCACATTGGCGGCCATCCCCAGGGAGGACACCAGCAGAAATTTGATCAGCCCCGCCGGAATTGCCGCGCCGCGCAGGCGCCTGGCCCGGAAGGTGAGGGAGTTGTTAATTAAATAATTGGAGCTGGCCGCCAGCACCACCGCCACCACCTGGGTGGGCAGGAAGCCCAATCCTTGGCTGCGCAGCAGACCATAGGTGGCGAAATGCACCGCCACCCCACTCAGGCCCACCAGGCCAAAGCTCACGGCGCGGCGCGGCACCACCCGAAAGGTGGCCGTGTGCACCACAGACACCAACCAATCCCAAACCACAGCGTTGTCGAGCTTGGAGCTGCCGCTTTGGCGCGGTTGGAAGTGCAGCGGAATCTCATCTACTTGCAGCTTTCCTTTGCTCACCGCCAACAGCTCATATAGGAATTTGAAACCCGACACATCCACGGCCCGGATGGCGCTGGCGCAGCGGTCTGGGCGCAGGGCGAAGCAGCCACTCATGTAATCAGTGAGCTGAGCGTAGGCGGGCAGCGTGAGCCGAGCCAGTTGATTGGCCCGCTCCGAACCCCGTTGCCGTTCGGCCGAGAGCCCATCGATGTGGGCCCCTGGATGGAAGCGGCTGCCCACCACCAGGTCGGCGTTGCTCTGCAGCAGTTGCTTTACGGCCAGATCCACCGCCCCCGGTTCATGCTGGCCATCGGCATCCAGCACCATGGCTACTTCACCGTTGGCGGCCAGCAGCCCTTCGCGGATCGCGCTGGAGAGCCCATTTCTGCCCACCCGGCGGATCAGGTGAATGCGGGGATCCTGGCGGCTGAGTTGCCGCACCAGCTCGGAGGTGCCGTCGGGGGAATCGTCATCCACAACGATGAGTTCCAACCGGTAGCGCTGGCCCAGCAGCGCCTTGAGCTGGGCCAGCATTGGCGCCAGGTTGTCGCGTTCGTTGTAGGTGGCCAGCACCACCGTGAGGCTCAGGGGGGGACTGGAGACACTCACGGGATCGCTGCACAGCGCCAAAGCTGCCAGCCATCCTCCCCGTTGGCTTTGATTTGGCAATGGTGGCCTGCCAGCTGGGGCACCGGTCCGCGGCCGTGGCTAAGTAGCTGCAGGGGGCCAGCCCCAGGCGCCTGCAGGGGTAGCAGCCGCCTTTGGCTCTGCCAACTGAGGCTGGGCCGTTCGGGCAGGCCCCAGAGGACCAGGGGAATTTGACGCTCAGCTTGGCGGCCTAGGGCCGCCCCGGGGGCCACGGCGGCTTGTTCATTCAGTTCCCAGTGCCAGAGAGGGCTTTGCATCAACACAAATAACGAGAGCCCCCAGCCCCCCACGATTGCCCAGCCCCCCAGCCGCCGCTGGCCCCCCCCGGTGGCCGGCCGCAGCAACCAACCGCCCGCCCCCAATCCCAGGGCAGCGGGTAGGGCGATCCAGCGGTAGGCGGGCAGCAGCCCAGCGCCCCCCAGCAGCAGGCCCCCCAGCAGCAGCCAAAACCAGGGCAAGCGCCGCAGCACCGCGGCCCCCGGCACCCCCGTTAGCCGCGGGCTATCCACCAGGGCGGCCAATAGCGGCCCACAAACCAGGGCAAAGGGCAGCCAGAGGCTGTGGCTATACCAGGGCAGCTGGGTGCGTAGGGGCAAAACGCTGGCGGCCATGGCCAACTGCAACCCCAGGGGCCAGCGGCCCTCCGGCCTGGCCCTTTGCCGCCAGGCCCAGGCCATGGCAAAGGGCCAGAGTGGCAGCCAGGGCCAGCCCCCCTCCAGCACCTTGAGCACCGGCAGGCGCCAGCCCAGGTTGCTGCCCTCGCCGGCGCTGAGCAGCACCCGCCCGGCGCCATCACCGCCCCACAGCAGCAGGGCGCCACTGCCCCGGGCCAGCAGGTGCCAGAGCTGCCAACCCAGCCCGGGCGCTAGCCCCAGGGCCAGGCCCCCGGCGAGGAGCAGCCAGCCGCGGCGATCCAGGGCCCGGTCGAGGGCCAGCAGCAGCAGGCCTGCCCCTAACACCGGCAGCAGGGCGGGGGCCTTGAGCAGCAGCAGGGCGCTGCCGCCGAGGCCGGCCCAGATCCCAGCGCCCAAGGGCCGCTGGCGGGCCCGCAGTAATTGCCACCAGAGCAGACCGCTGGCACTTACCAGGGCGCCATCAAGCATGGCGAGCCGGCCGTGGCGCATCAGGGGCAGCAGGGTGAGGGCGATGGCGCTGGTCCAGGCGGCGGCGCTGGGCTCCCGGGGGCGCAGTTGCCGGCTGATGGCTCCGGCCAGGGGCACCACGGCACTGGCCAGCAGGGCCGGCCCCAGGCGCACGGCCCAGGGGGGGGGCAGCAGCCCGTGCTGGGCCCAGGGCTGCAGCACCCAGGCGATGAGCAGATGTAAACCCGGCGGTTTATTTAGGTAGGGGGCCCCCCAGTAACTGGGTAGCAGCAGGCTGCCAAAATCCTGGCCTTGGGCCAGGGCTAGGGCCCGTTCCAGGGCCACCTGGGCCACGATGCCCTCGTCCCAGTCCCGCAGCGGCAGGTCTTGGCCAGGGCTAAGTAGCAGTAGTAATGCAGCAATCCAGAGCAGCACAAAGCCCCCGGGGTGTTTAGCCAATCTCAGCACTGGAACGACCTGGGGGCTTTTGTATCAATCCGAACACCACCACCGTGGTTAAGAGCGAATTATCAGGGCGGCGCATTGCGCCTTCCCTTTGGTTGTGAGGACCATGAACGCATTCCGCAAGCTGTTGCTTGCCTCCATGGCTATTGGGGTGGTGGCGCCATTGGCGTCGCAAGCCCAAGACCTGAACATGGGGTCAGTTAACCGCTACGTAGATCAACAGGACATCGACCGCATGCGGGCCCTGGAGGCCCAGATGGGTCAGGTGACCAGCGTTGGCCAGTTTTCCGACGTACAACCCACCGATTGGGCCTACCAAGCCCTCTCGAACCTGGTGAGTAAGTACGGCTGCGTGGCTGGCTACCCCAA
>CALRNU020000041.1:0-7722 GCA_943369595.1 Synechococcus sp. UW140
GTCTCTGGATGGGGCTCGGGAACATTTGGCAGCTTGAAACACGCCAATCAGTGGCCACTGGATAACCGTGCGTATGGGCTGCCTACGCCCTGCTATTTGGCTGCGATCGGATCCAGGTTGCGGTTCCCTTTTTCAGGAGTCCCTAATTAGTAGTCGTTACTGTCCATTGCCAATATCTTCCTCTGGTGGCCTTAGCCTGTTTATCAACAGATCAGTACATACCAGCGTGGCACTGGCGTCTGGCGGAGCTTTTGACTACGACCGTTGTGTGCGCCTTTCCTGCGCCGTCAGCAGTGCCACCATCGACGACGGCCTTGCTCGGACCCACGTTAAATGACATCAGGAGCTTAGTAAACCTGGCAGCCAGTTAGCTCTGGTGCCACCTCCTGGGCGGGGCGGCAAAAGAACGCTGGGGATAGGGCAGTGGGGGGGTTGGAAGGTCGTGGTGGCTATGGGGGTGGCTTGGGTGGGGTAGCTTTCCTCCAAACCCCATGGGCAAGGTTAGAAAAGTCTTAAATTTTAAATTCTTGGCAATTCAATTTTGGCATCAAAGCCCTACGAGCAGGAACTGCGGAGACCCAAAAAGCACTAATACAAAATCTGAATAATCAACCAAAACAATCCCACTGCGTTCGATCCAGGTTGAAACCAGCCTTCATTCTGGCAAATAAAAAATTTTTGGGCTTCTACATTTGACAAAGCCTCTTTAATTGGGCTAAAGAGTATAATGTACTTAAAATTTGTTGCTTTCCGCAATCCTAGGTAAAAATCAGATCCGTGCCTCGACCGCTTTATCCGGATGCACTAACTGTTTACTCATCCCACTAAATACACTTTAAACGTGCTCGATTTTCCCAATGACAGTAAAAAACTGCCGTTAGTCATTCAATATCTCGAATTTCATTTTCGGATACCCCCAGGGAAGGGGCGGGAGAGATCCGCCAACTTGTCAAAGATAAGGCGTAGAGCAAGATCTTGGCCGGACTACTCGGCGATAGAAGGTTGGAAGTGGATGGAGTTCATCGTGTTGAGACCGGCTCAGAAGCCCGTCGCACGGGACAGTCCCAGTGACAATACCTTGAGTACAAGCTGAGAACGGGTGCTCGCCCCAAGCTTCTTGCGTAACGTCTTGCCATGGCTGCGCACAGTCTCATAACTAACACCCAGCCGATCGGCCACCTCCCTGTCCCCCAGGCCTTCCACCCACAGATCCACAAGCTGCTTTTCTCGAGAAGTCAGAGCCGGAGGCGGATTTCGCCATCCCTTGTCCTCCTCCTCCAGCAGATAGCTTTGCACCGCTGGAGAGCGGTAACGCCGACCCAGTGAGAGGCTGATGAGCATGTTGCGCAACTGTTGATCGACGCCGAAGCACTCCTGCTCCGTAACGACAGCATCGACATCAGCCCGGCCTGCCGCCAACAGATCATCTTGATCCTGATCACAAAGAACAATCGTGCGGATGTCGGGCACCATGGAGCGGGCCTGTATCGCCAAGGCGAGGCCATCACCGGCCTCAAGCCTGGGAGTAATGATCAAGACCCCGGGCCTGTAGTGGTTGAGCCCCTCAATCACTTCAGCTGCGGTGGTGACCACGAAGGACGCCCGGCGGCGATTCTGAATCGATTGATACAAACCATAGAGAAGCAGCCTACGGGAGGAGGCAAAGCCCGCGCTGAGACGGATATCGCTACTCAACAGCCATCCCATTGTGGATGCCTTAATCCCGTTGAGCCTGGGCATATCGGTGACCAGATTCATGTCGGAAGCTGCGTCAAGTCGACCGTCAATTTACCGATGCTCGCGAATTCGAGAGCGTGCTGACGGGACCTGCAACCGCTGAAGTCGTAACGCTTATGGGGTGCCCACAGCGATTCGGCACAAGCCGGGGACGGCAGTCAATTGCCAGGATTCCCTGGCATTCGCCGGCTGTTTATCACTCATTTGAGGGAGCTCAGGCCCTTGGGTGCCTCCAGCCCGAGAACACAGGGTTGAAAATTGTCACAAATTCCCTTTCCCGCAAAGCCACAGAAACATGCATTCTTCTATCCGACTTTCACTCTCCCTCACTGGCACCGCAGCCTTGGCACTGGTGTCAATACCCTTTGGCGCTGGCAAAGCAGAAGTCGCCAATCCCAGCCAGGGTACAGCGAAAGACCTAGGGGTGATGGGGGTCTCTCTGAAAGATGCCGTTAAACCCAATATCGGCATTCAAGGGCAGACCCAAGGGGCTGGAACCCCAAATGAAGCAGGCATAGGTGGCTTTCTGCCCTTGGTGGTTGGTGATAACAGCGTCTTCTTTCTTGATGCACTGGCGAACGTAAACTTCAGCGATTACAACAACTACAGCAGCATTGTCAATACAACCGTTAAAGGTGGAACTATCTCGACTTCAAGCCGCCTTGGCTACCGCTGGTTGAATAACGACCGCTCCTGGATGTTTGGTGTGAATGCTGGTTATGACAGCCGCCCAATGGCAACAGGCGCTGCTGATACTGGTGTGAACGTAAGCAATTCAAATACTGTTTTTTATCAGCAGGTGGCAGCAGGGCTAGAAGCCATTTCCAACACCTGGAGCTTCAATGCCTATGCGCTGGTTCCCATTGGCACTGATGCCTATCAACTCAACAGTCGCTATCGAAGCGCCGCCCTAGACACCTACGGTCTTGACGTTGGTTACAGCATCACGCCTGAATTCAAAGCATCTATTGGTTACTACTACCAAACCGATCCCATCCTCAGTGGCTCTGGCGTGAATGGGCGCCTCGCCTACAACATCACAGATGGACTAACAGCTGGCGTCAATCTCTCCTACGACCAAGCCTTTGATACACGCTTCTCAGCTGACCTCAAATACCGCTATGGCTCCAATAGCTATGGCGCACCCAGCAACAAGAAAGCCTGGCAGACACCTGTGATGCAGGCGCTAACTGATAGCGTCAAACACAGGGATGTGCGGGTGCATGATTGCTGGACCGGTGCCTTTAGCTGCATACAGGGGGGAACAATACAAACGAAAAAAAGAACATGTACTACAGGTTACTTTTTATGCTAGGCGAATGTTGGTGATATTTTTGGGAGCCTAACCCCACTAGATGCCTCCCCCCCACAGGGACTTTTTATTTTTTATTGTCCTGAATAGCCTATTAGCGCATCCCATACTTAGCACCGTTAAAGCGCCACAAGCAGTTGCAATCAATACTATACCATAGGGTCTCAATAATGAGTTGAATCAAACAGATGTTTTTGAGTCATGGGTAACGCAAAGCGATTTAAACAGCATCCCCAAGTTGTCTCCACTGAGCTTGATGGAGAAGTTGCCTTGTTTCAAAGCAGCACCTGCGACTATTTGGCGCTCAATGACTCGGGTTCGGCAATTTGGAATGCTCTGACCACGCAGCCAACCTTGGCCGAACTGTGCGCAACCTTGCAAGAGGAGTACAGCGTGAGTCCAGATGACTGTCTTGCAGAGGTTAAAGCTTGGCTTGAGATTGGCGTAGAGAAGCAGGTTGTGATTGCTTTTGAGAGTGAGTAGCTCAGAAAACAAAAACTATTTTGAGCTTTTTCGTCCAAACTTCATTTCCCAACTTGTTGTCCCCGAGCAGACGAAAGCCAAGTCTGGCAAAATAACGCCGAATAAATGCTTTCTGCAGCGCAGGATTATTATTTACAGACATCAAAACCTTGGCCCTATGATCACGTTGTTCCGAGGCCCGGACAAAACCATTTAAGAATTTGTTGTAAAGCCGATTTACTAGCTTCAGATTTCTTGCCTCAGGCACGATATACATCCGCTGGAAGTAAGCATGAGTTCCAATCATTAGCTCATCCGAAACCTCGCGTAGAAACACAAATACAATCCCTATGATATCTCCTCCTTCGCTGCGAGCAATCGCTCCTGGTTGACGACGCAGAGGCCGTTGAGATGGCTTTAATGGTAGATCACTATTGACACTCACAGCCGAAAAAACTTTCATCTCTGCACGATAAGCATCTCCGTGCATTGCCCAGAAAGCTTGCAATTCAGCTTTTAGTGCATCATCAACGCGTCCAAATACAAACTCAATCTGCGGATCAGCCAACCTCCACGCCCTCATAGTCAAAGCGTTGCATCACTTCTGCCAGACCTTTCGCCAACCGCCTGCGTTGTTGAATCGAAAGTTCCTCTGCCCCTTCGCCTGTGCGGCCCGATCGAAAGAATCGTTCACAGCCTTCTGGCTTCTCAGCAAAGCCACCCACTTGCTCTTCTAGTATCTTAAGGCGATCAATTGAAGTATTAGCCAAGGCCTGTTCCACAAGATCTGGTTCTGTCGGCAGATCTAAAAATGTAGCCAATGCCATAAAGGTTTCGGGTCCTTTTGCCAGCATATCTTCGTAGCGCATTACCAAAACTGGTAACTCAGACTGATCGGCCCAAGAACGGACGTGTTGATCCCAACGGCCCATATGTTGGCGCACCTGATGCCCACCGTGTCGCTCTCCAGGTACTAGTGCAGCAGTGGGATCTAGAAGATAGTCGACACACCTCTCCAATGGCCAGGAGAAGAAATGACTGAGCGATACCACCACATCTTCTGGGTGCCGCATGATATAAACCACACCACGGCAGCCAGAAGTGCTCACGACTGGGCGACCACGGGAATCAGGTGATTTGAACGCATCGTGTACTTTGTGGAAACGCTCCCCCTCAGCAAATAGCCAGGCACTTTCTCCTGCTCGTCCGCGTAATCCATCAAGTTCTGCAAAGCTCAAGTCGCAGCTATTCACTCCAAGTTGATCATCGAGCCAATGGCGAGAAGAGGCGATTGCCCCGGTTTCAATATCAAGGTTTAAATTCAGTTCTTGAGGTTCAGTCTCGGCTGCCAGCCGCTGGAGTTCAGTTATAAATATACGGCACCAGGTGTTGCCTGATTTTGGATATGACGCTAGATACCAATACTCAGCTCGCAGGGCACTCATGCTTAAACCTCCAAAGTGGCGAGTGGCTCTTCTTCCCTAATAATGGCATCCGGATTTAATAGATCCATCGCCTCCAAAGCAGTGCGCATGATCTCGATCCCATCTGGTGCTCTCAACTCATGGACCGCCACACGTTTAAGTAGATGACTGGCCTGCAAGAACAGACTCGCTTCCTGCTCCATTGCACGATAGAAGCGCGGTTGATATGCCTGGTTTCGAAGTTTCAGCAAGGCTTCCCGTTCTGATTTACGAGCCCAACCCCTGAACAGTCGTTGTTCAGAAGAACTTGACTCGTCTTCCTGGTTTGCTTTCTCATCCTCTTTGGGCTTCTTCCTTTCGGCTTTCTTATTAATTGGTTTCATTCGACCAAGGCAATAGATCAAAGCGAGGGGGGTGGGATCCGTCGCCACCTGCAAGTCTGCACGAACCAAGGCATAACGCATCAGGCCCTTTCGCACTGGCGGCAGTTGCTGCCAGTCGACGCCCAAAGCCACAGCGGAGTCGTGCCAGAGCTTTAATTGTTGAATCCCTGGCGACACCAAGCCTTGGGCATCAACCGCAGTTAATTCACTGCTAAGCAATTGCCACCCCTTCTGCAACAGGCACCAAGCCAGCGTTGACTTCCCACTGGCAGGGGAACCCAGTAGCAACACCGCATGGCCATCACGTACCACTGTGGTCCCATGCAATACCAAACCTCCCCGCTGGATCACCAAGGCCGCCAAACCACTGGTCACCAGAAAGGTACGCAGATCCCGATCGCTAACGCTGTCATCCCAGCGTTCCCAAATGAGCTGCCGCCCACCAAAGGCGCGGAACCAACCAATGCCCTCCAGCTCAAGGCGCCAATCGCCGGGGGCCATCTTTACCGTGGCGCTGCTGTGGAGGTTTGCTTGTAAAGGCGGCCAATCTTGCCGACTGCCGGCTGAAATCGAAACTCCTTCAGCCGATTGAGGCGATGGCAAAGTAGCAATGAGCTCTGGAAGGAAAAGGTCGCTGGAGATCTCCAGACCAAAGGCGCGATAATGGCCCAATTCGAGGCTTGCTTTAGGTGTTACCAGCCAGCGGTAGCCAGATGGATTGGACCCACGTTAAATGACATCAGGATCTTAGTAAACCTGGCAGCCAGTTAGCTCTGGTGCCACCTCCTGGGCGGGGCGGCAAAAGAACGCTGGGGATAGGGCAGTGGGGGGGGGGGGGGGGGCTATGGGAGGGGCTTGGTGGTTATGGCAATTCTGGAGGCTGGACAGTTAGATCGTTGATGGCATAGCCGGAGGGGGGTGGATGAACCTGAAGGAACTGGACACCCTTACCGGGCCGTAGGCAAGGATTTACAAAAGAGACCCCACAAGGGAGCACAACCGACTAATATCAAGTCTCCACTGGATGGAGTGTTGCGTGGCTGCAAGTGTTCCTTGGTCCAGCCGAATACTGAAGATCGGCGATGTATCAAGGCTGACGAGAATGCCAGTGAAGACGATTAGATTTTACTGCGACCAGGGAGTTATCCAGCCCAATGGTCGCTCTGAAGGTCATTATCGCTTATTTGATGAGAGCGTGATTGCAGAGCTTTCTTTGATTCAATCTCTAAAGATGATGAATTTTCCCTTAATAGATATTAAAATGATACTTGAGGCCAGGCGTTCAGGGGTCTGCAACTGTTCATTTCTTAAAGGGACCATCCAGGAAAAAATTGATGCTGTTGATCAGAAAATTAGCGATCTCCGGGCGATGCAGAAACAGCTGACTCTCATGCTTGAGGGCTGGCGAGATTGCGGTGGGACCAAGTTGGACCAAGAGACGAGGCAGTGAGCAATCGCTAACAAAAGAAGGCCCTGAAGCCATTCAAAGGTCGGCTGAGGCGGAGCGAGAAGCGAAAGGCATTGAAAAAATCTGCACAAAAGCTTCCGCTATGGAGAGTTGCCAGTAGTCTCTGCGGGTCATTTGCTCTGATTAAAGGTGCTTGCATCCTTCCGTGTTGTTGAGGGCCGCATGCCCCTGCACGCAGGCCACGATCACAGTGCTGATACTGGAGCCACAAGTGCAGTCCCAGCAGCTCCCGCCTTTAAGCAGTTGGGTACAGGTATTGAGGTGTTGAAGGGGTCTAGCGGAGCAGAAACATTCAGCTTGGGTACGAAGGGTTTGATTTATTATTTAGATCCATCTGGGGCATCAGCCAAGGACGGTAGTTACGCCTTAATACAGAATTTTGAAAAAGGAGATAAAATTCAACTCGTCTGTGACGAGATGGGTGATTACAGTGTGCTGGCCTGTGACATGGGGGATACGGCAGGAATCTGTAGCTGTATTTATTACAATAGCAATGATCAATCTGGTGGCCATATAGACCTAATTGCATGCGTAACTGGCCCTGATGCTCTCAAGCTGGATTTAATTGATGCCAGTACCTTCATATGGGAAATTACCCCCGCCGCGATTGATGCCGTTGGTGGCATTGCCAATGATATTTTGATCGGTGGCGATGCAGCTGATGAATTAATTGGCCGTGGTGGCAGCGATGTAATTATTGGAGCCATGGGGGCCGATCGCCTCATCGGTGTTGATCCCCAAGGAGTTAATCCCGGCCGTGGTGAAGTTGATGTCTTGATCGGAGCGCCTGGGGCTGATTCTTTTGTGTTGGGCAGTAAGGGTAAGGTTTTCTACCTGGATCCCCTTGGACAAAGCGCCAGAAGTTATGCAGCTATTCAAGATTTTGAAAAGGGTGATCAAATAGTTTTAGTTTGCGATGAAATGGGAGATTATAGT
>CALRNU020000042.1:0-7232 GCA_943369595.1 Synechococcus sp. UW140
GCTATGCCTTCTCCTGGTCAAGGAAGGCGGTCGGAGTATTCGCACTGTGCCTCTGAAGCCTCAGATAGCTGCAGCGTGATGATCGGGCTGCGGGCTCAAGCAGGTCTCCTTTTTGTTGAGGCTGACTCCGAATTCACTTTCTCAGGAGGCCCCAAGTAGAACTCGTAAGCTGGGATGAAGGATGCAATCGGCATCTCCGCCAGTTTGCAACTGAGAACGGTCTTTACAGGTCACTTGAGCCTGTGTACAAGCAGGTATCATTTATAAACAATAAGCGCTGGGTTAAACCTATGAGCAGTCCAACAATCCCCTAGAGTGGACAGGTCGCCCAACAATAATTATCTGTGCGATAGAGTATTGCCTGCCACTCAGGGGAAGCGATGACGGGGCTCGCGTCGGTACATGTGGAAAACTCTGGTCGGCTAGGACTTGCGGGATTCATGTGCGCATGAACAAATAGTATATGCCTAATAGTTCTGTCTCATTGGGCTAGACATATACATGATCAGCAGTTTTTCCTTGGCAACGGGATGCCCAGATCTATTGCGACAAGCTCAAACCCCTTCTCATTCTTTAAAGGCTCAATCTCTTCTTGTAGCCGTTTAAGTTTGACCTTTTCCCGGGTTGAGCTTTAGTCGTGATGCTCCCTGATGAACTCTTGGGACAGCGTGTAGAGCTCGGGCTGCTCTGCACCAGTGCTGCCATCGTTCTTGCCGTAGAAGTTGCCGATGTTTAAGAAGGTAACAATCAAGTAGTCGAAGGCGTCCAGACTTCTCTCCTTCACGGGGAAACCCCGGTCGCAGTCCGTTGCGTAGCGACTCTATACCTGCACGCGGATCTGCGCTTTCTCCATTTGAGATAGCAATCGTTCAGAGCAGCTGGATAATGGCCCAGGTCCCACGCCTTGTCGAATACAAAAATACCCTGGACGGTGAGCGGGGCAAACCTCGAGATCCAGCCGGGTAGCCCGCCGCTAACGCCACGACGAGCCGCCTACGTAGTTGACACCGGGCACGATGGATGGGCAAGGGCCGGGTGATCGGCATCGACATCGGGATCCGAGCGGATCGGCGCGCCGGAATTGGTGCTGGTGCTGCTCGACTGCGGGTGAGCTACTGGCCCAAGGCTTATCTGCGCCAGCGTTGACCCTTATCCATCCACCAAGCCCCAGCCCTGATCGTCCAGGATTTGATACACAGCGGGCTGCCCGTTGGCATCAGGCCAGGACAGCAGATTGCCAAGCGGTTCCTCCTGCCAATGGAGTCTGCAGCGCTCAAACACGGCCAGATTCCTTGAGCCGGGGAAGAGGCGGGAGGGGTAAATCACCCCATCCGGCTGCTCTGGAGCACCATGCAACCAACGTGACCAGTGTTGGCACACCTCCAATGCATCACAAGTGTGCAGCAGCCGCGCATCTAGGTTCAGGGCCTGCAGAACTGGCCCCGTGAAATCCACCAGCCGCAGATCTTGCTCGGCACACAGCCGAGACAAGCAGCGCTCGCCGAGCTCCTGGCAACTGAGAAACTTCACTGACGCAGGGGCGTGGGTGGCCATCAGATCCCTTCCAAACGTCTCAGCGAACGCGGCTTCGACATTCTCGGAGACGTACAGCACTCCGAAATGACCGTCGGGATCATTCCAGCGGCCGGGTTCCTCGCGTCCCCAGTACAACGCGGTTGAGTGGTGACAACGCTGGATGCGCAGCCAGGCCGTTCCAGCTGGAACAGTGGTGAGCCGCAGAGGAATCGGATAACCCTCTGGCGGCAGCGGAAGCTCCATGGATCAGTACGCCAGATGCCGGCCCACTTGGTTTGCTTTGCGGGTGAAGGCCTCTAAGGAGACAGGTGTAGGGCGGCAGAGCAGATCAGCCGGGCAGCCACCCAAGTCGGCATCGGGGGTCAGCAGAAAACGCAGTTGGGACGCGCCGCTGTCGGTATCGAGCAGCCGCAAAATCTGCTCCAGCGCGGGCCACACCCGCTGGTTGTCCCGATCAAACTGAAAGAAGGGATAAAGCGTGCGCTTGCCGCGCTTCACGCCCAGCAGCAACTTGCGCTCTCGGCGCTTGCGTACAGCGTCTTCGCTGATGCCCAACAGCCCACTCACCTCTCCTGGCCTGAGGGTGCCGCCACGGCTCTCCAGCAACTGGGCCAGAGCTCGCTCACCCCGCAACCGCAGCAACCGCTCGCGATTGAGTTCACGGCTGAGTGATTGCTCCTCACGGAGCCAGGCCTGAATCACCAGCTCACTCAGCAGAGCGAGGTCGTCAAGGGCCAGTGTGGCTGGGTCGTGGCTGACCTGTTGAAGCGGTCCACCCGGCTGGGCCAGCTTCTGTGCCATCAACTGGCTCACCCGCAACAACAGGGCCGTGGCCGCTGGATCCGCCTGCAATCCCAATTGCGCAGTTTTCAAGTCCGCGAGGGCCTGAGCGCTGGCCGCCGCTAGTGGCTGATTCACGTGGCGATCACGAACGGCCATGCCCACCTCTGGCTTGTCCTCACCTGAGGCTAGCCGGACAAACCAGAAGGCAGGGTCCGCGATGCCACCAATGGCTCGATCCGCTCCATCTCTTCGGCCAGCTCAGGCTGATGTGAGGAAAAGGATGAGCCCGCCCCATAGGCAGAGCGTGGCTCAGATTTCCCAGGAGCTGGCGGTTGCAGGGGGAGGTGGTACCGGCATCGGAGAAAGACCCAGAGGGCTGGGTTCAATGCCACGGAGCTCAGTGTCTACTGCCGGGAACGGGGCCTGTTCCCCGAACAGGAGCAGCGACCCGGTGAGTGGTGTAACTCAAGGCGTCTGTCGTTGTAAGGTGTGGGCTGGTCTTTGACCCTGGTTGGAGAACCACCGCCTCCCCACAGCGAAGCCAAGCTGGTGCGTTGCCTGCGCGGGCGGGTATGGGATGTGGCCGTAGACCTGCGGCTCGCCTCCGCTAGCTATGGCCAGTGGCATGCGGTTGAGCTCAGCCCTGAGCGCGCCAATGCCCTGCTGATCCCTGAGGGTTGTGCCCATGGCTATCAGGTGCTGGAGCCCGGCAGTGAACTGCTCTATCTCCATTCCGGTGCCTGGGTGCCAGAGGCTGAAACCGGTGTGCGCTGGGATAACCCGCAGCTGGCAATCGATTGGCCCTTGCCGGCCTGTGAGCTGAGCGAGCGGGATCGGAGCTTGCCTTTGCTAAGCCAATTTCAAGTAGAATGCATGAATAATGCATGAAGTCAAGCCAATGGCCACTCTGCAAATCCGCGATCTTCCTGATCCGCTCCATCAAATGCTCCAGCTACGGGCACGGCAGCACCATCGCAGCCTGAGCCAGCAAGCCCTCAGCGATCTGCAACTGGCCTGCGGTGGTGATCCCCGCGAGCGGCGCCGTCAGGCCCTAGCAGACCTGCAGGCTTTGGCCGGCCAGCAGGGGGTACACAAATTTGATCCATCCCCTGAGGAGCTGATTCGCCTGGATCGCTCCCGCTGAGATGGCAACGGCGGGGACCTCGAAATTGGTGCTGGATGCCTCTGCGGTAGTGCGGATCATTGAGGGGTCCCCAGAGGCCGCAGTGATGCATGAGGCGGTGTTGGCAGCTGATCTTGTGCTGGCGCCAGAACTAATGCTCACCGAGGTGGCTAATGCCCTCTGGCGTCTGCAGCGTGCAGGCCAGCTGGAAGCCTCTGGCTTGCAGCAGCGCCTCAGCAGGGCAGCGGATTTAGTCGATCACATCGAACCAGACCGAACACTTTTGGCAGAAGCATTGGCGCTAGCCACTCACCTCAATCATCCTGTTTACGACTGCCTTTATCTGGTACTGGCTCGCCGCGAGGTGGCCACGTTGCTGAGTGCAGACCGTCGTTTGCTAGAGCTAGCAAAAAAGGTGTTGCCGTGATCCCCATGTCCTACCCCTGCCGCCACTGCGGTTCACCGCTTAGCCAGGAGGTGATCGACCTGGGCCACCAGCCGCCCAGCAACGCCTACCTGACGGCGGAGCAGTTGCTAGGTGCAGAGATCACCTATCCCCTCAAGGTGTATGTGTGCAGCAGCTGCTGGCTAGTGCAACTGCCGGCCCATGCGGCTGCTGAGGAGCTGTTCACTGCCGACTACGCCTATTTCTCCAGCACCTCCAGCAGCTGGTGCGCCCATGCCGAGCGTTTTGTGGCCACCGCCAGCGAACGGCTGGCTCTGGGGCCCGAGAGCATGGTGGTGGAGCTGGCCTCCAACGACGGTTACCTGCTCCAATACGTGCAACAACGCGGTATCCCCTGCCTGGGGATCGAGCCCACTAGGGCCACCGCAGAGGCGGCAAGGGCCAAGGGGATCGAAACAATCGAGCGCTTCTTTGGGGTGGCGTTGGCAGAAGAACTGGCACCAGCAGATCTGGTGGTGGCCAACAATGTGCTGGCCCATGTGCCAGATATCAACGACTTTGTGGCCGGCATCGCCCGGCTGCTCAAGCCCGCCGGCCGTGCCTCGATTGAGTTTCCCCACCTATTGCGGCTGCTGGAGGGCAACCAGTTCGACACGATCTACCACGAGCACTACAGCTACCTGAGCTTGCGGGTGGTGCAGCGCATCGCCGCCGCCGCTGGCCTGAGCGTGGTGGATGTGGAGCAGCTGCCCACCCATGGCGGCAGCCTGCGGCTGTGGCTCGCCCACCAGGGCGCTGCTGAACCCAGCGCCGCTGTTGCGGCTGTGCTAGCCGCTGAAACCGCTGCTGCTGGCGGGGCTGGCCTGGAATCCAGCCAGGCCTACGCCGATTTCCAGCAACGGGCGGAAGCTGCCAAGCACGGACTGCTTGAATTTCTGCTCAGCGCCAAACGCCAGGGCAAGCAGGTGCTCGGTTACGGCGCCGCCGCCAAGGGCAACACCTTGCTTAATTACGCCGGGATCAAGCCCGACCTGCTCGCCTCTGTGGCCGATCGCGCGCCCAGCAAGCAGGGCAAGTGGCTGCCTGGAAACCACATCCCGGTGCCCGTCAGCGATAGACCTCACGACGATGGCCGATGCGCACCACCAGGATCACCAGGCCGCTGCGCTGCCATTCGTAGACCACGCGGTAATGGCCCACCCGTAAGCGCCGCAATCCTTCGAATTCACCCTTGAGCGCTGAACCGGCCGCAGGGGTGTCGCAGAGCAGGTCGATGGCCTCCACCACCCGCATGCGATCAGCTTTCGGGAGCGCGGCGAGCGCTTTGGCGGCTGAACGCTTAATCCGCAGCGAGCAGCGCATCGCGCACCTCCGCCCAGTCGAGAACGGGGTCGGCAGGATCCTTCAGGGCTGCTACGCCGCAGCGAAGATCCTCAATGTCGTCGAGGTAGTACTCGATTGCTTGGCGAATGATGTCGGCCCGGCAGCGGTTGAGTTGCTGGGCCGCCGCATCCAGCTCAGCACCAAGGGCATCGGGCAGCCTGGCCGTGACCTGAACCATTGGAGACCCTCGTGAAATCAAGAAGATGTCACTGACATTAGTCGTTGCCTGGTGGGATGTCGCGCAACCTGGTCGCCAGCACAGCCTCGCGAAGCGCCCTACGGTGAAACCAAGTGCCGCTCTGGGGTGATGACCCTCTCTTCCAGCCCAGTCGCAAGCGACCTCACCAGTCGCTGCGGTTTGAGGGGGCCTCTCCGGGGGGGGGTGAGGCTGAGTTCAATTCCCTAGTGGATGCCATGCCGGGCCAATCAACGGGGCAGCGAGCCCAGCGTGCGGCGGATGTCCTTGAGCAGCAGCAGCAAGTGCAGCGGATCGGTGGGTGAACGCTCGAATTCCGGGATCAGGTGCTCGTAGAAGCTCCGGGCCTGCTCGGACTCGGCATGGACCAGCAAGCCACGGCAGCCGATGGCATCGCCCAGGCCCTGGCCTTCATGGCGTTCGTCGACCCCCAGACGAGCCAGCAGGGCGATCAGCACCTCGTCATTTCTGGTCGGTGAAGGGCGGTTGACAGCTCCCCCCTTCATCTTGCATGCTTCCATCGATAGAGCTCAAGCCCCTGTTGCAGCCATGAGCTGCATCACGCTTGAGCCATCCATTTTGGCCCAGGGAGCCATTGTCGCCCTCCCCCAGCCCCAAACCGCCCAAACCCTTCAGGTCTTACTCCGAACTCGTTGATCTCCTCAGCGCGAGAGGGATGGACGTCGGGCCTGACCCTCAGCGAGCCGCTCGAAAGCTGTCGCAGATTGGCTACTACCGCCTGAGCGGCTTTTGGTACCCATGCCGCGAAATTGAAATCGATTCTCAAGGAGAAGCTGTTCTCGACACACAAACTGGTAAGACCAGGCGCCTTGATGCCTTCATGCCGGGCACAAGCCTGCAGGGGATTTTAGATTTATATCTGTATGACAAGCGTTTAAGGCTCGCCGTCCTTGATGCCATTGAGAGGATTGAAGTTCACATCCGAACCGTAATAGCACATGAGCTTGGGCGCCTCGATCCCGTCGCGCACACGATGGCCAGCTTCATCAATCAGCGTTTTCTGCAAGACTATCAGGACAGAAAGTCTCGCAAAAAGCGCAACACCTGGAATGAGTGGCTCGAAGATCACGGGAAGCACCTCTCTCGCTGCTCTGAGGACTGCATCCTCTGGCACAAGCAGAACGACAAGACCATGCCATTTTGGGTTGTCGTAGAAGCGTGGAGCTTCGGGCTGGCTTCTCGGTATTACGGTCTGCTCAAACGGCGACACCAGCTAGAAATCGCCAAGCGCTTTGAGATTGACAACCCAAAGGTTCTGGGCGACTGGCTACGCGGTATCAGCGACTTTCGCAATCGCTGTGCGCACCATTCTCGTGTTTGGAATTATGCCAGCAAAAATCCTCTGCCGATGCTCAAGGGAGACTCATTTATGGAGCACTGGATTGACGATGAGGTATCACTGCAGAGGCTTTATGGTGCATCGGTGGTGATTGCACGTCTGATCAAAACCATCGGCCCAAACTCGAAATGGTTCAAAGACTTTGGAATGGATCAGATCCTCCCGCTCCACCAGCGGGAACAGGCGCGCAGCCAGTAGCCAGGGCTCAATCCCAGAAAACGGCAGAGGCGCAGATCCGTATCGGCGCTGATGGCGCGACGGCCTGTCACGATCTCACTGATCCGCGATGCAGGCATATCGATTGCCTTGGCTAGCCGGTACTGGCTGACGCCGAGAGGCTGCAAAAACTCCTCATCAAGAAGTTCGCCAGGGGTGATGGGGGTGAGGCGGTCCATAGGGTTCATCAGTGGTAATCAACGATTTCAACGGCTTCAGGGCCAGCGTC
>CALRNU020000043.1:0-6992 GCA_943369595.1 Synechococcus sp. UW140
CCTTCTCCTGGTCAAGGAAGGCGGTCGGAGTATTCGCACTGTGCCTCTGAAGCCTCAGATAGCTGCAGCGTGATGATCGGGCTGCGGGCTCAAGCAGGTCTCCTTTTTGTTGAGGCTGACTCCGAATTCACTTTCTCAGGAGACCCTAAATAGATGGTGGCGACTCGCTAATCTCGACAACCTCCTGGCCCATCCAACGCTTGCCATCACCTGGCCGCAGTGAAACATGCAGGCAAGCAGTAGATACTGGAGGCGGCTCAGGTGAATGGCATTGTTAGACATATCAGATTCCCGCGATTAAACCAAGGCATTTGTCGTTCTCAAGCAGACTGAGGATTCAGGCTCGTGTCTGCATTTGCCGGAGAATCCTCGTCTACGAATACATACTCAATATTTATTGTTGTTAGCTCTTGGTATCGGATTACAAAGAAGTTGCCTTCTATATCATAATATCTGGGATCATCCTGATACTCCGGATCATCATTCTTCCGAACCTGGCCTGGCGCTCGATCATCTTCAAGATTGCGGCGGTGGGCTCTTCTTAGCACTATCCGTTCCAGGTCACCTTTTGAATCTAATAGCCAATCTGCGATAATGCCTCTATACAGGACATCACTTTTGCCATGTTTTACGATTGCAGAAAGATACACGCCGTCGACAATACCTTGGCGCTCAAAAGGTTGGAATTCCGAGAACTCAAGAACTTAGCCGCTCAAAAGATAGTGCCATTCGTTTTTGAATCTTAGAGCTTTTGTCTTCCTATCAAGACGCCATTCCCGCACTAAGATATGAGCAATCAAGCCCAAAAGACCTGAAAAAAGAAGAATCGATAGAAAATAGCCAACGACTCTGAATGGAGACTCAACTGTTGCGGTAATAGCTGATCGTAGTTCCTCTGATCTCCCCGCTCCGCCTCCAATAAGAAGGACTAGAACAGACCTTAAGTCAGGTTTTCCAAATCCGAGAACGGAAACTATTGAACACCAGATGACGTGGAGGATCGCGGCACAAACGATACTATATGCAACTTCATCGAATATAGATTGTATCGAAACAGGACTATTCCATCTCCACCAGCCTTTGAGGTATGTGTATCGAAGCGCGACTCCTGGCAAAACCAGCAGGAGCAATAGTAGCGCGGGAAACGCTATGTTCATGCAATCACTTCATCTCGACACTTGATGATCTCTTGCTTGTGCTCGACGATATTCTTGCAACTTGTCCAATTTTCCGAATAAAAAATCTAACCCCACCGACTTGAACTGGTTCATTGGTTTGATTGGTCAAGACCCGACGAAGCTGAGCACTGCCTTGAGGAGACCTCAGAATTTTCTCGAGATTTGCAGAAATTCTTCCTTTCATGGGAGGCAAAAGTGTGCGGGAAAGGCTCAAAATTTATAAATTATAAGTTATCCTACATTTGCCAGCTTGTCAAGCAGCCTTTAGCTCTGTGAATGATCCGGAGATGTCTAACGCTTATTGGATTGTTTCCGAGAACCATGGCGACCCTCCTGCTTGTATCCGATAACCACCTCCTTGTTGCCAAACCAACCCTAGCCACCGCAACCAGTTCATGCCAGATGTGTTCGAAGTGAACAGTGGTTATCGGATCTGATATCCACTTGTAACGGTTGCTACGAATCACCCTTCGCATCGAAAAAGGGGCGCCCGCCCTGATCGCCAGGCAAGGCAGAAGCTACAGGTATAACTCTATGGCAAATCAGCCCCTACTATTGCTTCTATGCCGGACTTGGGAATACCAGGACAAGCGGCAATAAGCGCTAATTTTCACGACAATAGTATCAGTATTTCAGCAACATGCCTAGATTATCCGCACATCGTCGATCCGTTTTAGTTATCTAGACAATTTATCAGAGAAAGTTAGATGCGTTAATCAACACATGAATGAGTTCCTAGCGGAGCTTCGCATGGACCTAGCTTGGTTTTGCGATCCTTCGAGCGCTATATGGGCGGACCCTCGCTATGAAATAGCCCGGCCCTTCGTGGTCCGTATTAGAACTCGATGTCATTCCCGGTTGAATATTAGACCCACTGCGTGTCAGTTACGGGCAGATAGCTCATCAAGCCTTGTTCATATACGGACCCCAATAAGAACTCCTTGCCCGGATGATTTAACTGGAATCATGCAGATCCTGCATAGCCTTCCCCGCGGCCAACCACGGCTGCCTCTGGCAATGGTACTGACCCCGCCAGCAGCCAGTGCCCACCACCCGTCGCAGCAGGACGACCATACCCAGCCGTGTCACTTCCCCACCTGCACTGCCTGCCCAGCCCCCCTGGCTGGAACACCCCACCCTCTCCGGCCTGCGGGACCGACTCCTGCTGGTCTACGACTGCTGGACCCTGCTGGAGCTGCCTGACGGCACCAGCCGTCGGCCGGTGTATCTGCCCCGCGGCGTCGAGGAGCCCGAGAGCTGCTACCTCAAGCGACTGGAGGCAGCCAGGCCCACCGGCTTCTACCGCGATGCCCTGCGCACCTACGCGGGAATGCTGTCGCGCCTGGCCTGGCAGGAGCTGCCCGACTCGCTGACCCGGGTGGCCACCGATGTGGATGGCCAGGGCACAGACCTGGGGGTGTTCCTATTCCTGGCCGACTTGCTCACCCTCCGGGATGGCGGCTGCCTGATCCTGCAACTGCCGCCCCAGCACCGTTGGCCCTCAGAAGGCGACCGCCTTGAGGCCCTCGCCAAGGGCGACCGGCTCTCCCTGCCCCGCCTGCAGCTGGTGCCCCGAGGAGACCTGCTCAACTGGCGCCTCCCGACTGACTCCGCCACAGGCGCTCCGGCATCGGGACCGGTGGAGATTGTCTGGCGAGAACCACGCCGGCAGGCCCTGCCGCCCCGCTACTCCAGCGGCAATGCAGCCGTGCCCACCGTGGTGCTCGACGCCCACGGCGGCCTGGTGCCTGATCCACAGGCCTGGCTATACCGCTGCCTTTCGGTGACGGACGACGGCCTGGTGCTGCGCAGCTGGCAGGCCAACCCCAACCCCGGCGCCGTGGATGGCTATGACGTGGTGCCGGCAGGCGAGTCTTCGCTGCTGCCACAGCGTTTTGACCTGCCAGCCCTTTGGTACTCGGTGGATGGCAGCGCCTTTGGCGAGGGGGATCTGCCCCACCTGGGCCTAGCCCACCAGTACCTCAACCACTACCGCTGCCGCAGCGACTACGAGGATCTGTTGTCACGTACGGCTTTGCCAGTGGGCGTGCGCACGGGCTTGGTGGATGCCTACGGCTTCCGCCGCAGCGACGGCGCCCTCGGCACTGCTGCAACAGCCGGCGGCGATGCCCAACGCCCCCAGCGCCTGGTGCTTTCCACCTCCTCCTTCATGGACCTACCAGAGGGGGCCAAGTTTCAGTGGGTCGAAATAGAAGCGCGCTCGCTGGCGGAGCACCGGGCCTACCTGCAGCAGCTGGAAGAAGCCATGCGCCGCGACGCCCTGATCCCCGCCGGTGGCCACGGCCCGGCTCGCACCGAGCTGGAGATTTCGCTCACCGCCGGCCAGAGCTTTGCTGTGCTGCAATCGCTGGCGGGCCAGAAGAGCTCGATGCTCAGCACCCTGCTGCGCCAGTGGACCCGCCTCACCGGCGAAAAGCTGTCCGACACGCCGGCCTGCAACGTGGAGATCAGCCCGCTGGTGCCGCCGCAACCGCCGCGCAAACCCCAGCCCTCGGTGCAGGAGTGGCTGGTGCTGCACGAGCGGGGGTTGATCGATGGGGCCGAGCTGCGGCAGCAGTTGGGTCTCGATGGCACGCCAGCAGCCTGAACAACCACCAAGGCGGACTAACGTGACGTAAGTCCAGTCTTGCGGTGCTGCTCGCCATGGCTGTCACCCCTTACCGCGTCACCCCCGCCCGGATTGGCAACTCCTCCGGTTTGCGGCTGCCTGCTGCCTTTTATCGGGACCATCCCCAGTTCGCCGGTGCTGCAGGCCAGGTGGAGGTGCTCAGCGATGACACCCTGCTGCTGCGCCTGGAGTCAACAGAGCAGCAGGGCAGGGAGGCGGAAGCGGAGGGCCTGATGCTGGGGCTTTTCCTCGACTTCCTCAGCCGTCAGGCCCTGTCAGCTGAAGGCGGTCCGGTGCCCTACACCGAGGCCATGGCCGCAGAAGACGAGGAGCTGCTGGCTGGCGTGACTGTCGACGATGCGGATCAAACGGGCGGAGCATGAGTCCGTCGTTGGTGCGCCACGGCTGGGAGATCGCCTTCCAGCCCCAGCTGTTTGCGCGGCAATACGCCGAGCTCAAAGTCGAGGTGAGACGACTCAATCAGGAGCTCGATCCCCAGGCGTTCGTTCAGCACCCCCAGGTGAAGCTGCTGGCAGCGGTGATGGAAGGGATCAAGGAGCGGATCGCTGCCGATCCGTACGCCAGCCGCTTTGCTCTTACAGGCCCGCTGCGGCGCTATGGCCGGCTAAAGGGCCTGGGTCTGCCGGATCGCTACCGCCTGTTCTTCCGCCCCTTTGAAGCGGATGGCCGGCGCCTGCTGTTGATCCTCTGGCTCGGTTTCCCCCGCAAGGACGGCGACCGCAACGACTGCTACGCCGTGTTCTCGCGCCTGGTTCAGCGTGGTGAGCTGCCGGAGGACTGGGAGAGCCTGCAGCGCGAGCTCGACGCCGGCTGAGGGGTCAACGCCTGGCAAGGGAGGACATGACCCAGTCCTCACCTCCCACCTGCAGCTGGCGCCCCGGCGACGCAGAAGCCCTGCGCATCGCCCTCTCCATCCCCGTCACCAGTGCTGCGCTGGCGGCGTTGAACCGGGAGATGGCCCTGCTCCAGACCCACTACCCCACGGGGGTATGTACCGCCCAGCGCCACCTCGATGCCATCGCGGGACTGGATCAGCAGTTGGCGGTGCTGACCCCAGCCGATCTCAATGCCCCAATCCGCAGCAGCCGCTAGGGCGTAGCCGGTGGCGTGGTGCCCAACCCGCTGCCGCTGAGCAAGTTGGCCGTGGTCGTGTACGCCACCGAGCTGCTGCTAGAAGAAACCGAGAGTGAGTGGGACCCCGCGGGGCCATCACCAGCTGTGGTGCTGAACCGGCAGCGCAGCCAGCACATCGGCCAGCTGGCGCTGCTACTGCCGCGGCTGCAGAACTGGCGCCAGTGCAACACCGATCCCTTCCAGGGATCTCTGGTGCGGGGTTGAGCGATGGAGCAGCCCCTCTCGCCACTGAACCAGGGCCTTAACCCCGTGCGGGCTGCAGGGCAGTGGGGCCAGCTGGTGGGATTGCCAGCGGCCTCACCAGCGATCGACAACCGGGTGGCTCAGCCGGTGGCGGCGCCCCTATGGCTCGCGTTGCAGCCCTACGCCAATGCCCGCCTTTGCCTGTTTGAGGTGGACCGGCCCGAGAGCCGCAGTCCCGTGCCGATCCGCCGGCACGTGATCGACTGCTTCCTCGAGCAGGGGATTGTCAGCGGCTACAACGACACCGCCCTCACCGACCCCGGTGATGTGCTGCTGCGGGGCTATCTCTGCCGCTCAGCAATCCTGCCGGTGAGCACCAGTAATACCTTCGACTGGCTGGCGGCCGAACAGGCCTGGGCCACGCCGGGTTTCCGCGACGAGGCGCCATTGCCTTGGGATCCGTCGCTGCTGGGAACGGTGCAGGCCCCCTGCCAGGGGGTGATGTGGCTGGGGGACCTAGCCCTGCTCCACCCCCAGGGCGGCCTGCCATCAGGCGGCAGGGCCCAGTTCGCCGGGTGCCAGGTGATGCACTTCGGGGCGGACTACGGCCCCGGTGGCATCGGCCTGTTGGTGCAGCCGCTGCTGGGGGAAGCGATCCAGCTGGTGCTTAGGCCCCACAGCGTGTTGGTGCTCCGTGATGGCGACAGCTTGAACCTGATCGCTGAGCGCTATGGCACCACCGTGGCCATGAGCGTGTCCCCTTCGCCGCTGTTTCAGTGTTGGAGGGAGATTTCGTGGACTCCTCAGAGTGAGCGCAACAACGACTCATAGGCCTTGTGTGACCCCACCCAGAACCAAATCAACGTGCCGTCCTTCAGCACACCTACGGCGCGCCAATCGAGATCGACACGAGCTGAATAGATCGGCAGGGTTGCGTGAACCTTCTTGAATCTGAGGGATGGGTGCGACGGGTTATCTCGCCACAGTTGGTAGGCGCGCTTGATTTTCCGCCTCCTCTCCAAGGGCGCCTGGATGTAGAGCTGCCGAAACTGGTCGGTCGTAACCGAGTTCACTGCAACTGGTCGATGGGCTGAACCCCGCCGGCCTGGAAATCCTGAATGGCTTCATTGGCCATCCGCTCCAGCAGATTCTGCGAGTCGGCAAAGAGTGCGCTCCAGCGCTCTTCCGATTCCATTTCTTCAAGCAGGATCGCCGCCAGAGCATCCTGTTCCTCATCAGGAAGCTGGGCAGCAGTGGCAACCGCGGTCGACAAGGCTTGAGTCATCGCTCCCGCTCCAGATCAGAGGTCTTAATACATTCTGTCAGGCGCAGCCAGCGGTCACCGGAGAGTGGCGGGCCCTGCTCAAAGCGACTGCTCCAGGGCAGCCAGCACCGAATCGCCATCCAAACCGGGGTCCCCGTCGGCCAGGAAGCGTTCGAGCCCCCTTTTCGACAGGATGCGGGCCTGAGACCTCAGCAGGGGAGGGAAACGCCATCGGGCCGGAGCACAGACACCGCATCCCTCTACTCCCCACCCTCCAAGCGGCTGGCTCAGGGATGGGCGGTGCCACGGTTTCAGGCGTTCGAGCGAGTGGCCCGCCGCAAGCTCAGGCAACCGGCTGAAGGTCCTGCGAGGTGATCGGGCAGGTCAACACAGCATCCGCATCAACGACCAGTACCGCCTGTGCTTTCTCTGGTCGGACGCTGGCCCTGAAGCCGTTGAAATCGTTGATTACCACTGATGAACCCTATGGACCGCCTCACCCCCATCACCCCTGGCGAACTTCTTGATGAGGAGTTTTTGCAGCCTCTCGGCGTCAGCCAGTACCGGCTAGCCAAGGCAATCG
>CALRNU020000044.1:0-6929 GCA_943369595.1 Synechococcus sp. UW140
GTCTCTGGATGGGGCTCGGGAACATTTGGCAGCTTGAAACACGCCAATCAGTGGCCACTGGATAACCGTGCGTATGGGCTGCCTACGCCCTGCTATTTGGCTGCGATCGGATCCAGGTTGCGGTTCCCTTTTTCAGGAGTCCCTAATTACGGAGCGAAGGGTTGTTATTTCTGAACTCATTACTAGGTGCATTCCAGGGATTCATTTCTCTGATCTGTTGGCGAATCTCACGGCCTCCTTCCTTGTAGCCAGGGAAACTATTGTTCCATTCATTAAGTTGTTGCTGATATGGATTGAAGCTACGGCTCTGGGCATGTGAGCTATTGCCGATTAAGGCAATGGGCAGAGCAAGCAGCAGGCAGGTGATCAAGGGGCGCATGAGCAGGATGCTGTGCAGGGATTCCCCTGCGGACATATACCTCTAGTTCTGGCTCAGGCAGGGTGATTCCATGGTGCTTACTCAAGCAGTACCAACCGGAGCAAATGCTTCAAGGATTCTTCCCTTGTCTTACCTAGCATTGTGCCTAATTCATCTAGGGCTGTGATCAAGTTATCTGGCAAATCGACTGTGACCCGGTGGTTCTGTAGGGACTGATGAATCGGTATTACTAGATCATTGGTGACTTGGCTGGGGTTTGGGGCAGCAGGGGGATTTACTGGGAGCACCTTCTGGTCAAAAGTCTGATTATTTACTTCCTGGTCATCAGCTGGCTCGCCGAAAGAAAGGCTTAATAGCTTGATTAGCCAGCGATGCAGCAGCTTGATTGGCTGACGTGGCCTGCTATAGGAACGGTTTTTATCACGCTTTAGCTGGTCACGGCACAGGCCAAGCCCGCCACCAGCAAAGAATAGCCCCCAGCAATGCTTATTTTTTTCAAGAATAATCCAGCGATATGGATCATCATTACTGGCAACAGCATTGCAGGCTTCTGTCAACGTCAAATCCTTGCCCGCCGCAAGGGAAGAGGTTGTATGTATCTCTACACCTTGAGAAAGGTTATTGATAATCTTGTCAACAATCTGGAGATTTTGTGCATCTATAATCTGAACAGCAAGTTGACTGGTCTTTTTGCGAAATGTTGGTTTTTGACTGCAGAAGACAAGCGCACCCTGATGGTAGTGCAGGAATCCTTTAGTTTTAATATTGCTGGGCATGGGAAATAGCTTTTGGTAATTTTCTGATACTAATATGGATATACCATTCCATTCGCTAGCAGTTTATTCTTGCAATGCTCGGATTGCATCATGCCTGTAGGTAGCTTGACATTCTGTAATTCACAGGCCGCCATGGCTTGCTTCCATAGAGCGGTCTTTTCTTCTCTTTGAGCTATTTGTCTTTTAAATTCTGGGCTATTTCCCGCTGATAGGCCATGTAAAAGTACTAGCATTGTAAATCCAATAGGCGCTGCCAGAGCACAAGCAATTATCGTTTTCCATAACTGCCAGGCACTAGCGGTCTTGGCAATGTCACTGCCATCAATTCTGACTTTAACAGAAACAGGGCTTGAGAGTTTATTTATCTGTTCTAAAATTTGGTTGCATTGTAATCTGAGGGGTCCACTTGGCCCTTCGTTTGTTTTGATTGATTGAGCGCTCAGCGCTTCATATGCAGATCGTAAGGCTCTAATCGAATCCTCCCGTTCAGGCATTAAGTTCTCCAGTTTGCTTGAATAAGTATAAAAATGCTGCCATGGTTATTGCTTTTTTGCCATACGGCAAGCTAGTTCCATCGCTGCTATTGCTGTTGCGGGATCTGCTGTGAATACCTCCCTGCAATCCACTTGTATTCCCTCCCTTATATAGCTACATTGCTTCTTCCATTTTGCCAAGTAACTGTGGGTGAGCAATTCCACTCTTCCGGCTTGTTCATGGTTGAGTTTATGGATTATTCTCCAATCATTGGCGCCTCCGTAGCCATTAGAGCTAAGCCATTTTAGTCGCTTGTCTGCATCCTTGCTACTTCCAACTTTAACCAGCTTTTGCTTGATTGAACTGGCAATATATAGCTGAGCTTTTTCGCTGGCTCGCTTTACAAAAGCAAGATAAGCAGTATGGCATTGCACGCAATGACCATGTCTTGTGCGCAATCTATGGCCACCTCGCTGGCATGGGATTGTACCTGCTGCAATTAGTGATCCATGCTCAGCCATTTCATTATAATATTGCTTTTTGGTTTTTCCGATAGCATTGAAGACAAGGGAAATAGGGATGTGTTGCTGTTCTAAAAAATTCTGCTCTTCTTTTGTTAGCATGATTGATTTGTGTTGAGTAAATTTAATTTGAATTCAGCCTTTGGGACCAAAGTAATCGCCACTGCTCCAGCCATTTCCTTCACGGAAGGACTTCGCCACAAGATTCCCTTGGGTTAGTGTTGCAGAACGAGGGCCAAAGTAGTCACCGCTTGACCAGCCATTACCTGATTTGAAATCTGCACTCAGGGCGGGTGTAGTGGCTCCGGTGACGGCTAGATTGGTTGTGAGAGCAGCAAGTCCTAATAGACCGGTGGAGCCCATCAGTGCAGCGGTGGCTCCTATGGCCTTGATGATGTTGGCAGTCATTGTGTTGGCAGTGATGAAGGGGTTCTCCCCTCCGGACAGCTACTCTTAGTTCTGGCCTTGGCAGGGTGATTCCTTCCGCTTAGGTCATAGCCCTTGGATGGGCTTCCAATCCCCAGTGAGCTGCCAGGCTGCCCAGTAGTAAGGACGATCCCAGTTTTTGGCTTTATAGGCAGGATCAGTTCGGAATTCCCGTTGCACCTGAACCAAGGCTTCCCCGCGGCCTTTGCCCTCCTTGAGCAGGCTGTAGTAGCGGGTCATGAAAACAGCGGTTGCGGCATCATCTACTTTCCATAGGGACAGTAAGGTGCTGCGAGCACCTGCAACCGTGAGGGCCCTTTGCAAGCCATATACGCCTTCTCCTGAACGTATTTCACCCTGGCCAGTAGAACAAGCCGATAGCACCACAAGCTCAGTGCCGGTTAGCTGGAGCCCTGTGGCTTCTAGGGCAGTGAGGTAGCCATCGTCAATTGGGTTTGAATCGGGATTATTTGCTCCTGCCAGAACCAATCCGCTCCGCAGCATTGGTTCTTCTCCTGACACAGTATTGAATTGACCTTGATTTCGCATCGAAGAGCTGAGGGGAGTCTTGGTATCGACAGGTTGATCGCCTGGAAAAAAACCATGGGTGGCTACATGAATAATACGAGGACCAACGGACTGCTGAAGACGCTGCACGGTTGCATCACTCCCTTGGATTAGTTGGGTTGATAGCAAAGTCGCCACCTGGCTACCCTCTAGTGCAGTTGCGGGTAGCACTGCCCACTGACCAGTACTACCCGCCGCAGAACGCTGCTGCTTAATTGCTGGCTCGGTCTGTGATGTATTTTCTTGGCTGCGGTCGTAATTTGGATTTGCCATTACGAGCGAGCTTTGGCTTGCCCGGGAAGCAGATCTGGCTTTAAGAAGTAGATCTCTACCGGTTGTTAATAGTCGAAGTTGTACGGTGGCAGCCAAAGGTTGTCCTGGGTCAAGCGGTGAGGGCAGGGCAGCAAATGGAACTCGGTTAAGCTCACCGTCAGGTGACAGAAACCACTCGCTGTAACCATTTAGATTTGCCTTTAATGGCTTTAGTAGGAGATCGCTTACTTGTGCCCAGAGTATTGGGGCATCATTCAAGTTTTCGGCGGTTGAAGTTAGAGCTTTGTTAATAGCATCATCTATGGGTTTTGCTGCTCCAAGAGGTACCGTCGCAATACTGGCATCGGGCTTGAGGATGAGCGCCAGATAACGAGAGGAACCCCAACGTTTATTAAACGGCTGTTGGCTATTGAAGGGTTTGTATTTCTTAAATTCAACTAAGATGCCTTTCTCTGGCAGAGCAGAAGCAATCTGCCTTGTAGTAACCAGCGGAATCTCCAGTGACGGTAACTGGCGGTAAAGCTCTGTTTCTAGCCTCTCACGTTCTTTTTGAAGGACCTGTCTTTTATCTGTAGAGATCGAAATTGAACTAAGCTGTTGAGTTAGGCCTTGTAGCTGCTCTGCAAGTTCTCGTTGTGGTCCAGGAGCGCGAGTTAATAATGATTGACGTTGTTCAAGATCCAGTAGTATGCCTTGCCGATTCAGACGACTTTCAAGTGCTAGTTCTGCTGCTTTTGGATATGACTCAATCCAGGTGAAAGGGACTTCTGATGCATCACCAGTTCTCGTCAGTAGGGCTTTTCTATTTGCAACGGGTAAAAATGCAGCTTCTCGGCGCAAGTATTCTTCTTCTCTGAGAAGTCCATAGCTAAGCTGATCATAGGCCTTTGCATATTTACCTTGCTCGGCATAATTTAGTGCCGAGTTTATGATTCTTAGGATTGTGTATGGGTTGCCTGCTCCTAAAGAGTTTTGACTGGCTTCTAGTGATTTTCCTAGCATTAAATTGGCCTTGTTGTAAAGCCCCTTGTTTGCATAAATAAGCGCCAGATTGCCTTGGATTAGTGCAACCTGTGGATGTTTTGAGCTTAGTACTTTTTCGATACTGCCTAGGTTTTTTAATTGAGTTAATTCGGCTTTGTCTGTTTTGCCTTGAGTGCGATAGAGTTCGCTCAGGTTGTTTATTGTTAATGATGTATCGGGGTGATTTATCCCGAGCACCTTTTTTTGGATGGCAAGACTTCTTATAATGAGGGGCTCTGCCTTTCTATACATTCCCTGCATTTGATAAAGAGCTGCTAAGTTACTAAGACTTGATGCAGTGTCTGGGTGGCTTGGCCCAAGTACTTTTTCTCGAATTGTAAGTGAGCGTTGATAGAATGGCTCTGCTCTTGCGTAGTTTCCTTGTTCGCGATAGAGCTCTCCCAAGTTATTTAGCACTAACGATGTATATGGATGATTTATCCCGAGAGCCTTTTCGCTAATATCAAGGCTTCTTATATAGAGGGGCTCTGCTTTGCTATACATGCCCTGTATTTGATAAAGAGCTGCCAGGTTGTTAAGACATATGGCAGTATATGGATGGTTTGATCCAAGTGCTTTTTCAGTTATGTCGAGACTGTCAACAAGCATTAATTCAGCCTCAGTAAACTTACCTCTCTTCTTCAATAGTACAGCTAAATTATTTAGACTTGTTGCCGTATCTGGATGCTGAAGTCCAAGCGCATTTTGACGAACTTTGAGTGCACGGTCAAATAACTGCTCTGCTTTTTGATAAAATCCTTGATCTTGATATAGACTCGCAAGATTTCCTAGGATTGGAGCAATATATACATGTTCTTGGCCAAGTGTTTTTTCGAAGATTTTAAGCGCCCGGACATAAAGTGGCTCTGCTTTGCCATAAAAGCCTTGTTTTTGATATAATAAAGCAAGGTTATTTAGGCACATGACTACATTCAGAGGGTTTAGACCAATTGCTTTTTCGCTGAGAGCAAGTAATTTTTCCCAAATTGTTGCTGCCGCCTCATAGTTGCCGATATTGTCCTGTAATCTTGCTTGCTTGACAAGTTCAGTGGTTTCTGCATCAGTATGGCCTGTTTCGTCAAGCTTTTCTGCCAACGTCAAGGCTGTCTTGGATACTTTTCCACCAGTTGAGATATACATTAACTTCTGAAACCTTTCTGTATGGCCATTGGCCACACCTATGCTGGCAGCCATTGCCATGGTGAGAGCTAGTGCTTGTTGGCTGATCAGCAGAGAATTTACCATGAGAGCTCTATTAAGAATAACACTTAGCTTGCGAACCCTATTTGTTAGGTAATAATAATTTATTTGCAATGATTGTAATTGGTTCTGAGTATTGTATTGTTTGCAATGTCGCGGAGGAATTGTCCACCTCAATCTCTTGCATGCACTTCCGCTACAAGTATACCGCTCTTAGTGTTGGGAAGGTTGCTTTTGCCAATAGCAGAGCATTGCATCGCTATTCTTCATCGCGCCGTTCCAATTTAGCTGAAACCCATTGCCTTCCATTGTTTTGTGGTACTCGTTGATAATAATTACATATCTTTGATCGCAAACTCGAGTCCGAATTAAGGATAGATAACTTTTTAAAATCAAGTCACTTGACGGAAATGCCGCCCATTATAAGTTGGGGTCATTGCGGTGCTGTATTTTTGATGCTAGTTAACCGATTGACGTATTAATTCAATCTCATCATCTTCACCAGTAGTATCGCCCATTTAAATTTGAATAGTCAGTCCTGCAGTAAAAGCTGCGGCATTGTGGCGGCTGGTACTGGATAATAATCGGCCTGATTATTTGAACCGTTCCCGCCGGGACATCCCTTGCTGATGCTGATCGTGGGGATGTAGGTTCTGTCCATTTCTCTCCATTGAAGAAAGTATTGACGAATCCGCCTGCACCGTCTTCACAGCTTAAGGCCGTGGTGCCAAAGAACTTACAGCCTCCAGCCTCAGCTGGTACCGCAGCAAGAGTGCCGACATTTGCAATGATTGCCAGGCAGAGATGCTTGATGATTTTCATGGCGGTCAATTGGTCTTGCGAATGTGTCCACATAATTAGCTTTCTTATGGGCACCTCGAAAAAAGAGCTTTTTACTAGCTTTAGCTGCTCATAAAAAAATGCCTTTCGGCAAATGTTAATCGTAACAACTCCCGCAAAAGTGAAAATAGATTTACAGTTTATGCAATTTTATAAGTTAATTAAATGCTGACCAATGAATTACTTGAAAGATATAGGTAGCGCAAGAAATTAAATGTAAGATTTTTTAGGCTCCACCAAGCATTATTCTTTTTAAGCCCGATTTTTCTTGTGAATTTGCCTCCCATTGATGTAGCGAAACAACCAAATACATGTTCTACTCGAGCTCGAGTTTGAGACCTAATGGAATTGCGCTCTGTTGCAGCTGCACTTAGAGGGTGATTTCTTGAGCCCTTCTCATGGATCCTATTTTCAAATCCAGCTAAGCTAAGTAAATCTTTAAAACGCTCG
>CALRNU020000045.1:0-5404 GCA_943369595.1 Synechococcus sp. UW140
CGAAGGCTTCTGCGAAGCAGTACCCGCTTGCCACGGACACCGCCGGCGCAGCCCCAGTAATGAGACGTTGTTTGGGGAGCCTGGGCATTGGTATGTGTATGTGAGTTATGGGATACACCACTGCGTCAATCGGGCTGGATAAGAACTGACCCTAATGTGGGCTTGTTATTTGATGGTTTCAGATGGTGAAAAGCCAATGGCTGAGCCGCTTTTGACTTTTTTGGTGTGTTGAGTAGGTATTGGGCTACGAATGGCTACAAGGTGCGTAAGTTGGCTTGGCTAGAGAGGTGGTGAGGCTGTAGGTCTGTGGTTAGTGACCTGATTTTGACTCGTGAGAAAAGCACCATCACTGAGAAGTAATAACGGAGCACTGCAGGTGCGGGTAAGGATTGATGGTCGTGATTGTTTTATCAATCGTTTGGGTCGTTGGGAAGACCCAGTGGCAGTGGCAAAGGCACAGGCGATTAGTGCCCAGATATGGAGTGACTACCAACAGGGCAGCTTTGATCGGAGCTTGATGGCATATCAACCGTTGGTGGCAGGCAAGCAGGTGGGATTGCTTGAGGCACTAAGGGTAAGGGCAGAGAGCTTGAGGCAAGGAGCAGCCATTCACGCCTACCGGCTGCTGCTGAGGTATGGACAGCCAGTTCGTAACCGCAGTGATGCAGAAGCGTTTTTGAAGTGGTTACGGGATGAGGGATTGAGTGATTGCACCATTGCTGGACTGATGACTCATTACCGGCAGTGCTCTGGTGGTAACCGGACTTTGTTCACTCATAAGCTGCGGTGGAAAAGAAGGTCAGTGCAGAGCGATGTGATTAGCGTGGAAGAAATCAAGGAAGTACTGCAACGCTGTGGGGAAGACACAGGCCCAAGCGGAAGGACTGCGGTTGCTCAGCGCCGATCGCACCCTTGAGGCCTATGTAGAATTGATAGAGATTCAGTCCTACACGGATTCGTTGTTAGCATCGCGAGGAGCCTTTCGCAGTGCCTATGGCCAATCTCACCCTCAGCCAGGGCGATGAGCTGTTGCAAAAGACGCAGGAACTTGCCCTGCCGAACAACACCTTTTTTAACGCCCTCGTATGGACTACCTAACTAGTTACGTAGATGCCCTTACCAGTTGCATCACGGCCCTAGAAGTCTTTGATGCGGTGGCAGATCGACTAAGCAGTGTAGTGAGGCCCCATGGGCTAGCGAATCACTTGGTTCAGCGGGAGGCGGTGAAAGAGTTTTTCATCAAGTACTTGCTGCAGCAACTGGTTTAAGACGATGAAATGTGAACAGCATTCAGGCGTTATTTGCTCTGAGTTTGTTAATGGGCTGCAAGTTATAGCCGTCAATATCCGTTCGTTGCCTGGATAGTAATACAGAGAAGCTAGCGGTGGACTTAAAGTCTAATGAGCAAGAATTTTCCGCAGGGGTAAAAACTTATATCGGGTCTTCTTCTACCCTAACAAATCCTTACTGTGCCCCGAATTTGCCTCCCCCTGCCAGCAAAGATGACGGCTCTCTGGTTCGGCCAACAGTTGGCTTGACGTGGTGATCATGTGGTAATAGCCTGTCATGATCTGGGAATATTATGGAGGAACTTGCGAAGAATTAGCCTTTGGCTGTTTGATAATGTTTGCGCCGCAAAATTGCCATTACTTCCTGTTGGCGTTGCTCTGAGGCAAAATATCGTCGAATCATTGAATTAGGACGATGCCTATAGGCAAAGCACGGTAAGGGCAGATAGCCCATTTGGCCACCGCGCCGCAGAATACTTAGCCATAAGTCCCAGTCCTCAAAAGCACTAAGGTTTTCGTCATAGCCACCGCAAAGCTCAATCCATTCGCGTCGGATTAAAGCGCAAGCGTCAATGCGATTCATTCTCCAGAGTTCGGTAGCGTCTTTTATGTCTGGTTGAAATCGACCTTCTATAAGCCCAAAATCTTGTCTATCACCGTAAAGCACTGCAAGGTGCTGTTCTTGCTGCATAATATTTAGACCTGGAATCAAGTAGCCCTCTAAAAGGTAATTATCATCGTCTAGTGGTAACACAAGTGGGGCAGTGGTGGCGCGCAGTCCGGCATTGCGGGCAGCAGAGAGGCCCAAATTAGGTTGGTGGAGAATGCGGTAGCCAATTTGTGCCAAGTTCTTTAGTATTGCAAGAGTACGAGGCTCACTGCTGCCGTCATTTACTACTTGTAGCTCAATCACCCCAGGGGTCAATTTTGATCCTATGCGTTCAACGCTTGCGATTGCTTCGATTAGCAGGTCGCCCTGGTTGAAAGTAGGCACAATGATTGCGAGAGTCGGCTTGTTAAACTGCTGATTGCATCCTAATGGCAAATACTTTGTCTTTTGAGTTGTTAATTCTGTGGAAAAATTTGTTTCTCCTGGAAGGTCTGCAATCTCCTGTAGATCTCTAAATAGACGGCAGGCTTCTGGAAAGATACAATGGTAAAGGAAAACCAATGGATCAGTTACGGGTAGGGTTTGAAGTCGATCTGGGCGCACTAACGTGGGCAGTGTCTGAGCTGGAAGCTTGATTCCCCATTTTTGCTCCAGTAGCAACGGAAGATTATTTGGATGTTTAGCGAGAGCATGGCTATTTAGGAGTAAACATCTATTAGGATGACGTGTAGCAAACGCAAGTAGATGTCTGTTGTAGTGCTCCCAAATAGGAACACACCATGCCGGATTGGCCAGAAATAGTGGGGGCCTCACCCTATGCAAGGCTCCGACTATATCCCAAGGTTGGCGATATACTGCAATGATTCGGGCTTTGGGTGATAGCGAAATCCAAAAGGGTAGAAGAAGGGTTGTACGGGGATCCTTCCATCCCCAAGGCCTTCCCGGCATAGAGATTTTGTGTCGATATTGGAGATAGGCAAGGGCGGCAGACTTAGCTGCTTTACAAGGTGCTTCAGGCTGGAAAGATCCACTACTGCTCCATCCCCAGTCGGGCCAACAGGGCCCATCGGTGGGTACAGAATCTTGAAGAATATTACGATTGATCTGCACTATTGTTTGGTCTTCCAAGTAGCCATCAGGGTTACCTTTGTCGGCAGGGAGAAAATTGGCTCCTAGGTCGAACCCAAGCTGATAGAGCATTTGGGATAACAATGAGGTGCCGCTCCGGTGCATGCCAATAATTAAATAAGGTCCGCTATTTACAGCCATTGGGACTTAGTAGAACTCAGGCAGACATGGCCACCAGCAAGAGGCTGATTCGCTTGCGCCCAGGAGTCAAATTTGAGCAGCTTACCGGTGTTATTTGATGCCATTTGTAGATAATATTTTCCCGCGAGCCTACGGCGAAATAAGGCATCGCGAGCAACATGGAAGGATTCGTGAATTGTAGCCTGATAGTGCTGCCTGGAGGTGTTGTTGGGATGCAGGCGATAATGATAAAGGGGTAATGGCAAAAAAAATATACCACCCACTTCCGCCAATCGTATTGATAGATCGTAGTCGCCTGTGTATTTTAGAGTGGCGCTGTAGCCACCCGCTAATTCATAATGCTTTCGGCAGATATATCGCATATGAAAAGTTATGAACTGAACCAGCATGCGCAGATCGCTATAGGGCATATCTTGGCGACGCCCTTCGCCAATAAGCTTGCCTTCGGCATCTATCTCTAAACACTTTGTATATACCATGCTTAGACCTGTTCTCGCCTTGAACTGAGCAGATGCATATTCAATGGCCTGACAATGAAGAGCATCATCGGCATCAAGCTGCACGAGGAATTCGCCACGCGCTTCCTTGAAAATGACTCGTAGAGAGCCAAATGTGCCAAGAGTTCGATGCCCCTCAATCAACCGTAATCGTTTGTCGCGACTCGCCATCTTACTTAGCCAGGCTGCTTCAGCATGGCCGACAGCATTTGGCCCGTCTGGTCTTACCAGGATCTCTATGTTTGTGACTGTCTGATTTAGTGCGCTGGCAATACAAGTTTGCAGCCAGGCCAGGGGCTGCCCATATACCGAGACTCCTATCGAGGTGAGTGGAACTTCGTGTGACATGGAGCAGGCCTAGATTATGAGTAGTTTAGTGACTAGTCCCTATCAGTGAGCCGCCTTAAGCATTAAACATAAATTGTCCCACCAAGGATGTTCCCAAGGAGAGACATGTCATGGCTGACGCTTTGCCTCAGTGTTAATTTTGCAGTTTGCGATAAATAAATCCAGTTAATATGCATTCGCTTGCGCTAAGGAGATGAATAAGGCCTGTGTGGCTTCTTGGCCAATTTGATCAAGCGAGCAATTAGGCGTGAGTCACGCTGGCACCAAAGCAGACTCAATTAAATCAGAACTCAGAAGACTCTGAGCGGTTTCTGTCAAGTTGCTATAGCTATGAGCCGAATACAAGTCCACAATTCAGTCTTATTTGATTATGCTCCAGTAGTTGTGGATGCACGAACAACAACAGTAGAAGAGAATGAAGCATTGCCATGAACTGTGAGGGTATCTACCTCGACTCCAACGACAGAAAGGTGATCTTCTGTTGTTGCAGTTCCATGAACGCTTTGAGCATCGCTGAAACTATTGTGAGTTAGGATTGAGGTGACGCGAGAATCACCACCGATGCTGTTCGTCCCACTGAAACCAACACCAAGAACAGAATTTCTGTTTAGAGAAGTGGCCTCACCTTTGTCACTGCTGACACTGGTTTCGAATTGGTTTTCAATTTTTGAACTGAAGGTGGCGCTGTTGTCAGTGGTCAGGCGACCAAATCTCATTCCAGTGATGTTCTGCTCACCAGGCGCTAAGTCCTTATTGAGAGTTACAGTTGCATCGGTCACTATGACGCCAACACGAGATTGAGATGCATCTGCACGATTGGTTGCTACTACCGACATATAAGAGTTGAAGGACGATTTACCGTGAATCGCCAAATCACTCATATCAACACTCGTCGAATGGATATGCTCTTCTGCATTAGCAGTACCATTGGTTGCAGTTGCTTGGTTATCGCTATCATGAGTGACTATTGATGCGACTCGTCCATCTCCACCTATTCTGCTAGATCCTTTGAGTTCAATACCTAGAATTGAATGCCTGGAGGTCGTGCTGGCATTACCATTTGCGGTCGTTGCACTGGTGTTAGAGGTGCTGTCTATATCAGAGTCAAAAGCACCATCACCATCAACATTTAGTTTTTCGTATCTCATGCCAACAACACTATTTGCTCCACGGGCAAGGTTCTCATTGATGCTTGCATGGGCATCACCATCTTCCTTGTGAACAATTGGATCGGGTGTCTTAGAAGTATCAGTGACGGTGGTAGTTGCGGTGGTACCGACTTGAGTGGTGCGAGCACTATCAGAGTATAGTTTTACCTGTAGGGTTTCAGTTCCTTCTGTCTTGTTGTCGTTAGCGAGGGTGTGTGAGAATGAGAATTTACCATCAGCGCC
>CALRNU020000046.1:0-4444 GCA_943369595.1 Synechococcus sp. UW140
GCCCGATTGACGCAGTGGTGTATCCCATAACTCACATACACATACCAATGCCCAGGCTCCCCAAACAACGTCTCATTACTGGGGCTGCGCCGGCGGTGTCCGTGGCAGGCGGGCTCTGACTGGCAATAAGCCTCTGTCTCCACAATCACGCCCCCCAGCAACTCCCCACCTACTTGACGCTTGAGCAGCAGGCAGCCAATCAGCTCTGGTGCCACCTCCTGGGCGGGGCGGCAGAAGAACTCTTGGGATAGGGCAGTGGGGGGCTGGAAGGTCGTGGTGGCTATGGGGGTAGTGGCTATGGGGGTGGCTTGGGGACTCAGGGCAACTCTGGGACCTTGACCGTCAGAGCGTTGATGGCTGATGGGGGCTCGGCTGGGGGTCACAAGGACCTTGAAGGGAGTCAGAGAGACCAGAAAGCCGGAAAAACAGGAGAAATATGGACTTATAAGCAACGCAAATGCTTTGGTGATTTCCGACCACCGGTGGTGACTGGGAAGACGACCTGAACAATACGTAAAGCGGGAAATTCACATCAAAGCGATATATACGGAGCGGAGATTATGCAGAAAGTGCATAAAGTGTCAATGCTGGCAATACAGGCAGAGGCAGTGACCTTATGCAGAGAATGAATATCCAGAAAGATTCAGTCCAGCAATACAGGGCTGGCAATACTCAACGGTACTGACAGAAGCTAAATCCAGGAGGAGGATTACCCCATACAAGTCGATCTCTTCAGGGCAATGACGGATCCAGTGATTAGGGGCAATAGCCTTTATACGGTCGTTGATGGTCCTTCTTGGGAGCAGGCAGAGGCTAATGCTCAGAAACTAGGTGGTCACTTGGTGACGATCAATGATGCCTCCGAAAACAATTTTCTGTATTCAGCTTTTAACGGAAAGATTCCAACTGCTGCTTGGATTGGAGCTACTGATCGAGCAAATGAAGGGCAGTGGAAAACTGTGTCAGGAGAGAATCTCCCATACTCTGCGTGGGGACCCGGTGAACCAAATAATAACTATTATGTTTATCCCGATGAAGACTTTGCGGCAATCACCTTTGACTTGCCTGGACGTCCTGATATGAATGGAAGATGGAATGATCTTCCGATGGTGGTCCCACCTTCATCAGTAATCAATACTGTTTGGACTCCTACGAGTTCTGGTATAGCAGAAACTCCAATAGTCACCAGAGGTGATTCAGCATACGCAATCGTTCAAGGCGGAACTTGGCAGCAAGCAGAGGCAAACGCTCAGAAACTTGGTGGTCACTTAGTCACCATCAACGATTCTGCAGAGAATGATTGGCTAGCAAGTCAAGGTTGGCTTGGTAAATGGATTGGGATGCAGGATTTAGACAACGATGGAACATTTACTTGGAGTAGTGGTGATGCAACTAGCTGGACCAACTGGGAAGTGGGTCAGCCATCCAGTAACGGATCAAAATCGGAAAATGGGGGATGGTTCTGGAGTGGTCACAATGGTAAGTGGGACGATGCTCCTAACGAATACTCCTTATATGGAATAGCAGAAATAAAACTCTCTGGCTCTACTTCTCTAATCGATCTTAACCTTGACAACCAGGCAAATACAGTTGAAGTAACTGGGTCAGACTCAGGCACAGCTGATGGGAATGCATTCTCCAACATTCAATCTATTGACCTTAAAGGTGGTAACGACACAGTCACCATCGGGACTGCTGGTTCTATCTCAAGCCTGATTGGTGGCAGTGGTTCTGACCTGCTTAATCTCAACAGCAGCAATAATGCTGTAACAATCACTGGAACCGGAGCAGGCAGCTCAAATGGCACAACATTCACTGGGTTTGAAACTCTAAAAACACTTACAGGTGACGATACGGTCACCTTGAGCAACTCAGCTGGTACATCGGCAGCACTTACTCTTGATGCTGGAGTTGGTAACGATACGCTTGTTGCCAATGCATCCAATAATCTCCTGACCCTTACAGGAGTAAATCAAGGGACACTGGACCAAGTCAGCTTCTCCGATGTTGAGAACGTACGGCTTGGTGATGGTGACGATTCAATTGTCTTTGAAGCTGGAGGACAATTAACCGGAGTCCTTGATGGTGGAAATGGTAATAACACCCTCACGTTGCCTGGTGGAACTCCAGTCACTATTGGTGGTGGAGGCATTGGTGTTCCTGGTGGTGGCACCGTCGTCGGGGTTGGTATTGTTAAAGGGGGTGGTACTAATAGTATTGAGACCAATGATCTGGCTAATTCCGTCAATCTCACTGGTGCTGGATCAGGTGTAGTTGATGGAACTGCCTTTACAAGTATTCAATCTATTGACCTCAAAGGTGGAAATGACACCGCAACCATTGGAACGGCAGGGACCCTTGCTGGTCTGCTGAACGGTGGCAGTGGCACCGATACACTGAGCCTCAACAATGGAGCCAATGCCTTCTCAATCAAAGGTGATGGAACTGGTACTGCCAATGGAACAGGAACTGCCATTACAAATACCACCAGCATCTCATCTTTTGAGGTAGTCAATCTTCTGGGTGGAGACGACAAGGCAACTCTTGATCTCCTCAATCCAGCTACAGCAGCACGATCACTCCTCCTTAATGGTGGAGATGGCACTGATGCTCTGGACATCAAGCTGAGTGATGCAGAGTTTGCAAAACTTGAAAACACTGATGCCTTGATGAAACTAAGTTCTTACCTGGCTGATCCAAATGGTAAGTCCTTAGACATTGGCTTTGGTGAATTCTCTCTTAATGCCAGCGGGTTTGAGAGTGCCAGCATCAATCACGATATGCCATTCACAAGTAATCCACTTAAGCTAAACAGTGTCGCTGCCTCTGCCTCCGATAAAGCTTCGGCTAGTGGTCTAGAAGGTCTCAATCTTGATGTGGGTGGTGTTGCCAATGTTCAAGCACCCGTAACCCTCAAGAGCACCAGTGATGCCAGCACCGTTGAGGGCAATGTCAAATCTGATGCCCATGCAACTGAAGTTCTAGGCATTAGTGCTTCTACCTTGCACGCAGCATCAGATCTAAGTGTGGGGAGTGCTCTGCAATCCATCGTTACGGGTTCTGCTGAGAGCACCAGTGGGATTGCGATTGCCAATGCACTGGTGGATACCCAGCACGGCATTGACCTCACCAACCCCACTGGGGGTGATGCTCTTGCTTCTGGTGGGTCCTCTACCGTTGTGAGCACTTCAAGCCTTACAGCTACCTCAACTGCTCAAACCGTTGGTGATGGCAGAAGTGATTCAGGTGCTCGGCTTCTTGATGGTGCTTGGTCCACCACCATTGCTCAAGATCACTTGGGTATTGGTTCTAGTGCCCCAACTGGTGTCTTGACTCTGGATTCGGAGTCCAATGCAACGGTCTCCACCTCAATGCTCTCCAAGCTCACCAGCACCGCAACTGCTAATGATGGTCTGGCTGTTGCAACGTCCCAGTTGCTGAGCAGCACTGGTATTGAGAACCTTGATGCCCAGGTGGGTGGTTTGGGACTTGTGACTGCTGTGAATCAAGGGGTCTTTAAGGCAGATGCCACTAGCACCACTGACGATGCCAGTGCAATGGGCATCAATAAGGCATCAACAGGCATCCTCGATTCCACATTCACCTTTGGGATCACCGATTCCACGATCACGGCAAAGGACCTAAACAGCCTTCAGGTCAGTGCGACTAGTACTGGTGGGGATGCCTGGAGCAAACTCCAGTCCTCATCCACTGGTTTGGCTGACCTGACTGGTATTGAGAACCGAATCACTGATGCTGGCTCCATCAGTGCCATTGCATCGGATCAAGGCTTTGCCAATTCAGCAACGGTCTCTGGGTCCTCTACTGCCTTTGCCTCACAGGAAGCAATCGGCATGAGCGGGTATGACGTCTATAACCACTCGGGTCTGACCCTCAGTGCTCAGGCACTGGTGACCTCTGAGGCAAATAGCTCTGCTGTGGGGGGCATAGGGCAATGACGGATCCAGTGATTAGGGGCAATAGTCTTTATACAATCGTTGATGGTCCAACCTGGGCAGAGGCAGAAGCAAACTCAGTCAAGCTGGGTGGGCATTTGGTGACAGTAAATGATGCAACGGAAAATGAGTGGTTGAAAACAAATTTAGAATGGAAATTACCATTAAATATTTCATACGGTGCTTATTCCACAGACAAACTACTGGCGTACTGGATAGGTTTAAATGACAGCAAAGACGAAGGTAATTACATTTGGTCATCAGGAGAGCAGTTCTCTTACACCGGTCCAAATTGGGACAGATTCCCGACTTCATGGGAAGATTGGTTGACATTAGTAAGTAGGGTCTCCTGAGAAAGTGAATTCGGAGTCAGCCTCAACAAAAAGGAGACCTGCTTGAGCCCGCAGCCCGATCATCACGCTGCAGCTATCTGAGGCTTTAGAGGCACAGTGCGAATACTCCGACCGCCTTCCTTGACCAGGAGAAGG
>CALRNU020000047.1:0-3964 GCA_943369595.1 Synechococcus sp. UW140
GCTGATCACGATGCTCGCGCCGATACATGTGGAAAACCCTGGGCGGCTTTTGGGCACAAATGGCCCTATTTGCGTACATTTTACCGCCAGAAACTGCCCAGATCCATTGCGGCGCACCTGGTCTGGCCTTATTCAGGAGGCCCTAAGTAATGGTAATTGGAATGATTTAACTCAAACACCAGGTGACGGAAGTATGGGTTGGTGGCAAATGCAATTTGGTATTGCAGAAACCCCCTTCATTCAACGTGGTAATTCAGCATACGCAATTGTTCAAGGACCGACTTGGGAAGAAGCAGAGGCAAATGCTCAGAAACTTGGTGGTCACTTGGTGACGATCAATGATGCTGCTGAGAATCAATGGCTTACCAATACCTTCAAGGACACTAACTCTGGCTCGTATCCAGTTGGCTCTGTTGCCAATGATATTTATTGGATGGGTCTAACAAAGCAATCGGGTGACTGGCAATGGTCTTCTGGAGATTCTGCTAATTACTTTAACTGGGGGAGATCGGAGCCATATGAAAATAGCGGGCAAGCTGACAGGACAATGTTAATTCTTGAATCAGATCCTTCAGCGCCTAACTGGCTTTGGACCAAAGATGCTGGTGCTTGGAATAATAGTACAAGTGCGATTCAGGCTCCAAACGGTTTATATGGAATTGCAGAGATAAAAATTACTGGCACCGCTCCTCCAACAAATTTAAATCTTAACGACACCGCAAACACAGTTGAAGCAAGTGGAGCAGGCTCAGGCACTGCTGACGGAACTCCCTTCTCAAATATACAATCTATTGATCTCAAAGGTGGAGACGACACTGCCACAATCGGTAGTGCTGGTTCTGTCAGCAGCCTAGTTGGTGGTAGTGGTGCTGACCTTCTTAACCTTAATAGCAACAGTAATGCTGTAACAGTTACCGGAACCGGAGCAGGAAGCTCTAACGGTACAACCTTTGCAGGCTTTGAAACACTAAAAACACTTGCAGGTGACGATACGGTTACCTTAACCAACTCAGCCGGAACAAATGCAGCACTTGCTCTTGATGCTGGAGTTGGTAACGATACGCTTGTTGCCAATGCATCCAATAATCTCCTGACCCTTACAGGAATAAATCAAGGCACATTAGATCAGGTCAGTTTCTCCAATGTTGAGAACGTAAGCCTTGGTGATGGTGACGACTCCGTAGTCATTCAAGCCGGAGGACAACTCACAGGAGTTCTTGATGGTGGTGGTGGAAATAATACGCTAACTGCACCGGATGGAACATCCATCACAATTGGTGGAGGTGGAGTTTCCGTCGGTGGTACAACTTTCACAGGATTTGGAAGTGTCAGCGGAGGAGGTAGCAGTGGTGGTGGTGGATCTGGAGGAGGGGGGGGTGGTTCTGGTGGAGGCAGTAGTGGAGGTGGAACTAATCTCATTCAAACCAACGACCTAGCCAATTCTGTAAATCTCACTGGTGCTGGATCAGGTGTCGTTGATGGAACTGCCTTTACAAGTATTCAATCTATTGACCTCAAAGGTGGAAATGACACCGCAACCATTGGAACGGCAGGGACCCTTGCTGGTCTGCTGAACGGTGGTAGTGGAACCGACACCTTGAACCTCAATACTGGTGCCAATGCCATCACAATCAAAGGTGATGGAACAGGTACTGCCAATGGAACAGGGACTAGCGCTACTAATGCCACCAGCATCTCGTCTTTTGAGGTAGTCAATCTTCTGGGTGGAGACGACAAGGCAACTGTTGATCTCCTCAACCCAGCAACAGCAGCAAGGTCCCTTCTTCTCAATGGTGGAGATGGTAAAGATGCTCTAGACATCAAACTGAGCAATCAGGAGTTTTCTGATCTTCAAGATACTGATGCTCTCTTACAACTAGGCGCATACCTTGATGATCCGAATGGTAAGACTTTGAATATTACCTTTGGGGATTTCACTCTTAATGCTAGTGGGTTTGAGAGTGCGACCTTTAATCACGAGATCGGCTTCACTGGTAAGGCTCCAACTCTCAAGTCCGTTGCTGCCTCTGCTTCCGATACCGCATCAGCAGTTGGTCTAGAAGGTCTAAATCTTGATGTAGGTGGTGCAGCAAACGTCCAGGCACCTGTAACCCTCAAGAGCACCAGTGATGCCAGCACCGTAGAAGGCAACGCCAAGTCGGATGCTCACGCAACTGAGGTTTTAGGCATCAGTACTTCCACTCTGCACTCCGCATCAGACCTATCCATTGGTAGTGCGCTGCAGTCAATGGTCACTGGTTCTGCCGAAAGCACCAGTGGTATTGCGATTGCCAATGCACTGGTAGACACCCAGCACGGTATTGACCTCACCAACCCCACTGGGGGTGATGCTCTTGCTTCTGGTGGGTCCTCAACTGTCATTAGCACCTCAACCCTGACGGCAACCTCCACCGCTCAAACGATTGGAGATGGCATTAGTGACTCTGGTGCACAAAAGCTTGATGGTGCTTGCTCCAACACCATTGCTCAAGACCACTTAGGTCTTGGTTCTAGTGCCCCAACTGGTGTCCTGACTCTGGATTCTGAATCCAATGCAACGGTCTCCACCTCAATGCTCTCCAAGCTGAGCAGCACGGCAACGGCTAACGATGGTCTCGCTGTTGCCTCGTCTCAGTTGCTGAGCAGCACTGGCATTGAAAACCTCACTGCAGAGGTTGGTGGTCTGGGTCTGGTGACTGCTGTAAATCAGGGTGTCTTCAAGGCTGATGCCACAAGCACCACTACCGATGCCAGTGCTCTGGGCATCAACAAGGCATCAGCAGGCATCCTGGATTCCACCTTTACCTTCGGGATCACTGATTCCACAATCACGGCTAAGGACCTAAACAGTCTTCAGATCAGTGCAACCAGTACCGGTGGTGATGCTTGGAGCAAACTCCAGTCCTCATCCATTGGTCTGGCTGACCTGATCGGGTCCCATTCCATTAAGGATGCTGGCTCCATCACTGCCATTGCATCAGACCAAGGCTTTGCCCATTCAGCAACGGTTTCTGGTTCCTCAACTGCCTTTGCCTCACAGGAAGCAATTGGTATGAGCGGGTATGAGGTTCATAACCACTCGGATTTGACCCTCAGTGCTCAATCACTGGTGAGTTCTGAATCCAGTAGCTCTTCTGTGGGTTGATAAAGGGCACCAGCAAGACCAACCAATGAAATGGGATGAGGACAGTTATGACCTTTGCCTGTCGTACCTGAATGCCATCGTTCTATGCGGTACTGCTCTGCCAGCTCACCATCTAAGGAACTCAGGAACTTCTCAAAGGTCTTTCCACCCCCAGAGCACTCAGCACTACCGTGACGTGCGCAATAGAAGACCCAAGAGTTCTGCAAGTCATTCCAGAGCAGTACTCCTTTGCGTTCATTCCTCTTCGCAACAGTACGAGCCAAAGGAGAACAGAAGGGACAGCAAAAGACCCATTTGCTTAACCCACTAGCAACTGGAACCTCTTTAACGTTCTTTAGGTAACGATTAAACGCAATCAACCTAAACCTTTCATCTATAGGGCTTTCTCTGACTTGAGACCTTGCAATAACTGATGCTTTCATAAGATATTTGATTATCAATGTTCTTCTGTTATTATAAGTCATCAATGAATATCCGTCAATCACAATGCAGCTTGACAGAGCATCAAAAGACAAGTAAAATAACTATGCACTCGTTTCAAGATTACCTTATACCTTAAGAATAGAAAATCATAAATAACTACGCAGTAGTTTGATAGATTATTGGACTATAAGTTCTTTAAGACCCTCAAGGAACCTCTAGGAACCCAACTCAAGGGAAGCAATAAAGTCAAGAATGAATACCACCAGAGCTGCCGTAGGCAATCCCCGTAGGGGATTCAACTGAAACTGCTTCTGGTATGCCTCAAGGACCCTCAAGGAAGCTCAAAGACCCACAAGAGTGCCTCTAGGTCCATAAAGAGCATCAAGGAAGCATCAA
>CALRNU020000048.1:0-3909 GCA_943369595.1 Synechococcus sp. UW140
ACTCTTCCCATGGCATCAGGGAGGAGAAAATCACCCAGCGATTGTCCGAGTCCAAGGTGCCGCCAAAAGGAACATGGAACTCCTCGATTGTGAGCTGCCCGTTATGGTGTTTCCGGTACATCTGCAGTGCTCAGCAGTTGTAGCAATCGCCAATTGCCCTGATCAAGGCCAGTTTATCGGGTTTTGATCGCTGAAACAAGCTGCGCTGCAATCGATCTGGCTTTTTCAGGAGTCCCTAAATATGGTGATCTTGTGGATCAAAATCAGGTGGGAGTATATTCTGATCTTGGCTACTCAGCAGATCTCAATGGTACCCTTGTCAAGGAATTGGTCAATGGTGTTGAAACTACCTATATTTTTGATGCTCGCCCTGATTTAGGCTCTAATCCAGATGGTACTGCTTCATCTGGTTTTAATTCCCATGAGGTGATTGGCGGCACTGCTTATAAAGATTTTATCGATGCTGGTGATGGTGATGACACCGTATACGGTGATGCGGGTGATGACGTACTTGTGGGCAATGCCGGTGCTGATCACCTCTATGGTGAGGCCGGCAATGATTATCTTGATGGCGGAACCCTGCCTGATTTCCTAGACGGTGGTAAGGGTGATGATGAGATCCATGGGGGTGATGATGGCGATGTTTTGATTGGTGCTGAGGGGAATGATCGCGTCTTTGGTGAAAATTTTGCCGATGAAATTCATGGCAATACAGGGGATGATTATCTTGATGGCGGCCTAGATGCAGACATCATCTTTGGGGGCGAAGGCCAAGATGTGGTTGTAGGTGGGGGAAGGTCTGGATACCACCTATGGCGAATGGGGTGACGATCGCATGTTTGCGGGAGCTGGACCAGACCAACTCTTTGGTGGCTATGGCGACGACATTCTTAATGGCGGCACAGGCGGCGGCAATCAGAACCTGAATGTGGATGAATGCCTAGGCGAATTTGGCTTTAATATCGTGTCCTTTAGTGATATCAATATCAGCCTTGGCAAAATTGCCGACTTGAATTACCAGAATGTAAACATGGGTGCCAGCACCCCCTTTGGCCAACTCTGGGTTGATATTCAGGGGCTGGAAGGCACATCCAGGGCCGATCAGATGATTGGGGATGTCAATAATAACTGGTTGATTGGCGGTGGCGGAGATGATGTGTTGAGCGGCGGTGCTGGTGATGATGTGATCATTGCTGATTCAATCCGCCTCGATGCCCTAATTGGCTCCTATGGCCTGGCGGGCAAATTGCAAAGCAATGGTCTGCTTGATCTCCTGCCGGGAGCCAATAAGCATTTCATGGATTTGCTGAAATCGGCCAAGGATTTCACCTTTGGCGATGTTTCTGTGGTGGGTGCTGATGGCGTGAGCTATGCCCATTCCGTTGCTGGAGCCAATGACTTGGTGACCTATGCAGGCAGCCGCTTTAACTTTGATATTAGCGCAATTTACGATCCCCTCGATGCTACGAAGCTGCTTGCTTTGCAGATTATTGATATTACGGGGGCTGAAACTGGCTCGACCGGTGATTTAGTTGTTGGTGCTGATCAGGTGAAGTTTGGCTATGACTTTACCGCTGTCAATGCATCAGCCGCTAACGCATCTCACAACATGGTCTCCCCTGCGGCGATAGCTGGTTCTTCCTCTTATTCCAGCGGTCAGCTTGCCGCTGTTACCTTGACCAACGGTGCAATCATCTCCTCGGGCTATGCCTCTGAGCAAAGCCTTAACCCGACCAGTGCAAGCCTGGGAATCAGCAATCCCGCCAATCGCCTCAGTTTCGAGATTTCTGATCCAGAGGGAATTGGTGCAATTCTTAGGTCTCAGTGGCAGGTGAACTCTGATGGTACTTGGGTTGATATTCCCTTGGCAAAATCTGTCAGCTTCATTCCTTCCGCCTCCAGCTTCCCCTTGGGCTCCCAATTCAGAGTTACGGTTAAGTATCTCGATGGTAATGCCAATAACCAGTGGCTTACCAGTGCGGCCAGCGCGCCTATGGGCAAGGAAGTTGTGGGAACTTCCCTTGCCGATAATCTGATTGGCACCCAGTATCAAGATGTGATTTACGGGGGTAATGGTAATGACACTATCTCAGGCCTTGGCGGTAATGATTACCTAGAAGGTGGCTTGGGTAACGACACTTACATCCAAACCTCGTCTGGTGATCAGATTGCTGAAGCCCTCAATGGTGGTGTGGATACGGTGCTCGCCTCCTTTACCTACACCCTTGGCGATAATCTCGAGAACTTGACCCTCACGGGGACCAATGCCATTAATGGCACCGGCAATGCCCTTGCCAACACCCTAATTGGCAACATTACAAATAATATTCTTGATGGTGGAGTAGGTAATGACAGTATGGCCGGTGGTGCTGGTGATGACGTTTATGTGGTGAACGCCAGCGGTGATGTGGTTACTGAACGTCTCAATGAAGGTATTGACAGAATTGAGAGCACTGTTTCAATTACGGCCCTAGCTGCCAACGTAGAAAATCTCACATTATTGGGTACTGCCAACATCAATGGCACAGGCAATACCCTTGACAATGCCCTAAGAGGTAATTCAGGGGCCAACGTTCTCTCCGGTGGGGTGGGCGCTGACACTCTTACTGGTGGCGCTGGTAACGACACCCTGACTGGTGGTGCTGGCAATGACATCTTCAATGTGGATGCCGGTGTGGATAGTGTCACTGATCTCTCCGGAGGCGATGGGCTTGTGGTTTCAGGTGGAGCCACTGCAAATGCCACGGTGACAGGTGCCTTTACGGCCACGGCTGCCACGCTTAATGCCGGCATAGCAAACCTCAGCAGTGCTGGTTTTGGGGTAGATCTATCTCTCGCGAGCGGCACTAATGGTTACAAGGTTACCAATACAGGAACCTCGGCAACATTTAGGGGCAGTGGCTTCAATGACAGCCTTATAGGTGGTATTGGAGCTGACACCCTTACTGGTGGTGCAGGAAACGATTTGCTCGATGGTGGAGCAGGTAATGACAGCATGGCCGGCGGCATTGGCGATGATGTTTATGTGGTGAGCGCCAGCGGTGATGTGGTGACAGAACTTCTCGATGAAGGTATTGATCGCATTGAGAGTGTTGTTGCGATTACTGCCTTAGCTGCCAACGTAGAAAATCTCACACTATTGGGTACCGCCAATATCAACGGCACAGGCAACACCATTGACAATCTGCTGATTGGTAATTCAGGAGCCAACGCCCTATCCGGTGGTGATGGTAATGACAGCTTGCAGGGTGGGGCTGGTGCTGACACGTTGACCGGTGGTGCTGGCAATGACACCTTCCGGGTGGATTCTGGCACCGACAGTGTCACTGATCTGTCCGGAGGCGATGCCCTTGTGGTTTCTGGTGGAGCCACTGCTAATGCCACGTTGACAGGAGCCTTTACGGCGACGGCAGCCACGGCTAATGCCGGCACAGCCAACCTGAGCAGTGCTGGTTTTGGGGTGGATCTGGGCGCAGCAACGGGAGCCAATGGCTTCCGGGTGACCAATACCGGAGCTGCCGCAGCCTTTGTTGGTAGCACTAGGGCCGATACCTTGATCGGCGGAACGGGCGCTGACACTCTTACTGGTGGCGCTGGTAACGACAGCCTCACTGGTGGCGCTGGCAATGACACCTTCCTGGTGGATTCTGGCACCGACAGTGTCACTGATCTGTCCGGAGGCGATGGGCTTGTGGTTTCAGGTGGTGCCATTGCTAATGCCACGGTGACAGGTGCTTTTATGGCCACGGCAGCCACGGCTAATGGCGGCACGGCCAACCTCAGCAGTGCTGGTTTTGCGGTTGATCTGTCTCTGGCGGGCGGCGCGAATGGCTACACGGTGACTAATACAGGTGCTGCGGCCACATTTATTGGCAGTGGTTTCAATGACAGCCTTATTGGTGGTACGGG
>CALRNU020000049.1:0-3848 GCA_943369595.1 Synechococcus sp. UW140
CGACGCAGCTCGTCGGTGATCTCAGTCACGCGGTCGAGGCAAGCGTTGAGTAGCGCAGCGGCTTCCCAGCGGCTCAGGGAGTGCTGACCACGGAAGGTGCCGTTGGGGTAACCGGCAACGCAGCCGTAGCGCTCGATCAGGTTAGACAGGGCCTGATAAGCCCAGTCGGTGGGCTGTACATCAGAGAACTGGGTGATGCTGGTGACCTGATCCCTGGAGGTGGCGTACTTGTTGACGCCGTCCATGTTGAGGTCTGCGGCCATGGCGCCGAGGGGGGCAACCAAGCCGAGAGCGGCAGGGGCCAGCAGCAGCAACTCAGCTCGGCTCAGGCTTCTCATAAACTTTGAACATTTGATCAAAAAAATTGATCCCAAAGGTGGAATCCAACTTCGGGCCAACTAGCTTGCCAATTTTACAACAACATTCCCAAATACACACCCATGGGGCAAGATGAAAAACGCTTGCATGCGGCGAACCATGCAAATCAGAAATTGAACTGGGTCTTAACCACCCCGCCCCAAACATCACCACCACCGATGCCATCAGAATTACTTATGCCGGAGATATAAAATACCCCTGGGGTAATGCTTACGTTATCGGTGAGCTGAAATTGGTACCAGGTTTCAAGGGCGGTGGGCATGCCACCATCGCGGTTCCAGGCCGATTGATTCATCACCAGGGAGGGCACCCCACCGATGGCCAAGCCAGCACTGTTGCCCTTCAGAAAAAGATTTTTAAAGTTCAAGGCCAGCATCCAGCTGTTCATCACAGCGGCATCGCCAGCCCTGGCCATGGCTACCCCCAACACACTGTTGTCATAGCGAGCTTGGACGCTGGCATGGCCATAGGCAGCTGTAAAGCTAAAATCATTGGTCCACTGATAGGCAAGGCTGAACCCGAACTGATCGGATTCATTCAAACTGGCATATAGAAATGGCGTGAGGGCCAGCTGGGTGCCCGCCTGGGCCATGGAGTTGTCCCCCCGTTCATGGGCATAATTGGCACTAAACAACCAGCGGCGATCCTCAGATTGCCAGGCCAGCTGCACAGGCAGGCGGAAACGGGCATCGTTGCCAAACCAACCTTGGCTGATGCTATTACTGGAATCGGGGGCAACAGCATCGGCTTCGCTCGCCAGATAAGCGATGCCAAGGCTCAAACCCCCTAGGCCAAAACCTTTACCCCCTAGCTCCCCAATGGCCAAGCCAAAGCCAGTGCCGGTGTAAGAGGGGAAAATACCAGCGGAACTATTGAAAAAATTCAGCAGGGCATCTTTTGTGTAATAGGTGCCCCTGGAAGGCAACACTGCATCTTGGCCAAGCCTGGTGCCAGCGGCCAGCACAAAATCAGTGCCACCGGCCGCAAATGGTAAGCGATAATAAAGCTTATCAACGAAAATATTCTGGGTGGCATTATTGGGCCATTCAACCACTGCACCGTCATAGGTTAAGCCCGCCGCCGGGCTGGCCACCCGACCAGAAAATGCATAGGTGTTGTTGGCCCGCAATCGCAAACCCAATTCATCCTTACCAGAAAAACTGGTGCCAAAATTAAGATAAGCATCATGGGAGAATGTAAAGGCATTGCGATCAGCTACGCCATTCAAATTATTGGTATAAGCCGCCAAGTTGCGAATAAATTTTGTTGCCGCCCGCTGCACATAACCCACCCGCCTTTGCGATTCAGAGAGTGAACCATATTCAGCCAAGAGATAGTTAAGTAGGCTGTCGTAGCTATTGCCATTGGTTACCAGGCCGCCGGGGGCCACCACCAGGGCAGTGCCATTACCGCTGAGGTTGCCATCAACCAGGGTGGTGCTGCTGCCACAGGAGCCGGCCTGATTACAGGCGCTGGTGTAGATGCGAGTGGAGCTTTCAGAAATACTGATCGGATCTGGCACACCAACAGGCTTGAGCACTGCAATGCCGCCCACCGGATCAAAACCCGACCCCCCCCTCACATACCTGTAGCCCTTCACCCGGCGGGCACTATTGGCCAATTGCACCAGGGCCTGCATGTCTTTGGGATCCAGCAGGATTTTGAAATCACTGAAATCATCACTGAATGATCCAGAAGATCGCACCCGCAGGGTAGTAGTGCGGAAATAACGATCCTTTAGGGCCAGATCATCCCCCTGCAGGGGCAAAAAAGTATTAGTACCATGCTTCAAAAACCCAAGGGTGCCCGTGGGCGCCCCAGGGATTACGCCACTAAAGGCGGTGTTGAAACCACTGGGGACAAATACTGATACCCGCAGCAATGGCACCAGCCAAGGCACTGCATCGGCCCCCAGGGCCGGCAGCAACAGGGCGCCATAATTAGCGGCACCAACCATTTGAGCGGTATTACCGCCATAGAAGCCATCGGAGGCACTGGGGGGCACCGCAGCCCCCGGGGCCGGAGCACTGCCGGTGCGATCGGGGGAAAAGGCGGCCCAACTACTGCTGAAGGCCAGTTGCCTGGCCAGGGCTGGGCCGGCCGTGGGGCGGTAATAGGCAAAGGCCTCCCCCTGGCTGAGGGGATCGGGGATGCGATTGATCGAGCGCGGCTGCACTGCCGCATGGGAACCGTCGTAGGCCCGCTGGCCATAGAGCCGGGCCGCCGCTGTTAGGGCAGCACCTTGGCCAAAACTGGCCAAACCTGGCCCCCGATAGGCATCGCCCATCCCATAGCGCACGCTGCCAGTGAGCTTCGAGCTGGTGGAAAACTGGCTGGCTTCCAATTCCCCCAGCCGGGCATCAAGGCCCTGCGCCTGGGCTTGAAGTAAAGCCCGCTCGGCGCCAAATTCAGTTATCAACAGCCGGGTGGCTGGGCTGATTTCCGTTAGCCGCTCTAAACAGTGATCCAGCATTGCGGCCGCTTCGTAGCGGCTGAGCGGCCGTTGGCCGAGAAGGCGGCCTAGGGGTTGGCCAGCTAGGCAGCCATGGCGCTCCACCAGTTGCCCTAGGGCCTGATAGGCCCAGTCGCTGGGCTGCAGATCTGATAGATGCTTGAGCGAAGGCAGATTATTGCCGGAAGGCAAATACTCGATAAAAGCCGGTGCTTCCGCCGCCCGGCCTGGGGGCAGCAAGGCCATGGGCAAACAGCAGGCCGCAAAAAAGGCAAAACCCAGCTGAATTTGCTTTTTGCGATGCGATCCCAAAAGATATCTAGCTACCAAGGCTGCAGGTTGACGCATTTTGAGGGCCATCCAGATGAGCCAACGCTGCTGGTGGGGAATAGCTGACCAAAAAATCAAACCCCAGCCATAAAAAAAGCCCCTCCAAAAGGAGGGGCTTGGTTGAGTGTGTGAGTGAGTTGTGTGAAGAGTGAGTTAAACGAACTGGGTAATCGGAACCAGATCAGAAGTTGAACTGGGTCTTGACCACGCCACCCCAAACATTGCCACCACCGATGCCATCGGAGTTTTGGCTGCCGGAGATGTAGAACACACCAGGGGTGATGCTGATGTTGTCGGTAACTTGGAACTGGTACCAGGTTTCCACGGCGGTGGGCATGCCACCGTCCTTGTTCCAACCGGATTGGTTGGAAATCACGGAAGGTACGCCACCGATGGCCACCCCAGCGCTGTTGCCCTTCAGGAACACGTTCTTGAAGTTCAAAGCAACCATCCAGCTGTTCATCACAGCGGAATCGCCGGCATTGGTTTGCTTCACGCCAAGCACGCTGCTGTCGTAGCGGGCTTGAACGGAGGCGTGACCGTAGGCGCCGGTGATGCTGAAGTCCTTAGCAGCTTGCCAAGCCAAGGTGAAACCAAACTGGTTGGAATCGTTGAGGCTGGCGTACATGAAGGGGGTAGTAGCGAGCTGCGTACCCACTTGGCCCATGGAGTTGTTGCCACGCTCGTA
>CALRNU020000050.1:0-3735 GCA_943369595.1 Synechococcus sp. UW140
GCGATGTCAGAAGAGCAACTCAAAGCTTTTTTGGAAGCTGTCAAGGCTGATGCTGGTCTTCAAGAGAAACTCAAAGCTGCAGGCGATGCTGATGCCGTGGTTGCAATAGCCAAGGCTGCGGGATTTCTGATTTCTGCTGAGGAGCTGCAGATATCTCGCGATGAGATTTCGGAAGAGGAGCTGGAAAGTGTGGCTGGCGGTACCTTTGCTGCAACGCCATGGGCGATTGGGGCACTAGTGACGAAAGCAAAAAAGGGTAGAGTTAGAGGAGGAGGGTGTTTGGAATAGATGATCTACTACTAAAGCCTTCTGCAATCCTACCTACAAAAGCCCCTGCCACCACAGGGGATTTTTATTTCTTCAATTACGCCCAAAGCACTAAAAAGCACACCCGATACCTGGCTCCATTGCCCGCGACCACCGCCAAACTTGATCCCCTTTTTACGCCCTAAGTAATCCCAACTATTTCCACCCGCAGCAAAGCTAGACACTTCCATTCTCCACTTCTACTGATACACCTATCTCCTCAACGTAACTATCAAATACTTCGCTCCCTATAGCCATCGCGGATGCTGTTGGCACGTCTAAATCTCACAGCTATCTGGTGCCAGTCATCAGGGATTTGATTGAGGCGTAAATCAAAAGAAAAGGTAGTTGATGTTGCCTTGGTGATATTCGCTTGCTCCTCTTGCTGCCACTGGTCTCAACCAATCGCTTCAGCATCCTTGAGCTATCACGGATGCCTTTGGCGTTTCAACAGCAGGCAGCCAATCAGCTCTGGTGCCACCTCCTGGGCGGGGCGGCAGAAGAACTCTTGGGGTAGGGCAGTGGGGGGTTGGAAGAACGTGGTGGCTATGGGAGTAACTTTATGAGGAAATGCCGATTGATGCTGGAGGACGGGTGATAATGCTAGAAGCCCACTACTCCAACTCAAGCGATGTCACAAGAGCAACTCGCAGCCCTGCTTGCCAAACTCAAGGAGGATGCTGGACTACAGGAGAAACTCAAGGTTGCTGCCGACCTTGATGCCTTCCTGACGATAGCTAAAAAGGCGGGCTTTGATGTCAGCAAGGCAGATTGGCTTAAATATCAGGCGAAGCAGACCCTTGAGCTGAGCAATGAGGAGCTGGAAGGTATGGCTGGTGGCGGTGCATATCATAATATAGGTAACACGTGGATGAGAAGAGTAGACAACCATAATGAATTTTGTAAATGTCATTAAATGTTGAATTCCGTCGTTGATAAATGCTACAATCATACGTATTAAATGCTATGATATCAAAACTATTGTGAATTTTCAATCCCAGCCCTAGTGTTCTAGCCACTAAAACACTCCTAAACCTAAACCCTAAAAGCCTCTGCCACCACGGGGGCTTTTTATTTCTTCTAACACGCCAAAAGCGCCAAAAATTCCATCCAATACCTGGCACCATCACAACCCTCAGCTGCCAACTTTAAGTAGCTTTAGACGCCCCAAAACACTCAAATATCTTCACCCGCAGCAAATTCAAGCATCTCCTTTCTAGAGCTCTACTGATACTTCTATTTACCCAACGTAATTACCCAATACTTCGCTCTCTATTGCCATCATGGATGCTGTTGGCTCGTCTAAATCTCACTACTATTCGGTGCTACTCATCAGGGATTTGATTGAGGCACCAACCAAATGTAATCGATAATCCCCCCCCCCCAGCAATTCCCAATCATCTGACGCTTCAGCAGCAGGCTGACAATCAGTTCTGGTGCCACCTCCTGGGCAGGGCAGTGGTGGAATGGATGGGATTATAAATATGGGTGTGACATTGGAAAGGAGTGTTGAGTTATGTTGACTGGCGTTAGAAGTTGTGCTATAACATGGGAGCAAATGCCTTTAAAAGAATGTCGGAAGAGCAACTTGCAGCACTGCTTGCCAGGATCAAGGAGGATTCGGGGCTACAGGAGAAACTCAAAAGTGCTGTAGACCTTGATGCTGCTGTGGCAATAGCAAAGGAAGCGGGATTTGATTTGAGTAACGCAGATTGGGCTAAATATCAGGCACAGAAAACTATGGAGTTGAGTAATGAGGAGCTGGAGGGAGTTTCCGGTGGGAGGGGTGGAAGTTTTTATAACGGTGCTGCTTGCCAGAATCAAAGTAACTGGCAGGGAGGTGGTGGGAGATGCTAGGATTCCGGGTATTTCTTGCAAGGTAGAGTAATGGGTGAAAAGGACGCAAACAGTGTTAAACCATTACCCTCCTGAGCTCACCCTCACCCCCTAAGCGCTTGCAAGCAAAGGGGGTTTACTTGTCTATTCAGACTCATAACCCTAAAAGTACTGCAGGTACCTGCCACTATTGACATCTGGCAAAAGCACAGACAGGCTCCACTGAGAAACAGCAAAGATGATTTTATACTTACCCACAGCAAAGCGAAGCCTCTCCATATTCCATCCCTAATGATATGTCTATTCCCTAACATAGCCCCACATACTTCGTTCTCTATAGTCATCATCGAAGTTCTTGTCTAATCAAAATCTCACTGCTATCTGTTGCCTGTCATCTGGTATTTGATTGAGGCGTATAATAAGCTCATATGGTAATCACGCTCTACAGTAACTCTCCACATACTTGGTGCTTCAGCAGCAGCCAGCCAAGCCTTTCTGGTGCAACCTGGGCGGGGCGGCAGAAGAACTCTTTGGGCAAGGCAGTGGGGGACTAGATGGGATTATGAATATGGGAGTGACATTGAAAAGAAGCATTAAGGGAAGTCGAAGGGTGTTAGAATTTGGACTATAAAGTTGAAGTTATTGTCGCTGTTTCCGATGTCAGAAGAGCAACTTGCTGTATTGCTTGCCAAGCTCAGGGACGATGAGGGGTTAAAGGAGAAACTCAAAAGCGCTTCAGACCTTGATGCTGCTGTTGCAATCGCCAACGAAGCTGGATTTGATGTGAGTAACGCGGATTTGGAAAGTTATCAGGCGCAGCAAACTAATATGATGAGTGATGATGAGCTGGAGAAGATTTCTGGGGGCAAGACATATTACAGTATGACAGAACTTAATAAACAGCACTGCCATAATTAAAAAATTCTAGCCATACTAATTTGGGACTCCTGAAAAAGCTTCCAGCGAGTCGCTTTGATTCCAGCCAAGAAACAGGGGTGCAGGAAGCTCACTTGTTGGCTATGCAGTGACGGGCAATCCTTCTGTTTCAATCCGCAAAATAGTTCTGAGCGCCATCCAGAGGGAGCCTGGCCTCTGAAAGGCATAAATCCAGGTAAAGATAGTGATAAAAAAGAGGCGGAGGAGCCTCCGGATCTTCTCTGCGCACATCACCACGAAGGCCATGGAGATCGAGTTCTCTGCACCTTTGCTCAACCGAGCCATAATCAAATCTAGTGAATACTTCCTCTTCCCTGATCCAAAGCATCCTTCCACTTCGTTTCGTCTCCGCTGGTCTGCGCTGAGCTTCTGCTTTTGAGCAGCACTAATCTCTGGATTCTTAGGCGGCCTGCCCAATCGCTTACCAGAAAGCCGTATATCGTTCCGAGTGCAGAAGTTTCGGTTCTTGGTGTTGATGTAGATACGATCTGCGCAGATTCGCTCGGGGTAGCAGCCATACTCTTGCTTATATTTCTTAGCTTGTGGAATCAGGTCTTCGGCCTCGTTGTATGGATCCCAGCTGATCCTGTGCAGGAAGGCAAAGCCGTTTCGCACAGACACACTAATTTTGGCGCCAAACTCAACAGCAGCTCTCGC
>CALRNU020000051.1:0-4572 GCA_943369595.1 Synechococcus sp. UW140
ATGCAGCAGAGCGATAGAGGTGTGAGGTCCCGTCAAAAAGAAACAAGCCAATCTTTGTTTGGATCTGTCTGCGGTTCTCACGACTGCTGATGGAGGGAAAGCGAACAGGGGGCGGCACCGGAACTGAGTTCCAAGGAGAGCTGTGGTTGCTGCGCTGAGGAGTGCGGCGACGTACACGGCACTTTCGTGAACCCTCTGAGAGGAGGAGAGCTAAGGACTATGACCGAACGTGGTTATGGGCCGAGCTAAGCACTTTGCAGAAAGCGGCAGGAATGTAGAAGGCAACTTTTATTGAATGTTAGTGGACTAAGAGGAAGTGTTTACAACGGAGAGTTTGATCCTGGCTCAGGATGAACGCTGGCGGCGTGCTTAACACATGCAAGTCGAACGAACCTTCGGGTTAGTGGCGGACGGGTGAGTAACGCGTGAGAATCTGCCCTCAGGAGGGGGATAACGGTTGGAAACGACCGCTAATACCCCATATGCCGAGAGGTGAAATGAAATTCGCCTGAGGATGAGCTCGCGTCTGATTAGCTAGTTGGTGAGGTAAAGGCTCACCAAGGCTTCGATCAGTAGCTGGTCTGAGAGGATGATCAGCCACACTGGGACTGAGACACGGCCCAGACTCCTACGGGAGGCAGCAGTGGGGAATTTTCCGCAATGGGCGCAAGCCTGACGGAGCAACGCCGCGTGAGGGATGAAGGCCTCTGGGCTGTAAACCTCTTTTCTCAAGGAAGAAGACATGACGGTACTTGAGGAATAAGCCACGGCTAATTCCGTGCCAGCAGCCGCGGTAATACGGGAGTGGCAAGCGTTATCCGGAATTATTGGGCGTAAAGCGTCCGCAGGCGGTCCTACAAGTCTGCCGTTAAAAAGTGGAGCTCAACTCCATCACGGCGGTGGAAACTGTAGGACTGGAGTGTGGTAGGGGCAGAGGGAATTCCCGGTGTAGCGGTGAAATGCGTAGATATCGGGAAGAACACCAGTGGCGAAAGCGCTCTGCTGGGCCATAACTGACGCTCATGGACGAAAGCCAGGGGAGCGAAAGGGATTAGATACCCCTGTAGTCCTGGCCGTAAACGATGAACACTAGGTGTCGGGGGAATCGACCCCCTCGGTGTCGTAGCCAACGCGTTAAGTGTTCCGCCTGGGGAGTACGCACGCAAGTGTGAAACTCAAAGGAATTGACGGGGGCCCGCACAAGCGGTGGAGTATGTGGTTTAATTCGATGCAACGCGAAGAACCTTACCAGGGCTTGACATCCTGCGAACCTCTGGGAAACCGGAGGGTGCCTTCGGGAGCGCAGAGACAGGTGGTGCATGGCTGTCGTCAGCTCGTGTCGTGAGATGTTGGGTTAAGTCCCGCAACGAGCGCAACCCACGTCTTTAGTTGCCAGCATTTAGTTGGGCACTCTAGAGAGACCGCCGGTGACAAACCGGAGGAAGGTGTGGATGACGTCAAGTCATCATGCCCCTTACGTCCTGGGCTACACACGTACTACAATGCTACGGACAAAGAGCAGCAAACTCGCGAGGGTAAGCAAATCTCATAAACCGTGGCTCAGTTCAGATCGTAGGCTGCAACTCGCCTACGTGAAGGAGGAATCGCTAGTAATCGCAGGTCAGCATACTGCGGTGAATACGTTCCCGGGCCTTGTACACACCGCCCGTCACACCATGGAAGTTGGCCACGCCCGAAGTCGTTACTTCAACCCGCAAGGGAGGAGGACGCCGAAGGTGGGGCTGATGACTGGGGTGAAGTCGTAACAAGGTAGCCGTACCGGAAGGTGCGGCTGGATCACCTCCTAACAGGGATAGTCAACAATGTCTGCTGGATACCACTTTTTGTGTATTCCGGATATCTGTTCATCTCTAGGTCGATCGGTACCTCATTGAGAGGCCAGGGAATTTCTCGAAAGGGGAATGAAATGGACTTTCAAATCGGTTTCTAAGCTTGTCTAGGTCACTACCCCATGGCTGCTAAGCTGTGGAGGATGGGCCCGAAAGGGTTCCTGGGCCATTAGCTCAGGTGGTTAGAGCGCACCCCTGATAAGGGTGAGGTCCCTGGTTCAAGTCCAGGATGGCCCATCGGGATTGGGGGTTTAGCTCAGCTGGTAGAGCGCCTGCTTTGCAAGCAGGATGTCAGCGGTTCGAGTCCGCTAACCTCCATGGATTCCGAAAGGAACATGAAGGTTCAGGTAGTGATTTAGGAAAGGGTGGATTGATTCCAGCCTCGTTTGATTCTTTAGTTCTAATACCAAGGCAAAAGCCAAGGAAATTAGGAAGGAGTTCCAACGATGCTGGGCTCAGCAATGGGTTCAGCAGAACCTTGACAACTGTATAGGTGAGTCTGGAAATAAGCATCTCACAGAGATGTTCCAGCAGGTAATTATTAGACATGCAAGTGGTTAATAATTAAACCGTTGGGGCATAACAATTCTGGAGAAAGCCGAGTCCTGATATCAAAGACCAGCTAATTTTTCACGAGGTTAGCCAAGGAATTGATATCAGGAAAATTATATGGTCAAGCTACAAAGGGCTCACGGTGGATACCTTGGCACACAGAGGCGATGAAGGACGTGGTTACCTGCGATAAGTCTCGGGGAGCTGGAAACACGCTTTGATCCGGGAATTTCCGAATGGGGCAACCCCTAGAACGGCCAGCTGAATACATAGGCTGGCACGAGCCAACCCAGCGAACTGAAACATCTTAGTAGCTGGAGGAAAGGAAAGTAAAAACGACTCCCTGAGTAGCGGCGAGCGAACGGGGAAGAGCCTAAACCGATGGTTTCGACCATCGGGGTTGTGGGACAGCAACGTGGACCTGTGAAGTTAGGAGAAGCGCTTGAAAGGCGCGCCAGAGAGGGTGAAAGCCCCGTATCCGAAAATGGATCAGGCCTAGCTGTATCCCGAGTAGCACGGAGCACGTGAAATTCCGTGTGAATCCGCGAGGACCACCTCGTAAGGCTAAGTACTCCTGTGTGACCGATAGCGCAACAGTACCGCGAGGGAAAGGTGAAAAGAACCCCGGGAGGGGAGTGAAATAGAACATGAAACCGTGAGCTTACAAGCAATGGGAGTCCGACTGATCGGATGACCGTGTGCCTGTTGAAGAATGAGCCGGCGACTTATAGGCACTGGCAGGTTAAACCGGAAATGGTGGAGCCATAGCGAAAGCGAGTCTGAATAGGGCGACAGTCAGTGTTTATAGACCCGAACCCGGGTGATCTAACCATGGCCAGGATGAAGCTTGGGTGATACCAAGTGGAGGTCCGAACCGACTGATGTTGAAAAATCAGCGGATGAGCTGTGGTTAGGGGTGAAATGCCAATCGAACCCGGAGCTAGCTGGTTCTCCCCGAAATACGTTGAGGCGTAGCGTCTGGTGCTCCAGCAGGGGGGTAAAGCCACCGTTTCGGTGCGGGCTGCGAGAGCGGTACCAAATCGAGACGAACTCTGAATACCCTGTGTGTAGCCAGGCAGTCAGACTGTGGGGGATAAGCTCCATGGTCGAGAGGGAAACAGCCCAGACCGCCAGCTAAGGTCCCAAAATTACCGCTGAGTGATAAAGGAGGTGGGGTTGCCCAGACAACCAGGAGGTTTGCCTAGAAGCAGCCATCCTCAAAGGAGTGCGTAATAGCTCACTGGTCGAGCGATCCTGCGCCGAAAATGAACGGGGCTAAGCGGTATACCGAAGCTGCGGATTTATGGTAGGGGAGCGTTCTATGCGGGGCGAAGCGTTAGCGTGAGCGGGCGTGGACTGCATAGAAGTGAGAATGTCGGCTTGAGTAGCGAAAACATGGGTGAGAATCCCATGCCCCGAAACCCTAAGGGTTCCTCCGGTAGGCTCGTCCACGGAGGGTTAGTCAGGACCTAAGGCGAGGCCGAAAGGCGTAGTCGATGGACAACAGGTCAACATTCCTGTACCTGTCATGTTTTGGGAAGGGGGACGGAGAAGGCTAGGCCAGCCGGATGTTGGTTACCGGTTCAAGCGTTCGAGGCGTTGAGGGGTGGCGAAAACATCCTGAGCTGAGGCGTGAGTACGAGCTCCTACGGGAGCGAAGTGGTTGACGTCAAGCTTCCAAGAAAAGCCCTACACCCGTTAAGACATGATGGCCTGTACCCGAAACCGACACAGGTAGGGTGGTAGAGAATACCGAGGGGCGCGAGGTAACTCTCTCTAAGGAACTCGGCAAAATGGCCCCGTAACTTCGGGAGAAGGGGTGCCACCGCAAGGTGGTCGCAGTGAAGAGGCCCAGGCGACTGTTTACCAAAAACACAGGTCTCCGCTAAGTCGCAAGACGATGTATGGGGGCTGACGCCTGCCCAGTGCCGGAAGGTTAAGGAAGCTGGTCAACGTAAGTGAAGCTAGCGACTGAAGCCCCGGTGAACGGCGGCCGTAACTATAACGGTCCTAAGGTAGCGAAATTCCTTGTCGGGTAAGTTCCGACCCGCACGAAAGGCGTAACGATCTGGGCGCTGTCTCGGAGAGAGGCTCGGCGAAATAGAATTGTCTGTGAAGATGCGGACTACGTGCACCCGGACAGAAAGACCCTATGAAGCTTTACTGTAGC